>NZ_JBICVJ010000002.1:0-603616 GCF_043198895.1 Streptomyces sp. NPDC048696 | reverse complement strand
AGCCGATCGCGCTCACGCCGAAGAACTTTGCCCCGCCGGGTGCCGCTTTGGCGACCGGGCGTCAGGCTAATGACCAGCTCGATGTGTTCGTTGTGGGTAATGACGGTGTGCTGTATGTGTTGTGGGAGGCGAATAACAGTGCCTGGTCCCAGCCGATCGCGCTCACGCCGAAGAACTTTGCCCCGCCGGGTGCCGCTTTGGCGACCGGGCGTCAGGCTAATGACCAGCTCGATGTGTTCGTTGTGGGCAGTGACGGTGTGCTGTATGTGTTGTGGGAGGCCAACAACAGCGCATGGGCCCAGCCGATCGCCCTCAGCCCGGCGCGGTTCGCGCCGCCCGGTGCCGTCGTCGCCAGTGCCTATCAGTCGTTGACCCACGACTTCCACCAGCTCGATGCGTTCGTCGTCGGCAACGACGGTGCGCTCTACGTCACGTGGGAGCAGAACAACGGTCCCTGGTCCGCCCCGGCGAGGATCACCGACGGCCAATTCGCCGCACCTGGCGCCCCGGTCTCGGCAGTGAAATACGACCACGGCTACGCATCGGTGTTCGTGCCTCGTGCAGACAAGAGTCTCTGCGAATTCCGCATGCTGGAACAGTCCGGGAAATGGACCGGTCCCAACGTGCTCTCTGCCCCCGGGACGGTCGCCCCCACGGCGCGCAGCGCGGTCATCCACTATTCGACCAATGCGGATGGTCCCGACGTACTCACAGTGATCAAGTCGTTCTTCAATATCGTGGGACTGCTCTACGTCAGAGGGGATCTGGCAGGCAGTACTCAGGTCGCGCTGGAAGCTGTCCAGACGCTGCGCCCGCTGACGGCCGACAACCCCGGCTACCGGCGCCAGCTGGCGGAGTGGGAGGTGTCACCCACCGTGGCCTGCCTGGCCGCCGCTGCCCGCTGGGACGAGGCCGTCACTCTCGGGGAGGAGTCGATCGGCCTCTACCAGAAGCTCGCAGCCGAGAATCCGGGCGACGACGAGCTCGCCTACCGCATCTCCTGGGCCTCCATCGAGGTGGCCAGCAAATGGTGGGCCAAGCCTGAACTGCAGACCAGGGCGACCGATCTCTCGCTCAGGGCGATGGAGAACTTGCGGACTCTTTCTGCACGCAATCCCGCTTACCGGCGTCAGTTGGCGCAGTGGCTGGCCTCGCCGACGACGGCCTTCCTTACGGCCGTTGGCCGTTGGGATGAAGCCGTCGCCATGGCCGATGAATCCGTCGGTTTGTACCGTAAGCTTCTCGCGGAGAGTCCTGGCGACGATGAGCTTGCCTTCCAGTTCTCGGCGTCGGCGGTCGATATGTCTCTGCATCTGTGGGGCAAGCCTGAACTGCAGGGCAAGGCTCTCGACCTTTCGCTCAGGGCGATGGAGAATTTGCGGACGCTTTGTGCGCGGAGTCCTTCGTACCGGCGTCAGTTGGCGCAGTGGCTGGCCTCGCCGACGACGGCCTTCCTTACGGCCGTTGGCCGTTGGGATGAAGCCGTCGCCATGGCTGACGAATCCGTCGGTTTGTATCGCAAGCTCCTCGCAGAGAACCCTCGCGATGATGAGCTTGCCTTCCAGTTCTCGGCGTCGGCGGTCGACATGGCCCTCCATCTGTGGGGCAAGCCCGAACTCCGGCCCAAGTCGATCGACCTCGCCATGGGAGCGATGGACAGTCTCCGACCGCTCGCCGCGCGAGTGCCCCGCTACCGCCCTCAACTTGCCGACTGGCTCATCTCACCGACCTCCGATTTCCTCATCGGTACCGGACAGAAGCCACGCGCCATCCCCGTCGTCCAAGAAGCCATTGACCTCTACACGCCACTCAGCGCCTCGGACCCTGCCGCCTACGGGCCCAAACTCGCCGAGGCCAAGAAGAGGCTGGCGGCGCTGCAGACCTGATCAGCCGAGCAATGACGGACGAGGATTTCTGGAACTTGGATCCGGGACCGGGCCCACGGCCGCAGCGAGACACGAACTGTGCGGGCGCTGACCGTCACCGGCCTTTGGCCTGGGCTTCCCGCACCTGGCGCAGGCCGCTCGCATCCACCGCTGGCGGCGGGTGGAGACGACCGGCAAGGTCTCCCGCGAGACCGTCTACGTCATCACCGACCTCACGTCGCAGCAGGCATAACCGGCAAGGATCGAACAACTCGTACGCGACCACTGGACCATCGAGAACCGTGAGCACTACGTACGCGATGTGACCTTCGGGGAAGACACATCACGGGTCCGCACCGGACACGGTCCGGAAAACATGGCGACCTTCCGGAACCTGGCCATCGGCACGCTCCGCAAGGCCGGCTACCGCTACATCCCCGACGGGCTCCGCGACGTCTCCTACCGCCCCTTCACCGACCCACTGGAGCTGCTGGGCATCGGCTGACCTGCGACTTCGCAACATCACCGTGACTATGAATCAGCCCTGACCTCTCAGCAGGTGCCGCCCTTACGGCGCTGGGTCGTGCGAGCTGAGTGCGGCTACACCCATCGTCTTAGCTATCGGAAGACGAGGAGTCGACGTAGCGCCTCGGCATGGAGGTCAGCCGACAGCTGCACCTGCGGTATCACACGATACTAGAGATCTCGGACGGTCGGAATACGCCACCCCGCAGTTCCGGGCCGCAACCAAGCATGGCTGATGGACGAAAATCGGTGGTCCGGAGAACTTCGGGATGGGTTGTCGATCGGGTGGCTCCAGTCAAGATGTCCGCCCATGTCTTGAAGTCGCCAGTAGGGGATCCATGGTGCCAGCTCACGCTGTTGGTGGGTGATCGACCGGAGAATTTCGGTGATTGGTTCGTGCCCAGGATTTTGATCATTGATGGAGACGGCTGAGACTGCGGCGGTTGTGTTGGCAATGTGCCATCCACCGGTTCTGCCTACGCCCTCCAGTCTTGAGCGTAGCTGCTGACAGGCTTCATAAAAGTCATTTTCCAGCACCGAGATCGCCTGCCAGTTCTCTACTTTCAGGGCATCGCTCGATAGGGACTGTAGCAGCAAAGTCCGGAGGGGTTTGACCCATTCGTCAGTCTCATCTAACACGCTGGCCAGGTCCTTGAGGCTTATGTCTGCCATGTAGGGGAGCGAGTGTCTGACGAGGTCAAGAACACGCTGACCGTTGGGTCTGTCCGGCGAGTTTCGCGTCGAATCGTTGGCAACGTTGACGACCCCGCCAAGGAGTTCGAGCAGGAGATGATCGGTCCAACCCACCGTGGTCTGCGTGCATCCCACTAGCGGAGCAGGAAGGAGCACGAGTCGCCCTGCGGCGACCAGCGGGAGCGCCTCAGTCGCGAGCAGGCGACTCACGGCGGGGGGCACGAGATTCGCCCATGATGTGGCGGGCACCCAATCTTCCCCCAGCACAAGCCCTCCCATGGCGATGTAGTAGCCATGCCCGCCGAACGCACCAGGTCCGCCATAATCGGCGCGTTGTGGAATCATGACCATCTCGCCGTTTAGCTCGCCTTTCCACTTGACAACGACGGTGTCGAACAGGGGGCAAAGGACCCGCGTCCAGTTCCTGATCTCGTCCAGGGTTCTGGCATCGACAGCGATCGCGGCATGGGGCTTCGCCCGTAGAGCCGCTGCAACTCGCGTAAAACCACCGCGACCCCAGAAGTCGAACAATCCCGATTGTGGACTGCGGTCACCATCGTCGCCCTTCCAATCTCGCCACCACGCCGCGAGAGGTGCAAATTGTTCTGCCACCGTCGAGCGGAGCCCCTGGCTCCGCGCAGAGCTCGCGATCTCTTTGGCCGCGGGTGATGCCAGCCATCGTGCACTGGGCAGGACCGTATTCTCCAGATAGGCCGTCAGGTCCTCTGCTTGCTGTCTCGTCGGTCCCGCTGCGCGACCGTCCGCGAGTAATTCGCAGACGGTTCGACTGGCTTCCTCGCTCCGACCGGCTCGAAGGAGGCTATGTGCTTCACCCAGCCAAGCCGGCATTCCCACCTCGGCCGCGAAGCGTGGAAAGCGCATAGCCGGTGCTGTCCGCACCTGCCTGAACAAGGATGTCGCTTCGGTCAGCAGGTTGAGGTCGAATCTCGCTCGTCCCAACGACCACCGAATATCCGCGAGGTAATCGTCTGGGTTGCCCTGCAGGCGATGTCGCTGTTCGGTTGCAAACTTGATCCCGTGCTCAAGCATCAACGCTGCCTTCCGTAACCCCTCGGTGGCAGGTGTGTCGCCTCCGGAAGAATTCGCAAGACGCAGAAGAGTGTTGCCACTTGATTGGTAGACCAGTGCCCGAAGGGTCTCCCATCCTGAGCGTTCAGGATGTTCGGAAGGCAAGGCACGGACTTCCTCGGCCCACCCATTCGACAGGTCCAGATACTGATGAGCGGCGAAGGGATCGTCCGCAGCCGCAGCGAGTTCGGCAAGCATTAGGGCAAGGTTGCAGAGAGTTGTTGGCGAGCCGATGATCTCGGCAAGCTTGTAGCGGAGCCCGCCGAGGCTCATGGCTTCCGTTAGCAGGCCTTCATGGATGAACTCGTTGGTAACCTCATCGACGGCCATACCTATCCGATGGACCGATGTCGTATTCTCTAAAGCCTTTAGCACGACTTGGCGAAATTCAGCAATATCATCTACTGTCGAAAGTCGAGTCACGTATTTGGTGCGTAGCCAGCTCGCACCCAGCACGACTCTAGAGTCGTTGTCCGAACACGTTTGCATGACCGCGGCAACCGCGTCGGCGAGGTATGCGGCTTGGAGCGGAGCACCGCCTGCACGGTAACCAGCCAGAAGGACAACCAGTGCGGTGACCTTGTGCTGCTCGTTGCCTTCTTGGCCTGCCAGTTCGAGAGCACGACGCGCCAATTGGATGGTCTTGCCCGGATCGCCGTCAAGGTTCGAAGCCAGGGCCCTTTCCACCGCAAGATCAGCCGCGTTGGCTCCGAGCTGCTCACTAACGACGAGATGTTCGTCGACTCGTTCTCGTTTCGCCACCCACTCGCGCTTGTTGCGGTCCTGAGAGTGCGCGAGCACCTCGATAAGTCCACGGGCGGCATGCGTCCGCGCACGCACCTCAAGTTGACTGTTTGAGGCTGTTACTGCGAGGCTGACCGCTGCCTCGTATTGCTCAACTGCTGCTGGTAAGTCACAGGCCAGACTTCGATCCCGACCCTCATTTATGGCCACCTCGGCCAAGTCCTCTGGACCGGGCGCGGTACGCCCGTCAGACTCCAGTGACGTGGTCCCGGCGGTGTCGGGCACCGGGGCGTGGCCGACTAGAGGGCGGACGATCTCAGTGATGAACCGCTTCACTTGCCCATACACCAGGGAGTCACGGTCGACCGGTTTGCAGATGGTGGTGTGGTCGGCGTCCACGGGGATCGGCCGGATACCGGCGAGGCCAGGGTTAGCCGAGCTAGCGTCGACCACCCGCACACCCTTGGTGCGGGATGTCTCGAAAAACACCAGGTTGCGGATCTCCGACGTGGCGGCCCAGTCTCGGTAACGGTCGTTGAGTTGCCTTAGGTGGGCGCTGTTGCGCTGGAGGTTTTTCAGCGCAGCGGTAGGCCGGTAGACGACCCCGAGTGCGTTGACCACCGCGGTCAGGCTCGAACCGGTGTGCGGGGTCCCCAGGAACACCACTCCCCGAGCGGCCTTCGCGAACTCCGCGTAGTCGGTGTAGCCATCGGCCGCATGCAGCAGGATCTCCTTGGCCAGCAACCCGCCCATGCTGTGGGTAATGAAACACAGAGGCCGGCGCCCGATACCCCGGTTCTGTAGTTGGGCCATCAGGTTGACCGCCCGGTCTTGCATCGGCATCGCATGACCCCGCCATCCCGTCGACCATGCCTCGTAGTCCACCGACCACACCGCCACACCGGCGAAGTCCTCAGCCAGCCATCCAGGCCAGAACGATGAGGGATCTTTTCGTGTCCACGACTTCCGGGCGTCACCGTCCAAACCGTGCAGGAACACCACATCCAGCACGGCCGACTCCGGAGAACTCACCGACACGACCTCGCCCAAGCCCCGACTCTCCCACCCGCGAAACCAGCCCGGACACCGACGCACTGACGACCGCTCCCACGCCGACGACATCCACATGCGGAGACGACAGTGCCGACAAACAGCCGCCACCGCAACTCATTGTCACTAACTGTCGCCATCCCGCCAGAGACTGTTACAACAGAAGCCGCGTCTTGGCGCTCAGAACACCCAGGTGCAGACGAGGGCACGGAAAATCCCCTGTAGGCAGAGGCGCCGGAAGCCACGAAAACCCGTCAACCGCAGGCGCCGCCCGAGCAAGTTGCTCGGGTGCGGTCTTCTCGGTGAGGGGGTGGGGCAGGGCTGTTCCAAAGTCTTGGAGGGTGGCGAAGGTGCTGGTCACGGGGTGGTGACGATGTCGGTGGGGGCTGCTACGAACAGATCCAGGCTCCCGTTGTGGACGGATGACCTTGCCAGTCGTCGTCCAGAACCGGAGCCTCGATGTGCCGTCAGTCTGCCACCGTCTGCCTCGTCAAGTCGCCTTCGCTGGCGGGGTGTACGGGGCTGTCGTTGACGGAGCGTCGGCTGGTCAGGCTGCCGGACCCGCGCCATCGCCGGGGCGTGCGTCACCCGTTGTTGGCGGTGCTGCTGATCACCGCGTCCGCTGTGGCGGCGGGCGCGCGCTCGTACACGGCGATCGGGCAGTGGGCCCGCAGCGCCCCGCAGCCGACCCTGGCCCGGTGTGGTGCGCGTCTGCTGGCCTCGCTGAACGTGCGGATCGCGCCGAGCGGGTCGACGATCCGGAGGATTGTCTGTGCCGTCTGCCCGGGCGGCCTGGCCGACTTGACCGGCGAGGCTCCCGTGGGGGCGGGGTCGGTTGCGGTGGACGGCAAGAGCGCCCGCGGCTCGCGCACTGATACCGCGCCCGCCGCCCACCTGCTGTCCGCCGTCATCGGCGCCGGCCGCATCGTCAGCCAGCTGCGGGTGCCCGGCAAGACCAACGAGATCTCCGGGTTCGCCGCCCTGCTGGCCCCGCTCGACCTGACCGGCACCGTGGTGACCGCGGACGCCCTGCATACCCAACGCGAGCACGCGAAATGGCTGGTGGAGGTGAAGAAGGCGCGCACTACCTGCTGGTCGTCAAGGGCAACCAGCCGAACCTGCAGACGGCGGCCAAGGCCCTGCCCGTGGAAGGAGGTGACCGCCCGCCGCTATGACCGCGAGCGCGGACACGGGAGACGCGAGACCCGCTCGGTGCGCACACTCACCGTCACCGGCCTCCACCTGGACTTCCCGCACGTGGTCCAGGCCGCGAAGATCCCGCGACACCGCACCGACCTGAAGACCGGCAAGGTCACCCGGCAGACCGTCTACGCGATCACCGATATGACGCCACGTGAGGCATCACCCCAGGCCATCGGTCGACTCGCCAGGTCACAGTGGGGCATCGAGGCCGTCCACCACGTCAGAGACGTCACGTTCATCGAGGACGCCTCCCAGGTCCGGACCGGACACGGGCCGGAGAACATGGCCACCCTGCGCAACCTCGCGATCAACAAGCTCCGCGAGCACGGCCACACCAACATCGCCGCCGCCCTCCGCAAGCTGTCCTACGAACCCTTCACCCGCCCCTCGACCTCCTCGGCATCACCCCGTGACCAGCAACTACACAAACATCAAAGGACTTTGGAACAGCCCTGACGTCCGGGGTGACGACGCGCCAGTAGTTTCCGTACCGGTACCCCGTACCGGCTGACGGACTGGGGCCGGACGCGGGTTGCGACCCGGATGCCGCCGTGTTCTCCGGACCGGCCACCGAATACGACACCGGAGCTTTTGACGGATTGGGATCCGGCGGTAACTGGAAGCTGATGCTGTTCCCACGCCCGTGAGAACAGCCAGGACAGCGCCGGCGGCCATGTGCCGCAGCGCCGAGAAAGTGCGTATGCGTCTCATTGATCCTCCTATTTTGGTGCGCATGTTCGAATCAATCCACCATGCGCACCTCCCGAGCCATAGACGCGAGTTCGCCATTTCACCCACGCGTCCCTCGTGCGGTCACACGGCGAGCACCGGCCCGACTCCCGCTTCATAACCTCGTTGCCCGGCGACAGCACGCGACTGCGCGGCGCAAGATCACGGCTGAAACTGCTCGGAGGTGTGGCGGGCTCAGCTCCTCGGGCAACTGGCCCGCCTGCACGCGGTCGCGCCAAACCATCCAGCCCGAAGCCGCACAGCGTCCTGATGACGACCCCGAGCGCGCGACACAACCACCCAAAGTTGTGCAGCTATTTCGTGTACGTCACCTTCAACTGCGGCGGATTAGACTGCCCGACACCTCGTGCACGTCCGTAGTAGGTGCTCGACGAACTGCCTGGGTCGAGGGCGATTCCGCGCCACCGGGTCTCGTCGAAGATCGAGGAGATGTCGATCCACTTTCCTTCGTTGCGGCCCCAGCTCACGGACATGGACGCGCCGTCCGAGGAGAAGGATGTCGGGCGGGAGGAGTGGCCGTGGGCTTTGATGACTGCTCGTCCGCCGGAGGTGGCGTACCAGTGCTCGAAGTACAGGTAGAGCTGGACGGATTCGATCTTCGCGCCCGCGAGGTCGTTCGCGAGCGCGGTGGGGAAGCCGACCAAGGCGGCCTGTGTGCCGTTGGTGCTGGAGTAGTAGCCCTGGACGAGCTGGCTGCCGTAATACGAGTTGTAGGAGCCGCGGTTGGCGTAGCTGCCGCTCCAGGCGGCCGCGTACGTCTTGGTGTACCGGGTGGGTAGGGGCTTGGGCAGGGGCTGGCTGGCGCCGGCAGGGTTGAGGCCGCCAGTGGAGGGCAGGGCGGGGCCGATGTCCTCGACGTACATCACGCTCGGGTAGCCGTCCGAGCCGAACAGCCGCACCGTCTGCCCGGCAGGTGCCCACCGGCACAGGAAGGACGACAGCAGCCGGTGCGTGCCATCGCCCAAGTAGGTTCCCGGGCAGGTGAGTTCCAGGTGGGCCCGGTGCCATCCCTCACCTTTGATCGGGGTGACGTGACTATGGAGCTGGCGGGACTGAAGGGTCGGCTCGCCGGTCCCGCCGTCGCGAAGAAACAGCACCACTTCGCCCCCGTCGAGGGACGGATCGGTGTAGGTGTCGACGACGATCCGGTACATGCGCGTCGTGTCGATGGTGCAGGCGAGCTCCACCCAGCCCATCTCGATACCCATCGCGGAGGTGACGTTCGCGGTGAGCTGGGTGTTGATCGCCTGGATGCCGCGCGGCAGCCGGTCCAGATGGGTGGAGAGACTGTCGCCTCGCCATGTGAGGTCTTCGGCGACTGCCAGGGACTGGAAACCGGCCCGGCCCTCCTCGCTGATGGAGGCGACGGCCCGTCCCTGGGAGGAGAGGGTGAGGTAGTTGGGCTCGCCCGTGACGAGGCTGACGACCTGCTCGCCGTCCTGGTCGAAGAGACGGACGCCGTCGGGGCTGAGTTCGGCCCGTTCCCCGGTGGTGGCCGAGGAGAGCACCGCGCGGCACTCCACGTTGTCGAACCACACCGCCCCCGCTGTGCCGCCAGTGGCTTCGAGCTGGAGGGCCGCCCGGACGGTGTTGGCCGGGGCGCGGACGCTACCCGAGATCCGCCGCCACGCGCTGCCCGGGACGGTGGGGGCAGGGATGCTGCTGCGGCTGATCGTCTTGCCGTCGGCTCCCTGCCAGGCGAGCGCGATGGCCACGCCCGTGCCTGCCCAGTCGGGCGAGTACTTGACGTCGGTGGCGAGCCAGAACTGCTCGCCGGGATTCATCGGGAACGGATCGTAGCTCCAGGTCCGTGAAGCCCCGCCTGCTGCGGTGTCGATGCGCAGCGCGTTGGGGGAGCGGTTGCCGCCTGCTTCGACTGATGCCCAGGGGATCTGGAGCTGGGTGATGAGTCGTGTGACATGTCCGATTTCGAAGGAGGGGTCGAGGCAGAGGTTGCCGGTGGCGCCGACGCGTAGTTTGTCGACGGTGACGGCGCCGTTCGCGATCGCCGGAGTGGTCACTGCGCCGGTGGTGAGGTTGCCCGCGCCGACCACTCCGGTGCGGACGGCTTCGACGGTCATGGTGTCGATCTGCATCATGGAGGCCGTGCTGCGGCCGTAGTTGAGCCAGAACATCGGCCGGGCGAACCGCACGTCGCCGTGGAGGACGGCGGGGGTCCGAGGGTCGGGGAAGGAGCCCCGCGGGGCAGCGGCGCCGGCGGCGGCGCGTCCACGGACGTAGCCGGTGTACACCTTCCATCCGTCGGAGGCGGGCAGCGTCTTCCCGTAGGCGGCCGCATAGTGCTGGTTGAACGGGGATGGCTCGCCTGTGCAGTTGACGAGGGTGGTGGCGTCCGCCGCATAGCCCATCAAGCCCGCGTAGACCTCGGTCGGCCCCTCGGGGGCCTGGCTGGTGGCGCGGATGCGGACGGAGATCCGGTACAGGGTGTCGGGGTCGATGGCGATCTGGGTGGTGGAGTACAGCTGCACCGTCCCGGACGCCTCCAGCACATCTGGGCCCTGCGGCGCATCTGGGACCGGGGTGCGGATCGTCCACGAGGTGCCGGGGGCTGTGTTGGCGGCGTGCCAGGTGGAGGCGTCGCGCATGGTGTCGGTGAATCGCTGGGAGGTGGCGTCGCTCAGGGCACTGTCGAGGACGGACTGGTCCACGGGGGCCGGGGCGACAGGCCCGGCGACCGGGGACGGGGCGGAGGCGGTGCCGGAGGTGTTGCGGGCCACCAGCCGTACGTACAGCGGCGTGTCGGTGGGGATGGTGAGGGTGCCGCCTTGCGGGGATTCCAGGCTGCCGCGCAGCGTGCACGGTCCCGGCTCGAACGCGGCTGCTGGGGAGGCGTGGACTTCGATACGCGCGAAGTCGAGCGGGGCGGCCTGCGCGGTGGGGAAGGTGCCGTCCCAGCCGACGGAGATGGCGCCGAGCACCGGCGTGAGCTGGGGCAAGGCCGGGGCTGGCGGGGGAGGGCCGTTGACGGCGGTGACCCCGCTCGTCCCGTCCGGCTGCTGCCCGACGAGGGCGCGCAGGGACCCGGTCTCGTCGTAGACCTCGATGGTGGTGTTCTCGATGCTGGCGTTGGCGAACTTGGGGGCGCGGATCGCGGCCGCGAGCTGCCTTTCCAGGCGGACCAGGCGGCTGCCGATATCAGTGGACACAGATGGTTCTTTCGGAGTTTCAGGTGGCGGTGGTGCCGTACTGGAAGGAGCCGGCGGGGCCAAGGCGAAGGGTGGCGGTCTCGCCCTCGGGCGTGTCGGGGCGGATCGTGTAGCCGGTGATGCGGCACCAGCCGGACCAGTTCGTCCACTGGTCCCGGACGCTGACCTGAACGTCATCGCCGATCTGCCACGACCCGATGGGGGAAGCCGGGTGGTCGCGGACGGTGATCTCCTCCACCGAGCCCGGGGCCTGGCGCCACAGCCGCTCCGCCTTCGCGCGCTGGGCCAGCACCTGGGTGCTGCGCACCTCGGGGAGCTCCAGGACGTGCTCCAGGCGGAGCCTGCCGTTACGGACCGCGTCCACCGCCCGCAGTTGCGAGCGCCCTTCTCCCGCTCCGGTGGCGATCACGACCTGGGCGGCATCGTCACCGCTTTTGGCCACGGGGACGCTGCGGATGATGTTCATCCCGGTGGCGAAGGCGATGTCCGTGCGCCGCCTGCCCAGCCGCGGGTAGCCAAGCTGGATACGGCGGACCGGCCGGCGGTCGGTGTCCCACCACACCGTGCACGTGTAGTCGGGGGCGTCGGGGCCGCGCACCAGGTCGTCGATCTGGTCGCCCAGCACGGGACGCTCCCACCAGTGCGAATGCCACGGCTCGGCCGGCGTGCCCACCTTCGCCGCCGATACCGTCGCGTCGACCGTAATGCCCAGATCTCCGTCGGGTACCGACTGGGCATAGGCGACGACGTCCCGGATGATCCGGCACGGGTCCTCCCGCACGTAGGGGCCGCGCCCGCCGAGCTCGCCGTCGAGGTCACGGCGGTGCTGGAAGTACGACGTCCAGCCCGCCACCTCGATGGGCAACTCGTTGCCCTCGGGCTCGGCACGCCAGATGATGCCGCCCCACCGCAGCAGCCCGTCCCGCTCCACGTACAGGAGCGTCGTGCCCGGATCAACGAGCTCTTCGCGCAGGTGGGCCAGGCGTGGTGCCAGGTGGCCGCGCAGCGCGCCCGGCCCGTTGAGGTCGGGGCCGAACTCGACCCCGGACAGCGGCAGATCAGTGGAGAGCCATTGGCCGGTCAGGGCGTGCTGGGTGAGGTAACGGTAGGTCATACCGGGCCCTCGATGAACTCGACATCCGCGACGATCGTCGAGCCTTCGTCCACGCCGAGGTCACCCTTGACGGTCTTGGCCATCCGCGCCTGGAGATACAGCGGCTGGCTTGTGCCGCGAAAGGCGGGCGGCAGGGTGAGGGTGTCGGCCACGATTAGCGTGTTGCGGCGCACCACCTTGCCCTGCTCGTCGTTGACCACCACACCCTGGCCCACGACGCTGCCGAACAGGGGGCGGACGATGCCGTACACGTTGTCGTAGTCCAGGCGCAGCCCGGCGACGGTGACGGAGAAGATCACACTGGTCGCCCACTCCGGCACGCGGATCTGCCAGCGGGCCGGGGCGGGCCAGTCGTGCCACTGCTCGTCGTCCTTCCAGGCTTTTGTCAGCTCGTGAGGGAAGGCCAGGTACTGGGTGCGCTCCCGACGGGGCAGCGCCACCTGCCGCAGATCGGTGATCATCCCTGCGGTGATGGTGCCGGTGGACGCCGGGATGTCGATTCGGGCCAGCGCGATGCCCGTCACCCCGGCGGGCAAGCTGGTGGCCTTGCCGACGTTGGGGATGACGTCGAACGTGTTGATCGCGTCGGTGGCCGGGTCCTTCCCGCCCTCGAACTCCGGGTCCTGGACACGGAGCACGATCAGGTCGCTGCGCCCGGCCCCCGCACTGGTCGGGGCGATCGGCACGGTTGCGGTGCCGATGTTGTAGGCGGTGTAGGAGCCCTGCCAGGCGTTCGCCCGGCCCCGGATGACCGCCGACCCGTCCGCGATCTGCACCCCCGCTCCGGGCACGGGCAACGGGGTGACCTTAAGGTCGGCGGCTTCGGTCACCCCTTCCGATCCGCGCGACAGATCCTTGATCATCATTCGGAACGTCTGGGCACTGTGGGTGGCACCGGATACGAGGAGGGGGGCTTGGGCGAGCGTCACGGACAGACATTCCTTCGGTGGAGGATCAGAGGGCGGTGTGGGCGTCGCGCCAGGTCACTGTCAGGCGCGCGGTCGCGGTGGGGTCGGACCCGGACCAGCGGATCTCGCTGCGGCCGGGCGGGATCAAGAAGTCCTCCAGGGGCGAGGTGATGGCCACGGTGCCGCCGTTGTTGCGGGTGACGGTGCGTTGCCCGGGCCGGGTGTCGATGCGCACCCATTCACCAGCACCGAGCGTGATCTGGAGATCCACCGCCCGGGCGGTCTCCACGTGCCGCACCTGTGGGTTGGCGACCGGCCCGTACACGGTGAGGACCGGGTAGGCGTCGGTGGTGCCGGTGTTGGTGACCCAGCCCGGCCGCTGCTGGCCGCTCGGGCTGGCGCTGGTGACCTTGATCGGAGCCTGCACCGGAGCGGTGAAGCCACCGCCGCTCAACCAGCCCAGCCGTAGTTCCGTTTGCTGCTCGGTGTCCGAGTAGAACCGCGGGTCGGGGGCGACCAGTTCGATGTCCAGGGGGATCCAGCCGAACGCCGCCTTGTTCCAAGAAGAGTCGAGTTTCCGCACCCGCACGCCCAGGACACGCGTGGGGGAGCCGGGCCACTTGATCCGCAGCGGCATCGTTGCGCCCGCGACGGTGCGCACCTCGGCACGATCAGCAACCTTCTGCAAGGCGGCCAGGATCTGACGTCCGGCCGCCGGGTCGCCCGGGGTTTTGATGCCGCAGTCGATCCGCAGAGTGCGAGCCTCGTACCAGTCCGGGCTCGCCCAGGCCCCGTCCGCTCCCGGGCGTTCGACGAGTTCGCCCCGCACTCCCGGCCGCGCCAGCCCTTCGATCTCCGCGATCGGTACCTGCGTACCGTGACCGAGCAGCAGGCCGCCGAAGTCCAGCTGAAAATCCTTGAGTTCCAGGCTCACCGCAGGGCACCTCCGCGCTGGGCACGGCGCATCTGGTAGGCGAGGGCCGAGGAGATGTCGTCGGCAGTGGCGGCGGCCCGGGTGACATGGATGGTCTGGCTGCCGATCGCGGGCGCCTGCTGCACGACCACGACCTGGGGCCGCCCGGCCCGCGCGTCCACCAGGGTGCGGGGAGCCAGCCGGTAGCCGAACTTGCTGGCAGTCGCGGCCAGCACACTGGTGGCGCGGCCGCGCTTGGCGCTCGCGTGGGGGATGTACGACTCGCCACCAGTCGACCGCTCCGCGAACTTGATCAGCCCGCTCTCCGAGCTGGACGCGTACACGCCGGGCTCCCACATCCCGCCGTCCGCGTACGCCCGCCCGGCGTTCGCCTTCACTAGATCGGACAAGAACCGGTCTGCCTTCCGCCCGGCCTTACGGATCTGGTTCGTCGAGAGGTTCGCGATCTCGATCAGCCGGTCCTCGCCGAGCCCGGTCGCCGCCGCCACATCGTGAATCCCGCGACCGGAGGCCAGCGCGCCGATCAACGCCACCAGATCGGTGAGCTGATCACCACCCGGCAGCTTGTCCGCGTCCCGCGCCGCCTGGTCCGCCTGCTGCGCCTTGCCCCGGTCCTTCACCGCCTCCTTCGCCAGGGCTTCGGCGTCGGCATCACCCTGCTTGGCGAGGCGAGAGGCGAGCGCCCCGAACCCGTCGGAAGCCAGTTGCGCCAGGTTGTTCTGGAAGCCGGTGGCGTCCTTGACCGCGTTCTGCAACTGCCCGGTGTAGTCACCCAGACTGGCCCGGGCTGTGGACGGCAGCTTCTTCAGCTGCTCGGCCATCTCGTTCACGTAGCGGCCGGAGCCGGTGGCCATCTTCCGGGTCAGCTCGATACCGTCGGCGCCCATCTCCTCCAGCGCCTTGGCCACCTCCGTACCCGCCCGCCGCGCCACGGTGGCGAGGTTCGCCCGCCACGACTGCGCCGCAGACACCGAGGCGCGCAGGTTCTTCTCGAACAGCCCCAGGTCGAAGACCTCCTTGTCGCCCTTCTTCTGGGACTTCGAGATCACATCGCCGATAGAGAACCCCGAGCCGCCCAGCGGCTGGTAGCTCCAGTCCGACATGCCGCCGGACGCGTGGTAGGTGACGCTGCCCCCGAATCGCTTCGCCACCTGGTCAAGGATCAGCTTGGAGCGTGCGCGCTTGCCGGACGCGAAGGGGATGTAGGCCTCGCCGTGGGTCTCGGGCTCGGCCCACACCCGCCAGTCGCCCGGCTGGGCGATCTGCGCGACGTGGTTCTCCCGTACTCCGCCGTCGGCAAAGGCGACGATACCGCCGTTGGCCTTCGGGAAGACGTAGCCGTCCTGGTACGGGCCTGGCTGCACACCGCCGTAGACCTCGTTGCGGACCGTCGTGATCGTGACGGTCTTACCCGTCAGACTGTTGATGGCGCTCTGGATCGCGGCGACGTTGCCGATCGCGGTGCCGGTCGGCACGCTCACCGACACGTCCTTACTGCCCGGCACCTCCCGGACCGCGAACCCGAGACTTTCCAGGGCCTGGCGGGCCTGGGCGGTCAGTGCGCTCACCGTGACGCTCTTGCCGCCCGGCACGTTTGCGATGGCCGCCTTGACGCTCTCCAGCCCGGCGATCGTGGACGCGGTGGCCGCCGTGACGGTGACGTTCTTGGCACCCGGCGTCTGCGCGATCTTCGTGATGAGCGCGTCCAAGTCGGTGCGGGCCATGTCCGTCGGCGCGGTGACCTGGACCCGCCGGTCCTTCAGGTCCGTGATCGTGAAGCCCAGGCTCTTCAGGTTCTCCCGGGCCTCGTTGTCGAGGGTGGAGATCGTGACGGCCTTCTGATCCGGGGTGGCCTTCAACGCCTGCTGCACCGCGATCAGTTCGGCAACGCCTTTGTCCATGCCGGCGGTCTGGAGCAGGATCGACACCTGCGAGGGCACCAGCCCGGCGTTGTCGGCGAGCTTCGCCGCTGCCTCCGCCGTCAGCCCGTACCCCTGAGCCGTCGTGATCGCCGACTCGCGGGCCTTGGCCATCTGCGCCTGCGCAGCCTGCAACGCCTCGGGCACGGTCTTCCCGTTCGCGTCCGCGTACTGGTAGGCGGCCAGTGCCGCGTCCGCCGAGTTCG
Organism: Streptomyces sp. NPDC048696; assembly: GCF_043198895.1. NCBI lineage: Bacteria > Bacillati > Actinomycetota > Actinomycetes > Kitasatosporales > Streptomycetaceae > Streptomyces > Streptomyces sp. NPDC048696. The sequence goes on along the minus strand of NZ_JBICVJ010000002.1, from coordinate 587,449 downwards.
TCGACAGCCCCTGAAGGACGTCGTACAGCTTCTGCCCGTTGCGGGTGACCGTGGACAGCGAGCCGTCCATGTTCACCAGGGTCTTCCCGTAGCCCTGCCCTTGGTCGATGCCGCCCTTGAGTGCCTCGGAGGCGTCCGACACCGACCGGTTGAGCCGCGCCTCGGCCGCCGACAGGTTCACTGACCCGCCCGCCAGAACATCCAGGGCGTCGTGCAGGGCGCGGGCCCGGGTGTCGGCGTCCGCCGTGGTGTCGGACAGACGGCGCATGGCGTCGGAGAACTTCCCGAACGGGCCCACCGCATCAGCTGCTGACCGGCCGCCGGACCCGGTGGCGTCGGCGAGGTCCTTGGCGTCCTTCACCGCCTGGGACATCTCGCCCTTGACCGAACCGATTGCGGTGGCGGCCCGCGACGCGGCCAGGCCCTGCTCGTTGTATGTCTTGGCGGCACCCCCAGACGTCGCCAGCCACCGGGTGTTGGCCTCCGCGGTCTCCTTCAACCGGTTCTGCAGCGCGTTGAGGCCACCGTCCTGACCGAGGTAGGCATCGGTCAGCTGCCGTGCGGTGACACCGGCCTTGGCCATCACATCAACGAGCCGGTTCTTCCCGTCGAAGACCTTCGTGTCCAGGACTGCCTGCGCGGCAGCCGCCCGCACGCTGTCGTTGATCTGCCCGTTGGACTCGCGCAACGCATGCGTGAGGCTGCTGATCCGCGACTGGTGCTCGGCCGCCGCCTGCGCCGCCTTCTGCTGATGCGAGGCAAGCAGCGACAGCCCAACACCGGCAGCGGCGATCGCCACCCCCCACGGGCCACCCAGCGCACCCATCAGGCCCCTGGCAGCGCCACCCAGCCCGGAGCCAATAGCGCGGGCGACGCCGCTGACGGGGCCTTCGGCGGAGCGGAACGCAGCCGTCATCCGCCCCACCACCGGAACCCGGGACTCCAGCACCGCGAGCGCCTGCCCCACCCGGCCGATCGACTGCCCCTGAGCCGCGGCCAGACCCTGCTGTAGCCGCATCTCCTGCCCCAGCGACCGGAACGCCCCCGTCACCGGCCCGGACACGGCGCTGCCCAGCCGCAGGAACGTAGGGGTGACGTTGCGGGCCAGCAGCATCGCGAAGATCGCGCTCTGCACCGGCCCCGGCAACGCCGTGAAACCGCGCACCAGCCACGCCACGGTGTGTCCGACCGGCACCAACACCCTGGAAACCGTGCCGATGGCGGAGGAAGCCAGGTTGAGGGCGGTGACAATCAGGTCCAGCTCGCTGGCAGCACCCTCGGAGTCATCACCGATCTCGGTGATCGCCCCGACTACAGGAGCGGCCGCCTGGACGACGTTGCGGAAGACGTCCCACACGGCGAGGCCCGCGTTGGCCAGGACGTTCAGCCCAGCGGCCGCCACATCCACGGCCCCGTCCTTGAACGGGTCCCCCAGGCCACTGAACGCCTCCGTCACCTCCCGCACCCCGGCCTTGGCCTTAGCCCCGAGGCCCGGCCCGGCCAGCGTGTACAGATCGTGGACGTAGTCGATCGCGCCCGCCAGATACGGGGTCGCGGCGCTCATCCCCGCAGTCAGCATCCGCGTGAACTTCTCCATCGCGGGGGCCGCCGCCGTATACAGAACCTGCCCGGTGTTCTTCGCCTGAGTCCGAAGCTGTGTGACCGCGCCCGACAGACCCTTGGTCTGGGAGGCGGCGATCTCCTCGGCAGCGCCGGTGCGGGCGATCGCGGTGTGCATCTGGTCGTACGCCGCGACACCTTGATGCGCGAGAGCGGCAGCACCGGCGAGTGCCGGCTTACCGACGACGTTCGCGAGGGCACCGAGGAAGTCCTTCTGGGACATCCGGTGCTGGGCCTGCTCGAAGCCCTCGATGACCGTACGCAGGCCCTTGAAGTTGCCCTGGGCGTCCCACGCTTCGATACCGAGATCCGACAGGCCCTGGCGCATCGCCTTGGTCGGCTTCGCCAGGTTGGTCAGCATCCCCCGCAGGGACGTTCCTGCTTTCGAGCCGAGGATGCCGGAGCGGGCCAACAGCGCCACCGCCGACGCCGTGTCCTCCAGAGACACATTGAGCTGGGCGGCGACCGGCCCGGTATACGACATCGCGTAGTAGATGTCCTGAAGCCCGCCCGACGCTGCGTTCGCACCGGCTGCGAGGACGTCGGCGGCCCGGCCCGAGTTGTTCGACGACAGGCCGAACTGGTCCATGACATCGCCCAAAAACCGGGCAGCGTCAGCGGCAGAGAGATTGTCGGCGGCGGCAAGCTGCATCGCCGCCCGCGCGTTCGCGATCGACGACGTGGAGGTCTGGCCCGCCTTGGCGAGCTCCAGCATCGCGTCCGCGGCCTTCGCCGCCGACGTGCCGGGGATCTCCAGATCAGCGCCGAGCTCCCGGGCCTTCGCGCCCGCCTGCACCATCTCCAGGCCCGAAGCCCCAGTGACCGCACCCCACTTGTTAATGGCGCGCTGGTACTCGTTGCCCTCCCGGGCAATCTCCGCCAGCCCGGCGACGATGCCGCCACCAACGACCAGGCCCCGCAGGTGGTGCAGCTCCTGGCGTGCGCTGAACAGACCGTGCCGCAACTGCTGCGTCGAGGCGTGCCCGTCGGAACCCAGACGGCGCAGCCCGCCCCGGGCACTGTCAGCGTCGCGGCCCAGCGCGCGCAGCCCAGTGGCGGCACCGCGCCCTCCGTCACCGACTTGCGAGAGCCGGCGGTGAAGAGAAGCCGTGTCCCGGCCCAGGCCCCGCAGGGCTTGGGAGGTCTGCCGGACCTCGGAGAGCAGCTGGGAGAAGTCCGCCCGCGCCTGAACGCTGAGCGTGTACTGCGACACCGGGCGGTGCCCTTACTCCCCGCGCCCCCTTCTGGCAGCGCCCCTCACCACCCCCTAACGGAGGCGCGGTACAAGGCCGATGCGCACCCCATACCCGTCAGGCCCCTCCGGGACCTGGTCCTGCTCAACCGCGATCAACTCACAACCCACGCACCGCACCGTGGTCGTCACATATGCATAGCGGTCACCGCCCTGCGCCTCGTCCCACTCCGAAGCCCGGGTCCCGCACTGCTCACACACACTGCGCCGGTACGCCGCGTACGCCAGGGCCTTGGCCCGGTCACTCTCGCTCCAAGCACCGTCACCCGCACCGAGGAACCGCGAGTGCGGGATACCCCACCGGTCGCACATCTCCAGCTCAGCCCGCAACCGTGTGTCGGCGATCAGCCTTTTCCCAGCTCCACCGTCGTGGTGCGGACGATCTGCTGCGCCTGCCAGGCAGCCGCGAACAACGCATTCGACTCGGCCACCGGCCACGAGTCCAGAAGGCCCTGCGCCTCCTCCTCGGTCAGCCCCTCCACCACGGCACCAGAGTCATCACGCTCGATGTGCGCGGCCGCCACCAGCGCCGCGGGGAACGTCTCCGGGTTCCACGCATCGCCGTCCTCTGCCTGGGCTTCGGTCGGCGGGAACCGCTTGATCAGCCCATCCAGCGCCGGACGCGGCAGCGCCTTGAACGTCAGGGACAAACACACCTCATCGAACTCCGCCTGTGCAGAGGCCAGCACCGCTTCCGCCCGCTCGGTCTCGGGGCTGATGGTGCGCTGGTCCTCCGCGTCCGCCATGCGACAGCGGGCGGCCTCCAGCTTCGCCTGTTCCAGCTGCTTCCGAGCGGACAGGTCGTCACAGATCTGAAGCGTCTGCTCCGGCAGCTGACGGGCACGCAGACGCGCCAGCTTCGCCTCCCAATGCGCGTCACGGACAACGGCGTTTGCCGGGGGAGCGGGTACGGAACGAGCGGCGGTGGACATACAGAAGACTCCGGGAGTAGACGGTGAGGAAGGGGGCTGGGGCCCGGCCGGGTTTGCACGGAACAGCGCCGTTAAGGGGGGAGGCGGAGGCGCTGTTGCGCGTACCAGAACCTGGCCGGGCAATATCAGGAGGGCTGCGGGCTGGCCTTCGCTGCTGCGGCGGGCGGGATCACCGCGTCCTGGGTCGGCTTCTCCGTGATCGAGAACGACACCGTGAACTTCGCAGCCTCGTTGTCCGTCGAGTAATTCGGCGACCGCGAACCGACCCGCACCGGGAAGACATCCATGCTCCGGGACCCCGGCACGTCGCCCTTCCGAAGGAAGATGACCCAGCCGGTGGCGTCCTTCGTCAGCAACTGCTCGATCTCGTCGGACACCTGGTCCTCGTAGAAGCCGAGCGAGGAGTCATCGGCCTGATCTGTGCCGGGGATCTTCGACTCGAACGTGCTGCCCAGATCCGGGGTGTCGATCGCCTGGTTCTTCAGCGACCACCCGTCGATCGCCGCGATCGCACTCGTCAGCTCAGTGCCAGCCGTCAGCTCCGGTCGGGTGGGAACGTGGCCGGGGTCGACGACGGCCTTCAGCCATAGGACGCGGGTGACACCGCGCCGCGAATACTTTTTTACCTGCAAGGGGCTGCTGTCCGATTCCGGGACGGCAGCCACACCATGCAGTCAGAGGATGGCCCCGTCCCTCGACGTCCTGTCGGGGAACCGGCCCATCCCGAAGCCGGGTGGGCGTCCGCGCGGGGCCTCCGCGGTGAGAGTGCACGCTGGCACGACCTGCTGAGGCAACGGCACGTAAGCCACAATACTGTCGCCACGGTGAGTCCAGGACGGACCCTCTTGGAGCCACCGCCACGTCTCTGGAATAAGGCGTCGACCTGGGTCCCGGAACTACCGAAGGTCTCCGCCTGGCAGGGCGCGGGCGAGGAGGAGCCGGTCTGACAACAGGGATCTCAGCCCCGGAAGGGCGGCAGGCTTCCACCTCATACAGCAGGCCCTTGCACTCACGTGCTCAGGCTCACCAATGAGTTATTAGAAGGGCGGTTCGCTGCTATCGCCGCCAGCCCATGGATCCCGGGTGTGCTCACCGTAATTGGATGCCGTTTCCTCGCCCCAAGCGACGAGGCAGGCGGCTGCGGCGGTGCGAAACGAACGGTTGCCGCTGACGGCCAAGACGCTACGTACCCGGGTGGCTGGAGCCGGCCGATAGTGCGCGAGATCAGGGGCATCGAGAAGAGGGACAGCAGCAGCAGTGGCGGCCTCTCGGACGACGGCGTCAGAATCGTCCAGAAAGCCAGACACGGCGCGGAAGAATTTTGGGTCGCAGGGCCCGGATTGCGACGGACTCAGGGTGGTCTGCCAGAGGCAAGCCCACCCGCAGCATTGCCGCTTCCGCCGCATCGCTGACCTCGGCGACCACCGATCCCAGCCAGTCCAGCAGCCCGGCACGCAGTGGATGCCCTGAACCATGGGGTCCGTCAGCAAGGGCAGTAATGGTGCGAGGGTCGTCGAGGATCGCCGCTACGAACAGGGCTGCAGGGATCGTAGCCGGGTAGAGCGTGCTTTGGTGATGGACGGGGCTATTGAGGTGGCGCAATGAGCGGGTCTGGACGTCTGGGTCCTCTTTGAGAAGCCCAACCAGCGCAATTGCCGTGTCCTCGGCAGGTCCGAGAGCGAGGCCTAATCAGTCTGCGCTATCAGCGCACGTGGATCGGGCAGTGGTACGTCGGAACCCTTGAGCGTCACACGCAGAGTATGACGGGCTCCCCGTCCGCCACCTTGGCCGGGCCTCGCACGCATATTTGGGACAAGCTTTAGAGATCATCGCCGTTAAAGCAATCGGTAATAGGAAGCGTAACTTCGACCGAGAACCTAGAAGATTCTTCTCGAATTCGAGCAACGGCGTCCACTTGCCCCATGGATCGAGCTAGCTCATCTCTTACCATTCCCTCCGCCTCTATCTCCTTTTGCTCCAGTGGACCAGGAAGAGGGGAGGGTTCACCGTATCTAGTGACCACGGACTCACTGCCCCCAAGCCTGTAGTCAACGATTGATAGCAGCTCCCTCAGGGCAATATAGGATTGATCAACCCTCTCCGGATCAGGCCGCAGCGCAACGGCCAAGGCGTTGCCGATTAGCTCCAGAGACCTCGCAGCGAAGAACTCTGAATGCGATGAGTCAAATTCATCGGCCTGCGACTCTTCACCCATTTTCTCCAGCACCTCAGCGCACTCATCTCCCACGTCTTGACCTTCCGCGGCGGCCCAGATCAATTCCAGTACGGAATCGAGCCAATCTCGCTCATCGTGAGGGCCAAGGATGCGATAGAAGATGGAACCGCGCTGCGCAACAGCAGCGGCAGCTACTTTCAGGTCAGGCCGAGACATGCCGATCCACTCCATTAGTCCGAGTTGCCGTCATGTATACAAATCATATACGGAGAATCTTGAGGAGCGTGCCCCGGAGCCCTCGCCCACCAATGCCGTTCATGGGCTGACGCCAGGCCAGCCCGGCACTGCGGCGCGGCTCTCTCGGCCGAACCGAGCGGCCTCTTAATTACCCGAGACAAAGGTGGAGTTCGCTGGTTCGGGGCTCTATGCGGCTCGGCGGTTGATCAGTTCGCGGGCCACGAGGAGTCAGCTGCCGGCCTTGGGTCACTAACCTGGACCAGGCGACTGCGGCTATCCGCCCGTTTATTTAGAACCCGTCCGCTGACGCTGCCGTCAACTACTGCCGTCACAGCACCCCGAAGCCCGTCAGGACATCCTGATGGGGCTTCGGGTTTGCTACTGGAATCGTCCCGATGAAGTTCCGTGCGACACATCAAACACCGTAGGCACCTTTGCGCGAACGACCCTCCAGATAGGATCTCGCTTCACCGATTCAAGCCAATCATCGAACGGGACCTGGCTTTCGGTGAACCACCAAGAGTTACAGCTCTGGATCGAATCTAGGTCGGAATCGGTTCGATACCGATACTCCAACTGCACCTGTGAATACGCTTCATGTTCTCCATCAGCGTCAACGATTTCTAGCTGACGCACGAAGCCCACGACGAAGGTCGGGTCAGGAAACCAGTTCACCTTTCCGTACTGGAAGAGGAACCCGTCGGAATCCATGCGATCTGGGACATCGAATGTAATCCGCTCGAAATTACGGACAGCCGCAAAGGCTTTCTCGACAGCCAGGACTTCGTGACCAGACCCCACTTGGTCAACGATCCCCTGCATCACGCCAAGCGCAGAGTCGATCGGCCGCCTCATCGCTAGCTCCATTTCGCTCGTCTCGAATCCACCACTCGGCAGTGGTGCGGCCGAGAGCCTCCTGGCCCAGGGCCTTACGCGCAGTCCGGGCCTGACTCACCCCCGCCACCACCCTGCAACGCTGGTAGCGTGCCTGGACCGACACGGACCCACCGCCCACCTCCAGTCCCTGATCGATGCAGTTACCACCGGCAAACCCCTCGACCTCTACCACCGGATTTAACGAACTACCGAGTATTGCCGTCAAGGCGCCAAGTGGTCCCACCGGAAACGATCCGGTGGGGCCACTTCTATTTGCCGCTAACCTTCGGCGAGGCGATATCCATTCATGAATCCGCGAACCCAGTGAATACACTCTGGACGGTTCCCCGTGCCCGCTCGACAGAATTCTTCAAGAGCTGCGCGCACCTCGGGGACCGGCAGGCAGCTTCTCGGGTCGTGAAACCTTGGTTCACCCGGATCGGATACAACTCGCGGGTCAAAGCTCGGCGGGTTCAGATTGTCCGATACCCAGATATGGTCAAAAACCCCACCCCTAACCGGGTGATCGTCACTGACGAACCAGATTAGAGCCCCAAAGTTAGTCGATGAGTTGACCGCGACGTGGAGAAAATTGTTTGGCGCGTCACTGTCACCGGTGTAACGCCTGTCGGAAAACATGAAACGCGCATCGTCCCCCGGACTGTAGTACGGGGAATTGCTCTCCGATTCGAGGTTCTCGATGGCCTCATCGATCAGAAGTGCCATCTCAGGCCATGTCTCGGCGTAGTGCCACTTGCGATTGATCATGGCATTGAGAATCAATTCTAACCAACCCCTCTAAGGATCACTGGCTCGGTTGCCCCCGGATAGAATACTCGCATGGTCTGGCCGCTCCGCAGGATCGCCGGAACCGCCGCCGTGCATCCAAATGGAGCAGGGCACACACCCCTCGGGTTGTTGATCACCACATCTGCACTCGTCACATCAGGGTGACTCCGCATCGCCCATGCAATCTTTGCCTCAACATGAGTAGCTGCGGCGATGGGCCCACTGCGTGGGTTTGTGATGTTAGGAGAATCCGCAAGGAAATCAGCAATCTCCCTCCAGGATCCATTCTCTCCGCTCATCACCGGCGCGCCGATCCTGTTTCCAGCAGCGTCAACCACCTGACCCGTTGTGACGTGGCTTCCGAGGTCTGCCGCAACTTCGCCGTACGGCTCGCCACACGAATTGTGCACAAGCACTGGCGTACTGCCCGCGAGGACATAGTACGTGTGCTACGCGGTACCCCTCTACCTGCTTCTTCGCAGGTCAGCGCGTGATTTGCGTTCCGCTGGAGTCCGTGGATGTGCGGGAAAATCCGTGGGTGTTGCCGTCGCTACTGCCGTCAACGGCTCGGGGCATGCGATTGCGCTGGCGTTGTGTCGGTGCAGCGGGACTCTACTGCCATGCCCCGGGTTCGGCGCGGACGAGGGCACGGGCGGTCTGCTCGTACAACTCATGGCCGCTCTGGGCGCAGTGTCCGGCGATCCAACGGGTCAGTTCGTCCGGGGTGTGCAGTGTGCCCGAGGTGGCGCCGCAGTCGCGCTCTTCGCCGGTGACGCAGACCGCCTCGAACGCTGGCAGGGCCATGGGGTCGGGGGCGGTGGTCACGTGGTACTCGCGGAAGCGGTAGCGCCCCCGAGCGCAGCTCGACGTACGCGAGATCACCGCCTTCGGCGCCGACGCCGAATTCACCGATCAAGCCGTGGCCGCCTACGTGGCCAAGTACGCCACCAAGTCCGCCGACGCCTCCGGCACCCTCGACCGCTCCCTGTTCTGCCGCCCCTGCCAAGGACGCGGCGCCACCCTCCTGCCTCACGGGACCCCGATGCCCTGCACCGCCTGCGACGGCATCGGACAGGCCCGACCCCTGCCCCGCCTCGCCGTCGCCCGGCACGTGCGGCAGATGATCCGCACCTGCTGGGAGCTGGGGAAGCTGCCGGAGTTCGCCGATCTCAAGCTGTGGAAGTGGGCGCACATGCTCGGCTTCCGCGGCCACTTCTCCACCAAGTCCCGCAGCTACTCCACCACCCTCGGCGCGCTGCGCGCCGCCCGCCGCACCTGGCGCACCGAACAGGCCCGCACCCACGCCGGCCTGCCCGAGCACGACCCGACGACCACGCTCGTCGTCGGCCACTGGGACTACCTCGGCTCGGGCTACAGCCCCGGCGCGGCTCTCCTCGCCGCTGACGTCTGGCACCGCAGGGAACTGGAACGGCAGTTCGCGGCCGAAGGCGGCTGTTGATGGCCTTGCTCCCGCCCGCCGTGCTCCATGCGGAGGCGGCACCGGCGCTGCTGACGGTGCCCCAGGTGATGGCCCGCCTCCAGCTCGGCCGCTCCGCCGTCTACGACTTGCTCCGCTCTGGCCAACTCGCCTCGATCACCCTCGGCCGCGCCCGCCGAATCCCCGCCCACGCGCTCACCGACTTCATCCGCACCCGCCTGGAACAGGAGGCCGCTTGATGACCACGCCGCGCCCCACCTCATCCCGCCGCACCCGCTCCCGCGCCAACGGCGACGGAACCGTCTACCAGCGCAAGGACGGCCGTTGGGAGGCCGCCGGATACGTCCTCGCCCCGGGCAACACGCGCAAGCGCGTCCGCGTCTACGGTGTCACCCGCAAGGACGCCCTGGCCAAGCTCACGGAGAAGATCGCCGCCAGCAACCGCGGACTGCCCGTCGCGGCGGCCGACAGCACCGTGAGCTCCTATCTCGCATACTGGCTCGACGGCGTCGCCGTGCACCACCTGCGGGAGAACACCTACACCCGCTACGCCGCCTCCATCCGGCTCCACCTCAGCCCTGGCCTCGGCGCCAAGAAGCTCGCCCGGCTCACCACCCGCGACGTCCGGACCTTCCTCGACGGGCTCCGCGTGACCTGCCAGTGCTGCGCCCAGGAACGGGACGCGAAGCGGCGGCGCTGCTGCGCCATCGGCCAATGCTGCGAGAAGCAGCTGTCGCCGCTGACCGTGACGTACATCCACGCGGTCCTCAAGTCCGCCCTCGAACACGCCGTCCGCGAGGACGAACTGCCTCGCAACGTCGCCCGGAACGTCAAGACCGCCACGCCCCGACCGAGACGATTCCAGCCCCTCACGGCGGCCGAGGCACGGAAACTGCTTCAGGCGGCCAGCCGCGACCGGCTCCAAGCCCTGTACGAACTCGCCCTGCGCACCTGACTCCGCAAGGGTGAACTCCTTGGCCTCCACTGGGAAGACCTTGACCTCGACGGCGGCACTGCCACCATCCACCGCTCCCTCCAGCGGACCCGCAGCCAGGGTCTGACCGTCCTGAACACCAAGACCCTGGCCTCCGAGCGGCGCATCGCTCTCCCTACCGAATGCCTCAGTTCCCTCAAGATCCACCAGGAAAGGCAGCAGGAAGAGCGTCAGGTGGCCGGAACGGGCTGGATGGGCAACGGGCTCGTCTTCACCACCCCGAAGGGCAGGCCGCTCGACCCCACCAACCTCACCCGCCGCTTCCGCCGCCTCCTTCACAGCGCAGGGCTCCGGGCGATCCGCTTCCACGACCTTCGGCACTCGACCGCCACCCTGCTCTTGGAGCAAGGCGTCGATCTCGTCGTCATCAAGGAACTCCTCGGCCACGCCCACATCGGCGTCACCGCCGGCGTCTACGCCCACGTCCGACTCCGCCTCCAACGCCAGGCCATCGACACCCTCGGCAGCATCCTCGGCACGACCGACGACCCGGACGACCCGCCCACCGCAGCCGTCGTCCGCTGACGTTGCCGTCACCGTTGCCGTCAAACGCCCTGGAGGCCCGGTCGGAATCTTCTCCGTCCGGGCCTCCAGGCTTTTGCGTACGCAGATCGCTATGCATGTTCCATTCGACTGATCCATCGCTGACATACGTCAACGGTGATCGGCTCGAATAGTTCAGGACTCGACACCTCGAAGAGGAATTGAGTCAAAATCTCAACGTCCACTTCGTCGATCTCGACACGCTCCAGCATGTGAATCGCCCCAGCCCATCGTGGCAATTGCAGAACGTCTAGTTCTCCGGAGGTGCATCGCTCCAGAACCTCTCTTACCGCATCACGATCCAAGCGGACAGACGGCCCCTCGTGTCGATCGCATCGGTTAGCGGCGTCGATCAGGCCATCCAGCGATGATTCCCAACCAAGCAGGCTGGTCAGAGCCTGGCAGGTATCCGATCCCATGGACCTCACCCTCACCCTCACTTGAACTTGATGTGAGCAATGCTGCCATCAGGAAGGAAGGTCGTCTTGTAAGCCAACTCCGTGACCCCTTCAGAATCTACTCGCTTCCGATACATCGCGTACGACCCGGGAACCCTTCCGGGGACCTTGTAGTAGAACTCCGCACCGCCTCCGGGGAGGCGAACGATCTGCGGAATTTCGGCATCCCCTGGACTCTTCTTCATGAAGCCGGTGAGGCTCTTTCGCAACGCTGGCGACAGATCATCGACACCCGTAGCGGCCGCAACCTTTTCACCTCGTGTCAGGTTTGTGCCGCAGGCCCCATTCGAATTATGCACGAGGACCGGAGTCTGCCCCGCCAGCACATAGTACGTGTGGAGGTTTGCGACGGTGAGGTTGTAGGTGACGATGTGGCCGGTGTAGTTGCGGATCCGCGTGATCCGCTGGGTGTGCCCGTCGGGGCTGCGGAGCTCTTCGCCGGTGTGGAGGTCGGCTGCGTTGGTCCAGCGGTGTCGGGTCTCGCTCCAGTAGGGGTGGTGCTGGGTGGAGGTGAGGGTGCGCGGGCCGTTTGGGGTGGTGATGGTGAAGTCGGTGAAGTCGGTGTCGGTCAGGGTTTTGATGACCGCTGTGACTTTTTGCGGTTGTGTGACGCCGGTGAGGGGGTTGGTGGCCTGTACCGTGTCGCCGACCTTGACATCTTCGATGTGCTTGGCGGTTCCGGTGGCCGTGAGCACCGGGGTCTTGCCGGGGAAGCTGTTCTTGCAGGCTGCTGCGATGAGATCTTCGAGGTCGTTCTCGGCAGCCTGTTCGGCGCGGGCCGTGTCGGCGGCGAGGCCCGAGGGAAGGCTGCCTCCGGCTGCTCCGCCGGTGGCGGCTTCGCCTGCGACTTCCGCGCACTTGGCGGGGTTGCGCAGGCAGGCCAGTCCGACCTCTCCCGCCCCATCGAGCAGTACGGGGGCTGCGGGGGCTGCGGCTCCGGCCGTTCCGATGACTATGACAACGCCGAGGGCGATCTTCTGCCATGTGTGGAGCGGCCCGCGCGTGCTCCCGTCGCTGGCGCTGACATTGGGGTTGTAGTTCGGGTTGGTTCCCATGGCATAGCCATGGAACGTGGTGTCCCTCTCGACGGGTTTCGCCTGGACTTCGGTCTGGTCGAAGCTGTAGCCGTGGCGTCGGTTGTAGTGGACGTAGCTGGTGACGCTGTAGCTGTTGTCGCCTTCGCTCCAGGTCTGGGTGGAGCTTCCGGACCAGCCCCATGACCAGTCGCCGCTGCCCTCGTACGTCCAGGTCTCGACCCGAGGGTTCTCGGCGGTTCCCACATTGCAGTAGCCGGCGCCTCCGCAGGAGCCGTCCGGGTGCAGGCCGCTGGGGTCGGAAAGATTGACGGGGCTGTTGTTGCTGTAGGTGTAGCCGTTCCACTGCTGGGGCTGGGCGGCGTCCAGGATCGGGTCCGCGCTGATGAAGCGGCCTGTGGCGGGCTGGTATTCGCGGGCGCCGAGGTGGGTCAGACCGGTGGCCGAGTTCTGGGTGCCGCCGACGAAGCCGTGGTCGCCGGCCCAGGCGGAGGGCTGGGTGCCGCGGGGGTTGCCGAACGGGTCGGCGGGGCGGCGGGTTTCGGCGAGGGTCTTGTAGTCCAGGGCGAGGGTGGCGGTGCCGTGGTTGTCGCCGACCTGCCAGGCGATGCCCCCGGCCGTGCGGACGGCAGTGAGGCCGTTGGGCAGGGCGTAGGTGCGGGTGGTGTGGACGGTGTTGGTGGCGGTGTCCAGGGTGAGCTCGTCGGCACCGATGGTGAGGGTGGTCTTGCCCGGGTCGCGGTGGATGAGCTGGTTGCCGGAGGCATCGTAGATGTAGCTGGTGCCGCCGGTGTCACCGGTGGCGGTCGTGGAGGCGAGCTTGCCTTCGGTGTCCCAGGTGAGCGATGTGGTGCCGCCGCTTGTGGTGATCGCGGTGGTGTTGCCGGTGGCGTCGTACTGGTAGGACGTGGCGCCGGGGTTGTTCGGGCCGCTGCTGGTGGTGGAGAGCAGGGCGTGGGCGCCCCCGGTGCCGCCGCCGGTGTTCGCAGCGGTGGTGGGCTGGTTGGCCTGGCCGGTGGGGGCGAAGGTCTGTGTGGTGGTGACGTCCTTGCTGGTGTCACCTGTGGTGTCGTGCTGGGTGAGCGACGTGCGGTTGCCGGTGCTGTCGTAGGCGTACGACGTCCAGTACGCGGCGGGTCCACCGGCGGTGGTCTTCCCGGCGGCTGCGCCGCTGGTGGGGCTGGTGTTGTTGCAGCCGCCGATGTTGGCCACGGAGGGCTGCGCCTTGGCCGTGGTGCCGCCGGTATCGGTCCATGCGGTGGTGAGGCGGCCGAGGTAGTCGTAGTTGAAGCACTGCAGGTCGGTCTGGGCCGGGGTGTTGTCGGGGATGTTCTGGATGGCGGTGAGCTGCCCGGCCGGGTTGCGGCTGTAGGTGGTCTGCTGGACCGCGCCGTTGGTGGCGGTCTGCTTGTCGATCCAGGAGGAGAGCAGGCTGCCGGTGGCCTGGTCGTAGTTGTCGGTGGCGACGATCTGCGTGCCGTACGGGTTGACCGTGGTGCGGATCGCATGGCCGAACGCGTCGTAGTCGGTGGACAGGTCGTAGGTGGTGGCGTACGAACCGAAGGTCTCCAGCGGCCCGTTGACGTCGTAGGTGTAGTCGAGGGTCTCGGCCGGGATGTCGCCGCGTGCACCGGTGACCGACTCGTTCAGCGCACCGGTGATCGGGTCGTAGCTGGCCGTCGTTGTGTACTGGCCGGCGAGCTTGCCCTCGCTCGCGGGAATGGTGACCGTCGTACCGGTGGGGTGGTAGGCACCGTCGTAGCTGGTGACCTCGCTGCTGTAGGCGGCGTCGGTCTTGCCGCCCACGAACCGGCTGGCCTTGACGGGCTGGCCCTTGGCGTTGCTGATGCTGTCGTACGTCCAGGCCGTCAGCGGTACCCGGGTGGTGGACGGGGCGGTGGTGCTGTAGGCAGCGGTCTTGCGGCCGATCAGGTCGTAGTCGTAACTGAGCGTCTGCTTGCGGGCGTCCGTGGTCGTCGCCAGGTGCCCGTCGGCGTCGTAGGTGAGGCTGGTGGTGCCGGTGTCGGGGTCGGTGGAGCTGGTCTGGCGGCCCCGGAGGTCGTAGGTGTAGGACCAGGTGTTCTTGCCGGTGGCGTCGGTGCGGGTGTCCGGCTTGCCGGTCGGCGTGTAGGTGTAGGTGGTGACGTCCGCGTCGCTGGCGTGCCCGGTGGCGGTGGGGGTCTTGTACTGCCACAGCTGGCTGGTGCGGCCGAGTCCGTCGGTGATGGTCGTGGTGGCGCTGCCGCCGGTGGGCGGCGTGACATCGGTTTCGTCCACACCGGGGTAGGCGCTCGTGGTGCGCCACTGCTCGATGGCGTAGGAGGAGAACACCGAGGCGGTGGCCCGCCCCTGGCCGTCGTAGACCGTGGTGGTCTGACCGGGCACCTGGTTGTCCGTGGTGGTGAACAGCGTGGTGCCGGGCGCGGTGGTGGCGTCGTAGTACGGGCCTCGGGACTCCACGGCCCAGCCGTGCGAGTCGTAGAAGGTGTCGCTGATGATGCGTCCGGTGTAGGCGGACAGCCCCGGGGTGGTCTGGGTCTGGCGGGCGCGCCCGAAGCCGTCGTAGACGGTGATCGACTTGTTGTAGTGCGCGTCGTCGTTGTCCAGCGTGGCACTGGTGACGGTCGAGGGCGCGCTGCTGCCGTTGATGGCGTAGGCGAAGGTGGCGTTGGGGTGCTGGGACGTGAGACGTCCCGGTGCCCACACCCCGGTCATGCGCCCCAGTGCGTCGTATGCGCGCGTCGTGGTCTTGCCGTTCAGATCGGTGCTGGTGAGTACCGAGTTGCGGGCGATGTCGACCGTGCTGGTGGAGGTCCAGTCAGTGGTGCTGCCGGGCGCGGGGCTGGTGACGGCGACCGTCGCGGGCAGTTCGCCGGCCTTGGCCGGGGTGAAGACGGTGCTGGTGGTGGCACCGCCCGGGTGCTGGGTGTCCGTGGTGTTGGGGTCCGTGACCGAGGTGGTGCGTCCGTAGGCGTCGTAGGTGGTGGTCGCGGTGGTCACGAACACCGGGCTGCCCGCGCTGTCGTAGTGATCGAGCACCTGGGCGGTGGTGGCGTCCCCGTTCCCGCCCGCCTGGCCGAAGGGCTGACCGTCGTAGAAGGTGCGCACGTCCGAAGCCGTGTTGTCCTTGGTCGCGGTCGCCGTGCACGCGCTGCTGCCGGTCAGCGTCTTGGTTTCGTCCGCCAAGCCGGTCACCAAGCTGTTGCTGCTGGTGGCGTACGAGGTCAGGACGCACTGCTCGGGCTGGCCCTCGGCGGTGGTGTCGACGCTGGTCGTGCGGTTGGCGTGGGCCGGGTCGGTGAGGGTGGTCGTGGTGGTGGTGCGCATGGTGCCGTCGGCCTTGAGTGCCTTGGCGGTGGCCACGATGGTGGAGGCGCTGTAGCGGGCCACGAGGTCGGGCAGCTGGGAGCCACGGGCGTGAGTAGCTGTGGTCGTGGGCCCGGAGGTGGTGGTGACCGAGTAGGCGGTGACGTTGCCGCCCGCCTTGTCGTAGGTGTCTCTCTCCAGCGCCTGGCCGGCCAGCCAGTCGGAGTCGGTGACCTGTTCGCCGAGGGAGTCGGCGACCTTGACGGAACGGGTGGAGCCGCCGGGCAGGGTGTCGCCGTCCATGCCCTGCAGGTACTTGGTGACAGACTGTGCGACCGGTCCGTCCTGGCCGTTGCCGGTGGTGACGGTGACGGTGGCGAAGCCCCGGAACTCGTTCCAGGTACGGGTCTTCGGGTCGGTCAGCTCGTTGGTGTCGTAGTGCCAGGCGGCAGGCCCGTAGGCGTACTTGGTCACCGCAGAGGCCGTGTGAGCCACGGGGTCGTTCTCGGTGACGCTGCTGACCGTGTACCGGTTGAACCAGTCGGAAGCGGGGTCCGCGCCGTACACCGAGCCCGGGGGATACCACTTGACGTTGTAGCAGTTCATCGTGTCGGTGTCCGCAGATGCGGGCATCACCTTGTTCACCCGGGAGCAGGCGGGCAGGTTGTAGTCGACCTGGATCTGCTTGCCCATCTCCGTGGTGATGGTCTGGATGCGGGGCCGGTTGAAGATGGTCGGCGCCGGTACCAGGTCCGTTCCGTCGACCCGGTTGGGCAGTTCCACCGCAGTGAAGGACACCTGGGGCAGCGTGATCGCTGTGCCGTCCTGGCCGGTGCGCTGGATGCCGGCCAGCCACATGGTGGGCTTGTTGCCGTCCGCCGGGTCCGGATAGGTATGGGTCAGCGCGTAGCTGTCGACGTTCTTGTACGTGCCGTTGGACAGCACCTGCGTGGTGATCGACGCCAGGCGGTTGTTGGACCAGAACGACGGGCCGTTGTTGGTGCAGGTGCCGGTGCCGGCGCAGTTCTGGTCGTACGGAACGTCCGGCCAGTGGGCCGCGTTCGACGAGGACAAGGTGGCGCCGGTGCAGGTGAAACTCCCCGCCGTTGAGCAGCGTCCCTCCGGAGCGGTTGTGAAGTTCACCCTCGCCGCCGCAAGCAGCTTGCCCTTCGCCGTGACCTGGTCGGCAAGGCGCTGCCCGTAGGCGACTGAGGTCAGGGCGCCGTCGCGGATATAGGAGGTGAGGACGCCCGCACCCGGGTTCTGGCCGCCGCCGCGCATGTAGTAGTTGGACTGCGTCGCATATGTGTAGGTGGTCAGATTGCCGTGGGCGTCGACGGCGTAGTCGAGGTTGAAGCGGTAACCCATCTGGCACCAGGAGGCGTTGCCCTTGGCGGAGTCGTAGCAAGGGTCCCCGCTGTTGGGCGAATACACCGGCTCGGTCCAGGCCGAGTTGGAGGCGGTGTCGCTCTTATCACCCCCAGGCAGGTGGTTCAGACCGAAGTAGTACACGCTGCCGTCGGTGGTAGAGACCTTGATGTACTCACCGCTGGAGGTTCCGTTGCTGGCTCCGGTGAGGAATTCGACCTTCGAGCCGTCGTCCTGCTTGAGCCGCCACGTCCCACTGGTGTCGTCACGGACCAGCTGGCTGGAGTGGCCGCCCAGGGACAGGGTCGCGTTATAGCCGCCCCAGCAGGCATCGCTGGAGTACTTCAGGCCATCCTTGTCACAGGACTTGTAGGAACGCTCGACGAAGCCGGGGCTGTAGTCCCAGCCGTCGCCGATCCAGGACGCCTGAGCGTTGGTCGAGGACGTGCGGCCGTCCACGGACGACGAGTCGTAGCCCAGGGCGATCTTGGGGGTGTCGCCCCCCAGGGACGAAGGCACCTGGATGGGGTAGTTGTAGGTGAAACCTCCGCTGCCCGCGCTGGCTGTCCACGAGCCGCTCGGGGTCAGGCTGGTGGCAGCGTACGTACCGCCGCCGCCACCTGAAGTGGTCTGTGCTGCCAGGACAAGCGGCTGAGGGGCGGGCGCCGCAGCGGCACTCTTCGCCGACGGCTGCCCTGCCGTGGACGCCGGGAGGGCGACGTCGGCGATGAGACGGCCGGTCGCGGTGTCGAGGTGGGAGGCGAGGGGGGTCTGCTTGAGGCAGCCCGGGGCCTTGGGGGTGGTCAGCGAGCACGGAGGGAGGGTGACCAGGTGGGAACGTGACGCGGCGTCGGCGCCGTAGGCAGCGTCAAGCTGGCGGGCGTCGATGCCGATCTCGATCCGACCTGACGGGGCGCCGGAGGTCTGGGAGAGGGTGACCACTGGCCCCTGCGCGCCGACAGCGTGCGCCTTTGCCACATCGGCAACACCGACGTTGATCTGGGTTCCGGCGGCCGCCGGCGCAACGTTCTTGCCCCGGCCGTTGGTGGCGTCATCCGTGGGTGTCTGCGAAGCCTGTCCCACCCAGATCGGCAGATGGCCGGCCTGAAGCTTCGCACGCCCCTTCTCCTTGGGGAGGGCCAGAGCCGCTGACCCGCTGGCAAAACCGCCACCGGAGGGACCAGACCAACTGCTGGGGACCTTGTAGTGCGGCTTCGGGGCCCCGGCCTGGGGTCCGTTCACCGCCCGCACCGACGGGGTGTGGGGCAGAGCGGTGTGGGGCGGGGTCCACTTCTTGTGCGAGCCTGCCGGCTTTGCGGCGTCCGTCGCCTGCGCGGAGACCGGTCCGAGCAGGGTGGCAGTAGTCGCGAGCACGGTGACCGCTCCAAGCCATCCTTGACGGCGGCCGCGTCGCCACTCACGCCACGCTCTGCCCCAAGTCCCCACGACTCTCCCCCTCGCACACACGCAGCCGCTCTGCCGGTGGGCAGGCGACGTCAACCGGGCGAAGATAGCCGTGAATTCACACACCAAACCATCACGTGACCCACACTTGACCTCATCATTAGATTGGTCTAATCCAATTCCACCCGCCCTATCCCCACGTAGTGGGGTACGCCCTAAATGCGCGCTTGACCTGCGTCTCTTATGCCTGGTTACTGTGCCTGCTCGATCGGCGTGCACGAGTACGCCAGAGCCGGGAGGGGACCCGCATGGGGGGCAACAACGCCTACTCGCGTGGCAGACGGAAAGCACATCGCCGCAGAGCGGCCTCACTGATCGCCGCCGCACTGGCGACCGCAGCGGTGGGGCTGCCGACGCCGGCATGGGCCGACGACACGCCGGATCTAGCGAAGGGTGACGCACTCCATCAGGCGCAACTGCCGCCCGAGGAGAAGGCCACCACGCAGGCGCTGATGCAGGCGAAGGCGAGCGGTAAGCAGGTCGTCATCGACGCGCTGACCACGCCGTACGCGCAGACCGTGGCCAATGCGGACGGCACGCTCACCCAGACCACCACACCCGCACCCACCCGTGCCAAGGTCAACGGTGCGTGGGCGGACGTGGACTCCACTCTCCAGGCAGGGGCCGACGGATCGCTGTCCCCGAAGGCGGTGGCCAATTCCCTGACTCTGTCCGGGGGCGGCAGCGGGCCACTGGCAACCCTGACGAGTCCGGGTGGCAAGTCGCTGGCTGTCACCATGCCGTTCGCCCTGCCCAAGCCCACGGTCGGCGGGAACACCGCAACGTATGCGAATGTGCTCCCCGACATAGATCTGGCTGTCACCGCGACCGAACTCGGCGGGATCCGCGAGGTGCTGGTCGTTAAAACCGCTGATGCCGCCAAGAACCCGGCCCTGGCCACGCTGCACCTGGGCACCACCGGGGCAGGGCTGACGATGAAGGCGGACAGTGCGGGGGCGCTGCAGGCCGTTGACACTGTCACGGGCACCCCGCAGTTCGCCGCGCCCGCGCCGCAGATGTGGGACTCTAGCACCACGTCCACGGCGAGCGGCGCACTCCGGACGGCGCAACACCCAGCGGCTACAGCAGGGTTGACGACTCGGTCCCTGACCACCGGGCAGGCTGGCGCCAGCACGGCTGACGGTCCTGGCGCCGGGGCGCAGAGCGCCGCCATGCCCACCGCGGTCGGCAGCGGCAGCGTGGACATCACACCGGTGCCAGACATCCTGCACGGCTCCAGCACCCACTACCCGGTGTTCATCGACCCGTCCTACCTGCCGTGGAGTCCGGGCGATCCGACCTGGACATGGATCCAGTCCGCGCACTCGGACACCAGCAACTTCGGCGCCTACGGCTCCTCCCGCAGCAGCCAGCCCGGCCTCGGCCTGTGCGGCACCTCCTACCCCGGAGGCGGAGGCTGCTCCGCGCAGGACACCGAGCGCACCTACTACCAGTTCAACACAGGCGTCCTCGCCACCCACCACGACATCCTCGGCAGCGCGGTCCTGACGGTGAACCAGACCTACTCCGCCGACTGGGACTGCAACTCCACCTACGAAGTGAGCCTGTCGTACACGCGTGACACCATCGGCCCCGGCACCACCTGGAACAACTCCCCCTCCGACACCGACACCGGCCTCACCGACCGGGTCGGCGGCACCGGATCTTCCGGCTGCATGGGCAACGTGCCCTTCTCCTACGACGTGAAGAACGTGGTCCAGAACGGCGCAAACAATGGCTGGCCGTCGATCACATTCGTCCTGTACGGCGACGAGAAGGACATCAACGGCTTCAAGCGCCTGTCCAACAAGGCCACGCTGGCGATCACCTACGACCAGGTCCCCAACGTCCCCACCGGAATGACCAGTTCCCCCGTGCCGGGCTCCGTCTCGGCTGGCACCAGCCAGCCGTGCGAGGCCCAGGCTGGCCCCACCGACCGGGCCTTCGTCGGCGCCCCTGGACTCGCGCAGGGACTGCAGCTGAAGGCGACCGTCTCCAGCCCCACCGCCCCCGCCCAGCCGGTACGCGGCTACTTCGCCCTGTGGGATGACTCGGTCAGCGGCCTGCCGAACACGGCGCACGGCACCGGCTACAGCAACGGCGGCGGCTACGCCTCCTCCGGCAGCCAGGTCTCCTTCACCGTCCCCCAAAGCGACCTCACTGACGGACACGCCTACGCCTGGAACGCCTCCACCAGCGACGGCATCCTCGCCTCCAATGGGAGTAGCGTCTGCCACTTCCGCCTCGACCTGGCCCCGCCCACCGTGACCACACCCACCGCATCGGACCAGGTGGCCGACCCGTCCACCACCTTCCCCCCGGCCGGCAACGGGCAAACCACCAGCTTGCACATCGGACAGAGTGGCAACGTCCCCTTCACCGCCACCGACCCCGTCCCGTCAACCGGCGTCGCCTCCGGCCTGGCCTGCCTGCGCTGGGGCTTCGATCCGGCCATGGCGGACGCCACCTGGCAGTGCGGCAGCAAGCTCCCCACCAACACCCTGCCGGTGACGCCCGGCCACTGGGGCACCAACCTGCTCTACATCCAGGCCCAGGACAACGCCGGCAACTACTCCCAGATCGCCTCCTACGCCTTCTACATCCCTTGGAACCCCAATAGCCCCGCCCCCGTCTTCGGCGACACCACCGGCGACGGCTCCCCCGACATCGTCACCCCGCACAGCGACGGCAACCTCTACGCCCACACCGTCCCCGGCAACACCCAGGCCACCAGCCCCGCCACCTCCCTCGCCGCCCTGGCCGGCAACTCACCCGGCGGCGACTCCTGGAAGAACTACACCGTCTCGCACCGCGGCAGCCTGCGCGGCGGCACCAGCATCGACGGACTCTTCGCCCACCAGGCCAGCTCGCCACGCCTGTACTACTACAGCAACCCGGGCGTAACGGGCGCCAACGGCCGCTTCGACAAGTACAACACCCTGGCCAAGCCCCCGTGCACCGACGACGGCTCCGGCACCTACTGCACCGGCTATGCCACCGACTGGTCCGCCACCACACAGATCGCCGCACTCGGCGACCCCTCTACCACCGCCCTCACCACGGGCACCTTCCAGAACCGCACCGGCCTGCTCACCGAGGAAGCCAACCCCTCGGGCGATGCCACCCTGTGGTTCTACCCCGCCATCTCCGACACCCGCCTCGGCACCCCTGTGCGCCTGACCGCCACCGGCTGGAAGAACTGGGACCTGATCTCCTCTGGTGACTGGAACCACACCGGCCACCCCGGCCTATGGGCCCGCAACCGCACCAGCGGTGACATCAACGCCTACGCCCTCACCCCCGGAACCGCCACGACCCCCGACGGCACCCAGAGCGTGCCCACCCTCACCGCCATCTCCACCGGCACGACCATCGGGAACCTCCCCGCCACCGATTACCCCGTCATCGGCTCCGACGGCGACCTGACCGGCGACAGCATCCCCGACCTGTGGGCCGTCACCAGCAGCGGCCAGCTCAACACCTGGCCCGGCCACACCAGCGACGGCACCGCGAGCACCCCGCTTGCCTCCTTCAACCGCCCACTCGTCGCCGGGACCACGCTGATCGCTGCCAACAAGTGGAGCCTGGCCGGCAACCTCACCGACTCCGCCGCCACCAACCCCGCCACCGCCAGCGGCACCACAACATGGGCCCCCAACCACACCGGTACCAACCCGGGCGCCGCCACCTTTGACGGCAGCACCGCCTACCTGCACACCAGCGGCCCGGCCCTCGACACCACCCAGAGCTACACCGTCTCGGCCTGGGTGAAACTCGACTCGCTCGCCACCACACAGACCGCTGTCAGCCAGGGCACCGTCAACCACCAAGCCTTCTACCTGGGCTACGACGCCACCCTCAAGACGTGGGCGTTCATGACCACTACCAGCGACGCGGCCACCACCACCTACAAAGTCGCCGGTGGAGGAACCGCCACCCCAGGAACCTGGACGCATCTCACCGCCGTCTACGACTCCGTCAGCAACATCCAGTCGCTGTACGTCAACGGCGCCCTGACGAAGACCGCCGTCGCCAACGCCACACCGGTCTACACCCCCACCGCACCCCTGGCCATCGGCGCCTGCGCCACGGCGGGCAGCAACACCCTGTACAACCAAACCACCGGAGCCATCTCGGACGTCCGCACCTACCCGGCAGCACTCACCGCCGGCCAGATCCAGGACCTCTACACCCACTCCTGACCGCAAACCGCGCTGGTGCCCTGCCGGAACAACCGGCAGGGCACCAGCGGCGGCATGGGAGCGTCCATCTCCTCAAGGCACTCTCTCGCCACGGTGTGGCGAACTACCCCTGAAATCAAGGTGTTTCATGGAGGATTTCCAGCCGTGGCAGTGACGCGGCCGACGCTGCCGTTCGCCCCGCCAGCCGTGCCAACGATCTTGATTCTTTGATCCACATCGACCAATGCATTCCGCTCGGACTCAAGCGGTCTTCGCCTGGATGGGCGACAGCGTTGCAGGGGGTGACGGCTTTTCGTCCACCCCGCCGGTTGCGCGCAGGCGGTATCGCTGCACGTACGCCACGATCCCCTCGCCAGTCTGCGGTTCGACACCCTTGTCCATGGACAGCTCGCGGGCCCAGACGTCAACGCCCGGTGTGTCGAGCGCCTGCTGCCAAGCCCCGGAGGCAGTACGCCCCACCACGCCATTACGGGTGCGGTCGGCGATCCACTCGGCCTGATCGGTCCGGGCCGCGACCGCAGTTACCTGGTAGTCGAGGTCGGCGTCCTCCGAGGCATCGGCCAGCGGCGCGCCGCCGACCGATCCTCCCAGTGGGTACAGCACCGTATACGGAACGGGGGCAGGTTGGCCGCCGACCAGGGGGAGGACGCCGAGGCCGCACGGGCGGCCCGTCGCCTTCGCGATCAGTTCCTGGAGTGCTTTCGATACGGGTGCGCGGTCGATCATCATCGGGCCAGGCCCGTCGTCGATGACGCCGTCACGCTGCCTCCGCCACGGCGGTCCCCAGGGCGTGTACGAGAGCGGGACCTGCCTGCTGGACTGCGGGACCGAGGTGCGGGAACGGGGGCTGGTGGTAGTGCCGCCCCAGGCTGTCGACGCCGACGAAACCGAACTCCAGCCGCCTGCCTTGCGGAGCGTTCGTCCCGACCTCGGCCACGAGCACCGGACCACTTCGATGGACCTCGGACTGCCACGAGGCCCGGTAGCGGCCCGTGACCACCCGCGGGCCGGGCCGGCCTGAGGCGTTGTACTGCACCTGAGCCACCAGGGCCTGCGCGCCGTGCCGCATCGCCGTCTCCGCCGCCACCAACGCCGCCTGACCGCCGCGCTCCAGGGCCGCAGCAAGCGCGGACGGGTGCGAGAAGCTTCCGCCGCTCATGGCGCCTCAGCCACCGGCTTGCGGTTGTGTTCCTCCAGCCACACCGTGCGCAACGAGGGCACCGACGAAACCGCGCCCGGCGCGGCCACCCGGTACGTACGGCCCACGGCCTGTTGGTCGCGGGCCTGGACGACGAGCACCGTGTCGTTCTCCCACACCTCCGGCGCATCGAGCGGGAGGAGTAGTCGGTAGCCCGCTCGGGCCTCTTCAACCCACGCACCGTCCCGGCCAGTGCTGTTGCTGCGGATGCGCTCCTGGTGTGGGTACAAGCCCGACTTGCCCGCGTACACGATCACCGGCGGAACCGGCACGAGAGCCCCGCTCTCCTCGTCCAGACGTTCCTCGCCCTGGGGTCGGCTGACCTGCACGGTGTCCGGCATCAGATGCCGCTCCGCGAACCGTGCCAGCGTCGACAGGTCACGCATGCGCCGCCCACTCTTTCAGCTGCGCTAGTACCCCACGCGTCAGTTCACCAGGGCCGCCGTCCAGATCCGCACGGTCCAGGACGGCCGCGTCGAGCGACCGCCAGTCCACCGCTTCGAGGAAGCCGATCACCACGTGCCGAACATCGGCCGGTTCGACGAGGACGTCGGCGAAGCCATCGAACTCGAAGCCATTCCAGCCCTCCTGCACATACAGCGTGACCTTGGGACCCTCATCCACGGTCTGTGTAATCCGGTAGGCATGCACCGCCGCTGCCACATCGTGACCATCAACTTCGACAACCGTGGTCCTCTCCGGTGACGCGGCGATGCGCAGGCGACGAACGCCGGAATGTGTGCTGCCCATGCACACGAGCCTAGGTGCGCGAAGAACACGTACTCACAGAGTGGCGACTGCCGCTGCGTATTTCGCTGAACGTGCGAGGTGACCATGTCGGGGGGCCCAGGAGCTGCGAGGTGACGCCGGGGTGTCCCGGTGCTCGCTCAGAACAGTGCCTGGCCCTCGCTGTTGGTGTCCGCGATGACGGGTCGGGGCTGGGTGGGCAGGCCGTCCAAGCGGTCGGGGCCAGCTGCGGCGGCCACGGCGGGGGCCGTTTCGGTCAGCCAGGTGCGGAACTGCTCGGTGGCTTCGCGGTAGGGGACTTGTGCCAGGATGCGGTGCTCGCCGGAGGGGCAGAAGTCGACGGCGACGGTGAGCAGGCAGGAGCGGGGCGTGTTCTGGCTGCCTGTCCAGGACACGCGCAGGACGCCGCAGGGCGTGCGCCCGCGGGAGCTGCGGGGGTCGCGGTGGGTCGGGCGCAGCGATCGGCAGGCTATGTGGGCGGTCCATGCGGCGAGGTGCGGCAACGGCAGGGTGGTGCGTGCGCGGCAGCCGGGGCAGCGGTGCCAGTGGCGGAGCCAGTGGTCGGTGTCGGTGTCGAAGAGGCGCCTGTAGCGGTCGGTTACGCGGATGTCGTTGCTGTACAGGTGATCGGGGCGCTCTTGTGTGTTGCAGGACTGGCAGACCGGGGCGCGGACATAGCCGTGTTCGTGGCAGTGGTCGAGGACGGCAGCGGGCGCGGTGCGGCAGACAGCGCACGCCCACCCGGCCACCCTGCGGGAG
This sequence comes from Streptomyces sp. NPDC048696, assembly GCF_043198895.1. Taxonomy (NCBI): domain Bacteria; kingdom Bacillati; phylum Actinomycetota; class Actinomycetes; order Kitasatosporales; family Streptomycetaceae; genus Streptomyces; species Streptomyces sp. NPDC048696. Next base: position 562,056 of record NZ_JBICVJ010000002.1, on the reverse strand, counting down.
GTATTGGTCTTCCTGCTGAGCACCGAGTACAGCTGTCCCTCCAACTCCCCGCTGTACGCGCGCAGTACGGCGACGGTCCCCTGCGGGCTCGTCGTCCGTCGATCGTCCGCGGCTTGGGCCTGCCGGGGGAGAGGGAGCGGCTCGGTGACGGCCGCGCTCGCCGGGCGCCTCCGCGCGACGCGCACCCACTGCGCCTCGGCGTGCTCGGCCGCATCCAGCAGCCTGACCACCGCGCGCGGCAGCCACCACATCCGCCGCGACCCATCGCGGGTCTGCTCCACGAGCATCTGCCGCCAGTCGATCCCCACCAGATGGTGCGGCCGGCCGCCTTCACCTCGTGCCGCCCGCTCAGAGCCTCCCGGCTCCTGCAGTTCCCACGCGATGCGCTGACGCCAACGCAGCGGCGTTTCCTCGTTGCATTCCTGCCTCGGCGTCCCACGGAAGGGACCGACGCGGACCAGGTCCTGTCGGTCCATCCCCACTGTGTTCAGTTCCACGGCCGACCGGTGCACCTCAGCCTCCGGGACACGCCATTGATCGCCGCTCGCCCTCACCGTCGCCACCACACGGCCGCCGAGCAGGACGTATCCCGTCCGGGCATGGGCAGGAGAGCAGGTGAACGCGCCAGAAGCCGTCGGCACGGCACTGTCGGCCGTCAACTCGACCCACAGAGCGTCCGCGGCACCCAGCGTGATGAGGCTGCCCGTACAACCGGGCATGACACGCTCCGACATACCGACAGGCTAGCGGCCTGCAAGGCGGCAACGGGTCTCCCCGCATCTCGGCCCCCGGGCCGCCGTATCCGCCGCCCGCAACTCCTCATTCAGGAGTATCTGGTTCGTCAGCACCTCCCGTGCCCGCAGCCTCACCACACCAGAACGTCAAGGATTCGGGCAAGTCATCCTTGCGCATCAGCAGTCCCCGAGCCCAGCTGAATTGATCAACAGTCAGTGACTACTGCACAGTTGACGGCCCGGGATGCGAGCTGGCGAACGGGGCGGCGCTGCTGCTTGGTCCTCTCGTCGACTTGAACGTTGCTTCTTGTGCTCATTCACCACGCCTACGGCAAGAATGAGAGAGCCGCGCCCGCCCGTCTTCCAGCCCGGTTGTTCCCCCTGCTGCTGCCGAACGAGGGGTCCTGGGCTTCGTTGGCGACGCAGGAACGGCACCCGAACTGCGTCGCGCTCGTGATTGTCGAGCGCGCCGTGGCGGCTGGTTGCTACCGTCCCTGCCATGACCGCGACTGTGCCCCGCGTAATTGATCTCCGTAAAGAGCCGATCGAGGACGCACTGGACCGCGTGGAACGGACCCTGCAGGTACGCCTCGACCAAGCGACGGTCGTACGGAAACGCCGGTCGATCGGAGCGCGCACGGACCGGGATACCTGGGTACGCATCGAAAGGCGCGGGCTCGACCGGATCGGCTCACAGGGCGGGGACGGGACGGCGAGTGCGGAAGCCTTGCATGGGGTCACCAAACCGGCTTGGTACGGCAGCATGGCATGGCGGGATACGGACGAGCCAGTGATGTGGCGGGCCGACGAAACCGCGCTTCTTCCTGGACAGCCCGTCGGTTCGGCGATCGTGAGCGAGGACCCGGGCCTGCTGGACGCGTGGTGGGCGGCGCTGAATGCGTCCCTGGGCGCGCTGGCCGCGCAGCACACTTACCGCGTCGCTACTCCTGACACCGAGGCCATCACGCAGGAACTGGTCACGCGGACCATCGGCAATGTGTTCGCCGGCGTCGACACCTTGGTGCACCAGTGGACGCCTGCGCACGCGGATCTGAACTGGGCGAACGTGACCGCGCCGGAGTTCTGCCTGTTCGACTGGGAGGACTGGGGGCTGGCCCCGCGAGGGCTGGACGCCGCTACCCTGTGGGCTGCCTCCCTCGCGGTCCCGGCTCTGGCCGACCGCGTCCGCCAGGAACGGCGCTGCGATCTGGAGAGCCGGGACGGCAAGCTCATGCTTCTTTTCGCCTCGGCGAAGATCCTCGGCCCGCACGCCCATCCGGAGGACCCGCGCCTGACACCGGCCCGCGCCGTGGCCGAGCAGACGGTGAGGGAACTTCAATCAGCCTGACGACTGCGCAGCAGGTCGCGGTACTCACTGACCATCGTGTCATCGACCTCGTACTTAAGGCAGTTGGCCGACTCTTTGAGATGGTCGAGGTCATCTGTCCCGACGGCCACGGCATCCACCATCGGGAGCTCGAAGGCGGTACGAAGTGCAGCCTGCACCGATGTGGCCGTATCGGCATCACGCAGGAAGGTCCGCGGGTCGAACGACTTCCAGACCGGTGTGGACGTACTCCCGCCGAACGGGCTCATGCCCCAGACTGATGAGGGGCGCCACTGCGTGGCAAGGAGTTCGGCGGAATCCAGGATGTCGATCCCGACGAGCAGGCCGCAGCGCAGCATCAGTACCCCAGGGCTGGGATGTGTGTTGACCTGGCCGAGGAGGGGGCGTGGATCCCAGGTGGAGACGCCCCATCCTCCGCACCGGCCTGCGGATGCGGCGTCGGCGAGCACGCCGCACGCCTCGGCCAGCGCATCGCCTGCCGGGGCGGAGTGCTCGGGGTTGTGCAAGAGCACCCAGTCCGGCTCGCGTCCCAGATCCCGCACCGCATCATCAACCGCCGTGCTCAGGCGGGCAGGATCGAGCGAGTGGCCGTCGGGGAAGTAGCCGACTTTTGTGGACACCGAGAACTTCGGCAGCAGATCGCCGGCCACTCGGGCCAGGGTCTCGTGGGAGCGGAACTGGAAGTAGGCGTACGCGGTATCCAAGGCTGTGACGCCGAGATCCAGTGCACCCGTCAGGAGACGGCGTTCGTGACGAGACCGGTGTAACCCGAGGACAGTTCGTCGGTCAGCGGCGCGCACAGCTCCTCCTTCACCAAGACTTCGGCTACCTCGACCACTTCGGCACCGACGACGGCCGCCGCCTCGCCCAGCACGATCGGCTGCCCACTGAGTAGCAGCCGGATCGTGGGGAGCGCCTTGGCCGCGAGTGTGAGCCGCTTCCCGGCCGCGATGACGTGCACCGTGTCGCCGCTGGTGCGGACCTGGGGAGGGAAGTGGGTGGTGCAGACCACGGTGTCGAGGGGCCCGAAGATGTCGAGGAACGGCACGTGACGGCCTGGGGCCGTGTTCTGCTCGTACGCCGTGAGGAAGTCTGTGGGCGGGCGTTCCACGACGAGCCGGGCAGCTGCCTCCACCAGGGACTCATGGCCGGTTGCGTGCTGGCGGTCGAGGTCGTGGCGGAACACTTCGTGTTCACGGCACCAGTCGCCGAGCCAGGCCAGCCAGCTCGCGCCAGTGCGCTTGGTTATCCCGAAGGTGACGTGAAGGCTGTACCCGCTGCCTTTGGCCGCACGGGTGGCCTGATGCCAGTGGCCTCGTGGAATGTGCATGATGTCGCCAGGCTGTAGCACACCGTCGAAGAGCACGGTGTCGCTCGGGGTGCTGTTGGGGTCGGCGTCCCGGTACATGGGAGCGGTGCGTGTGGTGTCGCGCACGTCCCACTTCTTCTCACCGGCGAGCTGGACGATGATCACGTCGTGGTCGTCCCAGTGGAGGGGGAAGCCGGACGCTTCGTTCGTCGTCAGGTAGGCGTTGACCTGTACCCGCTCGTGTGACCACCACTGCAGGGCGCGGCAGGCCACCTCCATCGTCGGGTCGAAGACGTTGAGCTGGTCCATGATGAGCGTTGCACCCTCGTCCAGCAGACCGCCGAGCCGGTGCATGTTGACCATGGGGATGCTCTGACCTCGCGGGCTGACCGTGTCGGTGAAGTACACGGCCGGATGGACCTCTTCGCTCTTCTGGAAGACCCGGAATTGCGGACGGTTCAGACTGCGTCGCATCGCGATGTCGAGGAGTCGGTTCGGGGTGAGAACCCGGGACAGAAGCTCCGTGTCGTCGCTGCGTCCGCGTACGAACGCCCTTCCGATCTGTTCGGCCCTGTGCCAGCCCAGCGCGCCCTCGATGGAGCTGATCAATCGATGTTCCATGACTCTCCTCTTGGTGGGACGGACCACCGATGGAGGCCCGCACAGGGTGCGGGCCTCCACCCTCAGCGGGCTATTCGACGTCGGTCAGGTTGCCGTCGCCGCCCGGCCAGGGGGCGTCCCCGGACGATCCGGCGTTGTCGGAGCGGAGGCTGTCGTAACGGTCCTGGACAGCGGCCAGTTCCTCAACGGCCAGCAGCAGACCGGTCCGAGCCGGTTGCGACTGCTCGGCGTGCGGTGCCATGTGGTGCTCCTTCTCTCTCGGTTCCTCCACCCGGATGCGGGCGAAGTTCTCTGTGAAGTGCCTCCCATTGCGCGGAGTGAGGACCGCTTCAGGTCAGCCGCCCTGCCCACTGCCGCATCCTCCTGCCGTTGCGGCACGTCCGCTCGGCTCGCCGAGTCAGCCGAAGGCAGTGAACAGAAACCACATGAAGAGGCTCCAGGCTGCGACGACCAGGAGCGCGACTCCACAGCCGGTGAGAGCCGCGATCGGCGAGAGAGGCGGCTCGGGTTCGGGTTCCTCCGGCGCGGGATGGCCCGCTGTGTGGGCGCGCGCGATGCACAGCGGGCAGTGCGGATCTGAGTTCATCGCGAATCACCGGCTTCTCCTTGCAGACGCGGCTCAGTGGGAGGGGGTGCCGGAGGTCAGTTCCAGGGGGCCGGTGTTGTTCCACAGCGCGGTCAGACAGGCATCGAGGCGCCGGAGCAGCGGTTCGCGGACCAGGTCCTTGCTGTCGTCACCGCTGGCTATGCGCCACTCGGTGTGTTCGCGAGGGTTGAGACGGATGCGGGCGAGGTCGTGTTCGCCGAGGGTGGCGCCGTGGAAGGTGTACGTGATGCGGGACAACTGGGGTGTGCCGTTGGTCCAGTCCACGGCCAGCAGTCGCCCGACGGGGAGGTCGAGGTTGAGCTGGTCGCGCAGGATACGGCGGGCGGCTTCGCGTGGGCCCTCCCCGGTATCGCTGTCGATCCCGCTGCCGGGCAGGTGCCAGGTCTGGTCGAGGGCGGAAGAGGTGGGGTGGAGTAGAAGGGCGTGGCCGGCCGGGTCGGTGAGCAGGACGTTTGTCTCGGCGAGGACTTTGGGGCGCAGGGTCTGGTGGAGGTCGGGGTCGAGGGCCCAGGATTCCTCCAGCTGGGCGCGCTGAGTGGGTGGGAATCCGGCGGGGGACCCGAACTGCACCCGGCCGGCCGCCAGGTGGGCGATGGAGCCGGTGTGCCAGGCCGTGACGGCGGCCCGCAACCGGCTGGCGGCGGGTGCGGGCAGGAGGGGGATCGCCGCCTCGGGCGCCAGCCACCGCCCGGTCAGCAGGGGCGGTGTTGTCACGGCGCGGACCTGGTGCTCATCAAGCGGACCAACCAGGTGGAGATGGCTGACGACGGTGAGGATGGGGGACAGCTGTTCGCAGTCGACGGCCAGCAGCCGCTTCAAATGCTGCGGGTGTACCCCGAACCGGCTGTACAGCGTGTCGGCGAGTTCCACTTCCGGGGCGTGGGCGCCGGTGGCCTGCACGCTCGGCAGACACACCACCGCACCACCGGTGGGGCGGGGCATGGACAGCACCAGCATCCGGCCCTGGGTGTCCACCACCAGAGCGGTGGCGAGTACCGGCGGGGACGACTCCCGGACGGCGGGCTCAGCCGCACCTGCCGTACTGCGGCGGGCTGGATGGGTCTGGTTCTGGGCGGGCACAGCGAACTCCTCGGGACAGGTCGGTGATCAGCAGGGGGGTGGGCAGCCGGGCCGGTTGCGGTGTTCAGGCGCGGGTGAACCAGCGGTCCCGCTCGGCATCGGTGACGGTGGCACGCTGGTGGTCGATCTCGATCTGTGCGAGACGTGCGTAGTGGTCGACCACCTCGATGCCGAACGCCTCCCGGGCCATGGGGCTGTGCCGGAACGCGGAGCGGGCCTGCTCCAACGTCAGCGGCAGCAGGGCCGTGTCGGACGCGGCGTAGGCGTTGGAGTCGCAGGCGGGCGGCGGGGTGAGACTGCGGCTGATGCCGTGGAACAGCGCGGCCAGGGCCGCCGCGGCCAGCAGGTACGGGTTTGCATCCGCCCCACCGACGCGCACCTCCACATGTAGTCCGTCGCCGTGGCCGGTGATGCGGATGGCGCAGGTGCGGTTGTCGTAGCCCCAGGTCATGCGGGTGGGGGCGAAGGAGTCGGGCAGGTACCGTTTGTAGGAGTTGACGTTCGGTGCGTACAGCGGGGCAAGTCCCGGCAGCGCCTCCAGCAGACCCGCCACCGCGCTCTTGCCCATCGTGGAGAGTTCGCCGTCGGGGGTGGGGAGTATCGGGGTGCCGTTGCGGGTGAGGGAGAGGTGCAGGTGGAGACCGCTGGCGATGGCGGTTTCGGGTGCGGCCATGAATGTCGCCGTCATGCCTACCCGTGCCGCCAGTGTGCGGGCGGCGTGCTTGAACAGCACGTGCCGGTCGCAGGCGGATAGTGCGCCGCTGTGCGGGAAGGTGACCTCGACCTGTCCGGGTGCGCCTTCGGTCTTGATGGCCTCCACGGCCATCCCCGCCCCGTCGAGGGCGGCCTGGAGGCGGCGGAGGTAGCGGTCGAGCCGGGGGGTGTGGTCGAGGGCGTAGTCCAGATTGTGCTCGGCGGCCGGCACCATCCCGCTGGGCGCGATGCGGGTGGCTTGGGTGTAGGTGCCGCGGTAGAGCAGGAACTCGGTCTCCAGGCCCACCTGGGCGTGCAGCCCGAGCGAGGCGAGGCGGGCCAGTTGGGTGCGCAGGATCTGCCGGGGCGCCACGTCCACCAGCTCCTCGCCGGCCCCGACGGGGTCGCCCAGGACGGCCACGGTGCGCGGCATCCAGGGCAGCCGGCGCAGCGTGGATGGGTCGGGGACCACGGTGGTGTCCTCGAACCCGGTCTCCCAGGAGGTGAGGTCAAAGCCGCAGCCCGGTGTCATCTCCACGTCGGTGGCCAGCAGGTACAGGCACATCTGCGCGCCGTCCAGGGCGACGCGGTCAAGGAAGTGGCGGGCGCCGTAGCGTTTGCCCTTCAGCTGGCCCTGGGGGTTGGGCACCGCGAGCATCACCGTGTCGACCCGCCCGGCCTCGACTGCCGCCCGCAGGGCGGGCAGGCTCAGCACACCGGCCCGCGGGCGCCGCTTCGCGCTGGGGCTGTTGGGGGTGGGCGGGGTGCTCAGGCGGGGGATCTTGCTGAACGTGTGCGGGGTGGTGGCCATCAGACGATCTCCTGCTGGATCTTGGACAGTTCCCTGTCGGCGGCGATCGCGGGGACGTCGTAGCGGCGCCCGGCGATCCGCCACCACGCGGCGGCCAGCAACAAAGCGGCCGCGAGGGCGACGGGGGCGTAGTTGAAGGTGTCCACCGTGACCAGCCCACCGGCGGCGGGCTTCGTCTGGGGCAGGCAGAACAACACGGTCACGAACGCCACCCACACGACGGCGATGATGCCGATGGGGATGCTCCAGCGGCCGAGGTTCCAGGGGCCGGGGGTGAAGCGGTCGCGGTGCCGGATCCGCAGATAGACGGGGATGGCGTAGGCGGGGGTGATCCCGACCACGTTGATCGCGACGACCGCCCCATAGGCGGTCGGACTGTAGAGCGACGGCAACGCCAGCACCCCCGCCACCGTCACCGACAACCACACCGCCGCCCGAGGGGTCCGGCTGGCATTGTCGGTCCGCGTCCACCACCGCTGCCCGGGCAGCGCACCGTCCCGGGAGAACGCGAACACCATCCGGCTGCACGCCGCCGTCTCCGCGTTCCCGCAGAACAACTGCGCCACGATCACCACCAGGAGGAGCACCTTGGCACCGCCCAGACCGAGCGCGTCGATGAAGATCTGCGCCGGGGGCACCCCGGTGGGGGTGGTCTGGGTGCCGGGGTAGTCCTGGATGGCGAAGGTCAGCCCGACCAGCAGCACCAGCCCCGCGATCCAGGACCAGGTGATGGCCCGCATGATCCCGCGCGGCGCGGCCACCGAGGCGTGCGTGGTCTCCTCCGACAGGTGGGCCGAGGCGTCGTAGCCGGAGAAGGTGTACTGCGCCACCAGCAGCCCGATCGCGATCACATACAGGCTGCTGGACCAGCCGGTGCCGTTGACGAACTTCGTGAACACGAAGTCCGCGGACTGGTGGCGAGAGGGCACGATCGTCAGGGCCGCGACAATGACGGCGACACCGGCCAGATGCCACCACACACTCACCGCGTTCAGCACCGACACCAGGCGGACCCCGAACAGGTTCAACAGCGCATGCAGGCCCAGAATCCCGAAGAAGATCCACAACGTCTTGGCGGGAGTCGGCTCGAAGCCGTACTGGAGATCGAGGAACGCCCCCGTGAACTGGGCACACCCGTAGTCGATGCTGGCGATCCCGCCCAATAAGCCGAGGAGGTTGAGCCAGCCGGTGTACCAGCCCCAGCGTTTCCCACCAAGTCGGTCGGCCATGAAGAACAAGGCGCCACTGGTGGGGTAGGCGCTGGTCACCTCGGCCAGGGCCGCGCCGACGAACAGGACCATGCCGCCGACGGCGACCCAGCCCCAGATCATCACGGAGGGGCCGCCGGTGGACAGGCCGTAGCCGTACATGGTCATGCAGCCGGTCAGCACGCTGATCACGGAGAACGACACGGCCGCGTTCCCGAAGCCGCCCATCCGCCGGAACAACTGCGGCTTGTAACCGAGTTCCCGCAGGTGCTCGTCGTCGGCATGCACATCGGGAGGTTGCTGATGTGTATATGACATTCTGGAGTTCCTGGTTTCTGACGTCGGAGAGACAGGGATGAGGGGTCAGATGAAGCGGAGCCGGTGCTTCGGGGAGGGGGCGGTGCGGGTGCGGGTGGTGGTCAGGCACTGGGCGCGGGCGCGGACGAACTCCCGCACCGCCGACTCCGGACGGCCCGGATCGTCACACACGTACGCCCACGGCAGCCGCGTGGCGTACCGGTCGAGGGCCCGGAACACCTTCGCCGCATCCGCGTACTGGTGCCCCGCCCACAGCGCGTGCGCTAGATAGTTGAGATCCACCACCGACGTCGCGGGTGCGGGCCGGTCGCTCCAGCCGTGGAAGGCGCGCCGCACGTAGTGGACCACCGGTTCACGCGACCACTGCCGGTGCTGCAACAGGTCGAGTGTCCCGTCCTGCCGGTGACGCCAGTAACTCTCCATATAGGCATACAGCGGCAGCATCCGCAGCGGTGAGCCGGCCGGGGCCCAGGACACCGTCCACTGGGCGAAGTTGATCGCGTCCGCCACCGATGTGTGCGGGCAGGCGTAGAAGAACTGGAGCATCCGGTGAAACGCCTCCCGGGAACCTGCCGGGTCCCGCTCACCCACCCGCGCCAGCAAACCCCACGGCCCGGCCGGCAGCATCACCTCCCACGCCACCCGCCAATGCTCCCCACACTCAAGACCCACATCCACCTGCGCCAACGCGAGTAGCGCCACCCACGGCACCGGATCCGCCGGAACCCGGCGTGCCGCGAGCAGACACATCTGCCGCGCCTCCCGCTCCAGCACACCCGCCGCCGCGTCTCCACCACGATGGGCATGCACAGCCCGCTCCACGGCGACCCGGGCCCGCATCACCACCGCATCCGCGCTCCCCGGCTCCTCCGCCAGCCACGCCTCCACCGCATCCGTACGCGCCGCCGCCACCGCCAACACCTGCGTCCGCGACGTCCGCAACGCCCAATCACCCCCGGTCCGCGCCAGCAAATCCCGCACCGCCAGCCAACGCCCCAGCTGAAGATCCGCGAGCACCGCCCGCAGCTCCTGGTCGAACCCCGCAGGGTGATAGACCGGGGCGAAGCCGCGCAGGCTCTCCTCCCCGCCCCGCATCATTTCTCGCCACCGAGGTGCATCAGCCGTAAGGACTGTGCTGCCTGGAGCGTGGCGGCCAGCGTTCGACGCCGTGTTCCGTACACGATGCGAGGCCGAGATCGGGGAGTTGAAGGGGGCGGAATCGGAGCATGATTGAGCATCGAGAATCCTTGGGCGGGGACGAAGTCGGATGAGTTCGTGCGAAGTGGCGGTGCGTCGTGGGCCTGGCTGAGCATTTGATTTGGCCGATCAGGTTCACCACCTTGTTGGTCGCCTGCGAAATGCTCGGAGCCAGCGACGAACTCGCGAGGTAGAAACCCAAGAGGATGGTGTTGCCCGCCTCATCATGCAGACCCCGACAGGTCCTCTTCGAGGACTCTGATAGGTCATCAAGAGGACGTAGACAGGGCTTACTTGATGCCAGATGGGTGATTCCTCGCCGCTGTGAGGACGTCGCATGTCACCCTGGACGGAGAGCTCGCCCCGGAGGTGATTCATGTCCCGTCCCGCAGGCAACACCAGGCTCAAGGCCGCCCGCCTGGCTGCCGGTTACAACTCCCAGCAGGCATTGGCTGACGCCATCACCAAAGCAGCACTGACCCTCGGCATCAGGGGGCTTGCCGTCGGCGTCCGGCAGGTGCGGCGCTGGGAGTCCGCCACACCGCCCTGGCCGCAGCCCGATGTGCACCGGGTCCTGACCCATCTCTTGGGACAGAACATGGAAGACCTCGGCTTCACCCCTCCTTGGGGGAACGCACGGTCCCATCCGGGCATGGCGACCGACACCGCCCCGCACACTTCTCCCCCCGCGGCGCGACTGGCATCCGTGCCCGCTCAACAGGCAGCCACGACACAACCGGTCACCATCGGACGAGACTTCGGGTCCGTCACGCGCTCGCATCGGCACTTGTACTGGTCCGTCGCCCCTGCCGTACTGCACCCAGCGGTCCTGGAACACGCCCGTCTCGGCTGTGCCCTCCTGCCGGAGACGGCGAATCCCGCCCGTCGGACGCTTGCAGCCGCACTGGCCGAGTCCTATCTGCTGGCTGGCCGCATCGAGTTCTTCGACCTGCGGCAGCCGGAACGGGCCGTTGAAACCCTCCTGCGGGCGCTGCAGGCTGCAAGCGAAGCGGACGACCCCCTGCTCGGAGCGGCCATCCTCGCGCACATGGCCTTCATCCCGGGCTGGGCGGAGGACCGGAACGCTGCGGCCGAGCGCATGACGGCCGCCCGCACGTACGCCCGCCGCGGACAGGCGTCAGCAGAATTCTGGGCGTGGCTGGATGCCGTCGAGGCGGAGTGCGAAACTCGCTGCGGAGATACCCACGCGGCGCTGCGATTGATCCGCCGGGCTGAGGACATCCTCTCCGAAGGCGCCGAGCACACCACTCCCGAGTGGCTGGACTGGTTCAGCCCCGTCCGCCTGTCCGCGTTCAAAGGGAACACGCAACTGAAGGCCGGCCACATCCCGCAAGCGCGCCAGACACTCCACGACGTGCTCGACGGCCTGCCGCCCGAGTCGGCGAAACAGCGCACTGTCGTCCTCGGCGACCTCGCCGCGGTCGAAGCCGCCGACGGAAGGCCGGAGGAGGCGTGCCGCTACGCCATCCAGGCCCTCGACCAGTTGGCGATCACCTGGTACGCCACCGGGATGGACCGCGTCCGCGAGGTACGCCGCACACTCACTCCCTGGCAGAACGAGCAGTGCGTACGGAACCTCGACGACCGTCTTTACGACTGGGGTACGACGGTCAGCGCCCTTCAACATTGAATTTGGCGATCTTCTCCGGCAGCTCCGCGAGCGAGTTGACGCGCAATGTCGTGATCGCGTCCGCGTCCGGGTCGTGCTGCTGGATCGTGCCCCAAGGGCCACGCCGGATCAGGGCCGTCAACAGTCCTGCCTGAACGGCGGGGCGGATGTCGTTGTCGAGCCGGTCACCCACGTACAGGATCTCGCCCGGCTCGGCAGGCGTGGCCTCGATGACGTGCTCGAAGAAGGCCACATCCGGCTTCGACGCACCCCAGTCGTCACTAGTGGCGATCATGTCGGCGGGAAGGTCCAGCCCACGCAGCAGACCGCCGGCCCGCACGGTCTGGTTCCCGGCGATGCCCACCCACAGCCCGGCCTCGCGTAGGGCAGCCAGCGTCGGCCGCACATCCAGGTACAAGTCGTCCTCGCCGAACCACTCGGGCTGCCCGGCCGCCGCGCGCTTCGCCCGCTCCTCGGTCAGATCGAACCCGGGCCGGAACTCCTGGAACGTCTCCCGGTAGTCCCGCCCTTGAGCGATGACCGCCCCGAACATCGCCGCGAAGGTGTGCCGGGGTACCCCCAGCCAGTCCGCCCAAGTCCCGTATTCCCGGGTCTCGTCAACAAGGCACTCACCGACATCGAACACCACAGCACGAATCATGGTCGCAGGTTAGACGGTTCTGCACGGCGGCGAAGCAGCCGTTTCGGACTCACCGACGTGGAGGGGTGCCGTTGAACGGGTTCCCGACCAGCTTGCCCAGCGGGGACCAGGCTGGGGTGGGGCCATCCCCGCGCGGGTGGGGAGCAACTCGACCACCTGTCCCACATGTACAACGTGGCGGGACCATCCCCGCGCGGGCGGGGAGCAGATCGCATTCAGTGCGGTCGCGACCGTGGCGATGGGACCATCCCCGCGCGGACGGGGAGCAGTCCTCCGGCTTCTGGCCGTTGAGGGTTCCCCCGGGACCATCCCCGCGAGGGCGGGGAGCAGTCGGTCACACCTCATGCATGACGCATGACCCAGGGGACCATCCCCGCGCGGGCGGGGAGCAGGCCGTCGACCTGCTGCTGACCCGCATCGGAGGGGGACCATCCCCGCGCGGGCGGGGAGCAGGACAGGGGTGAAGATCGCGGGCTCCGTCTCCGGGGACCATCCCCGCGCGGGCGGGGAGCAGGCCGGGCCCCGGAACCTGCGGAAGCCGCCCTTGGGACCATCCCCGCGCGGGCGGGGAGCAGCGCGTGTTGAGTCCGTTGATCAGGAACGGCCCGGGACCATCCCCGCGCGGGCGGGGAGCAGTCCTGGAGGCGTGCGAACGACTCGTAGACCGCGGGACCATCCCCGCGCGGGCGGGGAGCAGGCGCCGAGCTCGCCGAGCGCCGCACCCGCCTCGGGACCATCCCCGCGCGGGCGGGGAGCAGCTGCTCGTACATGTCGCCCTGCTCAGGGTGGAGGGACCATCCCCGCGCGGGCGGGGAGCAGACCTCCTGACGTCACGGCAGTCCGACGACGTCGGGACCATCCCCGCGCGGGCGGGGAGCAGACGTACAACGTCGCGCCCCTGCAGCCGGGGCCGGGACCATCCCCGCGCGGGCGGGGAGCAGACGTACAACGTCGCGCCCCTGCAGCCGGGGCCGGGACCATCCCCGCGCGGGCGGGGAGCAGCGTGCACCGACTCTGCCACGAGTGGGGGTGGGGACCATCCCCGCGCGGGCGGGGAGCAGATCGCCCGGTCCAGGCCGGGCACGCCGGCGGGGGGACCATCCCCGCGCGGGCGGGGAGCAGATGATGATCAAGGGGACGGCGCTGTCCGGGGTGGGACCATCCCCGCGCGGGCGGGGAGCAGAAAAGAAGCCCGGATTTTTCTTCAGCAGGCGCGGGACCATCCCCGCGCGGGCGGGGAGCAGGCCAGCGCCACCGACACCACGGCCTTGATCGCGGGACCATCCCCGCGCGGGCGGGGAGCAGACCGCCGGTGCCCGCAACGATGTTGACGGCCCGGGACCATCCCCGCGCGGGCGGGGAGCAGGCTGCGACCGGCACGGTCGCCCTCAAAGCGGAAGGACCATCCCCGCGCGGGCGGGGAGCAGATGAGAGCCACGACGAGCGCGAGGGGTGCGTAGGGACCATCCCCGCGCGGGCGGGGAGCAGCTGATCCTCGCCTCCTGCGTGTTCCTGCTCGTGGGACCATCCCCGCGCGGGCGGGGAGCAGGCCTGCGGGCTAGCCGGCGCCTGTTCCGTGCCGGGACCATCCCCGCGCGGGCGGGGAGCAGCCGGTGACGCTGCCCCACCAGTCATCCCACCAGGGACCATCCCCGCGCGGGCGGGGAGCAGGCCGGCGCAGTCGCAGGGTTGGGGTTGGGGACGGGACCATCCCCGCGCGGGCGGGGAGCAGGCAAGGAACCAGTAGCGCCGCCGCCTGGTGTCGGGACCATCCCCGCGCGGGCGGGGAGCAGCGCCGCTACGAAGACAAGTTCGCGCCCGAGCCCGGACCATCCCCGCGCGGGCGGGGAGCAGCGCCGTCCCGTGCTCGGCCCGCGCCGCAACGAGGGACCATCCCCGCGCGGGCGGGGAGCAGGCCATCGTCGCCCTGCCCGTGCAGATCGCCGCGGGACCATCCCCGCGCGGGCGGGGAGCAGCGTGTCGCGGGAGGTGAGGGGCCATCACGGCAGGGACCATCCCCGCGCGGGCGGGGAGCAGAGCCCCAATCCCGACGGGGGAACGAACGTCGGAGGACCATCCCCGCGCGGGCGGGGAGCAGTCCTACCAGGACGGCACCTACCCCACCGCCGGGGGACCATCCCCGCGCGGGCGGGGAGCAGCGAACGGGAGGGGATAACCCATGTCGCAGCCCGGGACCATCCCCGCGCGGGCGGGGAGCAGCGCCCCGTCCCCCCGGCCGACCCGGACGCCGAGGGACCATCCCCGCGCGGGCGGGGAGCAGGAACGACTTCGCGAAGAAGGCGCATGCTGGCGGGGACCATCCCCGCGCGGGCGGGGAGCAGACCAGTCCCGCGCCGTACGCGGCGAGCAGGGTGGGACCATCCCCGCGCGGGCGGGGAGCAGCGCAACTTCGGCGATCCGCGGGCGGATCCCGGGGGACCATCCCCGCGCGGGCGGGGAGCAGGCCACCGCAGCCCTCGGGCAGGCCGTGCTGGCGGGACCATCCCCGCGCGGGCGGGGAGCAGGCGCCGCGCACCAGGGGACGGCTCAGCCCCTCGGGACCATCCCCGCGCGGGCGGGGAGCAGCTGACCGCGCCCCCCGCGAACCACGGGCCGCCGGGACCATCCCCGCGCGGGCGGGGAGCAGTGATCACGCTTTGCACGCACAGTAGCTAACTCGGGACCATCCCCGCGCGGGCGGGGAGCAGAGACGGTGAATTTGGATCCGGGGGGGCCTCCTGGGACCATCCCCGCGCGGGCGGGGAGCAGGCCTCCAGGCGGCGCTGTAGGGCGCGGGCGACGGGACCATCCCCGCGCGGGCGGGGAGCAGAAAAGAAGCCCGCATTTTTCTTCAGCAGGCGCGGGACCATCCCCGCGCGGGCGGGGAGCAGACCGAGCAGAACATCACCATGTCGACCGGGCAGGGACCATCCCCGCGCGGGCGGGGAGCAGAAAAGAAGCCCGCATTTTTCTTCAGCAGGCGCGGGACCATCCCCGCGCGGGCGGGGAGCAGCGCCGTGGGGAACTGCGCCTGGAGCAGCTTGAGGGACCATCCCCGCGCGGGCGGGGAGCAGGCGGCTGTCCTGCGCCTCCTCCCAGTCGTGCCGGGACCATCCCCGCGCGGGCGGGGAGCAGACCGAGCAGAACATCACCATGTCGACCGGGCAGGGACCATCCCCGCGCGGGCGGGGAGCAGATCACCTATCAGTTCGACATCGCCGTCGCCGCGGGACCATCCCCGCGCGGGCGGGGAGCAGACTCCGCGACCTGCGGTTTTACGAAGCGGCGGCCGGGAAATGAAGCACTTTCTTCAAACTCGACATCTGGAGCAAACCGATCGAAACATGGGTTAAATGGGGTAGGTCTTGAGTTGGTGTGGGGCCGGCTCCCCCGTGAGCGTGCCTGGAAAGGCGATTGGCCGCCGGGGAGTGCTCGGCCGGAGGGACGGCTGCTGCTACGGAAAACTGGGGATGTCGGCGCGGCGTGCAGGCGAGTGTACTTGGATGTCGGCATGCATGAAGTGCGGGGATTTTCACGGGGTGTTGTGGGTTCCGGGCTTTCTGGTGCGGCTCGTGCGGTGTGGGCTAAGCACGATGCTGGTACGGATGCGTGGCTGCCGCTGTGGCGGCACATGGCGGACAGTGCCGCGGTGGCCGGGCTGCTGTGGGATCGGTGGATTCCGCAGAGCGTGCGGCTTCTTGTCGCGGAGGCGCTGCCGGGGGGTATGGGGGATGCGCGTCAGCTGGTGGTGTGGCTGGCGGGAGTGCACGACATCGGGAAAGCGACACCGGCGTTCGCCTGCCAGGTGGATGCTCTGGCGGATCGGATGCGGGCGGCGGGGCTTGCGATGCCGTACCGGCGGGAGCTCGGGATGGATCGGCGCCTGGCTCCGCACGGACTGGCCGGGCAACTCCTGTTGCAGGAGTGGCTGGAGGGTGAGCAGGGGTGGCCCGGACGATGCACAGCCCAGTTCGCGGTCGTCGTGGGCGGGCATCACGGCGCGCCGCCCGAGCATCCGCATATCTACGACCTTGAATGCCACCCGGAGCTGCTGCGGACGCCGGGGCTGAGCGAGGACGTGTGGCGGCAGGTGCAGACCGAGCTGCTGGACTTCTGCGCCATGGAGTTCGGTGTGGCGGGCCGTCTGGCCGACTGGGGGAGGGCGAAGCTGTCGCAGCCCGTGCAGGTGCTGCTGTCCGCGCTGGTCATCGTCGCGGACTGGATCGCGAGCAACCGCGACCTGTTCCCGTACTTCCCCGATGCCGCAGCCCGGACGGATGACGAGCGGATCGCCGCTGCCTGGCGGGGGCTGGACCTGCCCGAGCCGTGGCGCCCGGAGATACCGCGGGAGTCGGTCGCCGAGCTGTTCGCCGCCCGGTTCGACCTGCTGGCTGGGGCTTCACCGCGGCCGGTACAGGAGGCGGCTGTGCGGCTCGCGCGGGAGATGCCGGTGCCCGGCCTGATGGTCGTCGAAGCGCCGATGGGTGAGGGCAAGACGGAGGCGGCGCTGGCCGTTGCGGAGGTGTTCGCGGCGCGTGCCGGTGCGGGAGGCGTCTTCTTCGCGCTGCCGACGATGGCCACCGGCAACGCGATGTTCCCAAGGCTGCTGACATGGTTGGACCGGCTCCCGGTCACAGAGGGGCAGCGCCTGTCAGTGCAACTGGTGCACTCCAAAGCAGCGTTGAACCAGGACTTCGACGGGCTGATGCGGGCCTCGCGTCAGACAATCGCCGCCATCGACGTGGAAGGCACAGAAGAGCTGCCACCGCCGGGGGCCGCTCGTCGGGCCGCGCCGGCGGAGTTGGTCGCGCACGCATGGCTGCGCGGCCGGAAGAAGGCGATGCTGTCGTCGTTCACGGTCGGCACGGTCGACCAGCTGCTGTTCGCCGGGCTGAAGAGCCGTCACCTGGCGCTGCGGCATCTCGCGCTCGCGGGGAAGGTCGTCGTGATCGATGAGGCGCACGCCTACGACGCGTATATGAACTCCTATCTCGACCGGGTGCTGTCCTGGCTGGGTGCCTACCGGGTGCCGGTGGTGGTGCTGTCGGCGACACTGCCGGCCGCGCGGCGCCGGATGCTGGCGGAGGCGTACGCGGGGGTGGCGGCGGGGACGTACCGTGCGGTGGAGGAGGCTGACGGCTATCCGCTGCTGACTGCTGTCGCCCCAGGTCATCCGCCGTTGATGGAGTTCCCTGGGGCGTCCGGGCGCGCGAGCGTGGTGCGTATCGAGGCCCTCGATGACGGCCTGGTGGTGTTGGCGGACAGGCTGGAAGCCGAGTTGGCCGATGGCGGCTGCGCTCTGGTCGTGCGCAACACCGTGAACCGTGTGCTGGAGACGGCGAAGGCACTACGCGAACGGCTCGGTGCGGATGCTGTCACGGTGGCGCACGCCCGGTTCATCGACGTGGATAGGGCGGCGAAGGACGCCGATCTGCTGGACCGGTTTGGTCTGTTGCCTTCGCAGCGGCCGCGGCGGCACATCGTGGTGGCCAGTCAGGTCGCCGAGCAGTCCCTGGATATCGACTTCGACCTGCTGGTCACCGATCTCGCGCCGGTAGACCTGGTTCTGCAGCGGATGGGGCGTCTTCACCGGCACCGGCGCGGGGCACGGCCTGAACGGCTGCGTGAGCCGCGCTGCCTGGTGACCGGCGTCGACTGGGCGGGCGCGCCACCCGAGCCGGTGCGTGGTTCGGTGCTGGTCTACGGGCGGCATGCGCTGCTGCGGGCCTTGGCTGTCCTCGCGCCGCATCTGGGCGGTGAGGACACTCCCGTACGACTGCCGCAGGACATCAGCCCGCTGGTGCAGCAAGCGTACGGAGAACGGCCGGTGGGACTGCCACAGTGGGCCGGGGCGATGGACGAGGCCCGCCAGGAGCACGAGCGCAAGCAGACGGAGAAGAAGCGGCTTGCGGATACCTTCCGGCTCGGTACACGGGCGAAAGCCGGCCGGCCGTTGACCGGCTGGGTGGCGGGCGGTGCCGGGGACGCGGACGACACCCGGGCCGGGAGGGCGCAGGTGCGTGACAGTCAGGAGAGCCTGGAGGTCATCGTCGTCCAGCGGCATCCGGACGGGTCCTTGACGACCGTGGACTGGATCGGTGACGGGCGGGGTGGGCTGCCGCTGCCCCAGGACGCGGTACCCCCGGCGAGGGCGGCAAAGGCGGCTGCGGCGTGCGGGCTGCGGCTGCCGCTCCAGCTCGCGCAGCTCAAGGTCATCGATCAGGTGATCGCCGAGTTGGAGGAGTTCTGTGTCCGAGCCTGGCAGTCCAAGGACAGTGTGTGGCTGGCTGGAGAGCTCATTTTGCCTGTTCAGGCCGATTGTCAGACCCGACTGGCAGGCTTTGTCCTCAGCTACAGCCCTATCGACGGACTTGAGGTGCGACGTGACGGATGATCAGGCGGCCAGGGGAGTGGACGGCACACTGTCGTTCGACCTGACCAGCCGGCCGTGGCTGCCGGTGCAGTTATTAGACGGCCAAGAATTAGAGCTGTCCCTGCGGGGAGTCTTCGCCCAAGCAGCAGAGATCCGGCGGCTCGCCGGGGACATCCCCACGCAGGACTTCGCCCTGATACGACTCCTGCTCGCGATCCTCCACGACGCGCTCGACGCTCCCCAGGACGTCGACGCATGGGTGGAGTTGTGGGAGGACGAAGACTCGTTCGCGACGGTGCTGGACTACCTGGACGCCCACTGGGAGCGGTTCGACCTCCTGGACGAGGCGGCACCCTTCTTCCAGACCGCCAATCTGCACACGCCCAAGGGCGAGATCTTTTCCCTGAATCGGATCGTCGCCGACGTGCCCAACGGCGAGCCGTTCTTCACCATGCGCGCCCTGGGCGCCGAGAGGATCTCTTTCGCGGAGGCGGCCCGGTGGGTGGTGCACGCGCAGGCCTACGACACGTCGGGCATCAAGACCGGGGTGGTCGGGGATGGTCGGGCCGTGGCGGGAAAGGCATATCCGCAAGGGGTCGCCTGGGCGGGTGGGCTCGGCGGCGTCCTCGCCGAGGGGATGACGCTGCGTGAGACGCTCGTGCTGAACCTTATCGCCGCCGACAGTGGCCTGGTCGCGTCGGACGGCGAAGACCGCCCCGCCTGGAGGCGCGCGCCAGCCGCCCCGGGCGCCGCCGCTGACCTGGCCCAGCGACCCTATGGCGTCCGTGACCTGTACACCTGGCAGTCTCGCCGACTGTTGCTCCATGCCGATACGGACGGTGTGCACGGGGTCGTCCTCACCTACGGCGACCCGCTCGCCCCGCAGAACATGCACCAACGGGAGCCCATGTCCGCCTGGCGGCGCAGCCAGCCGCAGGAGAAGAAGCTCGGACGCCCACTGGTCTACATGCCTCGTGAGCACGACCCATCCCGTGCCGCCTGGCGGGGACTTGCCGCACTGATCGCCCCACGGGACCAGGACACCGCTGCCCGCGGCGAGCCACCGTCCGCACTGCGGCCCGGGATCATCGGCTGGCTGGCTCAGCTCGTCAATGAACGCGCCCTGCCCAAGGGCACGTTGGTCCGCGTCCGCACGTACGGAGCGGTATACGGGACCCAGCAGTCGGTGATCGATGAGATCACTGATGATGGTCTCATGATGGCTGTCGCCGTTCTCAGCGACAGCGACCGCCGTCTGGGCCAGGTGGCTGTTGAGGCCGTGGCGGACGCCGAAGCCGCCGTCACCGTCCTGGGCCACCTCGCCGGCGACCTGGCGCAAGCCGCCGGCAGCGACCCCGACGCTCCCAAGACCACGGCCCGCGACCGAGGGTTCGGCGCGCTGGACGGCCTGTACCGGACTTGGCTCGCAGCCATCCGTGACGGCGACGATCCGCAAGAGCTTCGCGTCACCTGGCAGCGGACGGCCCATCGCGGGGTCACCACGATCGGCGACGCGCTTGTCGCCGCGGCCGGTGAAGCAGCCTGGCAGGGCCGGGTCGTCGACCACGCCAAGGGCCAGTGGTGGCTCAACGCCGCCTCCGCCGATCTACACTTCCGCGCCCGGCTCAAGGAGCGCCTCCCGCTCGCATACGACCGTGTGTCTGAGCCCGATTCCGTGATAGCCAACACCGATGGCGCGTCCCGCCCCGACTGCACGAAGGTAGAGCCCGCATGACCACCACTTCCCGGCCCCAGACCAAGACCCAACTGGGGGCCGCAGGAATCCTCGTCGGCGACCAGATTCGGCGCCTGCAGCCCGGCTATCTCGCGGACCGCTCCGAGGCGGTTGCCGTTCTCGCCCGGTTGCGCCGCGGCGCGGGCAAAGACCCGCTTGCGGTACCCGACCTGTGGGGCCTGATCGACCTCGGCAAGCTGCACGACGACCCCGGCCTCGCCCGTGAGGACGACCAGGTCCGGGCGCAGAACGCGGTCTATGCCGCGTTGACGCTGTGGGCACTGCACCAGCAGTCCCGCCAGATGGCCATGCACCGCAGCGGCGGTCTCGAACTCGGTGCGGCCGTACGTGCGTTGATGCCCGGCGGCGAGATCGACGAGCCGGTGCGCCAGCGTTTTGTCCGGGCCGGCTCCGCCCCCACCTTGGCAGTCCTGGCCGTCCGGCTGCGCGAGCTGGTGACACTGCTGCGCCGCGACGAAATCAGCCTCGACTACGCCCTGCTGGCCGACCAGCTCCACCGCTGGCAGCACATCGCCGCCCGCGACGACGTACGCCGCTCCTGGGGCCGCTCCTTCCACGCCCACCGATCGCAGCAGAGCGACACCTCTACCGAGCCTCCCACCGCCAACGACGGCATCGACCCGAAGGACGCCCAGTGACCAGCCGCATCATCCTCGACGTGCACGCTCTGCAGACCGTCCCGCCGAGCAACCTCAACCGCGACGACACCGGCGCCCCGAAGTCCGCGATCTACGGGGGCGTCAGTCGCGCCCGCGTCTCCAGCCAGGCATGGAAGCGAGCCACACGCCGCTACTTCACCGATCTGCTGGACACGGCCGAGCTGGGAGTGCGTACCAAGCGCGTCGCCGAGCTGCTCGCCGAGCGCATCACCGCCCGCACCCCTTCCCTCGACAGCGCCCACGCGCTGGAGATCGCCGCCGAGACACTCCAGACCGCCACCGGGTCAAAGATCGAACCGCCCAAACGGAAGGCGGATGCCGCGAAGAAGAACGGCACACAGGAGCCCGCGCCTGAGTCCTCGTATCTGATGTTCCTCAGCGCCCGCCAGCTCGACGGACTGGCAGACCTGGCCATCGAGGGCGCGCAAGACATCAAGGCGTTCCTGAAAGACAAGGAGAACAAGGCGAGGGCGAAGCGGATCGCCGACACCCGGCACTCCGTGGACATCGCCCTGTTCGGCCGTATGGTGGCCGACTCCGCCGACATCAACGTCGACGCAGCCGCCCAAGTCGCCCACGCGCTGAGCGTCCACCAAGTGGTGCCGGAATCCGACTACTTCACCGCTGTCGATGACCGCAACACCGATGCAGAACCCGGCGCCGGAATGATCGGCACCATCGACTTCAACTCCGCCACCCTCTACCGCTACGCCGCCATCGACGTCGATCTGCTTGAGCGCAACCTCGGCAAGGGCCTGGACGCGGACGAGCCTGCGGCGACCCCGGTCCGCCGGGCCGTGGAAGCATTCGTGAACGGGTTCGTCGCCTCCCTGCCCACCGGAAAGATCAACACGTTCGGTAACCACACCCTGCCGGACGCCGTCATTGTGAAACTGCGTGCGGCCCGCCCCATCAGCTTCGTCTCCGCCTTCGAAAAGCCCGTGGCAGCCGACGAGCTGGGCGGACACCTGGAAGGCGCGTGCGCCCGCCTGGCCGACTACATCCCGGCGATCGAACAGGCCTACGGCGACGAGGACACCGAGACCTGGGTGCTGCGCGTCGGCCCGGCGACCGAGAAGATCTCCGGCATCGGCACGGAATCCCCGAGCCTGAAGCACCTCGTCGAAACGGTGGGCGCGGCGGTCGCCGACCGGCTGGAGCCGCGCCGATGAGTGTCCTGGCCCTCCAGTTGGCCGGACCCCTGCAATCGTGGGGGGCCGCGGCCCGCTTCGCTCGGCGGACCACCGAGAATACGCCCACGAAAAGCGGCGTCATCGGCCTGCTCGCCGCTGCCCAGGGCCTGGAGCGCGATGCTGACCTCTCCGCGCTCGCCGCGCTGCGTTTTGGCGTACGCGTGGACCAGCCGGGCACCCGGATCCGGGACTTCCAGACCGCACACCACGCCGACACCAATGCCGCCATGCCCGTCTCCGACCGCTACTACCTGTCAGACGCGGTATTCGTCGCTGCCCTGCAAGGCGGCGACGACCTCATCACCGAGCTGGCTCAGGCGCTGCGGGCGCCGCGCTACCTGCCCTACCTCGGCCGCCGTTCCTGTCCGCCCTCGCGCCCGCTCGACCTCGGTGTCCACACCAAGGCTGAGCTGGAAGGCGTACTGGCGAACGAGCCATGGCGGGCATCCGAGTGGTACCAAAAGCATCGATGGCGCGAGACAACCGTGGTTCTGCCGGTCCTCATGGACGCCCGCGGCGACACGACCGGTGGGGCCCTCGGGGACACGATGCGCGACCACCCGCTCAGCTTCGACCCACGCCACCGGCGCTACGCCCTGCGCGCCGTGCACCACACGACGGTGACCGTCACCAACCCCCACGCCCGGCGACTGCCCGGCAACCGTGGCGTTCCCGCGCACGACCCGACAAGCCTTCTGGACGGCGCCTGATGTTCCTGACCCGATTCCGCATCAACACCGCGCGGCCCGCCGCCCGGCAGGTGCTCTCCTCACCGCAAACTATGCACGCCGCCGTCATGTCCGCCTTCCCGCAGATCCTGCCCAGCACCCCGAACGTGCCGCGCGTCTTGTGGCGTATTGACCGAAACGCGAGTGCCGAGGTCCTTCTGTATGTGGCGAGCGCCCACCGGCCAGACCTCACTCACCTCGTAGAACAGGCGGGCTGGCCTGCCGCGGCCGCCTCCGGAACGCTCGGCTGGCAGACCTACGACTATGCGGCGTTCCTCGACCGCCTAGACAAAGGCAGCACCTGGAACTTCCGCCTCACCGCCAACCCCGTGCACAGTGTTCGCAACCGGGATGGTGTCCCCACCAAACGCACCGCCCACCTCACCCCCAAGCACCAGCTGGGCTGGCTGCTGCAGCGTCAGGAGGCTTCCGGCTTCTGCCTGGTGGCGAAACCCGCCGACCGGCAGCACACCACGCACGGTGACGCATACCAGGTCGTCATCCGCGACCAGCGTCACCTCGACTTCAGTAAACGCGGCCCGGGCACAGGCTGCCCGAACCGGGTGACACTCACGACCGTCACTTACGACGGCCGCCTGGAAGTGACCGACCCCTCAGCCCTGCGCCGCGTCCTCATCCAGGGCATCGGTAAGGCCAAGGCATACGGCTGCGGTCTCATGACCCTCGCACCGGCGGACTGACCGGATGGCCACACCAAGCCAGCGCCCCGCAAGCAGCCCCCGGGACCTCACCCGCGCCGCCGACCGCCTCTCCTTCGTCTACCTGGAACGCTGCACCATCCACCGTGACGCCAACGCGATCACCGCCGAAGACGCAGAAGGCACCACCCACATCCCCTCTGCGACCATCGGCACCCTCCTCCTGGGCCCAGGCACCCGCATCACCCACCAGGCGATGAGCGTGCTCGGTGAGACCGGGGCGGGCGTGGTGTGGGTCGGTGAGCACGGCGTGCGGTACTACGCCGCAGGACGTGCCCTCACCCGCTCCTCCGCCCTTGCCGAAGCCCAGGCCCTGCGATGGGCCAACCGTCGCACCCGCCTGGACGTGGCCCGCGCCATGTACCGGCTGCGCTTTCCTGACGAAGACCCCGTGGGCTTCACCCGTCATGGACTTCTCGGCCTCGAAGGCCGACGCGTCAAGGACTGCTATAGGGCGCAAGCCGACCGCACCGGCGTCTCCTGGAAGGGGCGCAAGTACACGCCCGGCGACTTCACCTCAGGCGACCCCGTCAACCAGGCGATCACCGCAGCCGCGCAAGCCATGTACGGCGTCGCGCACGCTGTCGTCGCCGCACTCGGAGTATCGCCCGCCCTGGGCTTCGTCCACTCCGGCCACGAACTGTCGTTCGTCCTCGACGTGGCCGACCTCTACAAAACGGAGATCGGCATCCCCGTCGCCTTCGACGCCGCAGCAGAATCACCCGAAGACGTAGGCGCCCGCACCCGCCGCACCCTGCGCGATCGCATCCACGAATTGGCTCTCCTGGACCGTGTCGTCGACGACATCAAAGGACTGCTCCTCCCGGACACCGACCGAGCGACCGAGGCTGTGACCAGCGACAAGGACGCCGTTACCCTCCAGTCCGACCGTGACGAACAGGTCGCCGCCGGTATCAACTACGCCTCGCTCACAGGGGAGATCTGGTGACCGTCATCGTCCTCACCAACTGCCCGGCGGGCCTCAGAGGCCTGCTCACCCGCTGGCTCCTGGAAATCTCTGCCGGCGTGTTCATCGGCAACCCATCAGCCCGCATCCGCGACGCACTGTGGGAAGAAGTCCGTCAGTACGCCGACCAGGGCCGCGCGCTCCTCGCCCACACCACCAACACCGAACAAGGATTTACCTTCCGCACCCACGACCACGCTTGGAACCCCATCGACCATGAAGGCCTCACCCTGATCCAACGCCCCAAGGCTCCTGCCCCGCTCTCCCCAGCCAGCCCGGCAAAAGGCTGGAGCAACGCATCCAAACGTCGACGGTTCGGAAGACGATAGAATCGACGACTTCGCCCCATATGTGAATTTCTGTGAAAGTGCTGTGTTCTTCGACCTCATCGCGACAAAACCGCAGGTCGCGCAGTCTGCTCCCCGCGCACGCGGGGATGGTCCCGGGACCGTGTGGCGGTACTGGGAGACGTGGCACTGCTCCCCGCGCACGCGGGGATGGTCCCGCCACCGGGCGTTTGCCGCCGCGCTGGCGGGCCTGCTCCCCGCGCACGCGGGGATGGTCCCGCGACCTCGTACACCCTGTCGTGGGGCACCAGCTGCTCCCCGCGCACGCGGGGATGGTCCCCCCAGAAACCCGATGTCCAGCACCGCTACGCACTGCTCCCCGCGCACGCGGGGATGGTCCCAACTTGGGAAACATGCCGCTCTGGCCTCGTGTCTGCTCCCCGCGCACGCGGGGATGGTCCCGACACGCGCACCCACGCTGTACTCAAATGCGACTGCTCCCCGCGCACGCGGGGATGGTCCCACCACGACGAATGCGAGGCACCTGACGGAGGCCTGCTCCCCGCGCACGCGGGGATGGTCCCGAGTCTGACGCGACGTGAACGTGCTCCTCGCCCTGCTCCCCGCGCACGCGGGGATGGTCCCGAGTCTGACGCGACGTGAACGTGCTCCTCGCCCTGCTCCCCGCGCACGCGGGGATGGTCCCTCCCGGCGCAGGGCCTCGACGACCAGGGCAGTCTGCTCCCCGCGCACGCGGGGATGGTCCCGCTGCGAACGCCTCGAACTGCTCCGGGAAACCCTGCTCCCCGCGCACGCGGGGATGGTCCCCACACCGTGTCGCCGCCGGGGTCGGCGTCCGCCTGCTCCCCGCGCACGCGGGGATGGTCCCACCCGGTTCACCAGGCACAGCACAGAAAAGGACTGCTCCCCGCGCACGCGGGGATGGTCCCTCCGTGGTCAGCCGCGCGGGGAGTGGCCCCCGCTGCTCCCCGCGCACGCGGGGATGGTCCCTTGCGGCGGATCCTGGCCCTCTTGCCGCCCCCCTGCTCCCCGCGCACGCGGGGATGGTCCCGACACGCGCTTGATATTGAACCAAGACCTGTACTGCTCCCCGCGCACGCGGGGATGGTCCCCCCGGCCAGGAGCTCACCGTACGAGGCCACTACTGCTCCCCGCGCACGCGGGGATGGTCCCACCAGCTTCGGCGCCGCCCTGAGCATCGGCGACTGCTCCCCGCGCACGCGGGGATGGTCCCGGGACGGCACAGAAGCGCGCGGCGGATGAGGCCTGCTCCCCGCGCACGCGGGGATGGTCCCGAGATCGTGAATGCGTTGCCCCACTCGCGCATCTGCTCCCCGCGCACGCGGGGATGGTCCCCACCACACCGGTCCGCCAGTTCTCACCGGAGGCTGCTCCTCGCGCAAGCGGGGATGGTCCCCCGTCCCCGGACGACCCGCGTTTGCAGGGACACTGCTCCCCGCGCACGCGGGGATGGTCCCGGCACGGGCTGACTCACAGATCCATCTCCATCCTGCTCCCCGCGCACGCGGGGATGTCATATTGAGGTTGTGTGGCGTCTGTGGCGCCATGTGAAGCGACGGCAGCTTGCCTACGGCCCGACGTCGGTGGGCGAGGAGGCCGTCATGGCGGAGTGCGTTGGGGCTCAGCGGGCTCCTATCGGCGGCGGCGTGCACGTAGTTGCACGATAGTCACCACGTTCGATTCGAACGCCTCCGGATCATCCGGGGCCTTTGCCGCTTGCAGTTGGCTGAGGTGGCGGTCGAGTGCAGTCACGTTGGGGGAGTTGTCGATAGTGGCGACTCCGTTGACGGAGACCTTGAGCGGTTCGGTAAGGAGCGCAGCAATACGCTCCCGTAGAACCTCCTCGGCGACGGCGCGGGCAGCGTGGAGTCGGCCGTAGCGGGCGCTGAGATCGGCCGGGTCGGTCTCGGGGCCGAGCTGGGCTTGCAGCCAGCGCAGTACCTCGGTGTTCATACAGCTCCTGATCACGAAAGAGGGGCGGCGGGGAGCTGGTGCAGAGGTTCCTGCTCCCCGCCGCGTGTCGGCCCTAGGCGGGCGGCGCCTTCCGGGCGGACGATGTGGCTCCCGCGTTGGTGGGAGTCGGGGGACCACCGTCCCAGCAACGGGGGATCCGTTCGATGAGGGCCGGGTCCGTTACCGTGGTGCCGGCTAGCAGCACGACCGGGACGCGTTCGACCGGGTCCAGGACGTGCACAGCCGTGGCGAGCACGCCGGGGGAGCGGGCGGCGGCGCTCACAGGACTGTCGCGGTGATGTGGCAGTCCGGGGAGTACAGGACCGGCATGGCGGCGGCTGCGCCCTTGGTCCAGATCTGTACCGGGTCGTCCTCGACGTCGCGGGTGACGACGATGCCCGGCGCGTCCTCCCGTTCGATGGCGGGGTTGGTCCCGCGGGAGAGGACCAGGGACTCGGCGGTGGTGCCGTACTGGGTCTGGCCCCACTTGGCCCGGTCCGGCGGGAGCATGATCCACCGGTCCTCGGGCAGGACGCGCTTGGATACGTCGTTTTGCCATACCTGCGCCTTGTAGAAGGTGACCGGCGGCAGACCGTAGGTACCGCGCACCGAGTTCACCTGCTCCGGGTTGAGAGCCGCGGTTGGCGTCTGACCACCGGCCGGGGTCCCGTAATACGCGGCCCGGTAGGCGCCGTTCGAGGCCAGGTGCGACCATGCCTTGCGGGACGTGAGGACCATCTCGGGGGCCGGGGCGCCGATGGAGTCGAGATAGTCGATCCAGCGCAGCTCATCCGCGAGCGGGTCTGCTGCCGGGTCGGACCAGGGCTTCGGCGCGGTGGGCATGTTTGCGGCGGGTACCCCGTAGTCGACCTCCACGGTGAGCCCGTTCTCCCCGGTCAGGGTGAACTTGCCGTCCAACAGCACGTCACCGGCGGCGAGCTCCAGACGGGAGCGGATGGCTTCGACGTGCCGCTCTACGTCGTCGTAGAGCAGTTCTACCAGCCGGTCTTCGTCCGCGCCGCGTGAGGCATCGAGCAGGAGCTGTTCCATCTCTCCGACGAGGAGTTTCTGTCCCAGGGCGGGGAGGGTTCCCTCGGTCAGGGTGGATTCGGCCTGCCGCTTGGCGAACGGCACGCTGCTGTCGTACGCCCGGTAGGAGGCGGTGTTCACGCGGCGCTTGGACTGCCGGATGCGCCACTTGACGTCCTTGACCCGGGTCTCGGCGAACACGGTGCCGGTGAGCAAGAAGTCCTGGGGACTGGGGATGGTGCGGGCGTAGACCGTCAGGTCTGCCACCGAGACGCCCTTGAGGAGGTCTGCGATGCTCACACGCTCACCGCCGCAAGGAAGCGGATCTGCGCACCAGCCGGGTTCGGCACGATCTTCGATGGGTCAATGCCGCCGGGGATCTTGGAGGCGTCGACGGTGCCGTGCCAGAAGAGGGCGGCAGCCACCTTGGTGGTGCCCGGGGTGAACACGGCCTCCGTATAGACGAGGCCAGCGAGGACTTCGCGGCCGTCCTTGGCGGCCGGATCGTAAGGGCCGTAGAGGCCGGATGCAGTGATGCGGCTGACCGGAACGCCGGAGCGGACGTAGCCGTGCGGGTTTCCCGCGGCGGGGTCGACGTAGTGGGTGGTCTTGGTGAACGTGTTCAGGTCGAGGGTGATGGTCTCCGTGGCGTCGGTGCCGTGCCGGGAGGCGAGCCAGTCCCGGTCAGTGGTCACCGCGGCGGAGGTGGTGTACGGCTGGATCAACGCCGCGTCTCCTGGTGGTGCTGATGCGATCGCACACTCACCGACTGGTGGCGCGGTCCACGAGGTACACGAGGCGTGGTCCCCATCATGGCGGTGCTATCAGAGCCGCTCGTAAATGATCAGGCGGGGGGAAGCAGGCCGCGCTTGCGAGCCATCTCCAGACCGGAAGCGCCGGGCGAACGGTCCATCGGGACTGGGCGGTAGGGAGGCACGGAAGCCGGGAAACCACCAGGGGCAGCTGGGGGAGCCCCGTCGGCCGGACGCGGGGTGAACAGTTCAGGACGGCGCGCCTTCAGCTGCTCCGCAGCTTCGGTGGTCTGGGCGTCGTCGGCGTCATCCGCGACACCCAGAAGCGCGGCCGCATCCTCCAGATCCTGTCCGCTCGCACCAAGACCGGATAGCAGCGCCCGCCGCGCCGCGGCCCGCTCGCGCACGAGGGCCTGCGCCTCACGCTCCACGGCCGTCTTCTCCCTCAGGGCCAAGTCCTGCTCGCGGCGCTGCAAGTCGCTCAACTGCTGCTGTTCGGCCTGGCGCTGAGCGGTGAGGTAGCCGGTCAGGTCGGTGGTGCTGGAGAAGCCGAGCTTGTCGACGAGCTGGCGGACGGCGGCTCGGCCGCCCTGGTCCTTCTCCCGGGCCAGGAGGGTGTTCAACTGCTTCTGGCTGATCGTGACCTGGGCCTCGTCGTTGGAGGGGTCCTCTGCGGACGCGCCGACGACGGGGTGGATCGGGCGGCCGTCACGGCGGTAGCCCAGGATCAAGCTCGGCGAGGGCAGAGAGCGGGTCATCAAGACGTACGACTCCTCGATGGCCCCGCGCCGTGATCGAGTCTACGGAGCCCAACGAGACGGCTCTCGTCCAATGGGCCGGAGGAGCGTGAGCTGACCTCGCGCAGGCAGATGGCATGATCGACTTCATGGGCAAGGGGGAAGCGGCAACAGCCGGGCGTGACACTGGCGATGCCGAGTGAGAGGTCGATGAGGCGCCGTGTGCAGTGGGGTGCCGCTGGCGCGGTGTTGGCAGCGGGGCAGGGATCACCCTGTGGGTAGCGTCCCCTTGGGTGGACCCGCTTCGTCTACCGCCACGGTCACCAGCGCATCACCATAGGTGACACGAGCGGAGCGGCCGCTGATGGGGCTTGCACCCCGGCGCTCAGTGAGCAGTGTGCATCGTGAAGTTGCAGGTCACAGGTCTGGTGTGCGCGAGGTTTTTGATGCTCGGGCCGGTCGCGGGCGGATGGCTTCAGTGTAGATCGTCGGTCAGCGAGAGACTTCGCGGTTCGTCAGGGCCAGCAGGGCCCTGACCAGGGCGGTCGCCCACTTCGGGTCCGTGCGGACCTTGCCGAGGACCCGCTAGTTCTTCAGGTGGGCGAAGCCGTGCTCGACCGGCGCCCGGACGGTGGCCAGTGCCTTGTTGGACGGTTTCTGCCCTCGGGTCAGGGTGCTGTTCCGGGCCGCCTTGTAGCCGCAGATCACTGCCGGGTCGGCGTCCGGACCGCTGTCGTCGAGGCCGACGAAGCCCAGGTCGGCGATGACGCCGAGCCCGGCCGCCCGCAGTTTCGCGGTGAGCTGGTCGTGACGGCAGGCGGTGATCTCCGAGGATCGTCCGGGGCGGGCTGCCGAGACCCGCAGCAGGCGGCCATAACCTGCACCGCTTCGTGATCAAAGGACTTCGCAATCATCCTGCCTGAGGGTGTCGAGGTCGCCATAGCCCCGCCGACGCCACTGTCCACGTACACGACTCCGAGGACAGGCAGGGCCTGCGGCTCGCATGCGCCAACGTCTCATGGATCGACTTCGTGGCGCCCGCTGCGGGACAATGAATCAGGCGAACGACGCCGAAGGGGGAGTACCTATGGAACCCGTGACCGGCAGTGTGCTAGCTGCGCTATTGGCACTCAAGTTCTCCGAGTCGTTGGGAAACCGGCTCGGTGAGGCAAGTGGCGCGATGCTCGGGCGGCTGGCCTCGTTCGTGAAGGAAAGGCTGCATGCCCATGACCGCGCCCGGCGGGCGGTCGAGCGACTGGAGGCGGCACCGGAAGGGGAAACGGAACGCCAGGACGCAGCGCGGGAGCTGCAGCAAGTGCTGGCCCAGGAACCGGACTTGCGGGCCAAGGTCGCAGAATTCCTTGCCGAGACGCAGGACGAACCGGAAATGCGTCGCTTCCTGGTACAGGTAAGCGGTCAGGCGAAGGTCGGAAAGATCGTGCAGCTCGGTGACGTACAGGGAGACATCAGCTTTTGATGCGGAGTTCAGGAAAGCGGTTCGATCAGCGGATCGGCCAGTCCGCCCGAGACTCGGCGGCGAACGCCGGCAGTCCACGGAGTGTTGTCGCCCAGCGTCTTCAGCGCGCTGTGGAAGAAGAACGCCGCGCCGATTCCGTCCTTCGCATTGAGCTGGGTCTCCGCGAGACGCACCATGATAAGTGCCGCGTTCTCAGCAACGGCGATTTCGTCAAGCAACTGCCTTGCACGCACGAAGAGTTGCCCCGCCGCGTCTGCTTCTCCTCGCATGGCGTGCACGCTGCCCAGTAGTGCGGTGGCCCTGGCCTCTTCGCCGGAGTCGTGCAGTTCGGCAGACAGACGGATCGCCTCACCCAGTTCCTCGGCAGCCTCTGGATAATGGCCAAGGCGCATGTAGACGATACCGAGGTTGGTCCGCATGAAGACCGCACCGTGTTCGCCGCCGCCCCGGCGTCGTATCTGCACACTCTCCCGATAGGCGTCGACGGCTGCTTCCAGGTCAGCGGTCGCCACATAGAGATCACCGAGGCCGGCGAAGCCCCAGGACTCCCCATGCATATCGCCAAGCTCTCGGAACAGAGCAATGCCTTCGCGCAGCGCAGCACCTGCGGCCTCATGGTCCCGCTCATATGACAACTGCGTGCCCAGGTGTACGCACGCCCACCCGGCCTGTTCCCTGTTACCGCTTTGACGCGCCAGCTCCAGACTCTTGCGCTGGTATGCGATCGCCTCCGGGTGTCTGTCCTGTTCGGAGCGCATGAGTCCCATACCGCACAGGAACCGTGCCTCCTCCGATGCGTCGCCGCGGCGGCGGGCGGCGGCCAGACCGTATTCGTGGGTCTCCTCCCACTCGGGCCACAGACGGTAGTGGTCGACATAGTGGAAGAAGTGGTGGGCGAGGCTGACCGCCTCCTTGTCCCTCCCGGTACCGGCAGCATGCCGGGTCACCGAGACGACGTTGATCCGTTCGGCGTCGAACCAGGCGAGCGCATCGTCGCGAGCTCGCAACCACTGGCCGGGGTCGGGGAACTCCCACTGGTAGAAGGCTCGTTCCCGATCGCGGACCTGGCGGACGTAGTAGGTCACGCCGCGCTCCTCGGCCCCGGGTACGGGCGTGTGCTCCGCAGCGAAGATCCTGATCAGGTCATGGAGCTGAAAGCGGTCCACGAGCACTTGGTCGATCAGGTTGAGTTCGGAGACGCTGTCCAGAACCTCGGTCATGTCGTCCACCGGACGCTCCGCCATGGCGGCGACGAGATCGGTGCTAAAACTCTCCACCGGGAGAACCGCACCGCAGCCGAGTGCCTGTCGCTGTTCGGTCGTCAGCCGGAGGAAGGCAGACTCGAAGACGCCCGCCACTTCCAGATCATCGTTGCGTAATCGGGCAAGCCTGCGGTGTACGGGAGTCAGCAGGGCCACCTCAGAGCCGATGGTTCCCTGAGGCTTGGCGAGCAGCTGTCCACCGGCGATCCGGAGCGCCAGCGGCAACCGTCTGCACAGCCGTACCAATTCCCGGGCCTCGTCAGGTTCCTCGGCCATACGCCGTGACCCGGCCATGTGGCCCAGGAAGGCGAGTGCGTCCCGCTCGGGAAGGTTGCCGAGTCTGACGTGCCAGGCTCCCTCGACGGCCGCCATCGATCGTCGGCTGGTGATGAGGACGGCCGAGCTCGAAGGGCCGGGCAGTAGGGGGCGGATCTGGCGAGCAGAGCCCACGTTGTCGAGGACCACTAGAACGCGGCGGTGTGCCAGGGTGGTGCGCAGGAGAGCCGACGCCTCGTCGGGATCTGCGGGAACCTGCGAGTCGGGGGTCCCCAGGGCGCGCAGGAATAGGCCCAGCACCTCCGCATGATCCCGGTCCCGAGACCGATCGCCGTACAGGTTGGCATACAACTGGCCATCGGGAAAGCGGTCGGTGAGCAGGGCTGCGGTCTGCTTGGCCAGAGTGGTCTTCCCGGAGCCCGGCCTGCCGGTGATGGCGACGACCGGCGTCGTCGTGCCAGCGGCCATGGCCTCGTCGATCCGGGCGATCTCGTCCGTGCGGCCGGTGAAGTCCGCCGGAGCCGACGGAGTCTGCCGCGGAATCATCTGATGCTCGGCCCAGTTGACCTGGAACAGGCTAATCGAGCGGGCGCTGGCGATGCTCACCAGGGTATCGACGTATCCTCCGTTGACGGTCACGGACAGGGCGGGCGGCAAGTCCCTCCTACCCTCCGGAGAGTTCAGCAGATCACGCAGCCGACGGGGTGCCTCCGGCGCACCCTGGCGTAGCTGAACCAGGATCTGTTGTCCCCCGGGGTGGGACTCCAACCAACGGAGCAGTTCGTCTGACGGATCCGTATGCAAAGGTTCCATGATCAGTTCTGCTCCGTGAGGAACTTAATCACTTACATCATGAAAAGCGCCCTTGATCCAGCTTTCTAGATATTCCTGGTATAGCGCGCTCGGACGAGCTGTGGGGTATGGCCCGGGCAAAGCCTGTAGGAGGTCCAAGCCGAGCTGGAGGAACTGCTGGTCGCCGAGCGGGTGTTAAACCAGCTGGTCGAGCAGGACCGGCCCGAAGCGGAGACCGCCGTGGTCAACTCCCTGGCACCCGCCCGGGTGGCGGGGCGAGCGGTCCTGCTGATCCCACACCGCGGCGAGGGCCTTGACGAGGCCGCACTGCCCGGCGATTACGCCAGGATCCTGACGATCGTACGGGCCGCAGACTGCCCGGTGCAGATCAGGGCGGTGGGCAAGGAGCCATCCCGTGATCACGACTCCGGACAGGCCCTAGTTCGCTCCGGCGGGCGGTGATCCACTGCCGCTCCTGCATCCCCGCAACCTCCCGCGAACTCGTGGCGTGCCAGCCTGCTAACGGATCGTGGGCACGGGTCGACGGGCGGCGCAGACGAACCCGGCATCCCACCGGAACCGGACCTGCCCGATGATCTACGCCATGGTCATCGGCCACCGACCGGTGCGAGTACCTGAATCGCCACTCACACCAGACCCGTGACCTGAGACTTCACGATGCACGGGCCTCAGTGGGGAAACTGTCGAGGTCTTCGAGTCCGACGGCACCAAGAAGCTCGTCACCGCCACCAACCCCTCGACGGGCCAGCAACTCGATGACTCCTACCGCGACTTCTCCGGGCACTGCCTCTCCTTGCTACGCATCGAAGGAGTGCCCGGCGGCGCAGGCCCCTACAAGATCCGCACAGGTCGGCGGGAACTTCGTCACGGTCGAGGGAGGACTTCCTGCTTCGGTCGGCTGATCAGCAGCGTGAGGCGCTGAAGACGATGAAGCCTTCGTTCGATGCTCCTGCACCGTAGCGGGCTGTCGGTCGGTGATGCGGGCGGCCTCCTGGCGGGCGTCCTCGATGGGATATCCCGCGTCCTGGAGCATCCGGATGCCGGTCTCCAGCGAGAACACCCCGGCTCCCACTCCCTTGACCACCTCGTCGAGAATCGCCTGCCGGTCGGTGGGCATGTGCGGGCCGAACACCAGCTGCGCCGCCAGCGTCGGACCCACAGGCCAGCTCGGCGCGCGACCGGCCTGGTGCAGGCGCTGCACCATCTTCAACAGGAGCGCGTACTTGTGCGCGCGGGCCAGCCGCATCGAGTCGACCAACGAGTCCAGGGGGCCGAGGCTGATCTGGAAGGCGTAGCCGCTGGGCACATCGGACGGATCGACCGTGCCCAGGCTGACGGCCGGAAGCCGGGCGTTCACCGCGGCCCGGTCCCGGATCTCCTCCACCCGGGCCCGCAGCTCCGCCAGCTGACCGGAGGTGTCCAGGACGTCCATCCGCCCGCCGTCGCCAAGCTGGAAGATGGTGCCCGGCTGCACCGCCAAGGGCCTCGGCCGACCAGTGGCCCGGTCAACCTCAGCGCGCGCACCGGCGAGACTGATGATCGGGGCCCCGGTGGTGGCCGAAGCGCGCGCCGAGTCGGTGTCCGTCTCCGCGAGCTCGTCAAGCGCCTGCATCACCTTCGCCAGGAACGACTGTCCGAAGTGCTCGCCGTCGGCAACGGTGTTGCTGATGTGCACCATCGGGATGAAGTCGATCAAAAGGTCCAGCCGGTTCAGGGTCTGCCCGTCCGCCCGGGTCCGGAACGTGGCCTTGTCCAGGGGAAGGTCGTCGAGTGTCTGACCACGGCGCAGATCGTCGACGGACCACTCGGCGTCGGAGAGATAGCAGGTAAGGGCCGAGGGTTCCTTGGGCGCCCACGCGTAGCGGCGCGTCGCCGCAAGGTGGTCGGGCTGTTCCTGGATGGGGCCGAGCTCGAACGTGATCCGCCGAACACGGGCCTTGATTCCGCGCCGGGAGTCTTCAGGGATCTCCCACGCCAGATGGACACGGGTCGGGTAGTCGCCCGGGTCAGCGTCATTGTCCAGGACGGGGAAGTAGAAGCCCGGGTCGTACGTTCGCAGCCTCACCCGGCCCTTGACCGGGTCCCACGCCAGCAGATAGATCGCATCGCCCAGCAGAACAGCCTTGCGCTCCGCTGCCTGCATCCGCAACGGCAGCAACTCCACCTGCGCCCAGTCCCGCAGCCGCTGCTGCGTCTCGGCCGCTGCGAAGGCGTCTGGTGAGGTGTCCTCGCTGCCCGCATGCTCGGCGCCGGGCACGATGATCTGCTGTGACTTTCCCAGCAGATGCGCCAGCGCCGTATCCACGAGCATCGACGGGTCGCCGAACTCCCGCCGCTCGACTGCGGCCTCGTTCCCCGTGAGAGCGGCGAGCTCACCGGCCTGGTTCGAGTCGTACGCGGCCAGCAGCTTGTAGGCGGCCAGACGGCGGATCGCGTCATCGGGCAGCCAGCTGGCCTGAACCTCCGGGGCCAGGGCCCGGTGCGGGCGGCCGTCGAGCGTAGAGGCCATGGCGGGCTTGTAGTTCAGCCACGACCAAGCATCGGTCAGGAAGGTACGCAGACCCACGAAGGAAAGTCCCCATCGTCAGCCCCGCGCCACCTCTCAGCGTAATGCGGCGGAATTTACACACCCGGCCTGCGGCCGCACAGATTACAGAATGAACGTCCGTGAATTTCCCGGGACTTCAGTGCAGAGAGTCTGCCGGGTGAATAGAGTTGGAGCCGCATGTCTCACGCTTCTTTGCCCGAGCTGTCCGGAACGCAAGGTTCCGGACAGTGTTGGGGAGGGAGGTGAGAGAAATGCCTGGTAGGCACGCATCTGTGCCGGTGAAAGGGACGCGAGGCGCTAGCCGCCTAGCGCAGTCGATCCCCCTGCTCGGGGGGATCGCAACCCTGCTTCGAATCGGCTTCGAAGCGTGGGCTGAACTGCGCAAGTAGCAGCCAGCGCCCCGTGAGTGAGGTGGGTCAGGGGTTGAGTCTTGCAGAACGACCCCTGGCCTGCCGCCTCCCTCTTGTGACATCACTAATGTACCCGCAGAGGGGGCGGTGAAGTACAGCGAAGTCACCACCTACTAGTGACTAGTAGGTGGGTAGCGAAGCTGTACCACGTAAGAGCTCGTAACAGGATCATGGTCTGTGCTTGTTGTGCCACTACCGTCGACATGAGGCCACAATGTGAAGATCCACAACTACGGCTGGACTATTAAGCAATACCTGCATGTCCCCTCTCCGTAGGCTCGGAGCCGGTTCACCGACCGCTCGGCGGACGGTGAATCAGGGCCCCAAGGGCAGTACCTCACACGAGGTACTGCCCTTGGGGCCTGTTGCGCCGCCGCTTCCTGGCCGCCGCCGGTCTTACGCGAGCAGTACACCGCAGACGAATCGAGAGGTAGACCACCCCCCAACGTTGAGGTGTGCCCGATTAATTAATCTTTAGGCAGAAATGCCATAAATACATGGTTCCGCCTTGATTGTTCACCCTGCCAAAGAAGGATCGTTTCAGCGCCGTCCCGTCAAACGGCTGTCGCTGTACGCCGTGGAGCCCACAGCTGCCTGCCGGGGGTCGGCGAGCTCCGTCAATGCGTGGACCGCCGCGTCCATGCGGTCGGGCGAGTCCATGCCGGCGACCCACGTGACCATCTGCTGCTCCAGCACCGACCATTCGCCGACGTGGTGGACGCGGCCCTGTTCGTAGAGTTGGGCGACGGGCTCGGCGCGCAGGCGTTTGCCGTGCTTGGCGGTGACGGAGAGCACGGCGGGCATCAGCATGCTCTCGGTGCGGTGCTCACGTTCGAGTTCCTGCCATGCCTGGTGGAGGATCTGGCGGGACATGTCGCCGCCGTAGTTCGCTTCGACCACGATGGCGTCGGCCCGCAACTCTATGGCGAGTAGGCACGTTTCCCGACCCCAGGCGTCCGCGCCGCGGTTGCCCGAGCGGTCCTCCAGAACGTAGAGGTGCCCGTCGCGGTCGCGGGCAGCGGCCACGATCCCGGTTTCGTCGCCCACCGCTGATTCGCCGCCCGCCGGGTCGACGGCGACCACGATCCGGGCCAGGTCGATACCACGGAAGCGGGCCGCGCTGAAGCGATTCTGTGTGATCCACGCCCACTGCCACACGCCGCCTTCCTGCGGGCGGGGCTGCTGCTGATAGAGGCTCCACCAGACGCGCTCGCCCACAGAGCGGCGGATCTCAGCGAGGGCGGTGCTGTCGTAGCGGTGGGGCCACAGCGGCGCGCCGACTTCGCGACCCAGGGCGTCGTCGGCAAGAGCGAGAGCCGGGAGGTCGATGACGGTCCAGCGGTCGCGTTCGTCCGCGAGGATGCGCCCGGCCAGGTCGTCTTCGTCCCAGCGTGTCTGGATGAGGATGACCGAGCCGCCCGGCTCGATGCGGGTAAGCAAGACGGCCTGCCACCATTCCCACAGGCGCTTGCGCATGGTGGGCGAGGACGCCTCCTGGGCATCCTTGATCGGGTCGTCCACCACGGCCAGGTGGGCGCCCTTGCCGGTGAGTCCGCCGCCGACACCGGCCATCACCGCCCCGCCCTCGGTGCCGACCAGGTCGAAGCGGTTCGCCGCACTGGAGCCCGCGCGCAGGCCGATGCCCAGCTGTGGACTGTAGGTATGGATGGCGTCCCTAATCCACCGGCCGTGATCGTCGGCCAGGTCGGAGGAGTAGGACGCGATCATCACCCGGTGTTCAGGGCGGCGCCGCAGATACCACAGTGGCCCCCACCGGGCGGCACGTCGGCTCTTGCCGTGCCGGGGCGGCATCGTCAACAGCAGCCGGGTGGGGTGCCCGGATGCGACGCGCTCGAACGCCGCATCGATCTTCGCCAGGTGCGCAGCTTGCACTTCCCGGCCGTCGGTGAGCACGGCGGCCATCGCGCCGGGGGAGCGGTCGAGTGCCATTTCGCGTTCGATCTGGACCAGTTGGGCCCGCAGGCTTGGTGTGGATGCTGCGGCTATCTCCCGGCGCTGGGGCGCGGGAAGCGCCCGGTACAGCTGAAGGACCGCAGCCTCGTCAGCCCTCCTCATTCCCGCCGACCGGACTGCCCGCCAGCGAGATCAGCCGCTCAAGCTCCTCCAGGCCCGTTGTCTCGACCTGCACCGCCGCACCGTTCGGCCCAGACACCTCGGTCCGCGCTGGCCGGTCCAGTCCGAGGAGGCGGCTGCTGCGCTCGATGATGCGGACCGCCCGGTCAACGGCCTGGTAATCGCCGGAGCGGATCGCGGCGCGGTAAACCGTGAAGAACAGTCGCTCCAGTCTCTCCACCATGAGCTGGCGCAGTTCGTCCGCGCTGGAGTCGAGTGTGGTGGTGCGCTCGTTGAGGGCTTTGGAGACGTCCTTGCAGGCGAGTTCGATCAGCCGCTTGTCTGTGGGGGGTTCCAGGTCCTGCCGGTACAGGTCGATGCCGTAGCCCTGGGGGTAGGCGACGCCGTCCGAGTTGATTGCTGGATCGGCAGCCAGCTTGCGTCCGATGGTCAGCCAGTCAACTCCCGCTAGCTTCAGGTCGATCGCGTCGGCACGGCGCTGCGTGATGGCGGCCCGCGCTGCCCGGTCGGGGCGGCCCATGAACGGCTCCCTGGGCCCCGCGCCTTCCTCTCATGATCCTGTAGCGGAAGCAGCGCGTGCTTCTTACTGTCGTGGCGTGTGGTGCCCTCGCACGCTCACACAGCTCGGTGCCGTACGTGGGCGATTATGAGACGACGTGCGCAATTCGCGGCCGTGGGCAATCGGACAGATCTGACCCCAACGGATCTTGGGACTTCCTGCATCCACTTCACAGGAACATCACAGGTCTCCCGTGGGGCGTGGGGGAACTGCGTGCCGTGGTGCGGTCGAACGGCCAGTCATGGTTTCGGTCAATCGACCCGGGCCACAAAATCAAACACCTGTGCCATGTCGTTGGGTTGTGCCTACGGTTGCGCGCATGCACGAAGGGGTCTGACCGGCTCCGCCGTGTGAGTGCATCCAGCAGCGGCCGGGGGAACAGCTGTCGCCCGTGGGGGTGAGGTGTGCCCTGGGTCGCTTCGACCTCGGGATGAAAGGCGTCTCTGTTGCGTTCGAGATCACCAAACCCTCTCTTACCCAAACCGGGGCGGTCGGGGCTGACTGCCCGGATCATCCTTCTGCTGACCGCCGTCGCGATGATCGTCGGCCTCGCGGTGAGGCCCGACCTTGCGGGGACTTCAGGCCGGGATGACATGGGCCTGGTCGGCGATTCCTACGACGGCTACGACACGAAGACCGCTGAACAGCTGCGCGAGGACCAGTGCGTGGCAGCTGATGCCCTGCGCAAGGGCGGGCCCAGCATGTATGCCCTGGCGCAGGACGCGATCGGGTTGCCGCCCGATCAGCTCCACCAGAAGGTCTACCGGGACCTTCTCAACGACAAGACCCCCCTGCACCAGGCCCACAACGCGGACAGCGACAGCACCGACCAGTGGTTGAAGAAGGTCAGCGACCAGGAGCAGGCATGGGTCAGTGCCGTCAGTGGCCTGGACTACCCGCACCCGCCGCGCGGGGGTGGCAAGATCTTCGACCAGGTCGGGCTGCTTCCGTGGCTGTACCAGTCATACGCGTTGGACGTGCTCAACCCGTTCTACGACTCGTCGCCGACCGCTGACGACAAGACGAAGGCCGCCGCGCTGGCGATCGGCGACCCGCTGTATACCGCTGGAGGCGCGCCGCAGGAGCAGCAGGCGTGGGCGCTGTGGAAGAAGAACTCCGGGAAGGTCGAAGAAAACCAGTGGTTCGTCCCCCGGGTGTTCACCGACGACGCCCGGATCTTCCTGTCCTCCGGCGGCTTCCCCACCACGGCGCCGGCTCCGGACACCCCCGAGTTCCGCATCGCGGTCGAGGACTTCAAGGCCCGCTTCGCCACGTGCGCCTGGCACGACCCGATCGACCCGAATCGGGCTCTGGGCAAGGAGGTTGCCCAGGCGTCTTCCGAGTGGCAGCAGGAGATCGCCTCGCAGGCAGCGCAGCGCCAGCAGATCCTCGGCGCGAGCTCGACTGCGGCGAAGGCGTTGCAGGACGGCACGTTCGCCCTGGGCAAGCTGCTTGGCCAGTCGTGGGTTGCGGACTACTCCACCCGCTGGCTGGACTACTCCACCGAGGGTGGCCTCGGCTGGATCGGCGACGCCTCCAACGTGATCAAGGTGGTCGCCGCTGGCGGCAAGTGCCTGGACGTCGCGGGAGGAGGGAAGGACAACGGCACTCCCGTCCAGATCTGGAACTGCAACAATGGCCTGGCACAGGACTGGCGGCTGGAGCCGGACGACTCGGGCTTGCACTTGAGGAACGTCGGCTCGGGCAAGTGCCTGGACGTCGACCATGCCAACAGCGCGGACGGCACGAAGATCCAGATCTGGAACTGCAACCAGGCCCCGGCCCAGACGTGGGAAGCCGACATCCGCGCTACCACGAGCCTGAAGAACACGGGAACGGGCAAGTGCCTGGACCTGCGCACCTTCACCAACAGCCAGGACGCCTTCCTCTACCCGTGCAACGGCACGGACGGGCAGAAGTTCAAGGTCGCCCCCAAGGGCCACACCGGTCCCGTCCCGTCCAAGGCCAACGTGGACAAGGCCAAGGCGAACATCACCGGCGCGCAGACGGAGGCGAAGAAACAGCTCGACGCCATCCGGGCCCAGTTGGAGACGGCCAAGAAGGCCGCCGCCACCTCCGCCACGGCGCAGCAGGCCGCCTACGCGGTCGCCGACCAGAACGGAGCCCCTCGGGGCCGGGGGCTGATCGTCGGGCAGCAGAAGGACCAGGTCACCCAGGGCACAGTCGCCGCGCTGGAGGCGATGGTCAAGGCCGGGGAGACCGCGGAGGCCGCCACCCGAGCCTCGGCGGCCGACAGCGACACCATCACCCAGCGGGCCCTCGCGCAGGCGGCGCAGGTGCGGGCCGGGTTCCGCAAGAAGGCCGCCGAGACGGCCGAGTTGCAGGCCCAGGCCGCCCGCGATGCCGCGAAGCTGCACCGCGACAACGCCAAGACGGACGCGGAGACCGCCAAGGCGAAACTCGCTGATGCGGTCAAGGCCGAGGGCGAGGCGAAGGCCGCCGCAGCCGACGCGCACGCCAAGCGGCTCGCGGCAGAGGCCCAGGAGCAGACGGCGAAGGCGGAGAAGGAAACCGCCGCCGCCAAGCAGGCCGAAGCCGATCAGCACAAGCAGAACGCCCAGGCGGAAGCCGGTAAGGCGAAGGACGCGAAGGACCGGGCCGAAGCCGCTGAGCAGACCGCCAAGAGCAAGCGCGACGACGCGGTCAAGGCCCGCGACAAGGCCGTGGCCCTGCGGAGCGACGCCTACAACGCCGAGCAGAAGGCCGACGCGGCCCGCGTCAAGGCCGACGCCAAAGAAGCCTACGCACAATCCCTGGACGCCGGTGACGCTGCCGATGCCGCCCGCAAGGCGGCCGATGAGGCCGCCGCAGGGGCGAACGATGCCAAGGCAGCGGCCGGACGGGCCCGTTCCGAGGCTGATGCCGCGACCCAGGCGGCGGCGGATGCTGATGCTGCGGCCACGCGGGCGGAGGCCGCGGCCAAGCGGGCCCGGGCCGACGCGGATGCGGCGCAGGCCGCAAAGCTGAAGGCCGACGCGGCCGTCAAGACGGCCACCAGCGCCACCGCGGACGCCATCGAGGCCGCCCAGCACGCGGCCACCGAAGCCGCAGCCGGGGTCAAGCAGGCCAACGTGGCCACAGCGCAGGCGAAGAGCGCCAAGGCCAACGCCGACGCCGCCATGAAGGAGGCCCTGACCGCGCTCGCCGCTGCGGCGAAGGCGGCGGGTTATGCCCATGTCACCGCGCAGGCGGCGGCTGACGCCACGGCGGCGGCGCGGCAGGTAGCCAAGCCGGCCAACGACGCCGTCCAGCTCGGCAGCCCGTATGCGGACACCGACAGCACGGCCTCCCTGGTGGTGCTGACGGGGCAGGCGTCGCGGACGATCGCCGAGCAGCAGCAGGCCGTCGCCCAGGCCCATGCCGACAACGCCAAGACCGAGGCTGAGGCGGCCAAGGACATCGCCAACCAGGCCCAGGGCGATATGAAGGAGGCATACCTCCACGCCGCGAACGCGGCAGCGTACGCGGCAGAAGCCCGGGGGTATGCGAAGGAAGCCCTCGGCTACTCAGCACAGGCCGCCGGGTACGCGGCCGAGGCCGCCAAGTCCCTGGCCCGCACGATCGAATACGACCGGCAGGCCACCGAGGACGCGGCAGCCGCCGACAAGGCAGCCAGCCGAGCCGAAGGTTACGCCAAGGACGCCCGCGCCTCCGCCGACCAGGCCGCCCTCGACGCGGCAGCAGCACAACAGGCCGCAGCCCAGGCCGAGCAGTCCGCCAAGGACGCGGTCGCGGCAGCCGAGCGTGCCAACACCGCCGCCACCGAAGCCGAACAGGCCGCCAAGGACGCCGCCCAGGCCGCCAAGGACACCCAGGACGCGGCCCAGCGAGCCGAGACGAAGGAGAAGAACACCCAGATCTCGACCGGTGCCGGCAGCATCGGCGGCGTCTTCTTCAAGACCAAGGTCGAACCCGTCGGTGAACCGGAAAACGTCAAGAAGGACAACTGCAACGTCATCATCCACACCGGCGACTGCGTCATCACCGCGACGATCACCTCGAAGGTGTCCGTCGACCTGTACCTGTGCACCAACCCGGACATCCCCGACGCTCAGTCAGGATGCCTGCCCTCCGACACGCTGTTCCTCGCCAGCCAGGAGCTGAAGCAGCCCCAGACCCAAGAGGTCACCTACACAATCAGCCAGCAGGACTTCAACCGCGCCGTCGCCAAGGGATTCATCAAGGCGCTCACCGAGGACTTCACCGGCTGCTGGGACAAGTTCACCGGCGGCGGCGGAAGCTGGGGCAACTGCGGCTGGGCAGCCTTCGACATCACCACCCTCGTCTTCGGCGACATCGCCGTCAAGGCCATCTCCGACGGCGTCAAGTCTCTCGACGCCGCCTTCCGCACCGGCATCGGTATCGAAGACGCCTGGAAGGGCTTGCGTACCGCCGGCCTTACCGAAGTGGCTCTCGAAGGGGTCGGCGCGAAGTACCTCGAGGGCTGGTACAAGGTCTGTACCGGGAAGAAGCCCCTCCGTACGGCGGTCGCGGGCGGTATTGATCGCTGCGAGGGAGAGATTCCCTACCTCAGCAGCGAACTCAGCCGCATGGCATACAAGGGGAGAGTCGGAGCTGGATTCACCTCCGGCCGGAACGTCGCAGTTGCAAGGGTACCGGGGTGGAATGATCCCAAGACCGGCGATCTCGTGGTTGGTTTCAGCAAGGGCGACGGTTTCCACTC
Source organism: Streptomyces sp. NPDC048696 (assembly GCF_043198895.1). NCBI lineage: Bacteria > Bacillati > Actinomycetota > Actinomycetes > Kitasatosporales > Streptomycetaceae > Streptomyces > Streptomyces sp. NPDC048696. The sequence goes on along the minus strand of NZ_JBICVJ010000002.1, from coordinate 518,500 downwards.
GGAGAACCACATCCTGCAGCAGCTGGCCGCCAGAGGGTTCAAGCCAACGCAGATCACCGAGCTGTACAGCGAGCGCAGGCCCTGCCCAGCATGCAAGTCCCTGCTGGACGATAGCCTCACGCCCGGAACTCCCATCTCATGGTCCGTCCCCGACGGGATCGGTTCAGCAGACCTCCTCTACAAGCTGATCAAGGCGGTCGGGGGAAGAGCCCTTTCCCGGTCCGCTGAGCAGCAGTAGGAACGTGTTCGATGTGGCGGGCGTCCTTGCGATGCCCGCCACACCGCATCAGGGGAAGAAGAAACGCTATGTCCGATTTTGGCTTTATCCGCGCATCTGATGATGTTCTCGCCGCCCGAGGCGAACTGGCCAGCCAGGTGATCCGTGCGCTTCAGCGTGCCGGTCTGCCAGCCTTCCGTGAAGAGGAAGCGGGCACAGAGGATCAATCCGGCGCAGTGGTCTACCTTCAACCCGACGCGGAGACGGCCTCGGCCTCTGTATCCGTGGGCTGGAGGTGTGATCCTGGCATGGTCCAGGCTGCTGTCGAAAGTCTCACCTCCAATCCTGATGCGCCGGTGGTTCGATATCCCGGGACAATCGGCCTCCACATGCAGAGCGCACTGATCAAGATCCTCTTGTCGGCGGGAATTATCGCAACGCTTGAGAACGACAGCATGAATCCGGAACATGTCCTAGTATTCGGGATGATGTCCGACCTGCCACCTGCATTGAGGCCCACGTTCGTTCCACCGGGAACGTAGTTTCGATTCTCCTGGACCGCAGGGGTGAACATGCCGATCCGCTGGGACGTTGCCGAGAACGAGGCATACCTCGCGATGAAGAAGCTGTTTGTTGATGAGAACATCACCTGGATCGCCCTCGTGCACACGTCACCCGCAGGCTGAGAAGGACCGGGGTCCGGCACCCGTCCCCACGGATGGGTGCCGGACCCTGAGACATCCGGCACCCTGGCAACCAACGAAGGCGTGATCAACATCAACTTCGATGGCATGACGCCCGAAGACCTCGGAATCAAGCACGTCACCGCGGAGGTGGCCGAGGCGCAGTCCAGACTTGCTGGCCAGGTGTGCGATGAGCTGCGAAAGGCCGGTCTGCCGGCCCGCCTGGGCACAATCGACGACCCATCACCAGGAGCAAAGATCGACGTCGAGCTCCTTGAGGACCATCCGGCAGCAGCGTCCGTCTACTGGAAATGTGACCCGTCCGTACACAGCGCGTACGACGCGAGCCGTCCGGACGGGGGCCCTGCCTTCCAGTACTTCATAAAGGCGGCAGATCATGTGCAGACCGCAGTGACGGGGATTCTGCGCTCAGCCGGGTTCACCGTGGAACGGGACGACATGGACCCGCTCGCCCTGTGGATCTTGCCTACCCCCCTTGCGTAACCCGTTCGTCTGCGGGGCCCTGCCGAGATTCTGGCTTCGGCAGGGCCCCGCATCCACGAGGCGGTCGGTGAGCCTACGGGCCGAGTCTTCTCGCTGCCAACGACCGACTCAGGAGGACTTTTGACGTACATAGCCCCCCAGGTTCGGGCCAACGCTGAGAAGAACGGCATTCCGCACGCTCCCGAAGAAGTCATCGCCGAGTGGCACGTGCTGGCGGACGCGGTATGCGGAGAACTGCAGCACGCAGGGCTCCCCGCTTACGTGGAACACCGCAACGCCCCGAGCGAGAGGCAGGTCGGCGCGTGCGTTTCCGTCGACACGATGGACGGTCCCGCGGGCGGTGTCTACGTGGGTTGGAATCCCGGAGAATCGCTGACTGAGGCCGTCCTGGGATTCATGGAGCCGGATCGGCTCGATCTGCGGGAGCCGGTGATCGAGCACAGTGCGCGGATCAGTTCGCTCATGGACGCGGCGATCAACAGCGTGCTGGTACTTGCCGGTTTCCGAACGCGTGACGCGATCGAGGTCAACGACCTGGCCTCGGGAATCCATGTCGCGGGCCGGCAGCCGAGACAGTGGTTCATCGCGTACATCCTCACGGAGGGCGTACTCGGTCTCATCGCCGCCATCCGCTCCTGCGACCCAAGCGACGACGATCGTGGTGCACGGGCCGGTATCAGCGCGGAGGCAAAGGCTCGGCTCACCGACCGGGGCATCCGGATCGTGCAGGACGGCCTGCACAGTCTGGCGGACGATGACCGGCAGGAACTCGCGCGCGTGTTCCGCAGGCTCGCCGGGGCGATGCACAGTCAGGACATGGCCTGCCGGGGCTTCTGGGCGGCAGACCGGTCACCGCTGGAGCTGGCCGATGAACTCTGCCCGCTCCCAGACAAACCGCTAGCCACGGCCGGTTCGTCAACGACCCCAACCCAGGTTCTCGCAGCCGCGTACCTCGCTCTGCTCGGCAGCATCGATCTCGCCGACGAGGACACCATCGACGACGATGACGCCGCTACGATCACCAGTACTTGGACGGAGACCTTGCTGAGGCGGCTGGACCAGGCACCCGCCGAGGACCGGCAGGAGTTGATCCGCCTCTTCCGGCAGGCTGCCCGCGAAGAGACCGACCCCGCCCACAAGGTGTTCGCTCCCGGTTTCGCGGAGACCATCGCTTTGACCGAGGAAGGCGACTGAGTGGCGACCCCCTGATCAGACAGTTGGCACCGGTCGCCAGGCGCGCTCCGTTGGCTTCCATCCACCGGACGACGTCCACGACCTGGTCGGCGAATGTCTTGGCCGGCTCGTGGACGGCACGGGCATACGGGGCGATCACTCCCCTGCCTGGCGCACAACGAAGTGGAAAGTCAAACGGATGGGCGCCGGACTCTTCGGATGGCTCCCACTCCACCCGACGAATCGAATGTTCCTCGAATGGCACGTCCAGCTTTTCAGGATGCCATAACGGGAGCGCCCGCAATTGAGGGCACCCGAAAGACTGTCCCTGAAAGTTAAGCTCCAGGAACGACTTCATTCCCCTGAGCATCTTCACCTCCGGTGAAGCGTCCATTATTCGCCAGGTCGTCAGTGTGTCAACCTGGTGTACTGGCGACCTGCGACGCGCCTGGAGTCATACATTGCTTTGTTGAATGAGGAACGGCCCGCAGGTGTGCGGGCCGTTCCTCATTCATTCAGTCAGTTCAGGGGGAGCTGTCCGAAAACTCCTCTGAGCGTGGTGCCGCGGGGGCGATTGCCCCGAACATCTGGAACGCCTTCGTTCTTGAGGTGGTGGGCGAATTGCCAGTTGCGACAGGTGCGAAATTCCCGGTCGTGGGCGTGCGGGTGTGTGGCGTCGATGCAGTCCTCGCTGAAGGAGATGGGACGCAGGCCGCTGATCTCGACGGTGAGGTCCTGTACGCCGAGTTCCTCGGTGTGTCCGGGGGCCGCCTCAAGCGCGAGGTGGGGGTTCTCCTCCCATCGGTACGGATGAATGGTGACCCCGCACAGGTACCACGCCAGTGTGTGCGGCGACGAGGTAAGCGTCACCTCGATGTCTGTGGCCTCGGGGCTGACATGCCGGTCGTAGGCGCCGTGGAGGCTGCGGGCGCAGTGGCGACTGAGATCGATACCCGTGACATTCTTCAGCCAAAGATATCGATATTGTCGCCGCCCTTGCCGGATTCGAATCTTTGGATCGTTCATTTCCCCTCCGTCTACCTGTACGAATACCCCCTAATTATATCCATTTGCTACCGCTGGTTCGAGTTTCCGTCGCGTGTTCGGCATTCCTTCATGAGGGTATCCATGAGTGCCTTGTGGCGATTGTGTCGGTAGCCGTTCGGGTATTCCATGTTGAATTCGGTGTCGAGCGCGAGGCGCCGCTGCTCAGGGGGCAGCGGCAGCGGGTTGCGGCACTTCGCCATGAGGGAGCCGCCTGACTTGCCGACGAGCTGGACCTCCCCGAAGTACCGCGAAAGCAGGTTGTGGAGGGACTTTGGGGTGTGGAACCGCTGCATCGTCCACACGCCCGTCCGGAAGGTGGCGGAGAAGCCGTTCTCGTCGAGGAATTCCAGGTTGCGGCGGTAGCGGTTGTTGCGGGACTTGCTTCCCCCGGCGCGCCGCGTGACCGAGTCCAGGGACCTGGTGCCGGTGTAGAACGTCCCCGTCTTGCTGAGCAGCGAACTGCAGGCCGCGACGACGTGCTGTTCGAAGTCAAGCGAGGTGACGGAGTTGAGCACGCTGTCGAGGACCACCACGTCGTACAGGCCGTTCGCCTGGACGTCCCGCTGGAGGTCACGGATGTGGGACACGGTCGCGGCCACGTCGAGGGCATTCTGCTTCCCCGTGGCTTTGACGTGCGGCTCGTACCAATGGGCATCCCAACCCGCCATCTTCAAGGACTGGATGTAGGCGAGTTCACCGGCCCCGAAGTCCACGATCCGCTGCCCCCGGCTCAGCTCGGGGATGACGTGCTGCTCGTAGACCGCGGACTTGTTGGACCTGCTCTCGTTCCCGCCGAGGCGGTGCATCTGGCACCAGTGTTGGTTGTACGCCTTGATCCCGAGCGCGGTGTAGTCGTAGACGCCGTAGTCCCCCTCCAGCCACTGCATCAGTTCGTCGGCCTCCTGGACGGAGACGCGGTAGCACAGCAGAGGCTTGCGGAGATCGGTGGCGACGACGGCGTAGTCCTGGTTGAGGATCACCCGACCGTTGTGATCCGCGACGATCGAGCCCCACTCGCCGTAGCGGACCACCAGCCGGGTGATCTCCTCCCGCACGGTCGCGTTGCCGCGCGAGACAACGGTGACGTCCGCGGGATCGAGGTGCTGCCAGCCGTGCACGCTGTCATCGGCGGCCGGTACCCGGACCTTGGAGCCGTCGGTCTCGACGGAGTTGTGCAGGAGGTTGAACTGGACTTCGTCCTGTGTGGTGACGTGCGCGTCGAGCAGCAGCGCCGGGACCTGGTCGATGCCGAGCGCCTTGAGGGACTTGGTGCGCTGGTGGCCGGCGACCAGAATGCCGTTGCCGTTGACGATGACCGGCTTGACGCAGCCGAACAGCCGCAGTGATTGCTTCAGCCGGTCGAATGCCTCCGGGGACAGGCGCCGCGGGTTGTAGGGGGCCGGTTTGAGACCGGCGAGCGGGTAGTCGGCGATGAACCTAGGCAGCGCCAGTCACCTCCTCCTGGCGAGTGTCGAGGAGGTAGTGCGCGAAGCCGGTGTCGGTGCCCTGCCGGTCGTAGAAGGCGGCGTGCACGGCGTCCAGACGCTCGACTTCCTCCTTGGCGATCTGCACCCGCGTGGCACCCCACTGCATATAGCCCCACTGAAGATGGGTGTTGGTGATCCTCTCGCCCTCGGGGGGAACCGTGTCAGCGGCCACGATGCTGGGAATCTCGACCGCGTCGAGGAGGTCATCGAGGGCGTTCTGGTCGTAGCCGGTGCCGTCGAGGTCCGGGAGCGCGGTGAGGATGTCGGCCAGCAGGACGCTGTCGTACCCGGCGAGATCGCTGGTGCGGTTGTCGACGATCACGATCTTCGCTGCGGTGTCGTCGTCGACGTCCAGCCACGTCACCGCGATGTCCGGCCAGCCCAGGCGCTGGGCCGCCTTCAAAGTGTGGTTGCCCGCGAGGACTTCGTTCGGGCGGCCGGTCAGAGAACCGATGTTGACGACGATCGGCTTGTACTGGCCATGAGTCGACAACGACTCGGCGATGGCGTCGAGATCCCCAGTTCGTGGATTGCGGTGGTACGCAGCCAGTTCGTCGATGCCGACGGTCAGATCTGCGAGCGAAGCCGGGATGCGTGAAGTGGCAGGGGACACGGGACTCCAGCCCCGCGCCCAGGATTGAGCCTAGGGGGTCGAAGCTGTGAACCGGGGAACGAAGAGAAGCAGTCAAGGAGCAATTGCCAAAAACTGTGGACCAGTAGCTTCACAGTGACTCGCGCTTCAGGTGTTCGAGCCCTTCGATGGCGTCCAGTTGGCCCCGCGGGTTGGGGACGGGAGCCGGGGTGAGCGTCAGCACAAGGATCTGAACCGTCGGGTGTTCGGCGGCGTAGAGGTCGTCTTCGTCATCGTCGCCGGGAATCGAGTTGGGCTGGATCTCGATCTTTCCGTCGGGGCTGTCGGCGCGGTGGTAGATCCCCCGGAAGTAGCTGTCGTGCTCGGTGAAGACAAGCTCGTCGTCGCCCTCCTCAAGAAACGCTGGTCCATGACGAACGCCGTGCTCGCGGAGGCGACCGGCCAGCAGGAGCCGGATCGGCGCGACCCTCTGGGACACCACCCCGGCACTCACCGCACTCGGTCACACCGCCTCCACCGGCGCCCTCACCGTGACCACAGCACACCAATCGTGCCGCAATCGCAGGTCCACGGCCCGGTGAAGAGCTTCAAGCTCACACTCGGAAACCGGTCCTTCGGCATCACCCGGGGCACCAAGGAGGCCGTCCCCGGAGGCAGAACGCTCACCGTCGACACCCGCCCCGGATTCAAGACGGCCCAAGACGATCAAGGCAAGAACTACTAGCTCGACCTGGACAAAGCCCCCTCACTGTGGCCGCTGCCCGTCGGCCGATCCGAGATGGGCATCGAGCTGGTTCCCGGCAGCCCGAACACGACGCTGCGCAGGACCATCAACCCTCGCTACGAGACCTACTAGGAGCAGGGCGGCCTAGGATGCGGGGCAGGATCAGCTGACTGTGAGGACACGCATGGCCGCGATGATCAAGCACCAGGAGTTATCGGTGTACGTGGAACACTTCGCCATCTGTCTCGAAGACCGCGACACCAGTTGGATGTCGCACCCCTTCCCCGACGGGTACGACCCCGAGGTGTTCCTGAAGCCGTTTCCGGGCCGTCTGGACATCCGCAGTGCCGGGCACACGCACACGGCCCACTTCACCGTGGAGGTCTGGGACGGACCGCCATCCGAGCCCGAAGGCGAATGGGATGAACGCGGTACCGCATCGCTCCACTGCGTCTCAGGCCAGCTTCGCCTGCACGGGACGAGCGGTGGGCCGGCCACCGATGACGTACACCTTCCGCAGGCTCCGGCCACCTGGGAGGTGCGCCTGCTGTGTACCGGCCGGACTGAGGTAGCCGCCGAGACGCTGCACCGTGCCGCCCACAACGTAGAGCGGTATACCGCCCAGTTCTGGCCCGCCGCATAGCCGCACGGGGCCGGTACGCTGCCGCGCACCGGCCCCGGCCATCACACTGCTCAGTGCGTGATCTGCACCCAGAAGCCGTCGTCAGGGCCGTCGATGACCCGGTTCTTGTTGTAGAAGTCAAGCAGGAGATTCCCCGCAGCCCCGTTCTCGACCCCGGGGACGGCCATGACGCTGAAGTTGTCCCGCAACTGGTGCGGGTCGTAGTCCCCAGCAGCCGCTCCTTGGTAGGTGCTCTGGAACGGGTATTCGTCGCACTCGTCGCCGTTCTTGGCGTAGTCGTCCCCGAAGTACTTCAGGCAGTTGTACCGGGACTTGTTGTAGTTCGCCTCTCGGCGCTTGGTGTCGCCGTAGAGCCGGTACAGCGGGTCGTCGGGGCTCTGGCCCGGGACCTTCTTCTGGGAGTTGGGCGGCTGGGTCTGGCCGGGGTTGGTGAACGCCTTCTCGATGTGGCGGGCCACGCCGCGCTCCGGCGCGTCATCGGCCGCGCTGTACACCAGGGGCGTCTGGTAAGCGAGGCTGGCTGCGCCCGTGTTCGCGTTGGGGAGGTAGGGCGCCTTGTCCCACCGCAGGGCGAGCCAGAAGGGCTCCCCGCCCGTGGCACCATCGAGCTTCCAGGCCATCGGCGGCTTGATCTTGAAGGAAGGCTGGTAGACGGCGTTGATCAAGTCCATTGACGCACCGCCGCCGCCCTCCCCCGCAGGGGCGGTTATGGTGTGGCTGAAGGTGCCGTTGTTGCGCAGGGCCACCCACGGCTTGGAGACCGGCAGTTGTGTGTCGCCCCAGCTGTACTGGACGCTGGAGGGCCAGCTCCTGGCAATCGTCGCCGAGCTTTCGATGCCCGTGGTCGCAACCCCCGTCTGCCCGGTGGAGAGCATGTCGGTGAACTGGTAGGTGAGCTGCACGTCACGGCTGACAGACGGGACCGTCGCGATCACCACGACGTTGAAGTGGCTTTCCCCGACCGGCTTGCGGTTCTGAAGCCAGGTCTGGTTGAACGAGGCGCCCGAGCAGACGGCGTAGCGGGACTTGACGAAGAACTTGTTCGTCGTGCCCAGCCCCGCCACGCACTCTGCCGCAGTCATCGTGCGCGGCGGGTCCGGCAGGGACACTGCCCCCGCCACTTCTTGCCTCGTCACGGGTGCGGGGCGCCCGGACTCGCGCTTCGCGCGCGGAGCAAATGAGGCCGCGGGTCCCACCGTCTCCTTCGCGAGCCGCGCCTGCGTGTCACCGTCGTCGGCTAAGGCGCGCAGTTTCGCCAGGCCCTGCCCGCTTTTCAGCTCCGCGAGCGAGGGAGCGTGGGCGCCGTAGGGCAGTACATAGGTGTCCACGCGTTGGTCGGGCGGTGTGGCGTGAGCCGCGGCCGGAGCCGCGAGCGGCCAGATCAAAGCGGAGGCGGCCAGCGCCATAGAGCGGGCACGGGTATTTCCGAGGAGTTGTTTCATCGTCCCCCCTGGACGCAAAAAATTCCGCCCCCTGTGTGGGGCGGCAGGCATCATGCCTATCAGCATCGACCCCTAAATCGGGCTGCGGTTTTCCTGTTTGGCGTGATCACCACGCAACATGACCGAACACGCTGCCTCGCAAAAATGACTGGACACCAGCTCGGGAATGTGGGCGACGCGATGTCGGTAATGAAAGAGAGGAACTATTGGGGTACCGAGTTGAGGTCCGTGGCCGTCCCGACGAGGACGGACTGATTCATTGGATAGGCGAGCTGGACACCCGGATCAAACTCGACCTGATCATCGTCACAACGCCCAGGGCACCTGGCAGCTCCTGGTCAAAGACGGGACCCTTCAGGCCCGGCTCCTGGAGAAGGGGGGTGGGATCACCGTCTGGATGGACGGCCGTAGCGAGCCGATCTTCACCGGCCAGATCGAGCAGTTCCAGAAGTACTGGACGGTCGAGCAGCACACGGGCGAGGGCTCGGTGTACGTCGGCGGCAAGTGCGACAACAAACTCCCCTATCAGTACCTCTCCTTTCCCGGCGTCAGGGGCTGGGGCACGGACGCCATGAGTGTCTACCCCGCGAGCGAGCAGTGGAGGGACCGCGACCGCGATGCGCGGCCGGTCGGCGGGGAGGCCGGCCAGGCGCTTTGGGTCGACATGGACATGGCCTTCGGGTCCCGTGGACTGCCTGGACGGAAGGCTCCCGGCGTCACCCTGCTTCCGCCTCCCGTTGCCGAGCAGCCCGGTGTGCCGCCCAGGATCGGCGCCAAGGTGGCCGGCACCGTGCGCTACGACAACATCGGTTCCCTGGCCGAGAAGTGGACCAAGGAGGGCGGCGTCGGCTACCACTTCCTGTGGGACCCCGATGACAAGAAGATCAACAGATCACGTTGCCGGTCCTTCTGAGAGGCGCACCATGTCCGTTGCAGGGCCGCCCATCAGTGACCGCACGTAGAGCTGGCCCGCAGCACAGAAGATGGAAGCCAAAGCCTCCTCCTCCCAGTCACCTTCAGGTGCGTACAGTTGGTTGTCCCCTACCTCGACAGTGAAATGGGCATAGTGCGTATGCCCCGCGCTCGTGATGTCCAATCGGCCTTTTCGCGCGGTCAGGAACGGGCCGGGTTCATATCCATCATGGAACATGGCAGGCAGCCGCGTATCGTTGGCGTCCTGGAGACATAGACCGATGTGTTCGACGCGCACTGATAAATCCTGGCGCCTCAACATTGCTGTCATGCGGGCCCTCGCAGACAGGTAATCGCGGCAAAGCGTGAGGCCCTGCGTTCGGGGGATGCCGCAGGGCCTCACGGATAGCACCACTACCTCTTCTCTTCAGTGGTAGTGGTGGTTAGCCCTTCGGTGTTGACTGACGGGTTTTCCCTATGGCTCGGGCTGTGGCGCCGATGAATCGTGCGTACACATCCGCCGTGCCATCGGGATTGCTGCAAGTCTTGGCCTCGAAGGCCCCAGCTGGACGGAACGCTGTATGCGCGCCGGTACGAATGCGATGGCTGAGGTTGGCAGCCCTATTGCGGTTCTCCCGCGTGATGAGGTGAGCCCACTCTCCCGGCCGCGCACGGAGGGCATCGGCGGTGTCAAGTGCGGCCTGGACGCGGGTGCTGCCGGCGGGCAGCGGTTCGAAGCGGGCGTGCATCAGGAGGCTCCGGCAGTTGGGGCGGTTTCGGCGAGGTCGCGGATACGGGAGGCCATCTGCCATTGCCGGTCTGTGAGGTGATCGCACAGAAGGCTGGCGAGGCCAGCGATTTCGGCGAGGGCTTCCTGGAGAGCCCTGCCGCCGTGGGCCAACGATGCCGGGGGCCTGGGCGCCTTTCCAGGTGTGGTCCTCGTCGGTGAGGGCTTGGAGAGGTTGCTGGCGGTGTGGTTGGTCATCGGCTGTTGCAGCGGCAGGTGTTGGTGATGACGTTGAACCAGCTGTCGCAGCTCGTGCACCAAATGGAGCCGGGAGCAGGGGGCGTGGACTGTCGTGTGTGGAGCATGGGGGCTTTCCGTCAGAGGCGGTTGGTGATCTGGGCGCGTGGGCCGCCTGGGGCGAGCGTGGCGACGATCAGGGGGAGGTCTTCGGGGCGCCACAGTGCGGTTTCCAGTCCGCAGGCCGCTAGGTGCTTGAGCCATTCGCGCTGGGCTGGGCGTATGTGACCGGTGTCGGTCTTCAGTTCGGCGAACAGGGTGCGCTGCGCGCTGGTGTGGCCGAACACCTCGTCGGGCCATCCTGGGTCGGATCGGCGAGAGTTGTGGGTGTGGTAGGCGAGTGTCCAGCCGCGAAGCCGTGCGAGCTGGCGGACGTGACGGCGGAATTGTTCTTCGGTCACGTGGAGGTCGGCCGGTAGGTCCAGGTTGCGATGGCCGCTTCCAAGGTGGCTCGGTGCTGGGCTGCGTTGGGGTCGGGACGGGGTTCGCTCCGGGGTGACGTCTGCGGCTTGTTCAGCCTGCGGTGCCGGTCCTGGAGTACTTGTTGGACGGAGTACCGCTCACCGAGGAGTTCAGAGAGGGGATGGCCGTACTGCTCGTAGGCGAGTTCGTCGAATGGGGTGGTGGTTGCAGGCATCGGTATCTCCATGGGTGGGCCGGGACTCGCAGTGGGGTGCGAGTCCCGGCCGGAGGGGTGGCTCGTATCGGACGAGCCGGTCCGGACGGGCTGGGCGCGGGGGGTCGCTGCCCGTCCGGAGGTCGGAACGTTGGTCGGGGCCTGCCTGGGCTCGACCAACAAGCAAGAAACTAACATGGATTTTTGCAGGGGCCTATTTGTGATGCGTGTGATCTGTGTCCAGTTCGCTCGGATCGTAGGTGTACCCCTTCGTCACGCCGGTCCAGTGCACGGTGATGACCAGCTCGCCGGTCGCCTCGTCGATGCCGTGTCCGGTGACGTTGCCGCGCGGTGTAAAGAGACCCCGGGGTAGGGGAGTGCTCGGGGTAACTCTGGTTCCTTCGGTGAGATCCACGTGCCTTCTTCTCTGATGCTCGGTCGAGTTGGGTGAGTTCGTCCTCGCGATAGACCACTGCGCGATGTGTGCCGGACCGGATCACCCTCACGAGTCGCTGGCTCGTGAGAGACTCCGTCATTCCCATCGGGCATGAACTGCCCGTACAGAAAGCGGTGGTTGGTTTTGAGGTGGGCGCGATTGATGGCCCGCGAACCTGTGGGTATCGGCGTGATCGGCAGGGTCTCAGGCTGTCGAGAGCAGGTCGAGGCCGCGCCCCCAGGCATTGCTGACAGGCTCATTGAAGCTGAAGCCGGCGTGGTCGCCTTCGAGATCGGTGGCCCGCCAGTCGTCCGGGCCGCCGTTCGCGGGGCGTTCGAAGTATTGGATGCCGTGGGGCGTGCGAATGGCGAGGCGGAGTAGTCCTGCTGGGGCGGGGCTGCGGGTGACGCTGGTGCCTGTGGTGAGAGCTTCCCGTGTGAGGGTGTCGCCGAGATGCACCTTTCTTCCAATCTTTTGATGTGGCCTATTAAGGGTTAATGGAGGGAGGTGTAGCCGTCGCATGTGGGGCAGGTGTCGCCGGTTTCCCACGTCGTGCCGTCAAGGCAGCTGGGGCAGCGGGCGAACCGGCCGGTGCCGTAGCAGTCCGGGCACTCGCGTGTCGTCTCGTAGGGGCCGTGAAGGTAGCTGGACTGCCCGCTTCCTTCGCAGGTCCCGCACTCGGGGGCGTCGCGGCCGTACAGGTCGAAGTGGCTGACCGGCGGGACTATGGCGATGTTCATGATCTCCCTTTCTGGTGCGTGGCGGTGACAGGTGTTCAGAACAGCTCGTCTTGGCCGACGACGCTGCCCGGGTCGGTGGGCGGCTTGCGGCGCTGGCGTGGGGGGACGGGGTGGCCGGATAGGGCTTCGGTGCCCGATCTATCAGTAGTGGCGGGCACGCGCACCGGTCCGGTTGCGCCGTGCAGCGTATAAGGAGCGGCGGTGTCGAAGTCCGCTCGGTTCATTGCTTCCCACTCTGGGCGGCTGCTGGATTCGTTGTGCATGGAGTCTCCGGTCCGGGCGGCGCTGGTGCCGCCCCATGAGTGAGGGTGGGGCGCTGCGGCCCGCCGGTGCGGGCCGCGTGCTGGTATCAGGCGGCGACCGGCTCGTGTTCCGGAGCCTGCGCCGCAGGGTTGATGGTCACCAGGTCCTTGGCCTCGGCGTGTGCCTTGGCCTGCTTGACCTGGAACCTGGCCTTGGCCAGAGCCGCGCTGACCCGCTCCAGCTGCTCCATCCGCGCCGCGAACTGCCCCTCCAGCGCCTGCGCCAGCTTGACCTCGTCGGTCTTGGCGATCTCGTCGAGCTTGGCGCACAGTCGCTCGATGTCATCGAGCGCCGTCTGCGTCTTCTTCTGTGCGACGGCCCGCTCCGCACGCTGTTCCTCGGTCAGGCCTTCCACGATCATCATCACTGCCTGATCCTGCTGCTGGCGCATCGCGAAGGCGAAGTGGACCAGCTCGTTGTCCGACTTGAACTCACCGCGCACGAACTTCGACAGCAATGCCCCCTGGTTGGCAAGGCTGAGCTGTGCGATCTTGACCGCTGCCTGGGTGCCGACCTTGCCGTCCTGGACGAGCTGCTGGAACTCGGTGCGCAAGTCCAGGAGCTGGAGACGCAGCTTGACGTAGGTGGTGGTCTTGCCGAAATCGGCGGCGACCGATTCGATCGTGGCCCCTTCCTCGTCGTCCAGGATTCGCTGGTAGCCGTGGGCTTCTTCGAAGGGCGTCATGTCCTCGCGGTTGACGTTCTCCGACATGGACCGCTTGAACCGCCGGATCTCCGACTTCTCCGAGATGACGGTGGCCTTGATGGTGGTGCGGCCAAGGATCTGGAGGGCGCGCCACCGGCGCTCGCCCGCGACGATCTCGTAGCCGCCCTGGTCGTTGTCGGGGCGGACTTCGATGGCCTGCATCTGCCCGTACTTCTCGATGGAAGTGGCGAGTTCGCGCAAGGCGTCCTCGTTGAAGTACTCGCGCGGCTGGCGCGGGTTGCGGTGTACCTGGGACATCTTCAGGGTGCGCAGCATGGTGACTCCAAGAGGGTTCGTTAGGAGGGGTTCCCCTGTCTGACATCTAAATTCTACTATCTTTATATGGAAGGTCCACTCCGGGTAATCCAACCCCGTGTGATCTGGAGCACATGCGGGACCGGTGCCTGGGGTGGCGGGAACGTGGCTGTGGGGCGCCGGTTCCCCGGCGCCCCACAAACTCCCCTCCTCACGGCGCGAGCGCCTGACCCCCGTCCACACGCTCACGCCATTCCCGCACCTGCGCGGGTACTCCGGCCGCCAGGGCGGCGGAGCAGTCTTCAAAGATCGGGCAGCGGGCACACACCTGAGCGGGCCGCTTGTCCTGGTCGTGCGGCTCCTCGGTCCGCAGTGCCGGTCTGATGAGCGTCCGGCAGGAGCCGAGGCTCCAGGCGACCGGCATCGCCAGCCGGTCCTCCGCGGATAAGCCACTCAGCCCCTGCGACGGCGCTGCGCCCCGTCCCTCCGTAGGCGCCCACTCGCGCCGCGGCCTCTTCGCCAGCGCCAAGATGCGCTGCGCATCAATCACTTCGCTCCCTCATCCAGCGAAGCTGATTCCCCCCTCAGCTCCGTGCATCGCGCAGCCCGCCGTGCCGCGGGCGACTCCAGGGCGCCGGAATCCCATCGGCACGCGTGCCAGGAATCCGGTTTCCGGAGGGCGTTGAGGTCAGTGGCCCATGCCGACGCCGCCATCGACCGGCAGGACCGCGCCGGTGATGTACGAAGCATCGTCGCTGGAGAGGAAACGCACGGCGGCGGCGATGTCCTCGGGCTGCGCCGCCGAGCGCAGCGGAATCTGCGCGACAAGGGCGTCGATGCGCTCCTCGGGCAGCACGGCCGTCATGTCTGTCTGGGTCAGGCCTGGAGCCACGACGTTGGAGGTGATGCCGCGTGAGCCGAGCTCCCTGGCCAGTGAGCGGGAGAACCCGATCAAGCCCGCCTTGGAAGCTGCATAGTTGGACTGCCCAGCCTCACCTAGCATTGCGACGGCCGAGGAGATGAAGATCATCCGGCCCTTCCGGGCCCTCAGCATGCCGCGGCTGGCCCGCTTGGCCACGCGGAAGGCTGCCGTCAGGTTGGTCTCGATGACCGCTGCGAAGTCCTCTTCGGGCATGCGCATCAGAAGCCCATCGCGGGTGATGCCGGCGTTCGCGACGAGCACTTCCACCGGACCGTGCTCGGCCTCGACCTGCTTGAAGGCGAGTTCGACATCCTCAGGCACCGTGACGTCGCACTGCACGCCGAGTATGCCAGTCGGCGGCTCCCCGGAGCGGTAGGTGACAGCCACCCGGTCTCCGTCGGCCGCCATGGCCTGGGCTATGGCGAGGCCGATGCCTCGGTTGCCACCGGTGATGAAGACGCTGCGGCCCATGCGGGGACCACCCTTTCAGATCGTTGTGGGTCCGGTCGGCAGCCGCCTGCGTTGCGAAGGGCGGGGCCGTTGGCACCGTCCGGAGGTTCCCGCTCCTCCGGGGTGCCTCTACCTTTGCACCGACTGGTCGGTCCGTTTTCGCAACAGACAGGAACCATCTGGACCGGTTTCCAGGGTTCCGGTTGCGGGTGTGCCGATCCAGCTAGTGCGAGGGTCTGCTATGCCGGAATTACCCCATATTGTGTAGTGAGGTGAGAGTGGCGAGTCGATCGGCCGTGGCGGGACATCAGCTGACATAGCGTTAAAGTTCCGTCTAACCTTTTGTCTTTCTTTACCTTTGATGGGGAGTGGAACGCGCATGTCCGTCAACGTGCCAATCGCCCGTTTCCTTCGGGACTGGCGTGCTCAGCGCGATCCAAACCAGGTACCCGGTTTCACGGCCAAGTTCGGGCCCCGCACCAAGCCCGGCGTCACCCAGAACGAGATGGGCCCGCTCACGGGCGTCTCTGGTGACTACTACCGCAAGCTCGAAGCCGGCCGGATCGACAAGCCATCGGAGCGGTGGCTGGAGAACATCGTCCGCATCCTCGGGCTCGACGATCACCAGCGCCACACCCTGTACGTGTACACCCTCGGCCACGAACCGCCCCTGCGATTCCAGCCCGAGGCCATCGTCGACCCCACCACGGCCAGCCTGATCCGGGTGCAGCCCTGGGCCGCCTACATATCTGACTGGGCCTGGGACGTCCTGCTCTACAACGAGGCATGCGAACGCGACTGGCCGTGGATGAAGCACGGCGTCAACATCATGCTGTGGGCCCTCACTTACCCTGAGGCCCGCCTCCAGCTGATCAACTGGGAAGAAGAGTGGGCCAAGCCGATGGCCTCCCAGCTGCGGCTGCGGGCTCTCGAAGACCCGGGCAACAAGCGTCTGGCCCAGGTGATCGCCGAGATCAAGGAACGCGACCGAGTCGCCGCCCGCATCCTCAGCGAAGACCTCACCGCCGTGAACCACCCCGACGGCGACGTCCGTTCGCTCTACCTGCCGCACCACGGCGACGAAGAGCACAAAGTGATCTTTCGCGCCTACGCGCCCCTCAGCGACCGCAGTCAGCGACTCATGGTCGTCGTGCCCGCCGACGCCGAACAAGTGGCGGAAGCCGCCGCGAGCTCAGCCATTCCCTCGACGCACGCCATCGTCCCCGAGGCGATGCCGTCGACACCAGCCTCGCGGTAGGCGGCGGCAACGGCTGTGAACAGCCGCTCCGGATGCTCCCAGCCGCCTGCCTGGTCCTCGAACACCAGGCGGGCGGCGTCCGCGAGTTCCACCCCCGCCGCAGCATGGGCACTCGCCTGGAGCCACACACGCTCCAGGTAGTCCCGGAAGCCGGTCATCCCGGCCCGCCCGGTCACAGGCCCGTGCCCCGGCACGAACGTGTCGGCGCCGGTCGCCAAGAGCTGGTCGCAGGCGAGGATGCACGGGCTCAAGTGCTGCGACCACACGACCATGTGCGACCCGTTGAAGACGGCGTCACCGGTGAACACCACGCCATCGGCCGGCACGTGCACGGCCACATCTCCGGCGCTGTGACCGGGGCCGAGATCCATCAACTCGACGCTTACACCGCCGACATTCACACTCTCGGAGCCGCTGAAGGTCCGCGTCGGCCCCAGCACCTGAACACCCGTGAAGTCGAAGGCTCCGAAATGCTCCGCGATGTAGGCGTGCGCCGCCGTGGTGGGCTCCGCCCGGCTCAGCGCGGCCAGTTGGCCGGGTCCCATCTCCTGACACAGATGCGCCGCCGAGGTGGCGGATGTGACGATCTCCGCCCCGTCGACGAGCTGATTGCCCCAGGTGTGATCACCGTTCCCGTGGGTGTTCACAACGGTCGTGATGCGGGCGTGCGGCACCGCTGCTGCTATCTCGCTGAGCAGCTGGCGGGTGTAGTCCAGGGTGAACTGCGTGTCCACCAACAGAGCTTGATCCCCCGAGGCGATGAGGCCGGCGTTGCTGTAGCCCCACCCTGTGCGTTCGTGGACCCACGCCCAGGTCGTCGTGGTCAGGGGGCGCAGGAGCGGCGCGGTCAAAGCAAGATCCAGTTCTGTGGTCGCCTGCGCTGCAGGCTGTGGCGCAGGTGATGCGGGCAAGACGACGAGCCCCGCTATCGCGGGGCTCGGACAATGAGGTTATGCGGCGGGCAGGCGCCAGTCGATTCGGACCCGCTCCATGGGGTCGAGATGGCGGCCGCCACCGGAAGGCAGGACGTGGACCCGCCTGATGATCAGGCCGATCAACGCACGCTGCGCGTCACGAGAGGCTTCCTGCCACCACTGAACCCAGTTGACGACGTCCGATACTGGCAGCTCGGCCATGGGACGTAGCGAGCGCAGGCGCGCACGCGCGTCCCGAAGATCCCGGCGGGTCTCCTTGTCTGCGGCGACGAATGCCGACTCGACCAGCGTCCCGTTGCCGCGAAGAGCCTTCAGGCTCTTCAGCCGCTCATCGCCGCCACCAACGTGGGCATCAAGGCGCGCTACCTCTTCCCGTACGTCCTGCTGGAGACGAAGCAGCCGCTCGGCGGAGCCCGGACGCATCAGGTCCGCCAGCACTTCCTCGGCCACACCCGTCTCCAGGCGATCCGCATTCATGCGCACCGAGCCGCACGAGACGGCGCCCGGCTCGGGAGTCGGGCAGCGGTAGGAGGGTGCGGCGTCACCGTCTACCCGAGCCCCGATCATGGACCAGCCGCAGCCCCCGCAGGCGGAAGCACCGCTCGTCAGCAGGTACTCGTATGCCTCGCGCCGCTCGCCCTGCTGGGTTCGCTGCTCTGCCCAGTGCGCCATCAGGCGCTGGTAGAGCTCAGGCTCCAGCACCGTCTCCTCGTAGCCGAGGGGGTTGCCCTCGGAGTCGAGCCCGGCGATGCGTGGGTTCGATAGGACGCGGTCCAGCGTCTCGGGCCGCCATACGCCGCCCCGTGTGGTGCGGTGGCCCGTGCCGTTGAGCCAGCGGCACGTGGCCGCCTTGCTCTCCCCGAACAGGCGGACGGCTGCTTCGCGAAGCCCCGGCGCTTCCGAACGGTTCAGCACGCCGGCACTTGCGTAGCCCGACAGCCGTGCCATGACTCTCCATCCCTCGGGAGCGCCACTGCCTTGCCCAGTAGCAGTCGCTTAGCTCCGTAATAGGTCAATGTACTTGGGATGGTGTCCCCGAATCTCCCCCGTGAGTGCCGCGCTGGAGGCTGTCAAAGCATTTCGGCAGGTTAGAGAGATATCGGGGAAGACGGTATGGTTTTCATGTGACGCGGCTCACATGACCTGTCCTGTCGTTGGGGCAGTCGCGCCTTCTGTGGAGGCGCGGCTGGTGACCGGCGCGCCTCGCTGTCTTGTCCGCGGGGCGGGGCGTTGGCTAAATAGGCCCCTGTCAATCCTGTTAGGGCTCAATGCCGAGAGCCCGCCAGATCGTCACCGTCGCGACCTTCAGGGTGTCTCCGACTGGGATGGTCTTCGCCGGGAACGCTCCAGCCTTGATCAGGCCGTACGCCTTGTCAGGTCCAATGCCGAACGCCTTCGCCGCCGTGGACACACTCACGCTCACAGGCAGCGCCAGCACCTCCTCCAGCGTCATGCCGCCCTTCACACCATCGCTCCGACGTGCAGCAATCACAGATGAGGTCATAGGTGGTCAAATCCTTCATCCCCGCGCCACCTGACCGGAAGCATACGTCGGCCAAGGAAGCGTCTCCTTCGCTACAGAAAGATCGGGATACGTAAGGACATCCCAGCTCAACAGGGGGAACTCGCGTGTTCGATGGCAGTACGTACAAGAGGTGCAAGTGCACTGAACCCAAGCTCGATGACCACGGCGAACCTGTCTTCGACTCCAGGGGCAACCCGAAGGTCCACGAACTGGGCTCAGCCTGCCCGCTGTTGAAGAAGCGCGACCACGGAACCTGGTACTACTACGTCAAGCTCCCTGACGGCCCCGGAGGCAAGCGCAGGCGACCGCGCAAAGGTGGCTTCCTCACCCGGACGAAGGCCAAGGAGGAGGCGCAGAAGCTCTGGGACCAAGCCCAAAGTGGCATAGACGTCGACACCAAGGAGACGGTCGCTGAATACCTCGACCGCTGGCACACCAAGCGCGTTGACCTCAAGCGCAAGACCCGTACCCAATACCGTGACTTCATCGACCGCGTCTTCAAGCCCGCCCTCGGTCACCTAGGAATCCGGGACCTCCGCGACCGCCACATCCAAGAGATGTTCCAGCAAATATGGGCCCTCAACGAAGTGAAGCAGGCGAACCAGGAGGCCGCTGAGGCCGCCCGACTCGAATGCGACGCGGCCTACCAAGCATGGCGGCAAGCGCCCACCCCGAGGCCACCGGAGCTCCGCCAGGCGTGGCGCCAAGCCCGCGAGACCCTCAAGGAAGCCCGCCAGAAACCTCGCCAAAACACTGGGCCCGGCACGCAGAAGAGGCTCCTCGACTGCCTCTCAGCCGTACTCAAGGATGCCGTCGCCGAAAAACTGGTTGCACAGAACTGGGCCAAGCTCGTTGTGATACCCAAATACGAGCGACCAGAACCGCTGGTGTGGACCGACGAACGCGTAGCCCGTTGGCGCGAAACAGGTAAGAAGCCCAGCTCGGTCATGGTCTGGACCCCCGAGCAGACAGGGCAGTTCCTCGACGCGGCGGTCAACCACCCTCTATACATCATGTGGCATCTGATGGTGTACAGGGCGCCCAGACGAGGCGAGGCAACGGGCCTCCCCTGGACCGAACTCGACCTGACCACAGGAGTACTCCACATTTCGGAACAGCTCGTCGCCGACTCCTCCTACTCCGTGTGGGAGGACACGCCCAAAAGTCGCAGCGGCCGCCGAGCTGTCGCTGTCGACTACGCCACCCTCGCCTTGCTCACCGCATGGCGCGACGTACAGAGGGCCCAGCGCGCTGAATGGGAGAAGAAGCACCGGGCAGACCCGAAGGACCATGCACCGTATGTCGACTCTGGCTATGTGTTCACCAGGCCCGATGGCCGCCCCCACCACCCAACGAACGTTTCCCAGTCGTTCCGCAGATTCATCCAGCGCATGGGCTTGCCTCCGGTCCGCCTGCACGACCTGCGGCACTGCGCCGCATCACTCAGCCTGGCCGCCGGCCTCTCCATGAAGGCGATTCAAGCGTTGCTTGGGCACAGCAACTACCAGCTCACCGCCGACACCTACACCAGCCTGCTGCCGCAGTTCGAGCAGGCAGCTGCCAATGCCCCCGTCGATTTGGTGCCACGCCGAAACGGTGTCGAGAAGCCCGACGGCGAAACGGAGTCCGTGCAGGGGGCGACTCCGGTTCGTACGGACGAACCCGAGGCCCCGCCTCAAGACGCAGGCGAGACCCGTCTTGAGGTGACGCCCGCCTGCGGCGCGGAGGCTGCAGGAAGTAGGCACCTGCGTGTGGTCGAGGCAACTTCCCAAGATGAGGTGTCACCGAACGCAGCCTGATCGCGTTGTCCCCCATCGCGTCCCCCGGCCTGGGCAGAAGCCCCTCGGAGAGCACTTCCGAGGGGCCTCTTTTGGCGTTCTTCCTGGTCAGGTCAGGTGTGCCGTCGTGAATCGAAGACATGGCACCCTTTTCATCGACGAGGGCTTCGGCAGCCTGGACGACCAGGCCCTGGACGAGGTCCTCGACGTCCTGGACTCGCTGCGCGAGCGGGAGCGCAGTGTCGGCATCGTCAGCCACGTGGGCGATCTACGCCGCCGCATCCCCACCCAGCTGGAGATCGTCAAGGGCCGCGACGGGTCGCGGGTGCGCCACCGCTCGGCCGGGATACCGGGCTGAGGAGGCGGGACGCGCGGCTGAGGTGGCCGCGGGTTCGCGTGCCGGTCAGCCCGTCGACGGGATGCTGATGGCGCGCCGGGGGAGCGGCGAGGAGTAGACCACGCTCGTCGTCACCGACCCCAGCGCGCCGATCTTCCCGGAGATCTCCTCCAGATGGTTCATCGACCGCGCGGCGACCTTGATCACGAAGCAGTCGTCGCCCGTGACGTGGTGTGCCTCCATGATCTCGCCGGTCGTCTCCAGGAGATCGTGGAACGGCTTGTAGTTGCCGTTGGGATACCGCAGCCGTACGAAGGCGAGGATCGAGCGGCCGAGCCGCTCCTGGTCGACGACCGCCGTGTAGCCCGAGATCACCCCCGCCTCTTCGAGGCGGCGCACCCGTTCCGTGACGGCGCTCGGGGACATGGCGACGGTGCGGGCCAGCTCGGCGAAGCTGGCGCGGCCGTCCTGCTGGAGGGCGTCCAGGATGCGCCAGTCGGTGGCGTCCGGGGAATACTCGGTCATGTCTGTCAGACAACCGTGAAATCACCGGCGAATCAAGAGATGTTCCGGGGATCGCACCTTCTCGCGGTGAAGGGTTGGCCGTAGATTTCTGGCCATGACAACAACGCAGCTCGCCGCCGCCAACCCCGTCCTGCGCGTCGCCCCGGCCGCTCCGGCCGACGCCACCGCGTACTTCCGCGCCAGCCTGGTCTTCCACGCCGATGTCTCCGATGTGGCGTCCGCCCTGGCCGCGGGCGGTGACCCGGGCTTCGTGGTGCTCGACTCGCGTTCCACCGAGTCCTGGGACCAGGGCCACGTCCCCGGCGCCGTCCACCTGCCGACCGCGCTGATCGCGGAGCAGGCCGAGCAGATCCTGGACAAGTCGGTGCCGGTGGTCACCTACTGCTGGGGTCCCGGCTGCAACGGCGCCACCCGCGCCGCCCTCGCCCTGGCCGAACTCGGCTTCCAGGTCAAGGAGATGCTCGGCGGCTTCGAGTACTGGGTCCGCGAGGGCTTCGAGTTCGAGACCTGGCAGGGCCGCGACAAGCGCGACGCCGACCCGCTGACCGCGCCCGTCGACTCGGAGAACTGCGGCTGCTGACCGGCCGGGGCGCGGGCGGACGCGCGGTGGTGGGCCGGGAGCGGCCCACCACCGGCCGGTGTCAGAGCTTGGACAGCTCGTCCACCAGGTCGTCCAGGCCCAGCGGCCCCTGGGAGAGCGCCGCCATGTGCCAGGCGCGGGCGTCGAACGCGTCGCCGTGGTGCTTCTTGGCGTTCTCGCGGCCCAGCAGCCAGGCCCGCTCACCCAGTTTGTAGCCGATCGCCTGGGCGGGCATGGAGAGATAGCGGGTCAGCTCGCTCTCCACGAACTCGGCGGGCCGGCCGCTGTGGCTGCCGAAGAACTCCTGTGCCAGCTCCGGCGTCCACCGCTCGCCGGGATGGAACGGCGAGTGGTCCGGAATCTCCAGCTCCAGATGCATGCCGATGTCGACGATGACCCGGCACGCCCGCATCATCTGGGCGTCCAGATACCCGATCCGCCGCTCCGGGTCGGGCAGGAAGCCCAGCTCGTCCATCAGCCGCTCCGCGTACAGGGCCCAGCCCTCGGCGTTGGCGCTGACCGTGCCGATGGTCGCCTGGTAGCGGGAGAGCCGGTCGGCGACGTGCCGCCACTGCGCGATCTGCAGATGGTGGCCGGGAACGCCCTCGTGGTACCAGGTCGACACCAGGTCGTACACCGGGAAGCGGGTCTCGCCCATGGTGGGCAGCCAGGTGCGGCCCGGGCGCGAGAAGTCCTCGGACGGGCCGGTGTAGTACGGCGCCGCCGCGCTGCCGGGCGGCGCGATGTGCGACTCCACCTTCCGTACCCGCTCGGCGAGTTCGAAGTGCGTGCCGTCCAGCGCCTCGATGGCCTCGTCCATCAGGGCCTGCAGCCAGTCGCGGACCTCGTCGACGCCCTCGATGTGGACGCCGTGCACATCGAGGTGGGCCAGCGCCTCCCAAGGGCCCGCGCCCGGCAGGATCTTCTCCGCCTCGGTCTTCATCTCGCCGAGGATGCGGTGGTATTCGGACCAGCCGTACGCGTACGCCTCGTCCAGGTCCAGGGTCGTGCCGTTGAAGTACCGCACCCAGCGCGCGTACCGCTCGCGGCCCACGGTGTCCGGCGCTCCCGCGATCGTGGGCGCGTACACCTCGCTGAGCCAGGTGCGCAGCGCGACCAGCGCCTCGCCCGCCACGTGCGCGGCCTCGTCGAGATCGGCGCGCAGCCGGTCCGGGCCGGGTGCGACGAAGTCCTCGAACCAGTTGCGGTCCGTGCCGATCCACTCCGTGAGCTGGCCGATGAACGTGGCGGTGGCGCGCGGGCCCGCGTACAGCTTGCGCTCCAGGCCCGTCGCCAGCGCGACGCGATAGCCCTCAAGGGCCGCCGGGACGGCCCGCAGCCGGGCCGCGACCGCCGCCCAGTCCTCGTCGTCGGCGACCGGCATCATGGTGAACACCTGGCGGACCGAGTGGGCCGGCGAGCGCAGATTGCTGATCAGGCGCAGGCCCTCCTGCGCCTCGTGGACGGCGAGTTCGGAGGACAGGCGCTCCCGCAGCAGTCTGGCGCAGCGGCGCTCGGAGCCGGAGTCCGCGCCCGGCTGCCGCTCGGCCTCGTCGAGCCGCGCGAGCGTGGCGCGGGCGAGCGCGGCCTGTGCCTCCTGCCCGGCGGGGGTGAAGTCCGGAAGCAGACGGGAACTCTTGCTTACGCCCAGATACGTACCGGTGATGGGGTCGAGTTCGATGAGTGCGTCGACGTACGCGTCGGCGACCTGGCGGGGCAGCACGCTGCTGGAAGTGTCTGGCATGGACCACATCCTGGTACGCGCACCGGCTCCGCGTCACCCACAGGCGACCTTCAGCCACCGGGGACGGAAGAGGAGACAGGGGACGAAGCGGAAGTCGACGGAGGTGTCGACAAGGGAGGCAGCAGAGGGCCGCACTCCCAGTGCTGGAAGACCAGCCGGGTCTCCACCCGGGCGACTTCGCGCCGCGAGGTGAACTCGTCGAGCACCAGGCGCTGGAGATCGGCCGTGTCCGACACGGCCACGTGGACCAGGTAGTCGTCCGGGCCGGTGAGATGGAACAGGGCGCGGGACTCCGGCAGCGCCCGGATCCGCTCCACGAACGGACCGATCAGTTCACGCCGATGTGGTCGCACCTGCACGGAGAGCAGTGCCTCCAGGCCACGGCCCATTTTGGCCGGGTCGAGCCGGAGCTGATGGCCCAGGATGACGCCGGAGCGGCGCAGCCGGGCGACCCGGTCCAGACAGGTGGAGGGCGCCACACCCACCTGCGCCGCCAGATCTCGGTAGGTGGTCCGGGCGTCGTTCTGCAACAGGCGCAGAATGTCCAGATCCACCGGGTCCAGTGCGACAGATTCCGCCATTGGCCGAACGTAGCACGGAGTCCACCGATCAATTCCGGTCATGCGGTCACAGTGCCGCCATGGACACCGACTCGCAGGACCGTGGCCCGGCCGCACCGCGCGCCCTCGCCACCGAAGCCGTGCACGCCGGCCGCGACGACCTCGCCGGCCGCGGACTGCACGCCCCGCCGATCGACCTCTCCACGACCTACCCCTCGTACGACAGCGCGGCCGAGGCGGCCCGGATCGACGCCTTCGCGGCCACCGGCGTACTGCCCGACGGGCCGCCGGTCTACGCCCGCCTCGACAACCCGACCACAGGCCGTTTCGAGACAGCGCTCGCCCGGCTGGAAGGCGCCGACAGCGCCGTCGCCTTCGCGAGCGGCATGGCCGCGCTCACCGCGGTCCTGCTCGCCCGGGCCGCCGAGGGCCTGCGGCACGTGGTGGCGGTGCGGCCGCTGTACGGCTGCAGCGACCACCTTCTGGACGCCGGACTGCTCGGTACGGAGGTGACCTGGGTCGACCCGGCGGGCGTCGCAGACGCCATCCGGCCCGACACCGGTCTGGTGATCGTCGAGACCCCGGCCAATCCGACGCTCGCCGAGGTCGACATCCGGGCCCTCGCGCACGCCTGCGGCACGGTCCCGCTGCTCGTCGACAACACCTTCGCCACCCCGGTGCTCCAGCGGCCGCTGACCCAGGGCGCCCGGATCGTGCTGCACAGCGCGACCAAGTACCTGGGCGGGCACGGCGATGTGATGGGCGGCGTCGTCGCCTGTGACGACGAGTTCGCCCGCCGCCTGCGCCAGGTACGGTTCGCCACCGGCGCCGTACTGCATCCGCTCGCGGGATACCTGCTGCTCAGAGGGCTGGCGACGCTTCCCGTACGGATCCGCGCGGCATCGGCGAGCGCCGCGGAACTGGTCCGCAGGCTGGCGGCCGACCCGCGCGTCGCCAGGGTCCACCATCCCTCGGTGGGCGGCGCGATGATCTCCTTCGAGGTGTACGGCGACCCGCACCGCGTCATCGCGGGTGTCCGCCTCATCACCCCCGCGGTCAGCCTCGGCAGCGTCGATACGCTCATCCAGCACCCCGCCTCCATCAGCCACCGCATCGTGGCCGAGACGGACCGGCGCTCCGCCGGGGTCGGCGACCGGCTGCTGCGCATGTCGGTCGGCCTTGAGGACGTCGAGGACCTGTGGCTCGACCTGGACCGGGCGCTCAGCGCTCCGCCCGCTCCAGGGACTGCGCCGACTCACGCGCGGGCACGGGAGTCCTCGGCAGCCGGGCGGTGATGACCAGCGTGCCCTCCTCGATCTGGTAGTCGAGGGGCAGCCCGAGGCCGCGCATGGCCGCCACCATCGCGGTGTTGGACGACTGGGTGACCGCGTACACGCTCTCGCAGCCCGCCTCGACGGCCAGCGCCACCAGTCGGCCAAGGAGCTCGGAGCCGATGCCCCGGCGCTGCCAGGAGTCCTCGACGAGCAGCGCCACCTCGGTCTCGTCGCCGTCCCACAGCAGATGACCGAGGGCGACGAGCCGCCCGGAGGCGGTCTGCACGGCCAGCGTACGGCCGTAGCGCGGGCTGAGCAGATGGTTGAGGTAGCGGTCGGCGTCGCCCACCGGGCCGTGGTAGCGCATGCTCAGCGTGCGGTCCGAGCAGCGCTCGTGCATCTCCTTGGCGGCCTCGACATCGTCCTGACCGGCGCGGCGGACGGTGATCTCGTTGCCCTCGGGCAGGGTGAGGACGTCCTGGCTGCGCGGGATGCGGGGGCCCAGGCGCGCGTCCAGCTCGACCAGGGCGCGGGCCCGCGCGAACTCGGTCGGGGTGAACGGCAGATGGGGCCGCTCGATGGTGATGACCCCGCCGCTCGGATCGCGCAGCCGCATGGTGGTGGCTTCGAGTACGCCCTCCACCGGCGCGCTCTCCCCGGTCGGGCGGCCCGTCACGGACACGGCGGGCAGCGAGTGGATGGAGCACCGGCCCAGCAACTGGCGCAGCGCGAGCGGCAGTTCGGCCGCGTCAAGGGCGGTACGGGTGGCGAGTGAGAGCACTCGGGTGGGGGTGTCCACGAGGTCGTGCGCGTCGGCGCGCTCCAGCCAGGTGTCGTGGCCGCCGGCTGCGGCGACCTCCCGGGTGAGCCGGGCGGCGGGCAGGTCGGCGGGCGCCCGCAGCAGGAACTCGTCCACCGTGCCGTCGCCCAGCGGGTGCGTCTGGAGCGTCAGGATGTCCACCCGGCTGTGGGCGAGCGCTGTGCAGAGCGAGGCCAGACTGCCCGGCTCGTCGCGCACGGTGGTGCGCATCCGCCACAGCTGGCTCTCGTGCCCCGGTGCGTGTGCCCCGGCGTGGACGGTGGGCGCGGCGCCCGTGGTGGCGGGCGCCGCGCCCGTATCGATGGCGGCCTCGCCCGGGGGCGCGTGGCTGTGGCGCCGGGCCCACCAGATGTGGAACGCCGCCGAGGCCACCAGGGCGATGGCCGAGGCGACGAGCAGGAAGGGGCCGTCGGGCCCGTGCGCGACCAGGTTCGAGAGTCCGTCGGCCACGGCCACGGCCATGAACAGCGCGGCCAGCTCGGTCACGTCCCGCCGCCAGTGGTGGCGGTGGGCGCGTGGGGAGGCAGTGGGGACATGGGGCTCAGGCATATCGGTCATGCCCTCACTGTGACCGAGGGGTGTTGCGTGATCGCGAACGCTTTGTGACTGATGGGTTAAGCGTGATTCTGGTGATTTTTGGATGATTTCTTACGGGATGCGCCAGGAAGTGACCGGCCCCGGCGACGTCCGACCCGCGTCCCCCGGGTCCCCCGCGTCACTGGCCCACGAGGCCCGCTCCCCACCGCAGGTGAACAGCGGGAGTGGCGGCAAGGGCGCGCGGGATGGAGGTGTAGGACCAGCGGCCTGCGACGAAGGAACCATCGACCCGGTGATCTTCGTTGAGTACGTTGCCGTACGGGCCGCCGAACCGGCGGCCCCGCCGCGCGCATCAGCGCGGTGGCGCCAACGGAGAAAGCACAGGGGCCCGTCATGCCGGTCGGAGGCCGTTCACACATCCGTATCGCCCGCCCGTCACGCGACCTGGTCGCGGCGGAACGTTTCTGGGTCCAGGGCCTGGGCCTGAACGTCGTGTGGCGGCTCGACGCCGAGGGCACGGCGCCCGGCGAGCACGCGCTCCTGATGGTGGGCTGGCCGGACGCCGACTGGCACTTGGAGCTGGTTCACGAACCCGCCGCGCCCGTCGAGCCCCGGCCGACGGAGGAAGACCTCCTCGTCATCTACGTGGACGAGGAGGTTCCGCAGGAACTGGTGGCCCGCCTTGAGGCCCACGGCGGCAAGCGGGTGCAGTCACCGAACCCGTACTGGAACGAGTGGGGCGTCACGATCGAGGACCCGGACGGGTACCGGCTGGTGCTGTGCGTGCGGGGGTGGGCGAACTCCTGAGTGGACGTTCTGGGGGCCGCCACGGCTCCGGACGCCAACCAGGGGCGCGGGACCGTGACATCGTGCGACTCCGCCGCGATGGGGGTCCCCCCTGTTCGAGCGGAGTCGAGAGCTTGGGGGAGCGACCATCCCCCAAGCTCTCAACTTCGTTCGAGCAGGGGGGACCCCCATCGCACGGTCCGCGGCCGAACAACAGACCCTTCAGGCGGCGTCGACACGACTCGTGTCGAGGATCACGCGCGCGACCCGGGCGGGATCGTCGTTCATGGGGACATGCCCGCACCCGGGCAGCCGCACCAGCCGCGCTCCCGGGATGGTCTGCTTCGCGCGGACACCCTGGCGGCGCAGCAGCAGCCGGTCCTTGGTGCCCCAGGCCACGGTCACCGGGATACCGGGCACATCGTCGGCGAACCGAACCGCGACCCCGGCGGCCAGGGTCTCGGCGAACCCGGTGGCCTCGCGCAGCGCCAGCGTCTCGGCGACGACGGCCTGCGGCGAACGGCGCCCGGGGTGGGCGTAGATGGTGCTGGTGAGGGCCGTACGTCCGACGGTCGTACGGGACATCCGCTCGATGACCGGCAGCGGCAGCAGTTTCGCCGTCCGCCGCATCGTGGTGAGGGTGGCGAAGGCGTAGCGGCGCTCGCTCTGCGTCCAGAAACCGGCGGGGGACAGGGCCGTCACCGAACGCACCAGCTTCCCGCGCCCCAACTCCAGTGCCAGCAGCCCGCCGAGCGAGTTGCCCGCGACATGCGGCCGCTCGACGCCGAGTTCGGCGCAGAGCGCGCCCAGTGTCGGGACGACCGTCGCCAGGTCGTACGCGACGCCGTCGGGCAGCGCCGGGGACTCGCCGAACCCGGGCAGATCCACGGCTATGACGTCCCGTTCGGCGGCCAGCAGGTCGAACACCGGGTCCCAGGCCTGCCGGTGGTGGCCGATGCCGTGCAGCAGGAGCAGCGGTTCGCCGGCACCGGCGCGCCGGCAGGCGATGGTGACGGTGCGGCTGCCCCTGGGGGAGTCGATCGTGAAGGAGACCTCTTCGGCCATGCTGCTGCTCCCGGTCGTGGACGTGACGCCCCGCGGACGGCAGTGGCCCGAGGACGGCGGTAGACACCCTGTCAACAACAATTACCCTTCGGTAGCTTGGAGTTCAAGGGGGCGGCGCAAGGCGTCGCGAGGGTCACCGGGAATCGAACAGTTCAGCGTTTTCGCCTGGACAGCCGGTGGCCGGTCGGCTGGGATGGGGTGGTGAACGCCTCCTCCGCCGCCGACATCTTCGAAGGCCACCGGCCCGTCCTGACGGGCGTGGCCTATCGCATGCTCGGCCGCGTGAGCGATGCCGAGGACGTGGTGCAGGAGGCATGGCTGCGCTGGTCGGCGCAGGACCGCGAGGATGTACGCGACCCGCGCGCCTTTCTCGTACGGATCACCACCCGGCTCGCCCTCGACCGGCTGCGCCGGATCCAGTCGCGGCGCGAGGCCTATGTCGGCCCCTGGCTGCCCGAGCTGATCGTCACCGACTTCGGGCCGGTCGTACCCGACACGGTCGAACAGGCCGTGCTGGCCGACTCCGTCTCGCTCGCCGTGCTGATCGTCCTCGAATCGCTGTCGCCCCTGGAGCGGGCCGTGTTCGTGCTGCGCGAGGCGTTCGGCTTCCCGTTCGCGGAGATCGCCGCCGTACTCGACCGCACCGAGCCCGGGGTGCGCCAGCTCGCGGGGCGCGCCCGCCGCCGCGTCGACGAGCGCAAGCGCCGTTACGACGTCGACCCGGTCCAGCGCCGTGATCTGACGGATCGGTTCCTGGCCGCGGCCGGCGGTGGCGATCTGGACTCGATGCTCTCGCTGCTCGCCCCCGACGTACGGTTCATCGGCGACAGTGGCGGCAAGGCCCAGGCCCCTATGCGGATCATCGAGACCGCCGACAAGGTCGGGCGCTTCCTGCACGCGGTGTCGCAGGACGGGATGCCCGAGGGCGACGTCCGCGTCATCGAGATCAACGGCGGCCCCGCGGTGCTGGTCCTGTCCGGCGGCACACCGGAGAGCGTGCTGCAACTGGATGTCGCGGACGGGCTCATCCAGTGCGTCTATGTCGTGCTCAACCCGGACAAAATGGCCGCGCTCATTCCCGAAGGCGCCGCCGAATAGTCCCCTTGGCTCCCCAGGCCCCATGGGTCTCGGCCCCGCGTCCGCGCGGTCGCGGGGCCGTTTGCCGTGCGCTGTTCTCACGGGTCGCCGCGCACCGCTCACGGGCTCGCGAACGTCTTGTGAACGCTCTGCGCCAGACCTCGGATTCGTTCCGTAACGGAACGAAGATTGGTCTTGACCAAGTTGGTGGGCCGCCCTATGGTCGCAGAGTTAGTGCAGGAACCTTTAATAAACAAGGGCGCAGAAAAGCCGCCGGGGCACGGCGATTGCGGAGGACAGGGTGGGGACCACGCAGCTGGAAACGGTGCCGGAGCCGAAGTACTGGCATCTCAAGACCGTGCTGAGCGAGGCGCTCGACTCGGACTTCGCGGTGGGCGAGATCCTGCCCAACGAGCGTGAACTGGCCGCTCGTTTCGGTGTCGCGCGCGCCACGCTCCGCCAGGCCCTGGAGCAGCTGGAACTCGAAGGACGCCTCCAGCGCCGCCGTGGCGTCGGCACGACCGTCGCCCCGCCGCGCATGGGTGTGTCCCTCTCCACCGCACGGCACGACTGGCCGGGCACGGCCGGCGACGCCTGGCAGGCGGTCGACTGCGCCGTCACCGCCCCGCCGCTCGTGGTGGCCCGTCTCTTCGACGCCGAGTCCGCCGAGGAGATGCACACCGTCCGCCGGATCCGTACGACGCATGGCCAGCCCGTCGCCGCGGAGCTGCTGTACGTGCCCGCGTCGTCCGTGCCGGACCTCAGCGCGATCGACGCGCCTTCGGGACCGGCCCGCGCGCGCAGCGTGCTGCGCGAACTGCAGCGCCTCGACCTGGAGGGCCAGGACCGCGCGGTCGAGCTCGGCTCGGCCCGCGCCGACGACGCCAAGGAGCTCGACCGGCTGCCCGGCGCGCCCGTGCTCGTCGTGACCACCCGCTACTTCGCCCTCGGCCGGACCGTCGCCGTCTCGGTGGCCACCTACCGGGCCGACACCTGCCGCCTCACCTTCGGCGACTCGGGCGACCTGGAGATCAGCCACGAGGGCCAGGCCCAGCGCCAGGCTTCCTGACGCCCGCACCCGCCCGCCACACGGCCCGCCGCCCACAGAGCGGCGGGCCTGCTGTTTGCGGGGCTCCACTGTTGTGACGGTTGCGGGCTCCGACGGTCCCGCCCCGCTCAGCGGCGGGCCTGCGCGTTTTGGGCTCCATCGCTGTGACCGTTGTGGGCACCGCCTGGCCCCACCGCGCTCAGCGGCGGGCCGTCACCGTGCCCTCGACCGCGAACAACTGCTCCTCGACATGGTCGAGCGCCAGCCGCAGCGCACCCGTCGCCACCGCCGCCTCGCCGAGCATGGACAGGGCTACGCGGGGCGGCCGCAGGCAGTACCGGGCCAGCTCCTGGCGCAGCGGTTCGAGCACACCGTCGATCCCGGCCGCCCAGCCACCCACGACGACCAGCTCCGGATCCAGCGCGAGCACCAGCGCCGCCACATCGTGGACCAGCCGCTGGATGAACCGCTCCACGGCCTCCTGCGCGCCGGTGTCGCCGCGCTTGGCCAGCGCGAACACATCGGCGACCGCCTGCTCGTCCAGCGGGTGCAACGGCTCCCCGGTCGTCGAGAGCAGCTTCTCCGGTGTCACCTCACGGCCGAGCAGATGCAGCGCGCCGATCTCGCCCGCCGCCCCACCGAACCCCCGGTGCAGCCGCCCGCCTATCAGCGACCCGGCCCCGGGGCTCAGCCCGGCCAGCACGAACACGATGTCGTCGGAGTCGGTCGCCGCGCCCTTCCAGTGCTCGGCCACGGCCGCCGCGTTGGCGTCGTTCTCGACCAGCACCGGACAGCGGAACGACCGCCGTAGCCGCTCACCGAGCGCCAGACCGGTCCAGTCGGGCAGCGCCGTCCCGAGCCGCACGGTGCCGTCCGCCTCGACGATGCCCGGGCTGCCGACCCCGACCGCCCGCAGCGAACTGCGCGCCACCCCGGCCCGCCGCAGCAGATCGGCGACCGTCGTACGCACCCGCTCCAGCCGCTCGTCGGCGGAGGCCGTCTCCGACACCTCACGCGACCCGGCGCCGACGATCCGCCCGTCCAGCCCCGAAAGGAGCGCGGCCACCCGGTGCGGGCCGATCTCGATACCCAGCAGATGCCCCGCCTCGGCCCGGAACCTGAACCGGCGCGCGGGCCGCCCCTGACGGCGAGCCTCGCCCTCCTCGGGAGCCGACTCGACGACGAGCCCGCCCACCATGAGCCCTTCGACCACGCCCTCGACCGTCGGCCGCGACAGGCCGGTGATCCGGGTCAGATCGGTCAGAGTGGGGGATTCAGCCCCACGCAGCGCATGGAGCACCACCGCGGAATTGATCCGCCGCAGCAGAGAGGGATCCCCGCCGGTCAGCCGCCCCAACGTGTGTCCTCCCAGCTCGTACGCGTGTCTGCCGGATCGTACTCGCTGGTCAGGTATACGGCGAGTGGCGGGTGGTGGGCGCGGCGGCGGGATTCCTGACAGGGCATCCGTCAGGGCAATCGGCAGGGCATCTGGCGGGACGCCTGACCGGGGGCCAATTGTCAGTGGCAGCCGGTTTACTGACCGCATGACCACCGCACGGCACCTCGAAGTCATCGACCTGCTGCGCGTCCGTGACTTTCCGGCGGAGCGCGGCAGGTCGGGGACCATCACGAGCGGACCCGGCTACCACGTGGCGGAGCTGAGCACCAGTGAGGAGCTCTGGGACGACGACGGCAGCAGGCGCCTCGAAGCGGAGGAGCAGTACGAGGCGGAGTGCGAGGCACTCGCGGAGCGGCTCAGTGAGCGCTGGGGTGCGGCGCGGATGTTCAGCCTCTGGAGCGTGCTCACCCGGAGCATGGAAGGAGAGGAGATAGCGGAGCCATGGGACGGGCTGAGCAACAGCGTCTCGTATCTCCACCTGTGGCGGGTGGACGGCCGTTGGGTCGCCGTCGGGGTCTCGCAGTGGGACACCGAGCTGGAGTTCCAGCTGATGGCCGTGGTCACCGAGATCGATCCGCCGTAATCGATCCGCCGTAGCCGAGGGCCGCTGAGGACCGAGCCGGCCAGCCGGGTGGGTGGCCGCGTGCCGTAACGTCCTGGTTCGTCGCCGTCGTTCGTCGGCGGGTCAGGAGATGGTGATGGTGTACGCGGTGGCGGAGCAGGGCGGCGGTACGACGGCGGTGTCCGTCGTGGCGGACGGTGTTGTCCGGGTGAGTCGCGGCGCGGGCGACGAGTCGGCCGTCGCGGACTTCAGCCCCGCACGGGCTCGGGAACTCGCGGCCGCGCTCGTACGGGCGGCGGACGAGGCGGAGAGCGTGGTGGCGACGGATCCGGTGTCGGTCAGGGTACAGGATCTGCGGCGGGGCGATGTGCGGGACGGCGAGCGGTCGATGACCGTGGACCGGGTCAAGGTGGACGAGGCGATCTCGACGGCCCATGTCACCTGGAAGTCGGATGGGGGGCGCACATGGACGCAGAGCTATGCGGTGGACACCGACATCCGGCTGAAGCGGCGGGGGCCGCAGAGCGCGGGGTAGTAGCCGCCTCATCTCCCTCCGGCCGCACCACCCTTCCGGGCCGCACCACCCTTCCGGGAGGCCTCAGCCTTCCGGGCAGGCTCTAGCCTTCGGACTCCGCCGCCAGCCGTAGCTTCGCGTACTCGTCGGCCATGGTGCGGGCCGTCCAGTGGGCGTTGAGGCCGCTGGGGTTGGGGAGGGCCCAGATGCGGGTCTCGCCGATCGTGCGGTCCTGGGGGCCGATCACGGCCTTGCGGTCGAAGGCCGTGCGGTAGGCGGTGATGCCGACGACGGCGAGGAAGCGGGGGCGGAGTTCTTCGACCTTCGCCGTCAGGACGCGGCCGCCTTCCAGGAACTCGTCGGGGGTCAGCTCGTCGGCTCGGGCGGTGGCGCGGGCGACGACGTTGGTGATGCCGAGGCCGTAGGTCAGCAACTCGCCCTGTTCCCAGGGCTTCAGCTGGCGCGGGGTGAAGCCCGAGAGGTGCAGGACGGGCCAGAAGCGGTTGCCGGGGCGGGCGAAGTGGTGGCCCGTGGCGCCGGACATCAGGCTCGGGTTGATGCCGCAGAAGAGCACGGACAGGCCACCGGCGACCACGTCGGGGATGACGTGGTCGCGGGCGGCCTGGAGTTCCTCGGGAGTCATCGGGTCGTCCCGTCGGTCCCGTGGGTGCTGTCCGTGGTCCGGGTCAGAGGATCGAGCCGGGGGTGTATCCGG
The DNA here is from genome assembly GCF_043198895.1 of Streptomyces sp. NPDC048696. Lineage (NCBI taxonomy): Bacteria > Bacillati > Actinomycetota > Actinomycetes > Kitasatosporales > Streptomycetaceae > Streptomyces > Streptomyces sp. NPDC048696. Next base: position 484,585 of record NZ_JBICVJ010000002.1, on the reverse strand, counting down.
CGGCGGCCGGGTGCTCCTTGACGATCTCCTCGATACGGGAGACGACGGCCGCCACCTGGTCACCGGCGGCGCCGGTGAAGGACAGCTTGTCGGCCATCAGCGCGTCGAGCCGGGCGCGGTCGAGCGGCATGCGGTCGTCGGCGGCGAGCTTGTCGAGCAGTTCGTTGCGCTCGGCGCCCTGCTCGCGCATGGCCAGGGCGGAGGCGACGGCGTGCTCCTTGATGACCTCGTGCGCGGCTTCGCGGCCGACCCCGGCGCGCACCGCGGCCATCAGGACCTTGGTGGTGGCGAGGAACGGGAGGTAGCGGTCGAGTTCGCGGGCGACGACGGCGGGGAAGGCGCCGAACTCGTCGAGCACGGTGAGGAAGGTCTCCAGGAGGCCGTCGAAGGCGAAGAAGGCGTCGGGCAGGGCCACCCGGCGTACGACGGAGCAGGAGACGTCGCCCTCGTTCCACTGGTCGCCGGCCAGCTCGGCGGTCATCGAGGCGTAGCCGCGCAGGATGACCATCAGGCCGTTGACGCGCTCGCAGGAGCGGGTGTTCATCTTGTGCGGCATCGCGGACGAGCCGACCTGGCCGGGCTTGAAGCCCTCGGTGACCAGCTCGTGGCCGGCCATCAGGCGGATCGTCTTGGCGACCGAGGAGGGCGCGGCGGCCAGCTGCACCAGGGCGGTGACGACCTCGTAGTCGAGCGAGCGCGGGTAGACCTGGCCGACGGAGGTGAAGGCGTGCGCGAAGCCGAGGTGGCCGGCGATGCGCTGTTCGAGGTCGGCGAGCTTGCCGGCGTCGCCGCCGAGCAGGTCGAGCATGTCCTGGGCGGTGCCGACCGGGCCCTTGATGCCGCGCAGCGGGTAGCGGCCGAGCAGCTCCTCCAGGCGGCCGTAGGCGACCAGGAGCTCGTCGGCGGCGGTGGCGAAGCGCTTGCCCAGGGTGGTGGCCTGCGCGGCCACGTTGTGGGAGCGGCCGGCCATGACCAGCTCGGCGTACTCGCCGGAGAGCTTGCCGAGGCGGGCCAGGACGGCCACCGTGCGGTCGCGCATCAGCTCAAGGGAGAGGCGGATCTGCAGCTGCTCGACGTTCTCGGTCAGGTCGCGGGAGGTCATTCCCTTGTGGACCTGCTCGTGCCCGGCGAGGGCGTTGAACTCCTCGATCCGCGCCTTCACGTCGTGCCGGGTGACCTTCTCGCGCTCGGCGATCGAGGCGAGGTCGACCTCGTCGAGCACGCGCTCGTAGTCGGCGAGAGCGGCGTCCGGCACCTCGATCCCGAGGTCCTTCTGCGCGCGCAGCACGGCGAGCCAGAGCTGACGCTCCAGCTTCACCTTCTGCTCGGGGGACCAGAGGACGGCCAGCTCCGTGGAGGCGTAGCGGCCGGCCAGGACATTGGGGATGCGAGGCTTCGCAGACACAGCAGTCACGTGTCCAGATTCTACTGGCGATTTCTGCAGGCCAGTGCCCCGGTCCGGTTTGTGGGTTGCTACGAGAGGGCGCCGCGCCGGTCGGGCCGCTACGGCTGGGGGGTCTGCTCGGTCGGCGGGGCCGTCTCGTACGGCAGGAGCTCGGGGCGTTTGGCGGGGCGGCCGTCGCCCGAGGACCGGCCGGTCAGGCGGCGGCCGATCCACGGCACCAGGTGCTGCCGGGCGAAGCGTGCGTCGGCCACGCGGCGGGTCGCCCAGCGCGGCTGCGGGGCGGGCGGGAGCGGGGCGAGCCAGTCGTTCTCGGCCGGGAGTCCCAGCGCCTGCCAGACCGCCTCGCAGACCCGGCGATGGCCCTCGGCGGTCAGATGGAGCCGGTCGACGTCCCACATCCGGGGCTCGCCCAGCACCGGGGCGCCGTACAGGTCGACGACCAACGCGCCGTGCTGGGCGGCGAGTTGGTCGATGTGGGCGAAGAGCTCTTCCATGCGTGGCCGGAAGCGTTCCATCACGGGGCCGTTGCGGCCGGGGCTGCGCATCAGGACGAGCCGGCCGCACGACGGCGTCAGCTTCTCGACGGCCTCGGTGAGCAGTCCGCGCACCCGGCCCATGTCGACCTTGGGGCGCAGGGCGTCGTTGAGCCCGCCGACCAGGGTCACCACGTCGGCCCGCATCGCGGCCGCGGGGGCGACCTGCTCGTCGACGATCTGGCCGATGAGCTTGCCGCGCACGGCGAGATTGGCGTACCGGAAGTCGGGCGTCCGGGCCGCGAGGCGGGCGGCGAGCAGATCCGCCCAGCCGCGGTACGAGCCGTCGGGCATCAGGTCGGACATGCCCTCGGTAAAGGAATCGCCGACCGCGACAAAGCTTGTGTAGCTGGCATGCATCTCCATGGCGGAGCGATCGTACCGCGCGGTAGTGTCGCGCGGTCCGGGTGGAGACGGTGAGGGGAAGCGGATGAGCGAGGCACTGGAGCACGCGCTGGCGGAGGCGCTCGCGGGCCTGGTGACCGCGGTGGACACCTGCGACGACGACGTGCTCGACCCCGACACCGCCGTGAAGTGGCTGGAAGGCAGCGCGTACATCCTGGACCGGCTCGCTCCGGCGGACCGCCGTCGGCTCTCCGCGCTGCTGCGGGCCGCCGCGCTGCGTGAGCCGGAGGGGCCCTGGCGCGACGACCTGCTCAAGGTCGGCGACGGCTTCGGGCTCGACGAGGACCAGCACGAGCGGTACTGCGACGCGCTGCGGGCGAACGTGCGGCGGTTCGTCGAGACCGTGCGCGGGGTCGATCCGACGACGCCGGTGCCCACCTGCCCGGGCTGGACCATCGGCGACCTCGCCCGGCACCACGGCGTCGCGCACCGCTGGGCGGCCCATCTCGTACGCCACCGGGTCACCGAACGCGTCTGGGCGCGGGACGTGCCGATGGAGGTGCCGGACGAGGCGGAGGAGTACCCGCAGTGGCTGGCGGCGGGGGCGGAGGAGTCGCTGCGGGTGCTGCGCGCGGCCGATCCCGAGACGCCGATGTGGTCGTACGGCGCCGACCAGCACGTGCGCTTCTATGCCCGGCGGCTGCTCTTCGAGGCCGTGGTGCATCTCGCGGACGCGGAGCTCGCGTTGGGACGGGTGCCGCGCGTCGAGGCGTGCACGGCGGGCGACGGCATCGAGGAGTTCCTGGAGAACCTGCCGTTCCTCGACCGGATCGCCGAACGGGTCGCCGCGCTCGGCCGGGACGGCGCGTCGCTGCGACTGCGGGCCACCGACACCGGCGCCGCCTGGACGGTCGTCCTCGGCGGTGCGGGCGGCTTCCGCTGGGAGAACACCGCGCGCGGCGACGCCACGGTGAGCGTCGAGGGCGTCTCGGGTGAGCTGCTGCTCCTGGTGTACGGCCGACGGGCGTCCGGCGACCCGGAGTTCACGGTCACGGGCGACCGTGACGTGCTCGACGCGTGGCTGGCGGCGACGGCGTTCTGAGCTCGGCCGCACCCGTCGGCTTCCCGTGAACTGCGGCGCGACGGCGAGTTCCGGCCACCGTCACGGAGGCGGATCCCGGGTTCCGTATCGATGCGGTCCGGCTGCCGCCGGGCCCCTGTCCGCGTGGCGCGTTCCGCGGTATGCCAGGAACACCTCAACTCACGGTTTCGCCGCCCCACTTGGTTGACTGATCACCGCACCACCTGCCCACGCGACGAGAGAGCGAGCGATCCATGTTCACCAAAGCCTTCTGGAAGGCCACCGCCGAGCGGGCCATCCGCACCTTCGCCCAGTCGCTCGCCGCGGTGCTGACCGCGGGGGCGACCAATCTGCTCGACGTCGACTGGAAGGCGGCGCTCGCGACGGCGGGCATGGCGACGCTGCTCTCCATACTGATGGCGGTCGGTTCGTCCGGCCTCGGGCGGCCGGGCCCGGGTCTCACGGAGACCACGGGAACCGAAGGACCCGCCAAGCACGTTGCCTGAGTGGCGTCCCGCCGCCGGGGCGCTTCTCGTACAGTGCCCCGGCCGCGCCGCGTGCACGCAGACAGCGGGGCTTACGCCCCCTCCGGCCGGCCCACCAGTTCGCGCAGGACGTCCTCCATCGTGACCAGGCCGGCCAGTCGGCCGTCGTCGTCGAGCACCGCCGCGAGGTGCGTACGGCTGCGGCGCATCGCGGTCAGGACGTCGTCCAGCGGGGTCGCGGCCCGGACCCGGGCGATCGGGCGCAGCGCCGTCGCCGGGAACGCCACGTCGCGCGGCGCGGCGTCCAGCGCGTCCTTGACGTGCAGATAGCCGAGGATGTGGTCGCCGGGGTCGAGGACCGGGAAGCGGGAGAAGCCGGACCGCGAGGCCAGCCGCTCCAGCTCTTCCGGGGTCGTGCCCGCCGGGGTGTGGACGACCTGCTCCAGCGGGAGCACCACGTCCCGTACCGGCCGGCGCCCCAGCTCCAGGGCATCGTGCAGCCGCTCGGCGGCGCGGTCGTCGAGCAGACCGGCGTCGCCCGCGTCCGTGACCATCCGGGCCAGCTCGTCGTCCGAGAAGGTCGCGGCGACCTCGCCCTTGACCTCGACGCGCAGCAGCTTCAACAGGGTGTTGGCGAAGGCGTTGATCGCGAAGATCACCGGGCGCAGCGCCCGGGCCAGGGTCACCAGCGGCGGGCCCAGGAGCAGCGCGGTCCTGGCCGGTTCGGCCAGCGCGATGTTCTTCGGCACCATCTCGCCCAGCAGCATGTGGAGGTAGGTGGCGACGGCGAGCGCGATGAAGAACGAGACCGGCCGCACCGCGCCGTCGGGCATCCCGACCAGGTGGAACACCGGCTCCAGCAGATGCTCGATGGCGGGCTCGGCGACCACACCGAGCACCAGGGTGCACAGCGTGATGCCCAGCTGGGCCGCCGCCATCAGCGCCGACACATGTTCCAGACCCCAGATGACGCCGCGCGCACGGCGGTTGCCCTGCTCGGCGAGCGGTTCGATCTGGCTGCGGCGTACGGAGATCAGCGCGAACTCGGCGCCGACGAAGAAGGCGTTGACGACCAGGGTCGCCAGACCGATGATCAACTGGATGACGGTCATCGGCCGGCCCCCTTGTCATGGCGCCCGCTGCCCTTGCCGTCGTGCCCGGCGCCCCTGCCGTGGCGTCGGCCGGCCCGGCCGTCGTCTCCGGCGCCCTTGCCGTGGCGCCCGGGACCCCTGCCACGACGTCCGGTGCCCTCGGCATCGTCCTCGTCGTCCTCATCCGTGCGCAGCGGTGCGTGCAGCAGCACGCGTGCGGCGCGGCGACCGGACGCGTCGACCACGTCGAGGCGCCAGTCGGCCAGCTCCACGCTGTCGCCCGCCGTCGGGATCCGCCCGAGCGCGGTGGCGATCAGACCCGCGAGCGTCTCGTACGGGCCCTCGGGGACGCGCAGCCCGATGGTCTCCAGCTGGTCGGTGCGGGCCGCGCCGTCGGCCGAGTAGAGCGGGCGGCCGTCGGCGTCCTCGCCGGTGCGGGCCAGGTCGGACGTCTCGTGCGGGTCGTGCTCGTCCCGCACCTCGCCGACGACCTCCTCGACGATGTCCTCCAGGGTCACGACCCCGGCGGTGCCGCCGTACTCGTCGATGACGACGGCCATGGTCCGGCGCCCGTACAGCTGGTCGAGGAGCCGGTCCACGGTCAGCGTCTCCGGTACGAGCAGGGGCTCGCGCAGCAGCTCGGTCACCGGGTACCGGGGCCGCTGCTCGGCGGGTATGGCGAGGACGTCCTTGATGTGGGCGATGCCGACGACCGTGTCGAGGCTGCCCCGGTAGACCGGGAAGCGGGACAGGCCCGTCGCGCGCGTGGCGTTCGCGACGTCCTCGGCCGTCGCGTGCACCTCAAGCGCGGTGACCTGGACGCGCGGGGTCATCACGTTCTCGGCGTCGAGCTCCGCCAGGTTGAGCGTACGGACGAAGAGCTCGGCCGTGTCCGCCTCCAGCGCGCCCTCCTTGGCGGAGTGGCGGGCCAGCGCGACCAGCTCCTGCGGGGTGCGGGCGGAGGCCAGCTCCTCGGCGGGCTCCAGGCCGAGGCGGCGCACCATGTGGTTGGCGGTGTTGTTGAGGTGGCTGATGAACGGTCGGAAGGCCGCGCTGAAGACACGCTGCGGCGTCGCGACGACCTTCGCCACCGCCAGCGGCCCGGAGATGGCCCAGTTCTTGGGGACGAGCTCGCCGACGACCATCAGGAAGACGGTCGACAGCGCGGTGCCGATCACCAGCGCCGCCGAGTCGGCGGTGCCGCCGGACAGGCCGAGGGAGCCGAGGGGGCCGCTGATCAGCCTGGCGATCGAGGGCTCGGCGAGCATGCCGATCACCAGATTGGTGACGGTGATGCCGAGCTGAGCGCCGGAGAGCTGGAAGGTGAGGCTGCGCACGGCCTTGAGGGCGCTGCTCGCGCCCCGCTCGCCGCGCTCGACGGCCCGCTCCAGCTCGCCGCGCTCGACGGTGGTGAGCGAGAACTCGGCCGCCACGAAGGCGCCGCAGGCCAGCGAGAGCAGCACGGCCACCAGGAGGAGAAGCACTTCGGTCATCGGTTCACCTCCGTCCCATGATCGGACAGGGCAAGGAGGATCGCTCGATGTGGTGTACCGGTACGGGGACGGGTACTGGGAGGCTCGCCCATGGGCGGACGCTCACACCTTTCAGTCGCGGGACGGTCCACCCATGGTAAAGCACTGGCAAAGTGGGGTGGGGTCGGCCTGCGGGGCCGATTTCAGGCCGCCCCCTACTCGTGCGCGATAGCCGCCAGCACATTCATCCGTGAGGCCCGCAGTGCCGGGAGCAGGGCCGCCAGCAGGCCCACGGCCGCCGCGCCCACCGCCACCGCGATCACCGTCGACCATGGCACGGCGAACGCCTTCAGACCCTGCAGCGCGAGTACCTGCTGGATGCCCACGCCCCACACCAGCCCCAGGACGAGGCCGAGCAGCGCCCCGAACACCGCGATCACCACGGACTCCAGCCGGATCATGCGGCGCAGCTGGACCCGCGAGAGCCCGATGGCGCGCAGCAGCCCGATCTCCCGGGTGCGCTCGACCACCGACAGAGCCAGCGTGTTGACCACGCCGAGGACCGCGATGACGATCGCGAGGCCGAGCAGCGCGTACACCAGGTAGAGCATCACGGAGATCTGGTCGCGGATCAGCTTCTTGTAGTCCGCCTGGTTGCGCACCTGCACCTGCGGATACGGGTCGAGGGTCTTCTCCAGGGCGGCCCGCAGCTGCTCGGGGCTGGTGCCGCTCGCCGCGTTGACGTACACCGCCGCGTCCTGGCCGCCCGGCAGATAGCGCTCCACGGTGGCGAGCCCCATGAACACCCCGCCCTCCACGCCGAATCCGCCCCCCGTGTCCATGTTGGTCAGCGCCGCCACCTTCAGCCGCGCCCGGCTGCCGGTGGAGAACGTGACGGGCAGCGAGTCGCCGAGGCGGACGTGGTGGTCGCGCGCGTAGTCGCGGTCCATCGCCAGATTGCCCGGCGTCAGGGCCTCCGCCGAGCCGCCCGAGGCGTAGGTGAGATGGGCGACGTCGTCGAGCTGCGGGTCGTAGCCGGACGCCGTGGTGCGGGGTGCTTTGCCGTCGGGCAGGCTCAGGCGCACGGGCGCGTACCGCTGGCGTACGACCGTGTCCACGCCCTTCACCGCCCGCACCTTGGCGGTGATCTCCTGCGGGAACGGCTGGAAGCCGCGGTTCTGTACGACGAAGTCGGCGCCCAGCGTCCGGTCGATCTCCTGGTCGAACGACTTGGTCATCGAGGCGCTGGCCACCGAGAGCCCGGCGACCAGGGCGATCCCCACCATCAGCGCGGACGCGGTGGCCCCCGTGCGGCGCGGGTTGCGCAGGGCGTTGCGCTGGCTCATCCGGCCCACCGGACCGTACAGCCGCGGGAAGGCCGCGCCGAGCACCCGGATCACCGGCCGCACCAGCAGCGGACCCGCCACCACGGCCGCGATCAGGGTGAGCAGGACGCCGAGGCCGAGCAGCGAGGAGGCGGGCGCGGTCTTGTTCGCCGCGGCGCATCCGCCGAGCGCCGCCGCACCGGCCGCCGCCAGCAGCGAGCCGACCACGGCCCGGACCCGCAACGGGCGCCCCACGCCGGAGACTTCGGCGTCCGCGAGGGCCGCCATCGGCGAGACCCGGGCGGCCCGGCGGGCGGGCAGATACGCGGCGACGAACGTCACGCCGACGCCGACCGCGTACGCCGCCACCGGGGTGCCCCAGCCGATCACCATCTCGGTGGCCCTGAGCTTCATCCCGAGCAGGCCCATCAGGGCCATGAGCCCGGCGGCGAGACCGATCCCGGCCGCGAGTCCCAGCGTGGAGCCGACCAGGCCGAGCAGCAGCGCTTCCAGCAGCACCGACCGCCGCACCTGGCGCCGGTCCGCGCCAAGGGCTCGCAACAGGCCCAGTTCCCGGGTGCGTTGGGCGATCAGCATCGAGAAGGTGTTGACGATCAGGAAGATGCCGACAAGGGTCGCGACACCGGCGAATCCCAGCATCACGTACTTGATGACGTCGAGGAATCCGCCGAGCTGGTCGGCGGCCGACTTCGCCTGCTGGGCGGCGGTCTTGAGGTCGTACGAGGGGCCCACGGCGGCGGCGACGCGCTGTTTGAGGACCTCGTCGGAGACACCCCGGGTCGCGTCGACCGAGATGGCGGTGGCGGCGTCCGCCTTGCCGAGCAGCCTGGTCTGCGCGGTCGGGGTGTCCAGGAAGACCAGCGCGGCGCCCGGGTTGGTGGTGGTGAAGGTGGCGATGCCGACGACCTCGACCCGGAAGGAGCCGGGCTGGGCGAGCACGGTCAGGGTGTCCCCGATGTGCACGTGCTTCTTGTCGGCGGTGTCCTTGTCGAGCAGCGCCTCGCCCGGGCCGTGCGGTTCATGACCGCTCGTCAGCTTCACCGGACTGCGCTTGGTGACATACCAGTTGGTGGCGATGGTGGGGGCGCCGCTGGTCGGGCCGACCGACTTGTTGGCGGCGTCGACGACGGTGATGTTCTGGACTTCCGCGTCGATGTGCGTGCCGGCCACCCCGCCGACGGCCGCGATCCGGTCCGCGAGCGACGCCGGGACCGTACGGGTCACACCGGACGGCACCCGCTCGTCGAACTCCTTGGCGGGCCCGACCGTCACATCGGCGGACGTCGAGGCGAAGAGCCGGTCGAAGGTACGGGACACGGTGTCCGAGAAGATCAGCGAACCGGCGACGAACGCCACCGAGAGGATCACCGCGAGCGCGGACAGCAGCAGCCGTCCCTTGTGGGCGAGGAAGCTGCGCAGGGTCGCCTTCAGCATGGCCGCTCAGCCCTTGCGCAGCGAGTCGAAGCCGGGGCGGGCGTCGGGATCGGCGCCGCCCGTGCTGTTCGTGCCGCCCGGTCCCGGCGATCCGGATCCGCCGGACGTGGATCCGGCCGTTCCGGTGGTCGCGGGTCCGCCGGAGAACAGCCGCAGCCGGTCCAGGACCGCCTCCGCCGTCGGGCGGGGCATCTCGTCGACGATCCGCCCGTCCGCCAGGAACAGCACCAGATCGGCCCCGCCCGCGGCGACCGGGTCGTGCGTGACCATCACGACCGTCTGCGCGAGGCGGTCCACGGCCTCCCGCAGAAACGTCAGGACCTCGGTGCCCGCCCGCGAGTCCAGGTTGCCGGTCGGCTCGTCCGCGAAGATCAGCTCCGGGCGGGAGGCCAGCGCCCGGGCACACGCCACCCGCTGCTGCTGGCCGCCGGAGAGCTGCGCGGGCCGGTGCTTGAGGCGGTCGCGCAGCCCCAGCGTGTCGATGACCTGCTCCAGCCACTCCCGGTCGGGCTTGCGCCCCGCGATGTCCATCGGCAGCGTGATGTTCTCGGCGGCGGTGAGCGTCGGCAGCAGGTTGAACGCCTGGAACATAAAGCCGATCCGGTCGCGCCGCAGCCGGGTCAGCTCGCGCTCCTTGAGCCCGGTGATCTCGGTGTCGCCGAGCCACACCTGGCCCGCCGAGACCGAGTCGAGCCCGGCCAGACAGTGCATCAGCGTGGACTTGCCCGAGCCGGAGGGGCCCATGACCGCGGTGAACCGGCCGCGCGCGATGTCCACGTCGACCGAGTCGAGCGCCAGGACCGTCGTCTCGCCCGTGCCGTACGCCTTGGTCAGCGCCCGGGCACGGGCGGCGACCCCTTCACTCGCAGCTGTCGACAAGGCCGCCTCCCGGGTCGTGGCACTGCTGGGTCGGACCAACTCCCGTACGGCATACGAGAGTAGAGGCGCCGCGCGGGCGGGGCCATCCGGCGGAAGGGGGAGATCAGTCCTGATCCGGGCGCCGGGCCGTGCCCAGCACACAGGGCGATGCGGGGTGCCAGGGCCCGCCGGCCGGCAGTCGCAGCCGACGGAACCCGACGAGCGCGAAACCCGCCGCCTCGATCGCCATCAGCGGATCGCGGGCGGTGTGGCAGCCGCCGAAGAGCAGCGGCCACAGCGTGCGGTCGGCCGTGCGCTGGAGTGCCGCGGGCAGCCGTCCCTCGGCCAGCCCGTGTTCGAAGAAGCGCAGCTCACCGCCGGGGCGCAGCACACGGCGGATCTCGGCGAGCGAGCGCGGCACATCGCGTACGGAACACAGCACGAGCGACACCACGGCCGCGTCGAACGCCTCGCTCTTCACGGGCAGCGCCTCGGCGGCCCCGGGCACCACGTCCACCGGCACGTCCGCGCGCAGCGCCGCGCGGACCGCGAGTGCGCGCAGGGTGCGCTCGGGTTCGATGGCGACCACCTCGGCCACGGCGGCGGGGTAGTGCGGGAAGTTGAGACCGGTGCCCGCGCCGATCTCGATCACCCGGCCGCCGAGCCCGGCGAGCAGGTCGCGGCGGTACGCGGCGATGTCGGCCCGCCGGTCGGCCGCCTCGCCGAACCGGGCGTAGAACCGGGCGAACAGCGGGTGGTGCACGGCGTCCGGGGCGATCTTGGCACGCTTCTCCATGGGGGGACCCTCCCAGCGGACGGGTGGCGGACGGGCGTGGGCGGACAACGGGATTGTCCCCGCCCCGCCCGGCCGTCACCCGCTCACGAGGCCGTCACCCGCTCACGAAGCGGAACTCGTTCCCTTCCGGGTCGCGCATCAGCTGGAACGAGCCCTGGGCATCCGTCACCGTCGCCCCCACCGCCGTCGCGCCCAGGCGTACGGCGGCGGCCCGGGCGCGGGCGACGTCCTGCACCGCGAGGTCGAGATGGAGTCGGTTCCCGCCCGCCTTCGGCTGCGGCACCCGTTGGAAGGCGAGCCGTGGTGTGCCGGGTGCGTCGAGAGAGGACCAGTCCGCGTCCCGTACGGCCGGGGTGCCGCCGAGCAGCGCCGCCCAGAACCGCGCCAAGCGGTCCGGAGCGGCGCAGTCGACGACGATCTGGCGCAGCCGTGCCCGTAAGACCGCCATCACAGACTCCAGTCGCCGCCGAGCTCCGGACCGAGCCAACTCGGCGCCGCCGCGCGGAAGGCGGGGCCGGAAAGCCGCCCGGCCCCCTCCGGCACCAGGCCGACCAGGGGCGAGCCCGCCGACTTCGGCAGGTCCGCCAGGTTGCAGCGGGACGCCAGGTCCGGCTCGGCGGGCCAGCTGCCGACGACCAGGCCCGCGCACGCGAGGCCCCGGGCCCGCAGTGCCTCGCCGGTCAGCGCCGCCATGTTCAGCGTGCCGAGCCCGGCCGGGGCGACGACCAGGACCGGCGCGCCGAGCAGACGCGCCGCGTCCGCGAGCGTGCCGCCCTCGTCGTCGTAGCGCACGAGCAGCCCGCCCGCGCCCTCCACGAGGACCAGATCGTGCTCGGCGGCCAGCTTCTCGGCCGCCTCGGCGACGTCGGCCGGGCGCACCTGGGTGAGCCCGGCCCGCCGCGCGGCGGTGTCGGGGGCCAACGGCTCGGGGAACCGGGCCAGTTCGGCCCCGGTGATGTCGTCGCCCGCGAGGCGCAGCACCTCCGCCACATCGCCGTGCTCGCCCGGTGCGACCCCGGTCTGGGCCGGCTTCAGGACGGCGACGCTGCGCCCGGCGGCGCGCGCCAGGGCGGCCACGGCCGCCGTGACGACCGTCTTGCCGATCTCCGTGCCCGTACCGCTCACGACCAGTACCGTCATCTCAGCCCTCCCGAGCCGCCGCGCCCACCGCTCGGCAGATGCGCGCCAGATCCGCGTCGTCCGTCACATAGGGCGGCATCGTGTAGACGAGGTCGCGGAACGGGCGCAGCCACACGCCCTCCCGCACCGCCGCCCGGGTCGCCGCCGCCATGTCCACCTCGTGGTCGAGCTGGACCACACCGATGCCGCCGAGGACGCGTACGTCCTTCACACCGGGCAGCCCGGCGTGCTCGCCCAGGCCGTCGCGCAGCCCGTTCTCCAGCCGCTTGAGCTCGCCCTGCCAGTCCTGCGAGAGCAGCAGGTCGATGGAGGCGAGGGCGACGGACGCCGCGAGTGGATTGCCCATGTAGGTCGGGCCGTGCGCCAGGACCGGGACCTCGCCCGAGGAGATGCCCCGGGCGACCTCGGTGGTGCACAGCGTGGCGGCCATCGTCATATAGCCGCCGGTCATCGCCTTGCCGACGCACAGCACATCGGGGGAGACGCCCGCGTGCTCGGAGGCGAAGAGCGTGCCGGTGCGGCCGAAGCCGGTGGCGATCTCGTCGAACACGAGCAGCACGCCGTGCTCGTCGCACGCCTCGCGCAGCATCCGCAGATACGCGGGGGTGTGGAACCGCATCCCGCCCGCGTTCTGCACCACCGGCTCGACGATCACCGCGGCCACTTCGTCCGCGTGCCGCGCGATCAGGTCCCGCACATGGCGTACGTACGCCTCGTCGGGCTCCGCGTCGTAGCCGGTCGGCGGCGCGTCCGCGAAGACCTGCTCCGGCAGCCGGCCGGACCAGAGCGCGTGCATGCCGCCGTCGGGGTCGCACACCGACATCGGCTGCCAGGTGTCGCCGTGGTAGCCGCCGCGCCAGGTCAGCAGCCGCTGCTTGGCGGGCTTGCCGATCGACTTCCAGTACTGCAGGCACATCTTGATGGCGACCTCGACCGAGATCGAGCCGGAGTCGCTGAGGAAGACGTGCTGAAGCGGCTCGGGGGTGATCTCGACGAGCTTCACGGCGAGCCGGACGGCGGGCTCGTGGGTGAGCCCGCCGAACATCACATGGCTCATCCGGTCCAGCTGGCCGTGCGCGGCCGCGTTGAGGACCGGGTGGTTGTAGCCGTGCAGCGCCGACCACCAGGAGGCCATGCCGTCGACCAGCTCGCGCTGGCCGTGCGTCTCCTCGGCCAGCCGCAGCCGGACCCCGGACGCGGACTCCACGACCAGCGGCTCCTGACGGCCCGGCATGGGGCCATAGGGGTGCCAGACGTGTGCGCGGTCCAGGGCCCGCAGCTCGGCGACGTCGTACGAGGGCAGCGGATCAGGCATTGGGGGCCAGGTCCGTGCCCGCGCCGCGGCGGCGCACCGCGACCAGGTCCGTACGCGCCTCGGGCACCTCGGCGGCGGCCACCGGCGCGCTCTCGCCGCACGGGCCGCAGGCGCCGCCCTCGTGCGAGCCGCACGCACCGGCCTCGTGGGAGCCGCAGCCGCTCCGGGCGTGCGAGCCGCAGCCACCGGCGGCGAGCGCGTCGGCGCGGTGCTCGGGCAGCGTGGTGGTGCCCGCGCCCTCCACCTCGAAACCGGCGTCCGCGATCATCTCCAGGTCGGCCTTGCCCTCCTGGCCCTCGCTGGTGAGGTAGTCGCCGAGGAAGATCGAGTTGACCAGGTTCAGGGCCAGCGGCTGCATCGAGCGCAGATGCACCTCACGGCCGCCGGCGAGGCGCACCTCGACGTCCGGGCAGACGAACCGCACCATGGCGAGGATGCGCAGGCAGCGCTGGGGGGTGAGGTTCCACTCCTTGGCGAGCGGGGTGCCCTCGAACGGGATGAGGAAGTTGACCGGCACCGAGTCCGGGTCCAGCTCGCGCAGCGCGAAGACCACGTCGACCAGGTCCTCGTCGCTCTCGCCCATGCCCGCGATCAGACCCGAGCAGGCGGAGAGCCCGGCCCCGTGCGCCTTCTGCACGGTGTCCACGCGGTCGGCGTAGGTGTGCGTGGTCGTGATGTCCCCGTACGTCCCCTCGGACGTGTTCAGGTTGTGGTTGTACGCGTCGGCGCCCGCCGCGCGCAGCCGCTCGGCCTGGCCGTCGGAGAGCAGACCGAGACAGGCGCATACCTCGACGCCCTCGTTCTGCTCCTTGATCGCCTCGATCGTCTGCGAGACCCGGTCCACGTCGCGGTCGGTCGGGCCGCGGCCGCTGGCCACCAGGCAGACGCGCTTGGCGCCGCCCGCGACACCCGCGGCGGCCGCCTTGGACGCCTCGTCGGGCTTGAGCCAGGTGTACTTCAGGATCTCGGCCTTGGAGCCGAGCCGCTGAGAGCAGTACGAACAGTCCTCGGGGCACAGCCCGGACTTCAGGTTCACCAGGTAGTTCAGCTTCACCCGGCGCCCGAACCACTGGCGGCGCACCTTGCCGGCCGCGGCCACCACATCGAGCAGTTCCTCGTCGGAGGTCGCCAGTACGGCGAGCGCCTCTTCACGGCTCGGCAGCTCGCGCCGCAGCCCCTTGTCCACCAGCGTGTTCAGCAGGTCCATGGCGCCGATCCTTGCCCAAGACACCGCTTCCAGCCAAGGAGGGATCGTACAACTGCGCACTTGGAAGGTGTGTGTATTGCCACACCCTGACCTCGGTTGCGGCGGAATAGGGTCTGTGCGCTGCCTACAAAAGGGATCTTCACCATGCCCCGAGCGCCATTCGACTGGATCGACGGAGCGACCGAGCGGCGCGAGCGCGCCGGTCTGGTCCGGGTGCTCCGGCCGCGCACCGCCGATCAGGATCTGCTGGACCTGGCGAGCAACGACTACCTGGGGCTGACCCGGCACCCCGCGGTGACCGAGGGCGCGGCCGCGGCCGCCCGCCGCTGGGGCGCCGGGGCTACCGGCTCCCGGCTGGTCACCGGCACCACCGCGCTGCACGCCGAGCTCGAAGCGGAGCTCGCCGAGTTCTGCGGCTTCGAGGCGGCGCTGGTCTTCTCCTCCGGCTACGCGGCGAACCTCGCGGCGCTGACCGCGCTGGGCGACCGCGACGGGCTGATCGTCTCCGACGCGGCCAACCACGCCTCGATCGTCGACGGCTGCCGTCTCTCGCGCGCGGAGACCGCCGTGGTCCCGCACGCGGACCCGGAGGCCGTGCGCAAGACGCTGGACGCGCACGCCGGGCGCGCGCTCGTCGTCAGCGACTCGGTCTTCTCGGTGGACGGCGACGCCGCCCCGCTGCCCCAACTCGTCGCCGCCTGCCGGGAGTTCGGCGCGGCCCTGGTGGTGGACGACGCCCATGGCCTCGGCGTCCTGGGCGAGGGCGGGCGCGGCGCGCCGCACGCCGCGGGCCTCGCGGGCGCGGACGACGTGGTCGCCACCCTCACCCTGTCCAAGTCGCTCGGCAGCCAGGGCGGCGCGGTGCTCGGCCCGGCCAAGGTCATCCGGCACCTGGTCAACGCGGCCCGTACGTTCATCTTCGACACCGGCCTCGCGCCCGCCGCCGTCGGCGGGGCGCTGGCGGCGCTGCGGCTGCTGCGCGCCGAGCCCGAGCGGGCGGGCCGGGCCCGCGAGGTGGCGGCCGAACTGCACGGACGGCTGACCGCCGCGGGGCTCGCGGCGGTACGGCCGGACGCGGCCGTGGTGTCGGTGCGGGCGCCCTCGCCGGAGGCGGCGCTGGGCTGGGCGGCCGACTGCCGGGCCGCCGGTCTCGTGGTCGGGTGCTTCCGCCCGCCGTCGGTGCCGGACGGCATCTCGCGGCTGCGGCTGACCGCCCGAGCCGATCTGACGCAGAGTCAGATCGAGTGGGCGGTGGACACGATCCTGCGGACCGCGCCCACCGCCTAGTCCCCCGTTCGGGTACTCAACTCCTGCTGTCGGGCGCCTCGTCGAGCCCGGTGGACAGACCCGCGAGAAAACCGTGCCAGGCCCGCGTTCCGAAGAGGAGCGCGGGTCCGGTGGTCCGCTTGGAGTCACGGACGGCCAGCGTCGCGGCGTCGATGAGCGCTGTCTCGACGCAATTGTTCATTCCTGTACTACGACTGCTGCGCCGCCACTGCGCGCCGTTCAGAGAAGTGCTGGAAGGTACATGCGCGGGGGGTTCGGGCATCATGCCTCCCTTACACGCCGTCAGCGAGCCCGGCGATGAGATTCAACGATTCCTTGAACGAAAGGGCCTGCGCCTCGACCGTGTGGAACGCGGCGCCGTACGCCTCAAGGTCTTCTTTCCGTTCGAGATAGAGGCTACTCGTCAAGTGGTCGATAACAACCACGTCCAGATCAGAAATGTGCGGAAAGGAGAAGATAATGAAAGGCCCGGTGAGGCCGATATGGCCACCGCTGCTGAAAGGCAGCACCCGGAGCCGGACCTGGGGCAGTTGGGCCATGTCCACGAGATACCGCAACTGCCGTCGCGTCGCGGCCGCCCCGCCCACCTCGCGGCGCAGCGCCGCCTCGTCGACCACCGCGCTCAGCCGCAGCGGCGGATCCGCCCGCAGCACCTCCTGGCGCGCGAGGCGCACCTGGACCAGTGAGTCCACCCGCGCCGCGTCGAGCCCGTGCAGCGCGGCCCGGGTCACCGCCCGGGCGTACTCGGGCGTCTGGAGCAGCCCCGGCACCACCGACGTCTCCAGGGTGCGCGCCGTCGACGCCTGCGACTCCAGGCTGATGAAGTCCCGGTACTGCGGCGGCAACAGCCCACGATAGGCCTGCCACCACTGGTCCCCGCGCCCGTCGGCCGAGCCCGCGAGCGCTTCGAGCAGGGCCCGCAGCCGGGGGTCGTCGACGCCGTACAGTTCGAGCAGCCGGGCCACGTCGGCGGGCTTCACCCCGCTGCGGCCGGTCTCGATCCGGCTCACCTTGGACTGGTGCCAGCCGAGTTGCCGGGCGACCTCGGCGCTGGTGAGGGCGGCCGCGACGCGCAGCCGGCGCAGTTCCTCGCCGAGCTTGCGGCGGCGTACCGCGGGACCGTGCCACATCTCGTGTCTCCTCCCACCCGGCGGCGATTCGGGCGATGGGCAAGTGTGGCGCCCAAATACGGTCCATCGGCGCAGAGTTCACCGCTTTGAGCGACAGATATATGCATATCCTGGTGGATCGGCGCATCCGGCGGCACGATGAGTGGCACTCTGGCGCGAAGCACATGTCCGGGCCGTCCTCGCGTTTGTCCGCTCGCTGCGAGTCAAGCAGACCGGCCCGGGTGGGAAAGGGACAGCGTCGCCATGGCAGACCACCAGGAATCAACCGTCACTCTGCCGAGCGATCCCGCCTCGGTCTCCGCCGCCCGTAAATATGTCGCCGGCGTACTCACCGAGTGGGGTCTCGCCTCGGACGGTGAAACCGCCGATACGATCCGCCTGATCGTCTCCGAACTCGCGACCAATGCCGTGCAGCACACTTTCGGCCAGTCGCCCACATTCACCGTGGACATGCGCCTTGAGTTCGACGAGCAGTTGCACATCGGGGTGACCGACAGCCATCCGCGCTGGCCGAAACGCCTTCCCGCCGCCGTCCAGCAGGACAACGGGCGGGGCATGGTGATCATTCGCTGGCTCGCCGCCGAGTGCGGGGGGCGTCTTTCGGTGACGCCGACGCCCGAGGGCGGCAAGACCGTCTGGATCGCTCTGCCGTGGACCGCACCGGTCCAGAGCTGAGCCGTCCGGAACCGAGCACCCGGCGCCGGGGCCGTCCGGCCGCCGGGCGGGGGCGGTGAGCGCGGGCGCCCGCGCTCACCGCCCCGTATGAGCCCGCGTCAGCGCACGCGGCCGTACCAGACGCTGTTGGACCAGATCTTCTCAAGCCGGACCACGGATCCGGTCTTGGG
The DNA here is from genome assembly GCF_043198895.1 of Streptomyces sp. NPDC048696. NCBI lineage: Bacteria > Bacillati > Actinomycetota > Actinomycetes > Kitasatosporales > Streptomycetaceae > Streptomyces > Streptomyces sp. NPDC048696. Next base: position 466,815 of record NZ_JBICVJ010000002.1, on the reverse strand, counting down.
GGAGTGCCAGATCTTCCCCTCGCCGGCGTAGATCCCCACGTGGTAGACGTTCGAGCCGGAGTGGAAGAACACCAGGTCGCCCCGCTGGCGCGCGGACGACGAGACATGGCGTGTGCTGTTGTACTGCTGCTGCGAGGTGCGCGGCAGCTTCTTGCCCGCCTGCTTGTACGAGTAGACGGTGAGCCCCGAGCAGTCGAACCGGGACGGGCCGCTGGCTCCGTACTGGTAGGGCGATCCCTTCTTCGACGCGGCGACGTTGAGCGCCTTCGTCGCGAGTGTCGCGGCGCTCGCCTCACTCGTGGCGCCCGGCGCCAGCAAGGTGCCGCCCACGGCGGCCAGAGTGAGCGCGGAGACCGCACCGACACGTGTCAGCAGGGACGGGACGTGATTCTGCGCAGGCATGCGCGACCCTTCGTCAAACCGCCTGCGAAGGATGACCTGTCGGGTTCGGGCTGGCGAAGATGCCCGGCCGCTCGCGCGGCTTCACCCCAAGGGCCTCCCGGTCTCCCGGTGGGCCCGTACTGCTCGGGTCCTCCACTCCTGCCGATCCACTCAGTCGACCAGTCATCCGGGTACGGCGGCAGGACTCGGCGTCCGCCCGGACCGCCCCGCCGCGGTGGCGGGGGCTTGTCGTCGGAAGGGATCTTGACCCACGAAGTGCCGGATTTCCGAGCCGAAACGACGTTTTGTGAGGCTCCTCACGACTGACCCGTTCGGGTGGACGCGGATGTTTTGAAGCCTTCGGCAGGGGGTCCGACCAGCCCCGCACCAGCGTCGGAATGGCAGGTTCCGCCAAGTGTCTGCCCATATGGCGCAAGGGAACTGATACGTCGTTCGGACCATCGGATGGTGCGAACGGGGGACGCCGACTCGTACCAACGAAGGTGCCGTCCGGGCGCCCCTGGGACGTCAACCCGTGGTGGGGGGCGGCACCGTGACGCGACCCGATCGCCGCTCCCCGTCGAGCACCCGCAGGGCCCGCGCCAGCGTCTCGGAGTGCAACTGACTCTCGCCCCGCAGATGCATCGTCGTCAGTGCGTCCCGCAGCGCCACCGCCCGCCCCACGAGCGCCTGTGCGGCCCGCAGTGCGCCATAGGTGTCCGCGTGCCGGGCCGGGTTGATCCGGCCCAACTGGTCCAGGGCGTCGAGATACGCGTCGATGAACTCGCCCTCCGCGCGCGTGAGCGCGGGCAGCGGCGGCAGTTCGGGCACCACGCGCGCTACCTCCCCAGTTCCGTACGGGAGTTCTTGCGGCTGGGCACGACGTGGTCCACCAGTCCGTACTCGGCGGCGCCCCGGGCGTCCAGGATGGTGTCCCGCTCGATGTCGGCGCTCACCTGCTCGACGGACCGGCCGGTGTGCCTGGCCAGCAGCTCGGTCAACATCGCGCGCCCGCGCTGGAGTTCGGCCGCGTAGATCTCCAGGTCGGAGGGCTGGCCCCGCAACGGCTCCTCGACCGACGGCTGGTGGATCAGCACCCGCGCGCCCGGCAGCGCGAGCCGCTTGCCGGGCGTGCCCGCGGCGAGCAGCACCGCGGCGGCGGAGGCGGCCTGGCCCATGCAGACCGTCTCCACGTCGCAGGTGACGAACCGGATCGTGTCGTAGATCGCGGACATCGCGGTGAGCGAGCCGCCGGGGGAGTTGATGTAGAGCGAGATGTCCCGGTCGGGGTCCGCGTGCTCCAGATGCATGAACTGGGCCATCACGTCGTTGGCGGTGGTGTCGTCGACCGCGGTGCCGAGGAAGACGATGCGCTCTTCGAGCAGCTTGGAGTAGGGGTCGAGGGTGCGGACCCCGTTCGAGGTGCGCTCGGTGAACTCGGGCAGGACATAGCGGGCGGTGGGGCCGTTCATGACGTACCTCTTCTGTTGTGCCGATGCCTCGGTGGCCGATGGCTCGGTAACCGCCGTCTCTGTAAAAAATGTACAGGACGTACAGGCCGTTATGATGGGGAGCATGGCCTATGAGATTCCGGTGACGCAAGCCCGAGCTGAGCTCGCCGAGCTGATCAACCGCGTGGTGTACGGCGGGGAGCGCGTTGTCGTGACCCGGCACGGCAAGCCCCTCGTCGCCCTGGTGTCCGCCGCTGACCTGGAACGACTCGAAGGCGCCGCGCAGCCGGAGGAGGAGCGGGTGATCAGCTCGGTGTCGTCGGTGCGCCAGGTCGCGTCCGCTCCCGGCGAACGGCGCCGGTTCGGCATCGCCGCCGAGCACCGGCAGCCGCCGATGGGTGAGTGAGGGCGTCCGGAGTGCCGGACCGGAGATGGATGCATTGGCCATGGATATGCAAAGCGTCAGTTAACGAGCCGGAAAAACTTCCGCCGTAACGTGCAATGCCTGGCTGCGGAGCAGGGAACCCCAGGTCAACAGAGTGTTGAACTTGGATAGGGTCCCGCAGCGTCGAGGCGGGAGTGACCCGCTCGGGGCACGACTGTGAGGTGGAAAGCGTGCAACTGACGCCGCACGAGCAGGAGAGACTGCTCATCCATGTCGCCGCGGACGTCGCGGAGAAGCGCCGGGCGCGCGGGGTGAGGCTCAATCACCCCGAGGCCGTCGCGCTGATCACCTCGCACATCCTCGAAGGCGCCCGGGACGGTCGCACGGTCGCCGAACTCATGGCGTCCGGGCGCAAGGTGCTCACCCGCGAGGAGGTCATGCCCGGCATCCCGGAGATGATCCACGACGTCCAGGTCGAGGCGACCTTCCCCGACGGCACCAAGCTCGTCACCGTGCACGAGCCGATTGTCTGACGGGGGAGCGGAGCCGATGATTCCAGGAGAGATCCTGTTCGCGGACGAGCCCGTCGCCCTCAACGAGGGCCGCGAGGTCACCCGGATGACCGTCCTCAACGCCGCCGACCGGCCCGTACAGGTCGGCTCGCACTACCACTTCGCCGAGGCCAACCCCGGCCTGGACTTCGACCGCGCCGCCGCCCGCGGGCTGCGGCTGAACATCGCCGCGGGCACCGCCGTGCGCTTCGAACCGGGCATCCCGGTGGACGTCGAACTCGTCCCCTTCACCGGACGCCGGGTCGTGCCCGGGCTGCGCGGCGAGACCGGAGGTCCTCTCGATGGCTGAGCTCAACCGTGCCGTGTACGCCGACCTGTTCGGCCCCACCACCGGCGACCGCATCCGGCTCGCCGACACCGATCTGCTGGTGGAGATCGAGGAGGACCGCTGCGGCGGCCCCGGACGCTCCGGCGACGAGGCGGTGTTCGGCGGCGGCAAGGTGATCCGCGAGTCGATGGGCCAGGCCCGCACCACCCGCGCCGAAGGCGCACCCGACACCGTTGTCACCGGCGCCGTCGTCCTCGACCACTGGGGGATCGTCAAGGCCGACATCGGGATCCGGGACGGCCGCATCACCGCGATCGGCAAGGCCGGCAACCCCGACACCATGGACGGGGTCCACCCCGACCTGGTCATCGGCCCCGAGACCGAGATCATCGCCGGGAACGGGAAGATCCTCACCGCCGGCGCGGTGGACACCCATGTCCACTTCATCTCGCCGACCCTGATCGACCAGGCGCTCTCCTCGGGCATCACCACCCTGGTCGGCGGCGGCACCGGCCCCGCCGAGGGCACCAAGGCCACCACCATCACCCCCGGCCCCTGGCATCTGGCCCGGATGTTCGCCGCGCTGGAGAACGCGCCCGTCAACATCGGACTGCTCGGCAAGGGCAACACCATGTCGCGCGAGGCGATGCACTCCCAGCTGCGCGGCGGCGCGCTCGGGTTCAAGATCCACGAGGACTGGGGGGCGACCCCGGCCGTCATCGACGCCTGTCTGAGCGTCTGCGACGAGAGTGGCGCCCAACTCGCCATCCACACCGACACGTTGAACGAAGCGGGCTTCGTCGGCGACACCCTCGCCGCCATCGCGGGCCGCTCCATCCACGCGTACCACACCGAGGGCGCGGGCGGCGGGCACGCGCCGGACATCATCACCGTGGTGTCCGAGCCGTACGTGCTGCCCAGCTCCACCAACCCGACCCGGCCGCACACCGTCAACACCATCGAGGAACACCTCGACATGCTGATGGTCTGTCACCACCTCAACCCGGCCGTGCCGGAGGACCTGTCGTTCGCCGAGTCCCGCATCCGGCCGTCGACCATAGCGGCCGAGGACATCCTGCACGACCTCGGCGCCATCTCGATCCTGTCCTCCGACTCCCAGGCGATGGGGCGCATCGGCGAGGTCATCATGCGGACCTGGCAGACCGCGCACGTGATGAAGGCGCGCCGGGGCGCGCTCGCCGGGGACGGGCGGGCCGACAACCACCGGGCGCGTCGCTATGTCGCCAAGTACACGATCAACCCGGCCGTCGCACAGGGCCTCGACCACGAGATCGGCTCGGTCGAGCCGGGCAAGCTCGCCGACCTGGTGCTGTGGGAGCCCGCGTTCTTCGGCGTCAAGCCGCAGCTCGTCATCAAGGGCGGCCAGATCGCGTACGCGCAGATGGGCGACGCCAACGCGTCCATCCCCACGCCCCAGCCGATCCTGCCGCGCCCGATGTTCGGCGCGTACGGCAAGGCGCCCGCGGCCAACTCGCTCAACTTCGTGTCCCAGGCGGCGCTCGACGACCGGCTGCCCGAACGGCTCGGCCTGGACAAGGAGTTCGTCGCCATCAAGAACACCCGCCGGGTGGGCAAGGCCGACATGCGCGAGAACGACACGCTGCCCGACGTCAGGGTCGACCCGGACACCTTCACGGTGACCATCGACGGCGACGCGGTCGAACCCGCGCCGGCCGCCGAACTGCCCATGGCCCAGCGGTACTTCCTCTTCTGAGAGCGGCTGTCCAATGTCTCGCGCAGCCTTGCTCGTCCTCGCCGACGGACGCTTTCCGGCGGGCGGCCACGCCCACTCGGGCGGCGCCGAACCCGCCGTGAAGGCGGGCCGTGTCCACGACGCGGCCTCTCTGGCCGAGTTCTGCCGGGGGCGGCTGCACACGACGGGTCTGGTGTCCGCCTCGCTCGCCGCGGCGGCGGCCCTCGGGCTCGATCCGCTCGCGCTCGACGAGGCGGCCGACGCCCGCACCCCGTCCCCTGCGCTGCGGGCCGCCGCGCGCAGGCTCGGGCGCCAGATGATGCGGGCGGCCCGGGCCACCTGGCCCAGCGAGGAGCTGGCCGCGCTCGCCGCCGCCCGGCCGCGTGGTGCGCATCAGCCGATCGTGCTCGGGCTCGCCGCGCGGGCGGCGGGTCTTGGGGCGCAGGACGCGGCGCACTGTGTGGCGTACGAGTGCGTGAGCGGGCCCGCGACGGCGGTGGTGCGGTTGCTGAGCCTCGATCCGTTCGACGCCACGCGGGTGCTCGCACGGTTGGCGCCCGAGCTGGACGTGGTGGCTTCGCGGGCCGCGCGGTCGGCGGCCTCCGCCGCCGTGTCGGGGCTGGATGCGTTGCCCGCCGCCTCGGCGCCGCTGCTCGATGTCATGGCCGAGGCGCATGCGGCTTGGCAGGTGCGGTTGTTCGCTTCCTAGCTTTCCCCCACCCCGCCCCTTCCCGAAACCCTGCCGGGGGCGGCTGGGGGTGGGGCGCCGTTGCCGGGGGCTGCGCCCCCGGACCCCCCTATCGCCCTGAACGGGCTCGTCCTCAAACTCCCCCAAGGACTTCGTCCAGGGGGACCCCCACGAGCTGAAATGCACCCGGACCGACTGAAGTCGACCGGCGAACCGAAAAGTGGAGCCGCCTCATGCATCTCGACCACTCCCACTCCGGCCCCGCCGCCATCAGCGCCGACGCGCACCGGCCCGACGGGACGCGTCGTGCGTTGCGTGTCGGGCTCGGGGGGCCCGTGGGGTCCGGGAAGACCGCTACCGTCGCCGCGCTCTGCCGGGCCCTGCGCGAGCAGTTCTCGCTGGCCGTCGTCACCAATGACATCTACACCCGCGAGGACGCCGAGTTCCTGCTGCGCAACGCCGTGCTGCCGCCCGAGCGGATCCAGGCCGTGGAGACCGGGGCCTGCCCGCACACCGCGATCCGGGACGACATCTCCGCCAACCTCGAAGCCGTCGAGGACCTGGAGGACGCGGTCGGGCCGCTCGACCTGATCCTGGTCGAGTCCGGCGGCGACAACCTCACCGCCACCTTCTCCAAGGGCCTGGTCGACGCGCAGATCTTCGTCATCGACGTGGCGGGCGGCGACGACATCCCGCGCAAGGGCGGTCCCGGCGTCACCACCGCCGACCTGCTCGTCGTCAACAAGACCGACCTCGCCCCGTACGTCGGCTCGGATCTGGAGCGGATGGCCCGGGACGCCGAGGAGCAGCGGGCCGAACTGCCCGTCGTCTTCCAGTCGCTGAGGTCCGAGAACGGCGTGGACGCGGTCGCCGACTGGGTGCGGGGGCGGCTCGCCGCATGGCAGGGCTGAGCACCGGCGCGGGAGTGCGCGCCACCGCCCGCGTCGTCGCGACCCCCGAGGGACTGCCGGTCCTGGCCGGTCAGGGCCCGCTCGCGCTGCGCCGCACCCGGGGGACCCCGGACCGCCACCGGGTCACCGTCGTCGGCGCGATGAGCGCCCCGCTCGGCGGCGACCACATCGCCGTCGAGGCCGACGTACGGGACGGGGCCCGGCTCACCGTGGACTCGGCCGCCGCCACCATCGCCCTGCCGGGGCGGAGCGGTGAGCGCGCCCGGTACGACGTACGTCTGACGGTGGGTCGGGACGCCGAGCTGCACTGGCTGCCCGAGCAGCTGATCTCGGCCCGGGGCAGCGATCTGCGGATGCGCACCCGCGTCGCGCTGGCGCCGGGCGCCCGCCTGGTGCTGCGCGAGGAGCAGATCCTCGGACGCCACGGCGAGGAGCCCGGCACGCTCGCCACCCGGCTCACCGTCCACCTGTCGGGCCGCCCGCTGCTCGACCAGGAGCTCGCGTACGGGCCCGGCGCGCCCGGCGGATGGGACGGCGGCGCGGTGCTCGGCGGTCATCGTGCGGTCGGGCAACTGCTGGTGGTGGACCCGGAGTTGGCGGACAAGCCCGCCGAGCCCCGGCTGCTCGGCGAGAACGCGGTGCTCACGCCGCTGGCCGGGTCCGCCTTCCTGGTGAGTGCCCTCGCCCCGGACGCCCGGCTGCTGCGGCGCGTCCTCGATCGCGCGCTCGACGAGGTCGTGACCGCTCAGCGGGATCCGGCGTCCCGTCTATCGGTTCGGTAAAGAAACGCCAGTACGACCTGTTCCGGACAAGGTCACAGGCGCGAGGATCCCCCGAGACCACAAAAAGCGCCGCCACAGGCGGCGCACAGCAGCAGGGGGAGGAACCACTTGAGACGCACCGCAGTGCTCGGTTCGGCCGGCACTCTGATCGCGGCCACGCTCATAGCCGGCGCGATCGCGGCCCCGGCGGCGACCGCCGAGAGCCGTCACCACGGCACGTCCGAGGCGCGCGGCGTGCAGCTCGCCGCCGAGCGGGCCGCCAAGAAGGGCATCGACTGGACCGACTGCCCGGCCGACTGGGGCTTCGCCAAGCCGATCCAGTGCGGCTACGTCAGCGTCCCGCTCGACTACGCCCACCCGTACGGGCAGCAGATCAAGCTCGCCGTGGACCACATCGCCTCGACCGGTACCCCGGCCGAGCGCCAGGGCGCCCTCGTCTACAACCCCGGTGGCCCCGGTGCCTCCGGCATGCGGTTCCCGACCCGGGTGACCAACAAGAACCCGCTGTGGGCCAACACCGCCAAGGCGTACGACTTCGTGGGCTTCGACCCGCGCGGTGTGGGCCACTCGACGCCGATCTCCTGCATGGACCCGCAGGAGTACGTCAAGACGCCGAAGGCCGACCCGGTCCCTTCCAGCGAGGCCGACAAGCGTGCCCAGCGCAAGCTCGCCGCCGAGTACGCGGACGGGTGCGCCGAGCGCAGCGGCTGGATGCTGCCGTTCATGACCACTCCGAACACCGCCCGCGACCTGGATGTCATCCGCGCCGCGCTCGGTGAGAAGAAGCTCAACTACCTGGGTGTCTCCTACGGCACCTACCTGGGCGCGGTCTACGGCACGCTCTTCCCGTCGCACGTGCGGCGCATGCTGGTGGACAGCGTCGTCGACCCGTCGCGCGACAACATCTGGTACCAGGCCAACCTGAACCAGGACATCGCCTTCCAGGGCCGCTGGAGCGACTGGGAGAACTGGGTCGCCAAGAACGACGCGACCTACCACCTGGGCGACACGGCGGCCAAGGTCGAGCAGCAGTGGGTGAAGCTGCGCGCCGCGGCCAAGAAGAGCCCCATCGGCGGTGTGGTCGGCCCCGCCGAGCTCATCGGCTACTTCCAGAAGGCCCCGTACTACGACTCGTCGTGGGCGCCCGTCGCCAAGGCGTGGAGCCAGCACGTGGCGGGTGACAGCAAGGCGCTGATCGCGGCCGCCGGTGCCGACATGTCGGACATCGCGGGCAACATCAGCTCCGAGAACGGCAACGCGGTCTACACGGCCGTGGAGTGCGCCGACGCCAAGTGGCCCACCAGCTGGAAGAAGTGGGACCGGGACAACACCCGGCTCAACAAGGACAACCCGTTCATGACCTGGGCGAACGCCTGGATGAACCTGCCGTGCGCCACCTGGCAGGCGCCGCAGCAGACCCCGGTCGAGGTCAAGACCGGCAAGGGCCTGCCGCCGGTGCTGATCGTCCAGAGCACCCGGGACGCGGCCACGCCGTACCAGGGCGCCGTCTCGCTGCACCAGCGCTTCAAGGGCTCGCGTCTGATCACCGAGAAGGGTGCCGGTTCGCACGGTGTGACCGGTCTGGTCAACCCCTGCATCAACAGCCGGGTGGACACCTACTTCCTCACCGGCAAGGTCGACGCCGCCGATGTGACGTGCACCCCGCACGCCACGCCGAAGCCGTAACGGCCGAGCGGCAGTAGGAAACCAGCGGTAGGAAACCAGCGGTAAGAAGGGGCGGCCGGAACTCCGGCCGCCCCTTTGCGTCATCGGCCCGTCCGCGTCAGCCGCGCCCGGCCAGCCAGGCGTCCTCGGCCGCGTAGTCGAACGGGTCCACCTCGCCGTACAGCTGCGCCATCTTGGGGAACGCCCGGCGCCAGTCGCTCTCGCGCACCTGGTCGACCAGCCAGGCGACCGTCGCGGGCAGCGACTGCTCGTACCCGGTCACCGCCCGGTAGCCCAACTCCCGCTCGGCGGCGGACATGTCGTACACCAGGGGATGTTCCAGGCTCCACGGTGTGAGCCCGACCGTGCCCACCGGCGCCGGGCCCTCCACCGTGACCAGCTCGCTGCGCACGCCCATCACCTCGTCGATCGCGGCGCTGATCCCGGCCACCGTCGGCACCTCGGGATCCCCGGCGTTGAGCACCCGCGCGCCGGGCCTGAGCGCCGCGAGGCGGATCAGCTCGGCCAGGTTGGAGACATGCACCGGATGGAACCTGTTCCGGCCGCCGTACGCGAGCACCCGCACGGGACGGCGGTCCAGCGCCCGCTGCACGAAGTAGAACTCGCGGGGAAAGCGCGAGTGCGGCCCGTGGACCGCACCGGCCCGCAGCAGCGTCGTCGCAAGCCCGGAGGCCAGCAACTCCCGCTCCAAAAGCACCTTCCTGCTCCCGTACGTGGCATCGCCGGGCGCGACCGTACGGTGGGTCTCCGGCAACGGGACCGGATAGCGCGGCTGTCCGCCCGGTTCGTCCTGGGTGTCGAAGCTGTGGCCGTGGTCGTCCTCGTAGAGCGCGCCGGTGGAGATGACCACCGCGGAGCCGATCCGGTCCTTCAGCCCGGCCAGCTGCCGGGCGTGGTCGCGGCCGAACGCGACCATGTCGACCAGGACGTCGCAGCCGTCGCCGAGCGCGGTGGCGAGCGCCCCGTCCGCGTCGCGGTCGAGCGCGACCGCCTCCACCCCGCCCGGCCAGCCGGGATCCGTCCCGCCGCCGCGCGAGGCGGCCCGCACCCGCCAGCCGTCCTCGGCGAGCGCGCGCACGGCGGCCCGCCCGATCTGTCCCGTGGCCCCTACGACGAACGCAGTTCCCTTGTCCATGGACGGGACGCTACGACCGTACGATCTTGGCGGCCAGCCCTTTGCGCCCTGGGCGGATCCGCTGTCAGCCGAGGATCCTGGGGAACTTCGCGGCCTCCTCGGCTTTCACGTCGGCCGCGTACCGGTCGACGTACTCCTGCCCGGAGAGATCCAGGATCTTGTACATCAGCTCGTCGGTGACGGCCCGCAGGATCGCCTTCTCGTTCTCCATCCCGAGGTAGCGGGAGAAGTCCAGCGGCTCGCCGAACCGGATGGTGACCCGGCGGATCCTCGGCACCACCTGGCCGGGCGGCTGGATCTCGAACGTGCCGACCATCGCGCACGGGATCACCGGCACCTGCGCCCTGAGCGCCATCACGGCGACCCCGACCTTGCCCTTGTACAGCCGTCCGTCGTGCGAGCGGGTGCCCTCGGGGTAGATGCCCAGGAGCTCGTCCTTGGCCAGCACCCCGAGACCTTCGCGGATCGCCGCCTGCCCGGCCTCCTTGCCGGACCGGTCGACCGGGATCTGGCCGATCGCGCGGAAGAAGGCGGCGGTGAGGCGGCCCTTGATCCCGGGGCCGGTGAAGTACTCCTGCTTGGCGAGGAAGGTGATGCGGCGCTTCAGCATCACCGGCATCAGGAAGTGGTCCGAGAACGACAGGTGGTTGCCCGCCACGATCGCCGGGCCCTCCTGCGGAATGTGCTCAAGGCCCTCGATCCTCGGCCGGAACAGCAGCCTCAGCAGTGGCCCGAGCAGGACGTACTTGAGCACGTAGTACAGCAACGCACCGGCTCCTCACTCGGCCCGCCCGCCGGGCCGCCGCTCAGGCGCTGCGCGAAGCCGCCATGCCGACCGTGGAAAGGCCGAGGACCACCCAGCCGAACCAGAGCCAGCCGCTGCTGCCGAGCGCCACCGTGTAGGCAGTGATCACCACCAGCGCCACGACGGTGAGCACCACCATCGCCTTCGTCGTGCCGGGCATGGGCGTCCCCTTCCGACCGGCCGCTGCCGTGGAAGTCCATGGTCGCCCCGGGAACGCCCCGGGCGCCAGACGTGCGTACCGATGGCGTACGGCTGGTCACTGCCCGCGTGCGTTGAGCGAGGCGAGATAGGCGTTGTACGCCGCCAGCTCCTTGTCGCCGTTGCGGTCGGCGGCCCGGTCCTGCCGCTTCGCCTCGCGCTTCTCGGTCGCGTACCACTGGAAGACCAGCGCGATCAGGACCACCACGGACGGGATCTCGCTGAAGGCCCAGGCGATGCCGCCGGCCGCCTCCTGGTCGGAGAGCGCGTCGATGCCGAGCGAGGCGGGCGGGTTCTTGTACGTGCCGATCATCGGCTGGGTAGCCATCATCAGCGCGATGCCGAAGAAGGCGTGGAACGGCATGCCCGCGAAGAGCTCCAGCATCCGCATGATGTAGCCGGGCCGGTGCGGGCCCGGGTCGACGCCCATGATCGGCCAGAAGAAGACCAGGCCCACGGCGAGGAAGTGGACCATCATCGCGATGTGGCCGGTCTTCGACTCCATCAGGAAGTCGAACAGGGGCGAGAAGTAGAGCGCGTACAGGCTCGCGATGAACAGCGGGATGGTGAACGCGGGATGCGTGACGATCTTCATGTACCGGCTGTGCAGCAGCGCGAGCAGCAGTTCGCGCGGACCCCTGCGGCCCCGGCCCGCGACCGGCAGCGCCCGCAGGGTGAGCGTGATCGGCGCGCCCAGGAGCAGCAGGATCGGCGAGAGCATGCTGATGACCATGTGCTGGACCATGTGCACGCTGAACATGACCATGCCGTAGTCGTTCAGCTTGGTGCACATCACCAGGCCGATGCTCAGCACACCCAGGGTCCAGAAGATCATCCGGCTGACCGGCCAGCTGTCGCCGCGTCGGCGCAGCCGCACGACCGCGTAGCCGTACAGACCGAGCCCGAGCACGCAGCCGATCAGGAAGAACGGGTCCGCGGACCACTCCATACCCCGCGCCAGCGTGAACGGCGGCAGATCCATGGTCATGCCGTGCCCGCTGTGATCCATCCGCTGACTCCTGATTTCGTACCGGTTGTCCGGACCCAGAGTAGAACCGCCCCCGGCCGCTGATGCGACCGGGGGCGGTTGATTGCCTACGAAACTACCCGTACGTCAGAGCACGCACTCCGCCTCGGCGTAGCGCTCGGCCGGGACGGTCTTGAGCGTCGCCGTCGCCTCGGCGAGCGGCACCATGGTGATGTCGGTGCCGCGCAGCGCGGTCAGCATCCCGAACTCGCGGCGGTGCACCGCCTCCACGGCGTGCCAGCCGAACCGGGTGGCCAGGACGCGGTCGTACGCGGTCGGGGTGCCGCCGCGCTGGACGTGGCCGAGGATGACCGCGCGGGCCTCCTTGTTCAGCCGGCGCTCCAGCTCGACGGAGAGCTGGCTGGCGACGCCCGCGAACCGCTCGTGGCCGTAGATGTCGGTGCCGCCCACGTCGAAGCGCATGGAGCCCTCACGGGGCTTGGCGCCCTCGGCGACCACCACGATCGCGAACTTCTTGCCCGCGGAGAAGCGCCGGCCGACCAGCTCGGTCAGCTCGTCGATGTCGAACGGGCGCTCCGGCACGACGATCGCGTGGGCGCCCGCGGCCATGCCGGAGTGCAGCGCGATCCAGCCGGTGTGACGGCCCATGACCTCGACGATCAGGACGCGCTGGTGGGACTCGGCCGTCGTCTTGAGGCGGTCGAGCGCGTCGGTGGCGACACCGACGGCCGTGTCGAAGCCGAAGGTGACATCGGTCGAGGCGATGTCGTTGTCGATGGTCTTGGGCACACCGACGATCGGCAGGCCCGCCTCGGAGAGCAGATGGGCGGCCTTGAGCGTGCCCTCGCCGCCGATCGGGATGATCGCGTCGAGGCCGAGCTCGGCGACATGGCCCTTGGCGCGCTCCACGCCGTCGCGCAGATGCGCGGGCTGCACCCGGGACGAGCCGAGGATGGTGCCGCCGAGCGCGAGGATGCCGCCGACCGCGTCGAGGTCGAGCTTGCGGTAGTCGGCCTCCAGGAGACCCTTCCAGCCGTCGTGGAAGCCGATGACCTCGTCGCCGTGGTCGACCACCGCGCGGTGCACGACGGAACGGATGACGGCGTTCAGGCCGGGGCAGTCGCCGCCGGAGGTGAGCACACCAATTCGCATTGCCCGGAAAACCTTTGCAACGTGGGCCGACGACCGGACCACGTCGTCCGGTTGGATCCCCGCCACCCTACCGGCGCAGGGTGACGGGGCCGAATCAGACGTCCGACTGATGGACGTCGTACGAACGTCCAACGCCGCTCCGGAGAGCGGCGTCGGGTCAGGCGGGCTGGGTCGCCGAGGCGATGCGCTCGGCGCGCAGCGCCTCGTACCAGCGGTCGTCGGTCGGCGGCAGCGCGTTCACATCGAGGGCCAGCTTCAGCAGCAGGTCCGCGATCTGCGGGTTGCGCGCGAGCACGGGACCGTGCATGTACGTGCCGAAGACCGTCTCGTTGTAGGCGCCCTCGGTGCCGTCGCCGGTGCCGTTGCCCCGGCCCAGGCGGACCCGGGCGAACGGGCGGGCGGTGGGGCCGAGATGGGTGATGCCCTGGTGGTTCTCGAACCCGGTGAGCTGGGGCAGGCCCAGGCGCTCGTCGATGTCGCCGAGGACGTCGCCGACGCAGCGCTCGCCCTCGCCCCGGGTGGAGACCACGTCGAGCAGGCCGAGGCCGGGCTCGCGCTCACCGAGGTCGTTGATGAACTCGTGGCCGAGGATCTGGTACCCGGCGCAGACCGAGAAGATGATCGCGCCGTTGGCGGCGGCGCGCTGGAGCCCGCCGTCGCGGCGCAGCCGCTCGGCCGCCAGCCGCTGCGGCCGGTCCTCGCCGCCGCCGATCAGATAGATGTCGCCGGACGACGGCACCGGCTGGTCGCTGCGGACGTCGACGCGCGCCACGTCGAGGCCGCGCTGACGGGCCCGGCGCTCCACGACCAGCGCGTTGCCCTGGTCGCCGTAGGTGCTCAGCAGGTCGGGGTAGACCCACACGAGGCGCAGGCTGTTGTCGCTCATTGCTCGCTTCTCCTTCGGGGGTCTCAGTTGCCGACCGTGCGGCGCACGTCCTGGAAGGCGGTGTAGTTGGCGATCAGCTCGATCTGCCCGGGCGGCGCCAGCTGTACGCACTCCGCCAGGCTCTCGCAGACCCGGAAGTCCAGGTTGGCGACTTCGAGGCGGACCGCCAGGTCCAGCTTGCGGTCGCCGATCACGAAGATCGGGTGACCGGCGAGCCGGGTGTAGTCGACGTCCCACAGCCACGAGGTGTCCGTGCCGTCCGCGCCCCGGGCGTTGACCGAAAGGATCACCGGCGTCGGCGGCGGGTCGATCAGGGAAAACGTTTCGAGCCAGCCCGCCGGGTTCTTCGCGAGCAGCAGCCGCAGCTCACGGCCCTGGAAGGAGACGACGTCATAGCGTCCCGCGACCGCCTGCACCTGGTACATCCGCTCAAGCGCGACCTGCGGCGGCACCCCGAACACCGCGGCGACCGCGGCGGAGGTGGCGGCGTTGGCCTTGTTGGCGCGGCCGGGCAGCTGGAGGTGGATCGGCCAGGCCGAACCGTGCGGGTCCAGGACGTAGTCGCCGCTGAGCACCCAGCTCGGGGCGGGGCGGCGGAAGCCGCACTCACCGCAGAACCAGTCGTCGCCGGGGCGCTGCATCACACCGCCGCAGGCGGGGCACGACCAGGCGTCGTCCTTCCACTCCTGGCCGGCCGCCACCCACACCACATTGGGGGAGGAGGACGCCGCCCAGACGACCAGCGGGTCGTCGGCGTTGGCGATCACCACGGCCTTGGTGCCCTGGAGTCCCTCGCGCCACTTCTCGGCGAGCATCCGGGTCTCGGCGGCCCGGTCGAGCTGGTCGCGGCTCAGGTTGAGCAGCGCGATCGCCTTGGGCGTCACATCCCGCGCCACCCCCGAGAGGTACTTCTCGTCCACCTCGATCACGCCGAAGCGGGCGTCCGAGCCGCCCGCCAGCGCCGAGGTGATGCCCGCGGGCATATTGGCGCCCAGCGCGTTCGACACCACCGGGCCGCTGGCCCGCAGTGCCTCGGCGATGAGCCGGGTCGTCGTCGTCTTGCCGTTCGTCGCCGAGACCAGGACCACGTCCAGGTGGTTCGCCAGCCGCCCCAGCAGATCGGGGTCCAGCTTGAGCGCCACCCGGCCGCCGATCACCGATCCACTGCCCCGCCCCGCCGCGCGCGACACCGCCGCAGCGGCCTTGCCCGCCGTCACGGCGAGCTTGGCCCGCGGTGACAGCGGCTCCGCGTTGCCTGCCATCGTCCTTGATCCTCCTTGCGCCTGGGTCGGACCTCAGCCTATCGAGATCCGGACAGCGGCCCGAACCGCGCCACCGCGAGCGCGGCTCCGGGTGGCCCGGAACGTACGCTTGCGGCCATGCGCCACCGTCCGATTCCCGGCAGTTCCGGCACCGTACGAGAGATGTCTCTCCTCGGCGACCCGGTCCTGCACGCCCCCTGCGAGCCCGTCACCGACTTCGGACCGCCGCTTCGGCGGCTGGTCGAGGACATGTTCGCGACGATGTACGCGGCGCAGGGGGTCGGGCTCGCGGCGAATCAGGTCGGGGTGGGGCTGCGGGTGTTCGTGTACGACTGCCCCGACGACGAGGACGTCCGCCATCTCGGACACATCGTCAACCCGCGTCTGGTGTCCACGGACGGTGTAGTGATCCGGGGTTCCGAGGGCTGTCTGTCCCTGCCCGGTCTTGAGGCGGGGACGGAGCGGTACGACGAGGCGGTGGTGGAGGGGGTGTTGGCGGACGGCTCGCCGGTCCGGATCCTCGGCACCGGCTTCTTCGCCCGGTGCCTCCAGCACGAGATGGACCACCTGGAGGGGGTGGTGTACCCGGACCGCTTGACGGGCTGGCGCCACCGCCGCCTGCTGCGCTCGGCCGCCAAGGCGGGTCTGCCCCCCACCCCGCCCGTTCCCTGAAGCCCTGGGCGGGCGGCCGGGTTCTTCGGCTGCGGCCCGGTGGGGGCTGGTCGCGCCCGCGCGGCGGAGCCGCAAATGTCACAGCCCCGCGCCCCTAAGAGGGCCCTCCGGGCCCTCTTAGGGGCGCGGGGAACTGCGCGAGCAACCCAGCACGGTCCGCAGCCCAAGAGCGGGGCGGGGGTCCGGGGCGGAGCCCCGGGGGTAAGTGGGGGGAATCAGAACCCCGGGCCGCCCGCTCGGTCGCCCGCCGCTGCCAACCGCCCCCACAGCAGATCCGCCAGCCCCCGTACCAACTCGTCCCGCGAGCACGGACGTTCCCCCAGCCACCAGTCGCCCGCCGCGTGCATCATGCCGACGATCCCGTGCCCCCACACCCGCGCGAGCGCCTCGCTCCCGGGCCCGAGGTCGATCCGCTCGGCTATGACCACGCCCAGCTCCTCGCCCATCCGCCGCAGCAGCGGCGCCGAGTGCCGCCCCACGTCGAACCCGGGTTGCTCACCCGCCCCGGACTCCTCCGCCGGGTGCATCAGGAACCGGTACACCTGCGGCCGCGCCTCGATCGCCGCGAGATAGGTGTCCAGCGTCGCCTCCACCCGCTCGCGGCGCTCGGCCGGCGCGTCCAGGGCCGCCCGCAGCGCGGCGAGCAGCGCGTCGGTGTGGCGCTGGGCGAGCGCGCGGTACAGCCCGCCCTTGTCCCCGAAGTGGCGGTACAGGATCGGCTTGGTGATGCCCGCCTCCGCCGCGATCGCGTTCATCGACGCCTTGGGCCCGTCCCGGAGTACCACCCGGTCCGCCGCCTCCAGCAGTTCGCGCCGGCGGGTCTCGGCCGACGTCCGCTGCTGCTCGGCCTGGTGTGTGGTCTCCATGGCTGTGTCTCCCCGCCCGTACTGCGTTGTGCGTTTTCGGTCTTGCGCGATGCCTGCGCAACGTAACACCCCGACCAGGTCGTCCGCTGAGTGCAGGACGGCTGGTTGACATGCTCTACCGGCCAGTAACATACTGCCGTTACCGCAAGTAACGCTTGCTCGTGGCACAGGGAGTGGTGGAGACGACATGGCCGAGTTCACGATGGAACTCAATGACGACCAGAAGCAGGTCCAGGACTGGCTGCACGGATTCGCCAAGGACGTCATCCGCCCCGCCGCCGCCGAGTGGGACGAGCGAGAGGAGACCCCCTGGCCGGTGATCCAGGAGGCCGCCAAGGTCGGAATCTACTCCCTGGACTTCTACGCCCAGCAGTTCTTCGACCCGACCGGCCTCGGCATCCCGGTCGCGATGGAGGAGCTGTTCTGGGGCGACGCGGGCATCGCCCTGTCGATCGTGGGGACGGGCCTGGCCGCCGTCGGCGTCCTCGCCAACGGCACCGAGGAGCAGATCGGCACCTGGATCCCGCAGATGTACGGGGACGTGGACGACGTGAAGGTGGCCGCCTTCTGCTCCTCCGAGCCGGACGCGGGCTCCGATGTCGCCTCGATGCGCACGAAGGCCGTCTACGACGAGGCCAAGGACGAGTGGGTCCTCAACGGCACCAAGACGTGGGCCACCAACGGCGGCATAGCCAACGTCCACGTCGTGGTCGCGGTCGTCGACCCCGAGCTCGGCTCCAAGGGGCACGCCTCGTTCATCGTGCCGCCGAACACCCGGGGTCTGTCCCAGGGGCAGAAGTTCAAGAAGCACGGCATCCGCGCCTCGCACACCGCCGAGGTGGTTCTGGAGGACGTGCGCGTGCCCGGGCACTGCCTGCTCGGTGGCAAGCAGAAGCTCGACGAGCGGCTGGCGCGGGCCCGCGAGAAGGCCAGGGCGGGCGGCGGCGAGCGCGTGAAGAACGCCGCCATGGCCACCTTCGAGGCGTCCCGCCCGGCCGTCGGCGCCATGGCGGTCGGCACCGCCCGCGCCGCGTACGACTACGCCCTCGAATACGCCAAGGGGCGCGAGCAGTTCGGCCGCCCGATCATCGACAACCAGGGCGTCGCCTTCCAGCTCGCCGACATGCGCACCCAGATCGACGCGGCCCGCCTCCTGGTGTGGCGGGCCTCCTGGATGGCGACCGCGGGCAGGCCCTTCACCTCGGCCGAGGGCTCGATGTCCAAGCTGTACGCGAGCGAGACCGCCAAGAAGGTCACCGCCCAGGCGATCCAGATCCTCGGCGGCAACGGCTACACCCGTGAGTACCCGGTGGAGCGCATGCACCGCGACGCGGCGATTTACACGATCTTCGAGGGTACGAGCGAGATCCAGCGCCTGGTCATCGCCCGCACCCTCTCGGGCATGCCGATCCGCTGAGCGCTCCGCTGGAATCGCGGAGCGCTCAGGCCGAGAGCAGCGCCTCGATCGCCGCGACGAGTTCCGGGGCGTCCGGCTCGGTGCGCGGGCGGATGCGCGAGACGACCTCGCCGGACGGCGAGATCAGGAACTTCTCGAAGTTCCACTGGATGTCCCCGGCCTCGCCGTCCGCGTCCGCGACCTCGGTCAGCCGGGCGTACAGCGGGTGACGGCCGTCGCCGTTGACGTCCGTCTTCTCCAGGAGCGGGAACGTTACGCCGTACGTCGTGGAGCAGAAGGTCCGGATCTCCTCCGCGCTGCCGGGCTCCTGCCCGCCGAACTGGTTGCAGGGCACGCCGAGCACGGTGAAGCCGCGCTCGGCGTACTGCGCCTGGAGGCGCTCCAGGCCGGCGTACTGCGGGGTCAGGCCGCACTTGGACGCCACGTTCACGACCAGCACCGCCTTGCCCTTGTAGTCGGCGAGCGAGGTGGGCTCGCCGGTCAGGGTGCGCAGCGGGATGTCGTACAGGGACATGCGTAACTCCTCATGGCAGTAAGTGAGTCGATCAGACGTCGGTGGACAGCGGGCGGAACAGGCCCTCCTGGACCACCGACACCAGGAGCCGGCCCTCGCGGTCGTAGATGCGGCCGCGGGCCAGGCCCCGGCCGCCGGTCGCGATGGGGGACTCCTGGTCGTACAGGAACCACTCGTCGGCGCGGAACGGCCGGTGGAACCACATCGCGTGGTCCAGCGAGGCCATGTCGAAGCCGCGCGGCCCCCACAGGGGCTCCACCGGGATGCGTACCGCGTCCAGGAGCGTCATGTCGGACGCGTACGTCAGCGCGCAGGTGTGGACCAGCGGGTCGTCGCCCAGCGGGCCGACCGCGCGCATCCACACCGCGCTGCGCGGGTCCGCGTCCTTGATCTCGTCCGGGGTCCAGCGCAGCCGGTCCACGTACCGGATGTCGAACGGCTGGCGCCGCGCCATCCGTTCCAGGGCCTCCGGCAGCGCCCCCAGGTGTTCGCGGATCTCGTCGCCGACCGTCGGCAGCGACTCGGGCTCCGGGAAGTCCAGGCGCGGCGGCAGCTGGTGCTCGATGCTGCCGGGCTCCGGCTGGTGGAAGGAGGCCGTCAGATTGAAGATCGTGCGGCCCTGCTGGACCGCCGTGACCCGGCGGGTGGTGAACGACCGGCCGTCCCGGACCCGTTCGACCTGGTAGACGATCGGGACGCCGGGGTGGCCGGGGCGCAGGAAATAGGCGTGCAGCGAGTGCACCGGGCGCTCGCCGTCCGTCGTGCGCCCGGCCGCGACCAGCGCCTGGCCCGCGACCTGGCCGCCGAAGACCCGCTGGAGGGACTCCTCGGGGCTGCGGCCGCGGAAGATGTTGACCTCGATCTGCTCCAGGTCGAGCAGATCGACAAGTCTCTCGGCGGGGTTGGTCATGTCGTCGCGGTCCTCTCGCAGTCGGAGCCGGGCTCAGAGCTCGCCGACGTCGGTGACGCGCACCACCGCGCGGCCCTCTTCGTCGGAGGCCGCCAGATCGACCTCCGCGCTGATGCCCCAGCCATGGTCGCCGTTCGGGTCGGCGAACGTCTGCCGGACGCGCCACAGGCCGTGCGCCGCGTCCTCCTCGATCGCCAGCAGCTTCGGGCCGCGCGCGTCGGGGCCGGTGCCCAGGTCCTCGTACTCGTCCCAGTACTTGTCCATCGCCTCGCCCCAGGCGTCCGCGTCCCAGCCGGACTCGGCGTCCAGCTCGCCGAGCGCGTCCACGTTGTCGAGCGCGGCCAGCTCCACCCGGCGGAACATCGCGTTGCGCACCAGGACCCGGAAGGCGCGGGCGTTCGCGGTGACCGGCTTGACCTCGTCGGCCTTCTCCTGGGCCTGCTCGGCGGTCTCGATCTCGGGGTTGGCCAGCTGCTCCCACTCGTCCAGGAGGCTGGAGTCGACCTGGCGGACCATCTCGCCGAGCCAGGCGATGAGGTCTTCCAGGTCCTCGGTCTTCAGGTCGTCGGGGATGGTGTGGTCGAGCGCCTTGTACGCGCCGGCCAGATAGCGCAGGACGATGCCCTCGGTGCGCGCCAGCTCGTACCAGGAGGTGAACTCGGTGAAGGTGAGCGCCCGTTCGTACATGTCACGGATGACCGACTTCGGCGAGACCGGGTGGTCGCCGACCCACGGGTGCGACTTCTTGTAGACGTTGTACGCGTGCCACAGCAGCTCTTCCAGCGGCTTCGGGTACGAGATGTCCTGGAGCCGCTCCATGCGCTCCTCGTACTCGACGCCGTCCGCCTTCATCTGCCCCACGGCCTCGCCGCGCGCCTTGTTCTGCATGGCGGCGAGGATCTGGCGCGGGTCGTCCAGGGTCGACTCGACGACCGAGACCATGTCGAGCGCGTACGAGGGCGACTCCGGGTCGAGCAGGTCGAAGGCCGCGAGCGCGAACGTGGACAGCGGCTGGTTGAGCGCGAAGTCCTGCTGGAGGTCGACGGTGAGGCGGATGGTGCGGCCCTCGGCGTCCGGCGTCTCCAGTTGCTCCACCACACCGCCGTCGAGCAGCGAGCGGTAGATGGCGATGGCGCGGCGGATGTGCCGCAGCTGCGCCTTGCGCGGCTCGTGGTTGTCCTCCAGGAGGCGGCGCATCGCCTCGAAGGCGTTGCCGGGCCGGGCGATCACCGAGAGCAGCATGATGTTGGTGACCCGGAAACGCGAGGTCAGCGGCTCGGGATCGGCGGCGATCAGCTTCTCGAAGGTCGTGTCCGACCAGGCGACGAAGCCCTCGGGGGCCTTCTTGCGGACCACCTTGCGGCGCTTCTTCGGGTCGTCGCCCGCCTTGGCGAGCGCCTTTTCGTTCTCGATGACGTGCTCGGGCGCCTGGGCGACCACGAACCCGGCGGTGTCGAACCCGGCCCGCCCGGCCCGGCCCGCGATCTGGTGGAACTCACGGGCGCGCAGGGTGCGCACCCGGTTGCCGTCGTACTTGGTGAGGGCGGTGAACAGCACCGTCCGGATGGGGACGTTGACGCCCACGCCGAGGGTGTCCGTACCGCAGATCACCTTCAAAAGGCCGGCCTGCGCCAGCTTCTCCACCAGGCGGCGGTACTTGGGCAGCATGCCCGCGTGGTGCACACCGATGCCGTGGCGTACATAACGGGAGAGGTTCTGGCCGAACTTGGTGGTGAAGCGGAAGTTGCCGATCAGGTCGGCGATCGCGTCCTTCTCCTCGCGCGTGCACATGTTGATCGACATGAGCGACTGCGCCCGCTCGACCGCCTGGGCCTGGGTGAAGTGCACGATGTAGACGGGCGACTGCCGGGTCTCCAGGAGCTCGGTCAGCGTCTCGGTGATCGGCGTGGTGACGTACTCGTACGAGAGCGGGACCGGGCGGGTCGCCGAGCGGACCACCGCGGTCTCGCGGCCGGTGCGGCGGGTCAGGTCCTTCTCGAACATCGAGACGTCGCCGAGCGTCGCCGACATCAGGACGAACTGCGCCTGCGGGAGCTCCAGGATCGGGATCTGCCAGGCCCAGCCGCGGTCCGCCTCGGCGTAGAAGTGGAACTCGTCCATCACGACCTGGCCGATGTCGGCGTGCTTGCCGTCGCGCAGCGCGATGGAGGCGAGGACCTCGGCGGTGCAGCAGATGACGGGGGCGTCCGCGTTCACGGACGCGTCGCCGGTCAGCATGCCGACGTTCTCGGTGCCGAAGAGCTTGCAGAGGTCGAAGAACTTCTCCGAGACCAGCGCCTTGATCGGCGCGGTGTAGAAGGTGACCTCGTCCCGGGCCAGCGCCGCGAAGTGCGCACCGGCCGCCACCAGGCTCTTTCCCGATCCGGTGGGGGTCGAAAGGATCACGTTCGCGCCCGAGACCACCTCGATCAGCGCCTCCTCCTGGGCCGGGTACAGGGAGATACCCCGCTCCTCGGCCCAGGTGGAGAAGGCCTCGAAAAGGGCATCGGGGTCGGCACTCGGCGGCAGCTGATCGATAAGGGTCACGCCCCCATCTTGCCTGGCTTGACCGCGTAAGAGGGAACCGGAGGAGGGGCAAGAAGATCATGAACGATAGGCTGGCCCGTCAACTGGGCCACGGGACAACAGGAAATGGGGCGGGGCACGGTCATGATGGGACCTGCGCACTCACTGTCAGGAGCGGCAGCCTGGCTGGGGGTGGGGGCCGCGGCCGCGGCCGCGGGGCACGCCATGCCCTGGCCGGTGCTCGTCGTCGGTGCGCTGATCAGCGCCGGGGCGGCGCTCGCGCCCGACCTCGACCACAAGTCCGCGACCATATCGCGCGCCTTCGGACCGGTCTCCCGGGCGCTGTGCGGCGTCGTCGACGACCTCTCGCACGCCGTCTACAAGGCGACCAGGGGCCCCGGCGACCCGCGCCGCAACGGCGGCCACCGCACGCTCACCCACACCTGGCTGTGGGCGGTCCTGATCGGGGCGGGCGCCTCGGCGGCGGCGATGTTCGGCGGCCGCTGGGCGGTGCTCGGCATCCTCTTCGTCCATGTGGTGCTCGCCGTGGAGGGTCTGCTGTGGCGGGCCGCCCGGATGTCCAGCGACGTCCTGGTGTGGCTGCTCGGCGCGGCCGGTGCCTGGATCATGGCCGGGGTCCTGGACAAGCCGGGCAACGGCTCGCACTGGCTCTTCACCGGCTCCGGCCAGGAGTACCTGTGGCTCGGCCTGCCGATCGTGCTGGGCGCCCTGGTCCACGACATCGGTGACGCCCTGACCGTCTCGGGCTGCCCGATCCTGTGGCCGATCCCGCTGGGCCGCAAGCGCTGGTACCCCCTGGGCCCGCCGAAGGCGATGCGCTTCAGGGCCGGCAGCTGGGTGGAGCTGAAGGTACTGATGCCGGCGTTCATGGTGCTGGGCGGGATAGGGGCGGCGGGAGCCCTGGACTTCATCTAGTCCCAGGTTCCGTACGGCCCCGCTCAGGAGCCCCAGCCGTCGTCCGGGGTGCCCGGCGCGATCGGCGGGCACTCGTGCGCCGCCGCGGCGGCCACGATCTTGTTGAGCACCGGGGTGCGCAGCGGGATCTCCTGACGGGTCTCGCGGCAGTACTTTTCGGTGGCGAAGACGAGCTCGACGCGGCCCCCGTCCGGCTCGGTGACCACCGTGCGCTGCGGCAGGCCCGGGTAGTCGTCCGGGCGCCACGCGACACCCGCCGCGTCCAGCGCGGGCACGATCATCCCGTACGTGAGCGGCGGCACCCGGCGCAGCCGGTCCGGCCGGTCCCCGGGGACCAGGCACCTGCGGTGCCAGGTCGGGACGATGATCATGTCGATCCGGCGGCAGCGGCACACGCACAGCTCCACGTCTCCGTAGCCGAACCAGTGCGGCCACCGCCGCTTGTGGTGCACCCGCACGCCCGTCCACGGCGTGCCGTGCACGGCGGCGACCTCCTGGAGGGAGGCGCCGCCGTACAGCGCGCCCAGGCGGCCGGTGCGGGCGAACTCGACGAAGGCGTCGACGTGTGGACGCCGCTTGCTCCTGCGTGCCATGCCGTCACCCGTGCCAGGAGCGCCACAGTGCCGCGTACGCGCCGTCCGCCGCGACCAGGGCGTCGTGGCTGCCCAGCTCGCTGATGCGGCCGTTCTCGACCACCGCGATGACGTCCGCGTCGTGCGCGGTGTGCAGGCGGTGGGCGATCGCCACGACCGTGCGGCCGTCGAGCACCCGGGCCAGTGAGCGCTCCAGGTGCCGGGCGGCGCGCGGGTCGAGCAGCGAGGTCGCCTCGTCCAGGACCAGCGTGTGCGGGTCCGCGAGGACCAGGCGCGCCAGTGCGATCTGCTGGGCCTGGGCCGGGGTGAGGGCGAGTCCGCCGGAGCCGACCTCGGTGGCGAGGCCGTCGTCGAGGGCCCGCGCCCAGCCGTCGGCGTCGACCGCGCCGAGCGCCGCCCACAGCTCCGCGTCCTGGGCGCCCGTCCTCGCGAGCAGCAGGTTGTCCCGCAGCGAGCCCACGAACACATGGTGTTCCTGGTTGACCAGAGCCACATGCTCGCGCACCCGCTCCGCCGGCATCCGGGACAGCTCGGCGGCGCCCAGGGTGACCCGGCCCTCGCGCGGGGCGTAGATCCCCGCGAGCAGCCGGCCGAGCGTGGACTTGCCCGCCCCGGACGGCCCGACCAGGGCGAGCCGGGTGCCCGGTGCCACCGAAAGGGACACCTCGTGCAGCACGTCGACGCCCTCGCGGTAGCCGAACCGCACGTCGTCGGCCTCGACGTCCCGGCCGTCCGGCCGCACCCCGGCGTCGCCCGCGTCCGGCTCGATGTCGCGGACGCCGACGAGCCGGGCCAGCGAGACCTGGGCCACCTGCAGCTCGTCGTACCAGCGCAGGATGAGTCCGACCGGCTCGACCATCATCAGGGCGAGCAGCGCGCCCGTGGTCAACTGCCCGGGCGTCATCCAGTCGTTGAGGACGAACGACCCGCCGATCATCAGGACCGCCAGCAGGATGGTGGTGTGCGTGAGGTTGATGACCGGGAAGAAGACCGACCGCAGCCACAGCGTGTACCGCTCCCAGGCCGTCCACTGCGTGATCCGCCGGTCGGACAGCTCGACCCGGCGGGCACCGAGGCGGTGCGCCTCGATGGTCCGGCCCGCGTCGACGGTCTCGGCGAGCACGGCCGCGACCGCCGCGTAACCGGCCGCCTCCGAGCGGTACGCCGAGGGCGCCCGCTTGAAGTACCAGCGGCACCCCACCACCAGCAGCGGCGCCGCGACCAGCACCGCGAGGGCCAGCGGCGGCGCGGTGACCCCGAGCGCGCCGATCAGCAGCAGCGTCCACACCACACCGATGGCCAGCTGCGGCACGGCCTCCCGCATCGCGTTCGCCAGCCGGTCGATGTCCGTGGTGATCCGCGACAGCAGATCGCCGGTGCCCGCGCGCTCCAGGACGCCCGGCGGCAGCCCGACCGAGCGCACCAGGAAGTCCTCGCGCAGATCGGCCAGCATCTCCTCGCCGAGCATGCTCCCGCGCAGCCGTACCATCCGGGTGAACACGGTCTGCACCAGCAGCGCACCCGCGAACAGGGCGGCGGTGCGCTCCAGATGGAGCTCCCGCACATCGTGCGACAGGTCCTCGACGACGGAGCCGAGCAGGTACGGGCCGACCATCGAGGCGATCACGGCGACCGCGTTGACCCCGACGAGCAGCGCGAACGCCTTGCGGTGACGCCGCATCAGCTCACGTACGTATCCGCGCACCGTCGCCGGGGTGCCGACGGGCAGGGTGGTGGCCGACTCCGGGGCCGCCGGGTCGTACTCGGGTGCCGCCACGCCGATCATGCCGTCTCCTCCCACTTCTCCAGGGTCTTCTCGTCCCGCGCCGACTCGTCCGTCTCGCGGGTGACCACCGCCCGGTAGCGGTCGTCGGTGTGCAGCAGCTCGCGGTGCACGCCCACCGACGCCACCTCGCCGTCGTGCACGAACACCACCCGCTCGGCCAGGTCGAGCAGCAGCGGCGACGACGAGAACACGACCGTCGTGCGGCCCGTCCGCAGGTGCTTGACGCCCGCCGCGACCCGCGCCTCGGTGTGCGAGTCGACCGCCGAGGTCGGCTCGTCGAGCACCAGCACCTCCGGGTCGGTCACCAATGACCGCGCCAGGGCGAGGCGTTGGCGCTGTCCGCCGGACAGCGACCGGCCGCGCTCGGTGATCCGGGTCCGCATCGGGTCGCCGTCGGTGTCCACCGACGCCTGGGCCAGCGCGTCCAGGACGTCCCCGCACTGCGCCGCCGTCAGCGCCTCGTCGGCCGTGACCTGCCCGGACGACGGCACGTCGAGCAGTTCGCGGAGCGTGCCCGAGAGCAGTACCGGGTCCTTGTCCTGGACCAGGACCGCGGTACGCGCCCCGTCGAGCGGCAGTTCGTCGAGCGCGACCCCGCCGAGCAGCGCGGACGCCGTGCCGTTCGCCTCTGCGGCGTGGCCGCCCAGCCGCTCGGCCAGCCGTCCGGCCGCGTCCGGGTCGCCGCACACGACGGCCGTGAACCGGCCCTTGGGCGCGAGCAGCCCGGTCGCCGGGTCGTAGAGATCCCCGGAGGGGATCGCGGTCGTCCGGGACGACACCCCCGTAGCCGTCCCGGACGACTCCTCCACCGCCTGCGTCATCGTCCCGGACGACACCCCCGTGTTCGTCCCGGACGGTCCCGCGACCCGTCGCAGCGCCAGCACGCGCGCGGCGCGCTTGGCGGAGGGCCGCGAGAAGGAGTACGCCATGGCGATCTCCTCGAAGTGGCTCAGCGGGAAGAGCATCAGGGTCACCGCGCTGTAGACGGTGACCAGTTCGCCGACCGTGATCCGGCCGTCGCGGGCGAGCACCGCCCCGTAGCAGACCACCGTGATCATCAGGATGCCGGGCAGCAGCACCTGCACGGCCGAGATCAGCGACCACATGCGGGCGCTGCGCACGGCGGCCTCGCGGACCTCCTGGGAGGCCTCGCGATAGCGGCCGAGGAACAGCTCCTCGCCGCCGATGCCGCGCAGTACCCGCAGCCCGGCCACGGTGTCCGAGGCCAACTCGGTGGCCCGGCCCGCCTTTTCGCGCTGGATGTCCGCGCGCTTGGTGGCGCGCGGCAGCAGCGGCAGTGCGGCCAGGGCCAGCACCGGCACGCCGATCGCGACCACGACGCCGAGCGCGGGCTGGTAGATCACCAGCGCGACGCAGACGATCACCAGCGTGGTGGCGGCCGCCGCGAACCGCGACAGGGCCTCCACGAACCAGCCGATCTTCTCCACGTCACCCGTGGAGACCGCGACGACCTCGCCGGCGGCGACCCGGTGCGTGAGCACCGAACCGAGCTCGGCGGTCTTGCGGGCGAGCAGCTGCTGGACGCGGGCGGCGGCCGTGATCCAGTTGGTGACGGCCGTGCGGTGCAGCATCGTGTCACCGACGGCGATGGCCGCGGCGAGCAGCACGATCAGGCCGCCCGCGAGCGCCAGACGCGCCCCGGAGCGGTCGATGACGGCCTGTACGGCCACGCCCACGCCGAGCGGCAGCCCGGCGATGCCGCACTGGTGCAGCAGCCCCCAGGCCAGTGACTTGAGCTGCCCGCCGAGCTGGCCCAGGCCCAGCCAGAGCAGGAACCGGGGACCCGAGCGGACGTCCGGTTCGCCTGGATCCGTGTAAGGAAGATCGCGAATCTGCATGACGTCCCAAGGGTCGGAAACAGCGGCTGGATGAGCCGCGGAAACGGGTTCGGAAAGGATGGCCGAATGAGTGGGTGATTCCGATCAAGGTTCGCCTTTCCGGACACCAGGAAGCAATCGAATTTCCGGTCCGCGGGGCCGGAACGCGCCAAGGTCCGCGGTTCACCTCTGGCGCCGAGGCCCCCTCACGCGCTTCACTCCTGACGCATGAGACGACTGAGGATCATGTCCATGATCGGTGGGTTGGCGCTCGCGGCGGGGACGCTGCTGGGCGCCGGACCGGCCGCGGCGGCCGCACAGCCGCCCGAGCCGCCCGCCGAGTTCGGCACCGACTGGCACGACCCCATCACCGCCGCGCCGCCGGTCGCGACCCCGCACACCACGTCCTGCCGAGTCACCCTCGCCGAGGCGCAGTTCCGCGACTTCACGCCGTACAAGAACTCCTATACGCCCCCCAAGGGGTGCGGCGACCGGTGGAGCAAGGTGGTGCTGCGGCTCGACGGCAAGGTCAAGGGCCGTCAGTACGACCGCCTCGGCTACCTCCATGTCGGCGGCGTCGAGGTGCTGCGCACCTCCACCCCCGAGCCGTCGCCGGACGGCATCGCCTGGAACGTGGAGAAGGACGTCACCCGCTACAGCGATACGTTCCGCTCCGCGCAGCCCGTCGAGATGCTGATCGGCAACGTCGTCGACAGCACGTACACCGGTGTCATCGACGTCAAGGTCACGCTGACGTTCTATGCCGCCGAGGGCCGCGTCAAGCCCGCCCCGGCCCCCGACAAGGTGCTCCCGCTCGACGGCGACCGGCTCACCACCCCGCGCAACTCCGAGCGGATAGTCGCCGAGGTGTACGCGACCGGGTCGGGCGGCGGGTGCGAGGAGTTCTGGTACCTGGCCGTGCCGGAGCCCGCGCCGTACTCCTGCAAGGCGCCCGCGGGCCCCAACCGCGAGGTGCGGATCAAGGTCGACGGCCAACTCGCCGGAATAGCCGCCCCGTTCCCCAACGTGTGGACCGGCGGCTGGTCGGACCCCTTCCTCTGGTACGTCGTCCCGGCGCCCCACGCCTTCGACGTACGGCCCGTCGAGTACGACCTGACGCCGTACGCGGCGCTGCTCAATGACGGCCGTGAGCACCGCGTGGAGGTGTCCGTGGCGGGCGTGCCCGAGGGGCAGTCCGGCTGGTCGACGCCGACGAACGTGATGGTGTGGCAGGACAAGGGAAGCGAGGTCGTCACCGGCGCGCTCACCCGCCACGACGAGGGCGCCCCGGCCGCGACCACGACGTACACGCCGGGTGCGGAACTCCGCCTCGACGCCACGGCGGGCCACCGGCTGACGACCGCCGGGTATCTGAACACCTCGCACGGCCGCGTCACGACCACGGTCGCCCGGACCGTCGCCGCCGAGTCGGTCCACCGGTGGACCGAGGGCGAGAACACCGATGCGCTGAAGGGCAGTTGGACCGATGACAGCGCGGTCACCACGGACGGGCGCGGCCCGGCCGTCACGGCCCGCGTCGACCGGACGTACACGATGGACGGCACCACGACCATCGGCACGGACAACCGGCTGCGTACGGTGATCACCCTCGGGGACCGGGCGGAGAGCGCCACCGCGCGCGGCGGGCACGCCACCGCCTGGTCGCACCTGGACGACACCTATCGGGGCGATGCCTCCTGGACGATGAACGTGCCGCGCGATCAGCGGCACGCCACCGGCACCTCCGCCGAGCGCTACCGCCTGTACGGCTCCGACGGCTGCTACGACCGGAGCCTGAAGACCGTCCAGGGCACCCTCACCGAGGACCTGCGGCGCTGCTGAGCTGCTGAGTGCTGAGCGAACTATTGCGCGGGGCCCGTGCCGTAGGGCGGCGGGCCCCGCCTCTCAGGCTTCCCGGGGCTTCTCGGAGTCCATCCCGGGGCGGGACTTGTGCCATTCGCCCCGGGTGAAGTCGGGGATCTGCTGGGGCATGCCCTTCGCCTTGACGGACTGGTTGCTCAGGGGCACGGGCGCCGACCAGGTGGCGGCGTCGTACACGTCGAAGTCCGGGACGAGACCGAGCCGGATGCACTGCATCAGCCGGAACACCAGCATGTAGTCCATGCCACCGTGGCCGCCGGGCGGGTTGGCGTGCTCCTTCCAGAGCCAGTGGTCCCAGTCGGTGTACTTCGAGAAGTCGCCCCAGTTGTCGTCGTGCTGGTCCGGCTCGATGTAGATCCGCTCCGGGTAGTCCTCGAAGAGGCCCTTGGTGCCGCCGAGGCTGTTGATCCGGCTGTACGGGTGGGGCGTCGACACATCGTGCTCCAGCCGGATCACCCGGCCCTTCGCCGTCTGGATCAGGCTGATCGTGCGGTCGCTCTCGATGTACGACTCCTTGTAGCTCGGATCGCCCGCCGGCATGTGCGCGGCGCGGTACTCGGCGAGTCCGAGCGTGGGCGAGCCGACGCTGACGATGGACACCACGCGGTCACCGCGGTTGATGTCCATGTAGTTGGCGACCGGGCCGAAGCCATGGGTGGGGTAGAGGTCCCCGCGCATCCGGGTGTGCCACAGCCGCCGCCAGGGGCCCTCGTAGTACTTCGGGTCGAACATCAGGCCGCGCAGATCGTGGATGTACGCGCCCGCGCCGTGCAGCAGTTGGCCGAACTTCCCGGCGTGTGCCATCCGCAGCACACGCATCTCGTTTCTGCCGTAACAGCAGTTCTCCAGCTGCATGCAGTGGCGTCTGGTGCGCTCGGAGAGGTCGACGAGCTCCCACAGCTGGTCCAGGTGCATCGAGGCGGGACACTCCACGCCCGCGTGGACGCCCGCGAGGAGCGCGGCCTTGGTGATCTCGAAGTGCGAGTCCCAGGGCGTGGCGATGTGCACGAAGTCGATGTCGCCCCGTCTGAGCAGGTGTTCGTAGTCGTGCTCGCCGTGCATGTAGAGCGCGGGCGCGGGCTGACCGGCGGCGGTCACCTTCGCGGCGGCGCTCCGGGTCTTGGCCTTCACCGGGTCGCAGAGCGCCACGACCCGCACACCGGGCACGTCGAGATAGAGGTCGATCATGCTGCCGCCGCGGTTGCCGAGTCCGATGAGTCCGACCCGGACCGTGGAGCGCCGCTGGAACGGCACGCCGATCATGGACCGGCCCTGGCGCTTCGGCGCGGGGGCCTCGTGGGCGGCCTCGGGGGCCTGCGCCGCGATGCCCGTGCGCTCGGCGGCGGCGGCGCTGCCCGCGCCGAGCCCGCCGATGCCGAGCCCGGCCCCGGCGGCCCCCGCGGCGCCCAGGACGGAGCGTCGGCTGATGTCGTGGTTCTGCGGAGCTGCGTCGTTCATCGAGTCTCCAGGGAAGAGAGCGAGTCTCCGGAATGAAGGAGCTGATTTCTGCGCGGCGTTACCTGAACCTCGGTAAGGACCATGGTTGTTGGGGCTGCTGCCGCGCAAGGGGGCCTGTCGACGCCAGGGGCAGCCCCGGGGAGGTACACCGCTGCACGACGTCACGGTACGTCCGGATCCGTCCGGGGCGTGGGAGGCGTGGGGGAGTGGCGCGGCCGGGTCACTGACGATACGTCAGGCGTACGTCACGACGGGTCGGGGCGTCCGCCGGATGCGGGTCGGTTCAGCTGCGGCGCAGGTATTCCGGCCCCGGCCTGGTGGCCCGTTCGAGCTCCAGGAGCACCGAGACATAACCGTGGCCCGTCGCCCGCTCCATGCCGATCTCGCACATCCGGTTGGCCGAGAGGTACGCGTCGAAATGACGGCCTGTCAGCTCCGCGGCCTCGCGCGCGGTGGCCGACCCCGTGAGCTCCTGGTGCAGCATCCCCCGGTCGCCCGCGAAGGCGCAGCACCCGGCGTCGTGCGGCACCACGACCTCGTCGGCGCACGCCTCGGCGACGGCCCGCAGCTGCGGCTCGTCGCCCAAATGCCGCATGGAGCAGGTCGGGTGGAGCACCGCTGAGCGGGCCCTGCGCAGCACGGTGAGCCGGGGCAGCAGCTCCTCGGCGGCCCAGACCACGGAGTCGACGACCGTCAGCGCGGCGTGCAACTCCCGGTTGTCGTCGGTGAGATACGGCACCACCTCGCGCGCGATGCCGAGCGTGCAGGACGAGGCGTCGACGACCAGCGGGAGTGTGCCGCCCGCCGTCCAGCCCCAGGCGGCCTCGACGATCTTGTTGGCCATCACCGCGTTGCCCTCGGCGTACCCCTTCGAGTGCCAGATGGTGGCGCAGCAGGTGCCCGGCACGTCGTCGGGGATCCATACGGGCCGCCGCGCGCGCGTGGCGAGCGCCACCAGGGCCTGCGGCAGCGACGGGCCCCGGTGCCCCTCGGGTTCGCCGAAGATCCGGTTGACGCACGCCGGGTAGTAGACGGCCACCGCGCCCACCCGACGCGTACGCGGCAGGGTGCGGGCGGCCGCTCCCGGGATCTCGGGCAGCCACTCGGGCACCAGATCGGGGCGGACGGCCCGGCGGGCGAGGCCCGTCACGCGCGCGAGGGCGCGGTCACCGAGGCGGTCGCCGATGGTGCGCGCCGCCGCGACCGCGAGGCGCGCCGAGGACTCGACGGCTGTGAAGTGACGGGCGGCGAGAGCCGCGGCGCGCTCCTCGCGCGCGCTGTGCCGCCGATGGCGCAACTCCCGCATCAGGGCGCCGGTGTCGATGCCCACCGGGCAGTCGAGCGCACAGGTCGAGTCGCCCGCGCAGGTGTCCACCGCGTCATAGCCGTATGCGTCGAGCAGCGCCTCCTCGACGGGCGAGCCGACGGGCTGCCGCGTCATCTCCCGCCGCAGCACGATCCGTTGGCGCGGTGTGGTGGTCAGGTCGCGGCTGGGGCAGGTCGGCTCGCAGAAGCCGCACTCGATGCACGGGTCGCCGCCCGCCTCGATCCTCGGGATGGTCTTGAGGCCGCGCAGATGGGCCTGTGGGTCGCGGTCGAGGACGATCCGGGGCGCGAGCACCCCGTCCGGGTCGATGACCTGCTTGGTCCGCCACATCAGCTCGGTGGCCTTCGGCCCCCACTCCAGCTCCAGGAACGGCGCGATGTTGCGGCCGGTGGCGTGCTCGGCCTTGAGCGAGCCGTCGAAGCGCTCCACGGTCAGTCGGCAGAACGCGTCCATGAAGGCGGCGTAGCGGGCCACGTCGTCGGGTCGGGAGGCGTCGAAGGCGAGCAGGAAGTGCAGGTTGCCGTGGGCCGCGTGCCCGGCGACGGCGGCGTCGAAGCCGTGCTCCCGCTGGAGCGCGAGCAGCGCCTCGCAGGCCTCGGCGAGCCGGGCAGGGGGCACCGCGAAGTCCTCGGTGATCAGGGTCGTACCGGCCGGCCGGGCGCCGCCCACCGCCGCCACGAACGCCTTGCGGGCCTTCCAGTACCCGGCGATCGTGCGCGCGTCGCGGGTGAACTCATTGGTCACCGAGGCGACGGGCGCGACCAGTTCGAGCCCGGCCAGCACTTCGGCCGCCGCCCGCTCGTACGCCGTGCGGCCCTTCTCGTCGGCGGCGCGGAACTCCACGAGCAGCGCCGCCGTCTCCTTGGGCAGCGCCGCCCAGTCCGCCGGCACGCCCGCGACGCTGACCGAGGCGCGCAGGGTGTTGCCGTCGATCAGCTCGACGGCGAGCGCCCCGGCCCGGCCGAAGAGCGGCACGGCGGCCGCGGCGGCCGGGAGCGTGGGGAAGAAGAGCAGCGCCGTGCAGAGTTCGCGCTCCAGCGGCACGGTGTCGAAGACGGCCTCGGAGATGAAGCCGAACGTGCCCTCGGAGCCGACCATCAGGCCGCGCAGGATCTCCGCCGGCGTCGAACCGTCCAGGAAGGCGTCGAGCCGGTAGCCGTTGGTGTTCTTGATCTCGTACTTGGCCCGGATCCGGGCCGTCAGCTCCGGGTCCGCCTCGATCTCCGCCTTGAGCGCCAGCAGGCCCGCGCAGAGCCGGGGTTCGGCGTGCCGCAGATCCTCGTCGGCGCGCGGATCGCCGGTGTCGACGACGGTGCCGCCCGGCAGGACGAAGGTGAGCGAGGCGAGCGTCCGGTACGAGTTGCGGGTGGTGCCCGCCGTCATGCCCGAGGCGTTGTTGGCGACGACCCCGCCGATGGTGCAGGCCAGTGCGCTGGCCGGGTCGGGGCCCAGCACGCGCCCGTACCGGGCGAGCGCCGCGTTGGCCCGGGCGACCGTGGTGCCGGGCCGGATCCGGGCGCGGGCGCCGCCGTCCAGGACCTCCACACCTGCCCAGTGGCGGCGCACGTCCACCAGGATGTCCTCGCCCTGCGCCTGCCCGTTGAGGCTGGTCCCGGCCGCGCGGAAGACCACCTCGCGGCCCTTGCCGTGCGCGTACGAGAGCACGGCGGAGACATCGTCGATGTCCTCGGCGACCACCACGACCTGGGGGACGAAGCGGTACGGGCTGGCGTCCGAGGCGTAGCGCACCAGGTCGGAGATCCTCCACAGCACCTTGTCGGCGCCGAGCAGCGCGGTCAGCTCGCCGCGCAGCGGCTCCGGTGTGCCGTCCGCCAGCCGGTCCGGGACGCGGTCGGGGGAGGGGGCGCGCAGCCCCGGGGGTCGCAGTGCTTGCGGCGTCGGCTCCAGGAGCGGCATGCGGCGAATCCCCTCAGCAGCGGCGCTCCGGCACTCCGTCGACCAGAGCGGACAGCAGACCGCCCAGCACCTCGCGCTGGTCGGCGGTCAGGGGCGCCAGGATCTCCTCGGCCGCGCCCCGGCGTGCGCCGCGCAGCGCACGCAGCGTCTGCCGGCCGGTGTCGGTGAGCTCGATCCGCACCACCCGGCGGTTGCTCGGGTCGGGGACCCGGCGCACGTTCCCACTCTCCTCCAGGCCGTCGACCAGGCTGGTCACGGCGCGCGGGACCACCTCCAGACGAGCGGCGAGATCGGTCATGCGGGGCGGCGCCTCGTGGTGCGCCACCATGCGCAGGAGCCGGGACTGGGCGGGGGTGATGCCGACCGGCTCCAGGTGCTGTTTCTGGATGCGGTGCAGTCTGCGCGTGAGCCGGAGCAGCTGTTCGGCCAGCATGCCGTCGGCGTCGGTAGTGCTCATGCGGGAACAATATCAGGACCATGTGCATTGTGAGTATAGGTAACAGTGAGCTATGCTCTGCAAAGTCTTGTCGGTGGCGTCGTCGCGATGGCCGTCACGGCCGCGCTGTCGGCGCCGTCCTGTCGCCTCACCCCTTGTCGAAGGAGCTCATGCACCCCGAAGAATCCTCCTGGACGCCCCCGTCCCGTGACCGCGTTCGCGAGCAGCCGCCCGGGCAGACGCGCCGCATCCTGCGGCTCTTCCGCCCCTACCGCGGCCGCCTCGCCGTCGTGGGCCTGCTCGTCGGCGCGTCCTCGCTCGTCTCGGTCGCCTCGCCGTTCCTGCTGCGCGAGATCCTGGACGTCGCCATTCCGCAGGGCCGCACCGGCCTGCTCAGCCTGCTCGCCCTGGGCATGATCCTCACCGCCGTCGTCAACAGCGTCTTCGGCGTCCTGCAGACGCTGATCTCGACGACCGTCGGCCAGCGCGTCATGCACGACCTGCGCACCGGTGTCTACGCGCAGTTGCAGCGGATGCCGCTCGCCTTCTTCACCAGGACCCGGACCGGTGAGGTCCAGTCCCGCATCGCCAACGACATCGGCGGCATGCAGGCGACCGTGACCTCCACCGCGACCTCCCTCGTCTCCAACCTCACGGCCGTCATCGCCACCGTCGTCGCCATGCTGGCCCTCGACTGGCGCCTGACCGCCGTCTCGCTCCTGCTGCTGCCGGTCTTCGTCTGGATCAGCCGCAAGGTCGGGCGCGAGCGCAAGAAGATCACGACCCAGCGCCAGAAGCAGATGGCCGCGATGGCCGCCGAGGTCACCGAGTCCCTGTCGGTGAGCGGCATCCTGCTCGGCCGCACCATGGGCCGCTCGGACTCGCTGACGAAGTCCTTCGCGGCCGAGTCCGAGCGACTCGTCGACCTCGAAGTGCGCTCCAGCATGGCCGGGCGGTGGCGGATGTCGACCATCGGCATCGTCATGGCCGCCATGCCCGCCGTCATCTACTGGGCCGCGGGGGTGGCCCTCCAGTCGGGCGGGCCCTCGATCTCCATCGGCACGCTGGTCGCCTTCGTCTCGCTCCAGCAGGGCCTGTTCCGGCCCGCCGTGAGCCTGCTTTCCACCGGCGTCCAGATGCAGACCTCGCTCGCGCTGTTCCAGCGCATCTTCGAATACCTCGACCTGCCGGTCGACATCACCGAGGCCGAGCACCCCGTCCGGCTGGAGAAGGTTCGCGGCGAGGTCCGCTTCGAGTCGGTCGACTTCGCGTACGACGAGAAGAGCGGCCCCACGCTGAGTGCGGTCGACGTGACCGTGCCCGCCGGCGGCAGCCTCGCCGTCGTCGGCCCGACCGGCTCCGGCAAGTCCACGCTCAGCTACCTGGTGCCCCGGCTGTACGACGTCACGGGCGGCCGGGTCACCCTGGACGGCGTCGACGTCCGCGACCTGGACTTCGACACCCTCGCGCGCGCGGTCGGCGTGGTCTCGCAGGAGACCTACCTCTTCCACGCCTCCGTCGCCGACAACCTGCGCTTCGCCAAGCCGGACGCCACCGACGAGGAGCTGGAGGCGGCCGCGCGCACGGCCCAGATCCACGACCACATCGCGTCCCTGCCCGACGGCTACGACACCCTGGTCGGCGAGCGCGGCTACCGGTTCTCCGGCGGCGAGAAGCAGCGGCTCGCCATCGCCCGGACGATTCTGCGCGACCCGCCCGTGCTCATCCTCGACGAGGCGACCAGCGCGCTGGACACCCGTACCGAGCACGCGGTGCAGCAGGCCATCGACGCGCTCTCGGCGGGCCGCACCACGCTCACCATCGCGCACCGGCTCTCCACCGTCCGCGACGCCGACCAGATCGTGGTCCTCGACAGCGGCCGCATAGCCGAGCGCGGGACGCACGAGCAACTGCTGGAACAGGACGGCCGGTACGCGGCCCTGGTCCGCCGTGACGCCCGCCTGGCGCCGGTCGCCTCATGACGGTGGGCCGGGCGGGCGACGGTCCTGACCGGGCCGGGTCGGCCGGGATACCGTGCCCGTATGACGGAGTCCACGCGTAGTGCCGGGACCCGGACCCGGCTGACCCGCCGCGGTCGACTGCTGCTCGCCGCGCTCGCCCTGGTGCTCGTCGTGGGCGCCGTGGTGCTCGTCCTGGTGCTGCGCGAGACCGGCGGCAAGGTGAAATCCCTGGTCATCCCGGAGGGCTGGCGGGCCGGGCAGGTGTACGCGGCGGTCGACAAGAGCCTCGGCCTGACCCCGGGCACCACCCGCCGCGCGGCAACGTCGGCCGGACTGGAACTGCCGCCCGACGCGGGCGGCAACCCGGAGGGCTATCTCTTCCCGGCCACCTATCCGGTGACCAAGAAGACCACCCCGAGCGGACTGCTCGCCTACATGGTCGACGCGGCCAACAAACGCTTCGGCAAGGACCACATCTCGGCCGGTGCCGGGCGCAACAAGATGACGGTCTATCAGACGGTGGTCGTCGCCAGCATCGTGCAGGCCGAGGCCGACACCACCGCCGACATGGGCAAGGTATCCCGGGTCATCTACAACCGGCTGGCCAGGGGCATGCCGCTGCAGATGGACTCGACACTCAACTACGCGCTGAACCGCTCCACCCTGGCCACCAGCCGCGCCGACACCAGGACCGACAGCCCGTACAACACCTACGCGCGCGGCGGTCTGCCACCGACACCGATCGACAACCCGGGCCAGCAGGCCCTGAACGCGGCGATCACCCCGCCCCCGGGCGACTGGCTCTATTTCGTCACGGTGGCTCCCGGCGACACCCGCTTCACGGCCGACTACGCGGAACAACAGCGGAACGTAAGGGAGTTCAACGCCCGTCGGAGCAAGTCGGCGGGTTAGCTCTGCCCCGTCCCGGCCGCTTTTCGGGGGCGCGGCCGACGGGCCGGCTTCACCCCGTCCCCGCCATGCTTCCAGGGGCGCGGGGCTGTGACATGTGCGGCTCCGCCGCGTGGGCGCGACAAGCCCAAGACGGCCCGCACTGTGCATACGACCCAGAGGTCAACCAGCATCCGCCGCCGCCCGCGTCCGCCCGAGCAACGCCCGGATCTCCCGAACCGCCGCGCGCCCCGCGCGATTCGCTCCGATCGTCGAAGCCGAGGGGCCGTACCCCACCAGATGGACCCGCGCATCCCGCACCGCACGCGTGCCGTCGATCTGGATGCCGCCACCCGGCGTACGCAGCTTCAGCGGAGCCAGATGGTCGATCACCGGCCGGAACCCGGTCGCCCAGAGGATCACATCCGCGTCCACCGACCGCCCGTCGTCCCAGACCACCCCGTCCGGAGTGATGCGGTCGAACATCGGCAGCCGGTCCAGCACACCCTTCGCCCGCGCCGCCACGATCGCGTCGTTCAGCGGCAGCCCCGTCACCGACACGACACTCCTCGGCGCCAACCCCTGCCGTACGCGCTCCTCGACCAGCGCGACCGCCGCCCGCCCCAGCTCCTCGGTGAAGGGCCCTTCCCGGTACACAGGCGGGCGCCGCGTCACCCAGGTCGTCGCGGCCGCGTAATCCGCTATCTCCATCAGATGCTGCGTGCCCGAGGCCCCGCCGCCCACCACAACCACACGCTGACCTGCGAACTCCTCCGGTCCCGGGTAGTTCGCGGTGTGCAGCTGCCGCCCCCGGAACGTCTCCTGGCCGGGGTAGCGGGGCCAGAACGGCCGGTCCCAGGTGCCGGTCGCGTTCAGCAGCGCACGCGTGGCGTAGCCGCCCTCGGAGGTCTCGACGAGCAGCCGCCCGCGCTCGCCCTCGCGCACCGCGCTCACGTCCACCGGCCGGTGGACGCGGAGCCCGAAGGTGTCCTCGTAGCGAGCGAAGTACTCCGCGATCACCGCCGAGGAGGGCCGGGCCGGGTCCGCGCCGGTCAGCTCCATGCCGGGCAGCGCGTGCATCCCGTGCACCTTGCCGTACGTGAGCGAGGGCCAGCGGAACTGCCAGGCGCCGCCGGGCCGGGGCGCGTGGTCGAGGACCACGAAGTCGCGGTCCGGTACGAGCCCCGCCCGGCGCAGATGATAGGCACCGGACAGACCCGCCTGCCCGGCGCCGATGACCACCACGTCCACGTCCCGCGCTTCCTGCGCCACGAAGTCGTTCACGGTTCCACTAACCAAGGGGGCCGCGCAGATCTTCCCGGCGCGACACCCGGGCCGTACCCGCGCGGTACCGGGGCGTCCCTGAGCGGGACCGGGGACCGGGCGGCAGGATGGAGGCATGCCCGATGCCTTCACCACCCAGGTACTCCGAGTCACCACCGGAAGCTCCGAGACCGTCATCGATCTGACCCGCGACTGCGAGCGCTTCCTCCAGGAGGCGGCCGGCGGCCGGGACGGTCTCCTGAACGTCTTCGTCCCCCATGCCACGGCCGGCATCGCCATTCTGGAGACGGGCGCGGGCAGTGACGACGACCTGCTGGCGGCGCTGCACACGCTCCTTCCGGCCGACGACCGCTGGCAGCACCGGCACGGCAGCCCCGGGCACGGCCGTGACCACGTGCTGCCGGCACTCGTCCCGCCGCACGCCACGCTTCCGGTCGTGGCCGGGCGGCTGGAGCTGGGGACGTGGCAGGCGGTGTGCCTGGTCGACACGAACAGGGACAACCCGCAGCGGCAGGTAAGGCTGAGCTTTCTGGGTTGATATGCGAGGGGCGAATTCACGCCAACGCGTACACCGGACGAACTCGCGCCAATCGTCTGCGAGTTGACCGTGTGGCATCATGGCCGCGTTGTCTGCTCGGGGTTCGGGACCCCTGAATCGTGGGCGTGTTGAATCAGCGAGGTCAGGGCCGGGGATGAAGGTGTCCGATTCCGCGTTGCCGTCGCCGGAGGACCGTCGGCGCAGGCGTCGCCTGAAAAAGGTTCGCCAGACGTGTGAGGCTCTGCTCGACCGGTGGGGTATGGATCACGGCTGCGGTATCGATGAACTCCACCGCTATCTGAGTGCGCAGAACGAGCGCCCCATCCATCTGATCCCGATGCCGTTCCCGGAGCGCCATCTCTTCGGTCTCTGGCTGAAAATGGACGACTTCGACATCATCGCGTACGAGAAGGCGGCCTCGGCGTCGCACAAGGAACACATCATCGCCCATGAACTGGCCCATATCGCGTTCCAGCACCGCGGCTCGGTGAAATTCGAGGAGAGCGCGACCGGCCCGCTGTTCTCGGACGTCGACCCGGGCGTGGTCAAGGGCATGCTGATGCGCTCCCGCTACAGCGACGACGAGGAGCAGGAGGCCGAGATGATGGCCTCGTTGATCCTGGCCAGGGCCACCAAGCGATGGCTCGAACCCGCCTGGGGCGTGCCGGCGGAGGCCGCGGAGATCGTCGCGCGTATCGAGAACGGCGTCGGGAAACCGGATCACGGATGAACGACGTCTATGGATTCCTGTCGTGGACCTGTGCCATCGGCGGACTCGCGGCTTTCGCCTATCGCCTGCCGGATCTGCTGCGCAGAAGGAACGACCCGGCGCTGTGGGCGCTGTGCACGTATTTCCTCTGCTCCGGGATCAGTTTCCTGGTCGACCTCGACGTTCTGCGGCTGCACATCTCCGCGCTTTTCGGCCGCCCCAACATCACCTCGCTGATCGTCCAGGTGGCGGTGGTCGTTCTCACCGCCGCGCAGCAGGTGGTTCTCGTCTACTGGTCCTCGCCGCCCGAAGAGGCCCCGCTCAGGGCCCGGCGCCGGATGCTGTTCTTCGGCGTCGCGCTGGCCGTGCTCTTCGTGGCGTCGTTCGTGGCCACCCCGTTCGCCAAGTCGAAATCGGCCACATCGACGATCCTGCTCAGCATTCAGGACGGCCACTACGCGCTGTACATGTCCTTCTACCTCCTGATCTGCGGCATCGGGCAATTCGAGACCGTACGGCTGTCGTTGCGCTTCACCAAGATGGCCAACCGGCAATGGCTGCGGTTCGGTATGCGTACGGTGACCGTCGGCGCGAGCCTGATCATGGTCTACTGCGTCACGCGCAGCATCCAGATCGCCGGCACCAGGCTGCACTTCGACGCCTCCGCGCTCGACCCCGTCCAGTGGACCTGCGGCAGCGTCGGGGCGCTGCTCCAGATCCTGGGGTGGACCATCCCGTCCTGGGGCATCCATCTCACCCGCGCGCTGGGCTGGCTGCGCAGCTACCGCTCGTATCTGGCGCTGCGACCGCTGTGGTGGGCGCTGTACCAGGCGTCGCCCGACATCGCCCTCGACCCGCCCCGGTGCTGGCCGCGCGACCTCATCCCGCCGCGCGATCCGCACTACAGCCTCTACCGGCGCGTCATCGAGATCCGCGACGGTCAGCTGATGCTGCGCACCACGCTGTCCCTGGCGGACTTCTCCCGTGAGGCCCGCTCGCTGGACCTGCCCGACGACCCCACCTCGCCGCTCGGTGAGGCGCTCCAGGTGCGTGCCGTGCTGAGCATCCCGGCCGAGGAGCGGGCCGAACGGGCCGACGCGTCCGACATCCCCGCACGGCCGCCGTACGACGACTTCCGCGACGAGGTCGAGTGGCTGACCGAGGTGGCCTCGTCGTTCACCGCCCTCGCCCAGGCCCGCCCCCGGCGCTCCGGCGCGCCGCTCACCTCATGACCGTACGGTCCCGCACGGTGTCCGAGAACCGCCCGCGCCCCGCATCGGCCCCCGACGACGAGCCCGGCGCGCTGATTCCGTTCGCGCTGCGCACGGTGCGGCAACTGGTGGCCCTCGACGCCGAGCACGGTGCCACGGCCGCCGTGCCCGCCGTGCGCGAGGCCGTACGCACGGTCCGGCAGCTGAGCGCCGACCCCGACCGGCTGCGCGGCCACGACAGCGACCTCCTCGCGGCGCTCGCCGAACTGTGCGAGGTCGTCGGCTGGATCCTCTTCGACGCGGGCTTCTACGGTCGCGCCCACCGCATGAACGCCCGGGCGCTGGCCCTCGCCGAACTCTGCGGCGACCGCGGCATGGCGCGCCTCGTGCTCCTGAACGACAGCATGCTGGACGCCCACACCGGCCGCCCCGGGCGCGCCCTGGAGAGCGCCGCCCGCGTGGCCGGGCCCCGGCCGCTGCCCGCCAGGGTGAGCAGCCTCGTCCTGATCCGCCAGGCGCACGCGAGCGCCCTGCTGGGCGGCCGCCGGGAGGCCGTGGACCTCATCTCCCGTGCCCAGAGCCGGTTCCTGGACGGCGTCTCGGCCGACGACCCGCACTGGGCGTGGTGGATCGACCAGACCGAACTGCTCGGCCACCAGGGCTGGGTGCACGCCCGGCTGCGCGAGTGGGACACGGCCGTCCCTCTCCTGTACGAGGCGGCCACGGCTCCAGGCCCCTCCTACCGGCATCTGTTCACCGCCGAACTGCTGGCCGCGCTCGTCGGGTCCGGGGCCTGGGCCGAGGCGGAGGACCTGATCGTGGACATCGCCCCGCGCGCGGGCGCGATCGGTTCCGTGCGCACGACGCAGACGCTCGTCCGGACGGCCGCCCAGCTCCTCGGCCGCGCCGACGCCCCGGTGAATCTGCGGGACGCGGCGGCCTTCCTGCTGGAGTGCGTGCCCGGCGGCCCGGGCTCCCCCTGACGCGTACGCGGTCGGCGACCGGCCGCCGGTGAACGCGCCCCGGCCGACGGCTCGCCACGGAGAAACACCCACACCGGACCAACAGACAGGGACACCATGCTGCACATACGGTTGTCGACGCCCGTGGCCGCCGCCCTCGTGGCGGTCGCGCTCCTCTTCGTCACCCAGGGCCCCACCTCCGACGTCGCCTACGGGACCGCCGCCCCGTCGGCGTCGACGTCGCGGCCGACCCAGGGACACGGCAGCCCGTACATCGCCACCCACCTCTACTTCGGCTCCGGCCGACATGGCGGTCAGCCGCCCATCCCCGATGACGAGTTCATGAAGTTCGTCGCCGACGTGATCACGCCCCGCTTCCCCTCCGGCCTGACCATCCAGGAGGGACGCGGCCAGTGGCGCGCCAAGGACGGCAACATCAACCGCGAGCGCTCGTACGAGCTGACGGTGCTGTATCCCGCCGGAGAGTTCCGCGTCCACGACCCGGCCATCGAGTACATCCGCCACCTCTACTGCACGAAGTACGCCCTGGAGTCGGTCGGCCGGGCCGATGTGTGGGCGCAGGCGAGTTTCTGACGAATCGTCACACAGTCCTCAGGGGATCAGCGCAGCTGCCGCCGTACCAGCTCATGGAGGTGTCCGCCCGTGTCCGCCAGGAGTTCGGCGGGCGGGCCCTCCTGGACTACCCGGCCCTCGGACATCACCAGCACGCGGTCGGCGTCCAGGACCGTCGAGAGGCGGTGGGCGATCACCACACGGGTGGCGTTGAGGGCGCGGGTGCTCTCGATGACGACGCGCTGGGTCTCGTTGTCGAGCGCGCTCGTCGCCTCGTCGAAGAACAGGATGCGCGGGCGCCGTACCAGGGCCTGGGCGATCATCAGGCGCTGGCGCTGGCCGCCGGAGACCGCGCCGCCACCGGCGATCATGGTGTGCAGGCCCATCGGCATCCGCTGGACGTCCTCGGCCAGACCCGCCATCGCCACCGCCTGCCACACCTCCTCCTGGCTGAACACCTCCGCGCCGCAGACGCACTCCAGGATCGAGCCGGTCAGCGGCTGGGCGTTCTGCAGGACCACACCGCACTGGCGGCGCACGGCCGCCGCGTCGAGCGCGGTCAGGTCCTGGCCGTCGTACAGGACGCTGCCGGAGACCGGCTTGTCGAAGCCGATGAGCAGACGCAGCAGGGTCGACTTGCCGCAGCCGCTGGGGCCGACGATCGCCACGAACTCTCCCGGCCGTATCTTCAGGGACACCTCGTCGAGGACCAGCGGTCCGTCGTCGCCGTACCGGAAGGACAGGCTCCTGGCCTCGATCTCGCCGGTCAGGGCGCCGGGCTGGGTGCTGGTGCCGGGTGTCTCGGGCGCCTCGTGGAGCACCGGCTTGATCTGCTCGTACATCGGCAGCGCGGCGGCGGCCGACAGGAACGCGCCGGTGAGCTGGGTGACCGCTGTCAGGAGCATGGTCACGGAGGTGTTGAAGGTGAGGAAGGCCCCGGCCGAGAGCGATCCTCGCGCCGGTCCCGCCAGCAGCACGAACACGACCAGGGAACACAGCGGCAGATACACCGCGTTGAGGACGGTCGTCACGTTCTTGATGCGGTCCGCCCGCTGCTGGAGTTCGCGGCTGCGGGCGAACTCCCGTGCCCACGCCGCGTACGCGAAGCTCTCGGCGGCGGCGACCCGTAGCTTGGGCAGTC
Source organism: Streptomyces sp. NPDC048696 (assembly GCF_043198895.1). NCBI lineage: Bacteria > Bacillati > Actinomycetota > Actinomycetes > Kitasatosporales > Streptomycetaceae > Streptomyces > Streptomyces sp. NPDC048696. The sequence continues at coordinate 423,207 of NZ_JBICVJ010000002.1, read as the reverse complement.
CGCGCAGGGTCTGGAACGCCTGGTTGTTGAGCTTGTTGCCGAGCGCGACCAGCCGGCGCTGCCAGCGCAGCTCCCACATCCCCAGGGCCAGGAACACGCCCGCGATGACGATCAGCATCGCCACCGCCGTCAGGGCCAGCGGGACGCTGAAGCAGAGCAGCAGGACGAGGTTGACGACGCCGACCGTGACCGACTGGACGACGACCGGGGTGATGCCCGAGAGCACCCGGCGGATCGCGCTGACCCCCATCGCCGCGCTCGCCAGCTCACCGGTGGAGCGCTCGGCGAAGAACTTCGTCGGCAGCCGCAGCAGCCGGTCCCACACCGCCGGTTGGAGCGTGCTCTCGATCCGCCCCTCCATCCGCAGGATGGTCAGGTTCTGCAGCAGCGTGAAGGCCGCCGCGACGATCCCGGCGACCATGACGGCCAGCGAGACCTGCACGATGAGACCGCTCTCGGCCCGGGGTACGAGGACGCCGAGCACCTGCCCGGTCGCCAGCGGCACCAGCGCGCCGAGCCCGACCGTCACCAGACCGGCGAGGACCAGATTGCGCAGGTCGGCGCGGGTGCCGCGCAGGCTGAAGCGCAACAGCCGCCAGGTGCTCAACGGCCGGTCCGGCAGCGGCCGGTAGAACATGACGGCGCGTGGCTCGAACTCCTCGGCGTTGGCGTCGCCGACCCGGGTGCGCCGCCCGGTCACCGCGTTCACGGCCTCGTAGCCGCCCCGGCGCCACAGCAGCGCGACCGGGGCTCCGCTCGCGGCCCGGTACCCCACCAGGGGGCCGGCGTTCTCGCGCCACCAGCGTCCGTCGAGACGGACCGGTCGGGTGCGGATGCGCGAGCCGACCGCGATGCGCTCGACCGGGTCGATCCGCTCGCTCACCGCGCCGCCGCGCGACGGTTCGGTGAGCGTGATCCCGGCCGCCTCGGCGACCAGCCGGCAGGTCGCGTACGTGGCGTCGTCCCCGGCGGCGGTCTTGGCCCCACTCGCCTTGCGGGGGCGGCCGATGGAGGTCACCAGGGCCCGGTCGGCCTCGTCGCGGACGGCCTCGCCCGCCTTGATCCCGGCCGCCGCCCGGTCCTCGTGGGCGCGCTCAAGACGCTCGATCCAGCGGTCGAGGGCGGACAGGAGGCGGTACTGCCGGTTGACCATGCCCTGCCACAGCGCGCCGTCGACGAGCAGGTCACCGGCCGCCTCCGCGCTGAACGCGGCGCCGTACTGGACGCTGCCGGGGGACATCGGCAGCCACAGGACGTCGTCGTCGGCCACCGTCTCGTCGACCGTCGTACGGCCGTCGAGCGGGGCCTCGAACAGCACACGCTGGCCGCGCCCGACACCGAGCGAGAAGGCGTGCTCAAGCAGGCTCAGGGCGGCGTCGCCGGTGTCGTACTGACTGGGGTACTGGCCCTCGTAGGCGCCGTACTCCGTGTCGTACGGGCGGTGCAGCTCGCGCAGCGGGATGCGGCGCAGTACGCATTCGCGCAGCGGTCTGCCGATGAGCGTGTGGCGCGGGCCCTCGACGGGGCCCAGGAGCAGGGTGCCGGGCTCCAGGCGGCCCAGGAAGTGCCAGTGGCCCTGCTCCACCGCGTCGACCGCGAACAGGTCGAGGGCGCCGCCCATGACGAGCCACAGCACCTGCGGCCCTTCGAGGGCCAGGCCCCGCAGTCCGGTGCAGTCGATGTGCCGGCCGAGGCCGCCGAGCGCGCCGATGACCGCGTCGGGTCCGGCCGCGCCGGTGCCCGGGAGGTGGTGGACGGATGTCACCTCAGTGCTCCTTGACCAGCTCGGCGTACTGGCCGGCGGCGGCGACCAGGTCCTCGTGGCGGCCGCGTTCGACGATGGTCCCGTGGTCGAGGACCACGATCTCGTCGCTGTCGCGGACCGTGCTCAGCCGGTGGGCGATCACCACGCAGGCGCAGCCGCGGCGGCGCAGATTGTCGATGATGATCTGCTCGGTCCGCGCGTCCAGGGCGCTGGTGACCTCGTCGAGCACCAGGATGCTCGGGCGGCGCACCAGCGCGCGGGCGATCTCCAGACGCTGGCGCTGGCCGCCGGAGAAGTTGCGGCCGTCCTGCTCGACCCGGCTGTGGATGCCGCCCGGGCGCCGGGCGACCACCTCGTAGAGCGCCGCGTCCTTGAGCGCGGCCACCACGGCGTCGTCCGGGACCGACGGGTCCCACAGCGCCACGTTGTCCCGGACCGTCCCCTCGAAGAGGAAGACGTCCTGGTCGACGAAGGAGACCGACGCGGCGAGCGCCCCGCGCGCGATGTCCTCCAGGCGCTGCCCGTCGATGCGGATCGTGCCCTCCCAGGGTGCGTAGAGCCCCGAGATCAGCCTGGACACGGTCGACTTGCCGCTGCCCGAGCCGCCCACCAGCGCCACCTGCTGCCCAGGGCCCACGGACAGTGAGAAGCCGGTGAGCAGCGGGGCGTCCAGCGGGCTGTAGCCGAAGGTGATGTCCTCAAGGGTCACATGGCCCTTGAGCCTGCGGGTGTTCTCGGTCACCTCGCCGCGCGAGTACAGCGCGTCCACCGGGAAGTTCTCGACGTCCTTGAGCCGGGCGACGTCCGCCGCGAAGTCCTGGACCCGCCCGGCCACCGAGTTGAGCCGGGTGACCGGTGCGGTGAAGCGGGTCACCAGCGCCTGGAAGGCGACCAGCAGACCGATCGAGAGATGCCCCTCGACCGCCCGCAGCCCGCCGATCCACAGGATCAACGCGCTGTTGAGCGTGGCGAGCAGCGGCGCGACGACACCCAGCCAGGCGCTCGGCACCCCGAGCCGCTGCTGCTCCTCCAGCGTGGTGGCGTGCTGGCCCGCCCAGCGCCGGAAGAACCCGTCCTCGCCGCCGGTGGCCTTCATCGTCTCGATCAACTGCAGGCCGGTGTACGCGGTGTTGGTCAGCCGCGCGCTGTCGGCCCGCAGCTTCTGGGTACGGGTGGCCCGCAGCCGTACGACGATCCGCATCGCGACCACGTTGAGCAGCGCGATCCCGATGCCGATGACGGTGAGCTGCGGATCGTAGCTCCACAGCACGAACGCGTAGAGGAGCACCACGACCCCGTCCACGGCGGCGGCCGTGAGGTCGCGGGCCAGGGTCTCGGCCACCGCGTCGTTGGACTGGAGGCGCTGCACGAGATCGGCCGGGCTGCGCTGGGCGAAGAAGGTGACCGGCAGTCTGAGCAGATGCCGGAAGAACCGGGCGCCGCCGAGCGTGGAGGAGATGACGCGTCCGCGCAGCAGATTCGCCTGCTGGAGCCAGGTCAGCACGGCGGTGAGCGCCACCATGGTGCCCATGGCCGCGAACAGCACACCGAGCAGCGAGGTCTGATCGCCGATCAGGAACATGTCGATATACGTACGGCTCAGCGCGGGCAGCGTGGCGCCGACGGCCACGAGCAGCAGGCTGGCCAGGAGCGCGGCGAGCATCGTGCCGGTGGTGCCGCGCAGCCGGGCCGGCAGGGCGGCCAGGACACCGGGCTTCCGGCCGCCGCGCCGGAACGACTCACCCGGTTCCAGGACCAGGACGACACCGGTGAAGCTGGTGTCGAAGTCCTCGGCGGGCACGAAACGGCGGCCCTTGTCGGGGTCGTTGATGTACACGCCACGGCGCCCGAGCCGACGGGCCGGGCCGTCGTACACCACGTAGTGGTTGAACTCCCAGAAGAGGATGGCGGGCGCCTGGACCTCGGCGAGCGCGGCCGGTTCCATCTGCATGCCCTTGGCGGTGAGGCCGTAACTGCGGGCGGCCTTAAGGACGTTGCTGGCCCGCGAGCCGTCGCGGGATACGCCGCAGGCGATGCGCAGCTCCTCCAGCGGCACATGTCTGCCGTGGTGGCTGAGCACCATGGCCAGCGAGGCGGCGCCGCACTCCAGCGCCTCCATCTGGAGGACGGTGGGAGTGCGTACGGTCTTCGTCTTCTTCGCTCTGGGCGCCGGTCGTGAACGGCGCCTGTTCACCGGCGGGTTGTCGCGGCGGCGGCGCCCGGGAGGCGGAAGCTGTGGAGGTGCGGTGTGCGGGGCGGTCACGGGAGCAGCCAATCGATCGGACGCTGGTCGGCCAGATGGACGGTGCCGGTGGCCGGGGTCATGGAGTCGATCGCGTACGGCGGGCCCTGGGCCGACGACCACGCGTAGCCGGACTTGGTGGCGGCCGAGCGATCGAGGCGCACCAGGACCGCGAGGGGCCTGCCGTGCTGCGAGAACTGCTCGCCGAGCTGGGCGTCGCCGAGGAAGGCGGTGATCTGCTCGCGGGTCTGGGAGGTCCTGCCGACGGCGGCCACGTGTCCGCGCAACACGCCGAACTGCCCGGACGGCACGGACTGGACGCCGAGGTCCACCTTCGCGCCCACCGGGACGGAGGCGCCCGCGTCGCCGGATATGTACAGCATCGCCATCAAGGGGTCGCCGCTGGAGGCGACACGCTCCACGCTCGCCACGTCCGCGCCCGTGGCGACCACCGCGCCGATGGTGGCCCGCAGCGCCGTGAGGCGGCCCGCCGCGATGGCGCGCACGACCCGGTCGCCGCGCTCGGTGCGGACGGTGAGCAGCGGGGCCCCGGCGGAGAGGTTCTGGCCCTCCTTGGAGAGCACACCGGTGATCTGGCCCGCGTACGGGCTCTGCATCACATAGCTGCCCTGCGCGTGCGTGAGGATGCCGGGCGCGCTCACGGTGGCGGAGACCGAGCCGGTCAGCGCCCAGAAGCAGGCGGCGGCCATGACGACCACCGTCACGAGGAGGACAAGTCGGCCCTGGGGGCGCGCGAAGCGCACCGGCAGGTCGAGTTCCTCCGGCGACTGCAGCTTGGACAGGGCCTGTTGGCGGAACTGCACCGGACTCTTCCCTCGACGTGTGGACGGTGCGCACCGGTGGAGCGGGTGCGCGGTGAAGCCCCGGAACCGAGCGGGTTCCGGGGCTCACACGCGGTCTCAGAGACCGGCGACGAGGCCGGAGGCCAGGCCGGTGACCGCGCCGGTGTTCACACCGGTCGTCGACTGGACCAGACCCGTGACCGAGCCCACGATGCCCGAGACCGGGAGGAGCGAGTCGGCGGTGCCGGTCACGTTGCCGAGCGCGGTGCCGACGAGGCCGCCGGACACGTTGTCGAGGTCGGCGTCGGAGATCTCGCGGGTCTCGACCTGCGGGGTGATGTTCATGGGAAAACTGCCCTTCATTCGGGGGGAATTCAATACCTGGAGCCCGTTGGCGGGGCTCCCGTATGGGGCAGGATCAAAGCACGCCGACGGCGTACACAGCCAATCCCCACCGGCCCTGATCAGGCACTCCTTGCGGTGCTTATTACCGCCGCGTGCAGAGGTGTTCATGATTTGGGGGCAGCTTCTTCACGAGCTTCACGTCATGAATTCCTCGCCCCCGGATATCCATTTGCTCAACTGGGACACTCCGGCTGTTAAGGCCCCCTCCGACTGGTACGGACCAGGGCGGGCACAGGTGTGCGGTGACCGGTCTGCGCACGCGGTGTGCAGGTTTTCGGAAGGTGGGATTCCGGTGTGCCGCGAGGGCTGTCAACGCCCTTGCAGCGCCTTCACGTTGTCGCCGAAGGTCCAGCCCCCGGAGCCGTCCCAGTTGATCGACCAGGTCATCAGGCCCTTGAGGCCGCCGCCGTAGTGCTGCCACGCCTGGGAGACCAGGTCGGGCGACATGTAGCCGCCCCCGGCGCCCGGCTGGGCCGGAAGGCCCGGGACCTGCTTGTCGTAGGGGACCCTGATCGTGGTGCCCTGGACCACCAACCCGTGGTCCAGGCAGTCCGTCTGGGCGGTGAAGCCCTCGACGGTCCCGGCGGAGTACGAGTCGCCGGAGCAGCCGTACATGTTGCCGTTGTAGTACTGCATGTTGAGCCACCACAGCCGGCCGTTGTCCGCGTACTTCTTCACGATCGGCAGATACGCGCCCCAGATCGAGCCGTACGCCACGCTGCCGCCGGTCACGTACGCCGTCTCCGGGGCCATCGTGAGGCCGAAGCCCGGCGGCATCTGCGCGAGCACGCCGTCGATGATGCGGACGAGGTTGGCCTGCGAGGCCGACAACTCGGTGATCGAGCCGCTGCCGACGAGGCCGGTCTCTATGTCGATGTCGATGCCGTCGAAGTGGTACGCCGTGAGGATCGGCACCACGGTGGCCACGAACCGGTCGGCGACCGCGCTGGAGCTGAGGTCGATCCCGGCCGCGGCGCCGCCGATGGAGAGCAGGATCGTCTGCCCGGCCGCCTTGGCCTGGCACATCTCGGCAGGTGTGGGAACCTTCACCGTGGCGTCCATCCCGTCCTCCCAGAGGACGGTCCCGTCCGAACGGATCACCGGGAAGGCGGCGTTGACCACGTTGTAGCCGTGGCCGGGGATCCGGGGGTCGGTGATCGGCGTCCAGCCGAACGGCGGGTGGACGCCGTTGGACGAGCCGTCCCAGTTCTCCCAGTAGCCCTGGAGCACCTTGCCCGCGGGCCTCGGCTTGACCGCGCAGGTGTCGCCCGAGGGCGCGGCGGGCGCCGCGGCGGCGGGCAACCGCGCGGCGCAGGCCAGCGCGAGGCCGGCCCCCAGCAGTCGTAACGTCCGGCCGAGCATGGCGGGTACCTCCTGGGTCGTGGGGAACCTGGAGACGTACGGGGTCCGGTTGCGCCACACCGTAGGGAGGTCCAGACCTTTCGTCAATAGGTCTGGACCAAGAGGGAGTCGGGGTGTCCAGAAGCTCTGGATCGCCCCATTGGCGCACCCCATTGGCGCACCCCATTGGCGCACCCCATTGGCGCACCCCGGTGGCGGCCCCGGCGGCCGCCGCGTACCGATGACACGGTGAACCGTCCTTCCGGCCACTGGTGGGCCGACCTCCCCGCGGCGGCGGGCGCCGCCGTGATGGCGACCGGCATCGTCTCGGTCGGCCTGCACCTCATCGGCCACGAAACCCTCTCCAGGATCGCGCTGGCGCTGGCCGCGGCCGTCTGGCTGCTGCTGACCGCCCGGTTCACCGCACGGTTCCTGCGCGACCGCCCGCGCTGGGAGGCCGAGGCCGACACCCCGCCCGCGCTCACCGCCGTCGCGGCGACCGCCGTGCTCGGCGCCCGCCTCTCGCTGCTCGGCTGGCAGAGCGCCGCCGCCGTCCTCCTCGCGCTGGCCGCCGCGCTGTGGCCGGTGCTCCTCCACGGAGTCGTACGGCACTGGCGGCGCCGGATGCCCGGCGGGGTCTTCCTGGTGTGCGTCGCCACCCAGGCGCTCGCGGTGCTGGCGGCGAGCCTGGCCGCGGCGGGGCGCGGCGACTGGCTCGGATGGGCGGCGCTCGTGCTGTTCTGCCTCGGGGTGCTGCTCTATCTGGAGGCGCTGGTCCGGTTCGACGTACGGCAGGTGTGGACCGGGGCGGGCGACCACTGGATCGCGGGGGGCGCGCTGGCGATCTCGGCGCTGGCCGGATCGAAGCTCACCGCGTCCCCGCTGTGGACCGGGACCGCGCATCATGTGCTGCGCACGGCCACGCTCGTGCTGCTCGGGCTCGCCTTCGCCGCGTACGCCATCCTGCTGACGGCCGAGGTGGTCAGGCCGCGGCCGCACTACGACGTACGGCGCTGGGCGACCGTGTTCCCGCTCGGGATGACCGCCGTCGCGGCGCTGTCCACGGGCGTGGCGGCGCGCATCGGGGCGCTGCGCACACCGGGCGAGGTGCTGTTGTGGGTCGCGGTGGCGGCGTGGGCGGTGACGGCCGTGGTGTTCGTGACGGTGCGGGGGTCGGCGGCCACGGCGGCCCGGTGACGGCCGGGGTGCCTAGAGCACGGCGGTGACGGCCGTCAGCAGGACCGCCGAGTCCTCAAGCGCCAGCAGCCCGTGCCGCTCCTTGGGGATCTCGCAGAGCTGCCCGGCGCGGAGCTCCTTGTTGCCGCTGTTCGACGTGAGGCGCACATGGCCGCGCAGCACCTGGAGGCTGGAGGCCAGCGGAGCGCTGTGCTCGTCGAGCGCCGAGCCGGAGGTCAGGGCGATCACGCTCTGCCGCAGCGCGCCGTCGTGGACGATGAGATGGGCGCTGCGGCCGTGTGAGGCGAGGCGTGCCTTGGTCAGATGCTCCCCGGCGAGTGCCGCGAGGTCCTGCATGGGGGTGTCCCCTCGCTGAGTCGGACGGCCGGGTCCGTGCCCGTACGTACGGACGCTCCCCGGCCTTCGAACGCTCTCCAGCCTCCCGGCTCCCGCGCGGTACGCAACTCGGCCTGGTCAGGAACCCAGCATCTTCAGCATCTCGGTGGCGAGCGGGGCCGCCGAGCCGGGGTTCTGACCGGTGACCAGATTGCGGTCGACGACCACGTGCGGGGTCCACGGCTCGCGCTCGCGGAAGTCGGCGCCCGCCGCCACCAGACGGTCCTGGAGCAGCCACTTCGCCTTGTCCGCGAGGCCCGCCTGGGTCTCCTCGGCGTTGGTGAAGCCGGTGAGGCGGTAGCCCGCGAACGCGTTGGAGCCGTCCTCGCGGGTGGCGGCGAGCAGCGCCGCCGGGGCATGGCAGACCACGCCGAGCGGCTTGCCGGAGCCGAGGGCGTCGATCAGCAGCTTGCCGGAGTCGGCGTCGACCGCCAGGTCCTCCATCGGGCCGTGGCCGCCGGGGTAGAACACCGCGTCGTACGCGTCGAGGTCGACCTCCGCCACCTTCAGCGGGTGGCGGAGCTCGTCCATCGAGGCGAGGACCTTCGCGACCCGGTCGGCGTTCTCCTGGCCGCCGTTGACCTCGGGCGCCAGGCTGCCCTTGTCGACGGGCGGCACCACACCGCCGGGCGTGGCGACCGTGATCTCGTGGCCCGCGCCGGTGAACGCCTCGTACGGGGCGACGGCCTCCTCGGCCCAGAAACCGGTCGGGTGCTCGGTGCCGTCGGCGAGCGTCCAGTGGCCGGCGCCGGTCATCACGAAAAGGATCTTTGCCATGGCAGCTGTCTCCGGGAGGGTGGTGGGAATCGTGCCGGTGCCCTCGAACGTAGACCCCCCGCCCTCGGGCGGCCATTCAGGCCGTCGGCGGCCCGCCGGGCGGCTGTGTCCCCGCGTCCCGCCCCACCGCCTCCACCAGCGGCAGCAGCCGGTGCGGTACGCGCTCGCGCAGGGCCACCTCGGTGCGGGTGCGCACCACGCCCGGCAGCTGGATCAGGCGCTGGATCACGTCTTCCAGATGACCGGCGTCGCGGGCCACGACCCGGGTCAGCAGATCGCCTCCACCCGTGATCGAGAACGCCTCGACGATCTCCGGCACGGCCGCCAGCGCGTCCCCGACCTCGTCGAGGTGGCCCTGGGTGACCTCGACGTGGACGAAGGCGAGGACCGGGTGACCGAGGGCCGCGGGGGAGAGGAACGGCCCGGTCCCGGTGATCACGCCGTCCCGCTCAAGCCGGTCGAGCCGTGCCTGCAGCGTGCCCCGCGCGATGCCGAGCTGACGCGCGTACTCCCGCACGCTGGTGCGCGGCTGCTCGATGAGCAGCCGCAGGATGCGGGTGTCGAGCGCGTCCACCGCCATGGTCCGTTGGCCCCTTCCTGGTCCTGTAATTCGCGATTCGACTGTACCAATGGCTCAGTCGGAACGAGAGCAGTTGAGCCAGTGTCACTGCGGATGCTTTCCTCTTCCCGGTAGCAAGTTGTACGTAGCAAAGAGACGGCGCCGCACAGCGCCGGGCGGCGACGACGCCGGTCCCGGACGCGGCGCCTTTGCCATGTCCGCCGACGTGTGCCCGTATGGGACGCGCAGGCGCGCGGATGGCTTTCTCCACTGAAGGGGGGCGCGGCGACCGCCGTGAAGAGGATGTTCGTGGCTCCGGACCCGGGGCTTGTGCGACTGAGGGTCTCCGCGCGTGCCGTACTCGGCATCACCGTGGCGGTCACCGCCGCCGAGCTGTGCGGCATGTCCCTGCCCGCCTCCATCACCGGTGGCCTGGCGGCGCTGCTCGCCCTGTTCACCGTCGCCGACCCCACCGTCCGGGGCCAGGCGGTCAGCACCGCGCTGCTTCCGGCCGTCGGCTTCCCCGTGCTCGCCCTGGCCACCGCGCTACACGGCGTGCCGCTGCTGCGCGACGCGGCCTGGCTCGCCGTGGTCTTCGCGGGCGTCTACGCCAGGCGCTGGGGCCCGCGCGGCCACGCGCTCGGCGTGTTCGGCTTCATGATGTTCTTCACGACCCAGTTCCTGCACGCCGTCCCGGCGCAGCTGCCCGAGCTGTACGGGGCCATCGCCCTGGCGATCGCGGCCTCGGCGCTGGTCCGCTTCGGGCTCTGGTGCATCGAGCGGCGCACCCCGCCGCCCGCCGCCCCGGCCCCGCTCACCGGCCGCGGACTCGCCCGCCCGACCACCCGTCAGGCCTTCCAGGCGACGGTGGCCTGCGCCATCGCGCTGGGGGTGGGCCAGGTGCTCTCCGAGCAGCGCTGGTACTGGGCCGTCGGCGCCGCCTGGTGGATCTTCGTGAACACCGCGTCGCGCGGCGAGACCCTGGTCCGGGGCTTTCGCCGGGTGCTCGGTACGGTCGCGGGCATCGCCGCGGGCCTGGTCGTCGCGCTGCCGCTGCACGGCGCGCCCGCGCCCACCGCGCTCCTCGTCGCCGTCTGCGTCTTCGGGATCTTCTACACGGCTCCGCTCTCGTATTCCTGGATGATGTTCTTCGTCACGGTCATGGCCGGACTGCTCTACGGGCTGCTCGGCGTGCTGCACCCCGGGCTGCTCGTGCTCCGCGTCGAGGAGACCGCGGTGGGGGCGATCGGCGCGGCGGCGGCCGTCGCGTTCGTCCTGCCGGTCACCACGCACGCGGCGACGGACGCCTGGATCGAGCGCGCCCTGCACTGCGTACGCGGCTGCACCAGCGCCGCGACCCGCAGGCTCGCCGGGGACGACAGCGCCGACCCGACGCCGCACGCGGCCGAGCTGGAGCTGCTGCTCGGCCGGGTCCGCCTCTCGCTCGCCCCGCTGGTCCATCCGCTCAGCCCGCTCAAGGGCCGCAGGTCACGGGCCCGCCAGGTCATCGCATTGCTCGACGACTGCGCCCGCCAGGTGCGCGGCCTGACCGCCGTCGCCGCCGACCCGGCCGCCTCCCACGACGCCCGTCTGACGGCGGCCTGCCGCCGTGTCGAGGCGGCGGTGGAGGCCCTGGTCGCCCCGGCGGCGGTCGCGGAAGAAGCGCCGGCGGCCCCCGCGACCGACCTCGTACCCACCAAGCACCACCACCCCGCCGCCGAAGCCGCCCTGGCGCATCTGCACGACCTGGAGCGGGCGCTCGCCGACCTCGCCACGCCCCTGCGCAGCTCGACGCGCGCCCCGGCCCTCACCGGCTGAGCCGCCGTCCGCGGGAACGACCGGCCGCCCGCCTCACCGAGTTGGTCTAGACCGCCTGCTACCGTCGCGGCCATCAGCGCCGGGCGCGGCCCCGGTGCGCACAGTCGCGCGAGAGGGGAAGCACGGTGGCCGAGAGCAGTGCCGGGCGGGCGTTCATCGGGTCGTTCACCACGGCGGGCGGACGGGGGATCACCGTCGCCGCCGTGGACGGCGGGACGGGCGCGCTCACCCCCCTCGGCGCCACCGACGCCCTCGCCGACCCGTCCTTCCTGGCCCTGTCGGCCGACGCCACCGTGCTCTACGCGGTCGGCGAGAGCGAGCACGGCACGGCCGCCGCCTTCGACGTCACCTCCGACACCCCGGCCCTCCTCGGCGCTCCGGTGCCGGTGGACGGCGCCGCCCCGACCCACCTCGCCCTGTTCGCGGGCCATCTCGCGACCGCCAACTACACCTCGGGCAGCGTCACCACGCTCCCGGTGCGCCCGGACGGCCGCCTCGGCCCCGCCGCGTACGTACTGACGCACCACGGCTGCGGCCCGGACCCGGAGCGCCAGCGGGGCCCGCACGCGCATCAGGTGCTGGGCGATCCGAGCGGGCGCTGGCTGGTGAGCGTCGACCTCGGGACCGACTCCGTTCGCGTCTGCGCGCTCGACCCGGCCACGGGCGTGCTGCGGCCGCACGGCGAGTGCGCGCTGCGGCCCGGCAGCGGGCCCCGCCATCTGGCGTTCCACCCCGACGGCCGCCACGCGTACGTACTGAACGAGCTGGCGCCCACCGTCGTCGTCTGCCGCTGGGACGCCGTCCGAGGGGTCCTGGAGCCGCTGGGGGAGACCCGGGTGGTGCAGGAGGGGGTGACGGGCCGGACGTACCCGTCCGAGCCGGTCGTGGCGCCCGACGGGCGCTTCCTGTGGGTCGCGAACCGGGGTCACGACTCGATCGCCACGCTCGCCCTCGACCCGGACGGCGAGCGCGCCGCGCTGGTGGCCACGGTGGACTGCGGCGGCCACTGGCCGCGCGACCTCACCCTCGACCCCTCGGGCCGCCGCCTCTACGCCGCCAACGAGCGTTCCGGCGATGTCACCTGGTTCGACCTGTACGAGGAGAGCGGCATCCCGCGCCGGGCCGGTTCGCTCGCGGCGCCCGCCGCCTCGTGCGTGATCTTCGGCTGAGCCGCGGGGAAAACCGGCGGCACGCGCGCGCACGCGAGGCAGTGTCGAGGCGGCCTCGTGGGCGGCCTCCGCGCCGCCGCCACGCGCGCGCACGCGCGAGGGCCCGCACCGCTCCGAGGTGCGGGCCCTCGCGCGTCGTGCGTGCGTGGCGGCGGGTGCGTCAGTGCACCGGGGAGCCCTGCGGCTGCGGCGTGATGCCGAGCGCCGCCGCGTACTGCGAGAGCACCAGCTTGCCGATGGCCGGGTAGGCGCCCAGCGGCTCGGCGGACAGGCAGTCGGCCTCCTTGGCGGCCGCGTCCAGCAGACCGTCGCCGACCTCGGGGCCGATCAGGTACGGGGCGACCGCGAGCTGCGTCGAGCCGGAGCCGCGCAGCTGGTCGGCCATGGCGGCGATGGAGCCCTCCTGGTCGAGCGCGGCGGCCATCACGGGCACGGCCAGGCGGGCGGCCAGCAGCATGCCGGTGATCCCGGCGGCCTGCACGGCCTCGTCGCCGCCGACCGTCGCCAGGATGATGCCGTCGGCGGCGGTGGCGACCGTGAACAGCCGGGCACGGTCGGCGCGGGCCAGACCGGCCTCGGACAGGCGCACGTGCAGCGCCTCGGCGAGCAGCGGGTGCGGGCCGAGGACATCGGTCAGCTCGGCGGCGGCGCGGCTGTCCATGACGGCCTGGCGCACCCGGCGGATCAGCGCGCTGTCGGGGCCCGCGAGCAGCGGCACGACGACGGCGACGGGGCCGTCGGGCGCGGTGACGTCCTGACCGTCGGCACGGGCCTGCTCGAAGCGGGCGGTGCGCTCGGCGGCGGTGTGCGCGAGCACGGCGTCCAGCGTGGGGTACTCGTGGTCGGCGCTGTCCAGGTAGCCGATCCGGGCGTCGAGGCCGGGCAGCTCGGAGCGCGCGATGCTGATGACTTCCTCGGCCAGCGAGCGCACGGCGGGGGAAGGAGCACCGGGAACGGCGAGGACGAGCGCGGGCGCGCCCTCGGGAGCGACCACCGGTTCCGGGCGGCGGTGCCGCCCTGGCTGGCGGGGTCGCGGCATTCGTACAGGCAGGCCGGATGCGGGCCCAGTGGGGGAGCTCATGGCGCCGCATGCTACTGGCTTTGCGGGCGCGGCTGTTCGGGTAGGGGGCGGGTGTGCGGTATCTGTCCGTATTTATCCAGTCAGTGACATTGCCCTCAAGTGTCCTGCTCTGTCGTGACGGACAACATGCGGGGATCGTGTGGCAGTCGTAGCTCGTCACGGGCCAGCGCGGCGGCGATCAGCACCGCTCCGGCGAGCGGATCCGCCGCCGCGTCGACGCTCCGCGCGCGCGGCAGCAGCGCGGCGAGCTCTTCGCGTACGGGGCCGAGCAGCGCGTCGCCGATCTTGAACAGCCCCCCGGTGAGCGCGACTTCGCATTCGCTCACGGTTTCGCCCGGGCTTTGGCCGGTGCCGGCGGAGGTCGTACGAAGGCTGTTGGACGCGGCGGAACGGGCCGCGCCCGAGCCGGTGGTGCCCCGGTCGGCGGGCGAGTCGGCGCTCGACTCCCCGGCCCCGCGCACCCCGCCCGGGCACACCGCGGCCGCGGCCTCGGCGATATGACGGGCCGCCCGGCGCAGGATCGCGGCCGCGACCGGGTCGAACGGTGCGCAGCGCGCCACTTCGGGGGCGAACGACGCGAGCACCGCCGGCCGGTCGCCGCGCGGGTACAGCAGTCCGGGCAGCTCCGGCGCCGGGCCGAACAGCGCCTCCACGCGCTCGCGCAGCGCCGCCGACCCGCCGGGCCTGCCGTCGTGGCTGCGCAGCGCCGCCTCCAGGCCCGCGCGGCCGATCCACGCGCCACCGCCGCAGTCGCCGAGCAGATGCCCCCAGCCGTCGGCCCGCCGCCACCCCGTCAGATCCGTGCCGAGCGCGATCATCCCGGTGCCCGCCGCGACCACCGCCCCGGGCCGCTGCCCGAGCGCACCCGCGTACGCGGTCACGGCGTCGGCGGCCAGCGCCAGGCGCGTCACGCCGAGGGAACCGGCGAGGGCCGCGGGGAGCCTGGCGCGCAGGTCGTCGCCGAGCGAGGCCATCCCGGCGGCGCCCACGGCCACCGCCGCCACCCGCTCGGCTCCGGTCCGTGCCAGCAACTCCCGGGCGGCGGGCAGCAGTTGGCCGAGCAGCTGCCCGGCGTCGATCCCGGCGGGGCCGGTCGGTACCGGCTCCCGCGACGCCAACACCTCGGTCGGGGCGCCCGGTTCGGCCCGGCCGAGCGCGAACCGCACGCCGGACCCGCCCGAGTCGACCCCGAGCACCCAGGCGCCGGCGCCGGAGGTCACGGCAGCTGCCAGTCGACCGGCTGCGCGCCCTGCCGGACCAGGAGGTCGTTGGCACGGCTGAACGGCCGCGAGCCGAAGAATCCCCGGTCGGCCGACATCGGCGAGGGGTGCGCGGACTCGATGGCCGGCAGCTCGCCGAGCAGCGGCCGCAGATTGCGGGCGTCGCGGCCCCACAGCACCGAGACCAGCGGTGTGCCGCGCGCGACCAGCGCGCGGATGGCCTGCTCGGTCACCTCCTCCCAGCCCTTGCCGCGGTGCGCGGCGGGCTTGCGCGGCGCCGTGGTCAGCGCCCTGTTGAGCAGCAGGACGCCCTGCCGCGTCCAGGGCGTCAGGTCCCCGTTGGAGGGCCTGGGCAGGCCCAGGTCCGTGTGCATCTCGCGGAAGATGTTCTCCAGGCTGCCGGGCAGCGGCCGGACCTCGGGGGCCACCGAGAACGACAGCCCCACGGCGTGGCCGGGTGTCGGATAGGGGTCCTGCCCCACGATCAGGACCCGCACCTCGTGGAACGGCTGCTGGAACGCCCGCAGCACATGCTGTCCGGCGGGGAGGTAGGTGTTCCCCTGGGCGATCTCCTGACGGAGGAAGTCGCCCATCGAGGCGATCCGTCCGGCTACGGGCTCCAGAGCGTCCGCCCAGCCGGGCTCGACGATCTCTTTCAACGGTCGTGCTGCCACGGCCTTCACTCTACTGGCGGATCACCGCCGCCCGTACGCAGAGCACGTCCGGCAGATGCGAGGCGAGCAGGCGCCAGCTGTCCCCGTCGTCCGCGCTCGCGTACAGCTCGCCGTTGCGGTTGCCGAAGTACACCCCGGCCGGATCGGCGTCGTCGGTGCACAGCGCGTCGCGCAGCACCGTCCCGTAGTGCGCCTCGGCGGGCAGTCCCGCCGACAGGGGATCCCAGCTGCGGCCCGCGTCCTCCGTCCGGTAGACCCGGCATCTGTTCCCGGCCGGGACCCGGTCGGAGTCGGCCGTGATGGGGAACAGATACGCCGTGTCCGCGCGGCGCGGATGCGTCGCGGCCGCGAACCCGAAGGTGGAGGGCAGTCCGTCGCCGATGTCCTGCCACTGGTCCCCGCCGTCGTCGCTGCGGTAGACGCCCCAGTGGTTCTGCAGATACAGCCGGTCCGGGTCGGCCGGGTCCCGGGCGACCTTGTGCACGCACTGGCCGAACTCGGGGTGCTGGTCGGGCAGGAACACCGCCGACACGCCCTTGTTGGCGGGCGCCCAGCTCTCGCCGCCGTCCCGGGTGCGGAACACCCCGGCCGTGGAGACCGCGACCGTCACCGCACGCGCGTCCCGGGGGTCCGTGAGGATGGTGTGCAGCCCCTCGCCACCGCCGCCGGGCACCCACTGCGAGCGCGTCGGGTGCTCCCACAGCGGCCGCACGAGCTCGAAGCTCATACCGCCGTCCTCGGAGCGGAACAGCGCGGCCGGTTCCGTCCCCGCGTACACCACGTCGGGCGCCTCCGGGCCCGCCGGGTGCAGCTGCCATACTCGCTCCAGCGAGCGCCCCGTGAACTCGGGGAACTTCACGGCTGGTTGAGGTGGCTCCACCCAGGTTCTGCCGAGGTCGTCCGAGTGGAAGACGGAAGGTCCCCAGTGCGCGCTGTCCCCGCCGACGAGCAGGCGCGGGACCGCTCGCCGGGTGTCGATGGCGATCGAGTAGACCGCCTGGGCATTGAAGTGCGGACCGTCGAACTCCCAGCTGCCGCCGCCGTGCCTGCGGCCGACGAAGAGTCCCTTGCGCGTCCCCACGGTGAGCAGAACGTCGGTCATCCCGACCCCTCCAAAACGCCGTTGTCCCGGATAGTGGCCAGTCTGCACCCGACCACTGACAGCGGCCCCCGCAGACGGTATCCGTGCAGGTCAGAGGGTGTGGGCTCGATCCGCCCCACGGTCCGGCGCGCTTTCACCCGTACGAGCCACCCGCACGGCGCCGGCGTGCCTCACCGGTACGAGTCGGCGGTGCGGGCCCGACCGAGCGCTCCGCTGGGAGTGCGGTCATTCGACTGCGGACCGTGGGCGGCCGGTCGCGCAGTTCCCCGCGCCCCTCAAGGGGCGCGGAACCGCGGGGGACTTCCAAGAATCCGCTGAGATCGGAGCGACGATGACGGACGCTACGACCGCCGACGCGGCCGCCTCCCCCGGTTTCCTGGCCGGGCGCGGCATCGCCGACATCACCGGCGAGGCCGCCGAGTGCGGCATGCTCGGGTATGGGAAGGCGGACCAGCGCAGCGCCGGGATCCACACCCGCCAGCGGGCCCGCGCCTTCGCCTTCGTCGACCGGGCGAGCGGCCACCGGGCGCTCCTGGTGGTGTGCGAGCTGCCGCTGATGGCCGACAGCGTCGTCCGGGAGGTGCTGCGGCGGCTGCCCGAGGGATACGACGCGGCCAACGTCATGCTCACCGCGACCCACACCCACTGCGGCCCCGGCGGCTACTTCCACCACGAGCTGTACAACAGCAACACCGGCGGCTTCCGGGAGCGCACGTTCGCCGCGATCACGGACGGGATCACCGAGGCGGCCCACGCGGCGATCGCGGACCTGGCGCCGACCGTGCTGCGCCTCGCGCACGGTGAGCTCACCGGCGCCAGCGTCAACCGCTCCCACCGCGCCTTCGCGCGCAATCCGGCCGCCGACCGCGCGTACTTCCCGGCGGCCATCGATCCCCGGACCACGCTGGTCACCCTGGAACGGGACGGCCGGCTCGTGGGCGCGGTCAACTGGTTCGCCACCCACAACACCAGCATGACCAACCGCAATCGCCTGATCAGCGCCGACAACAAGGGGTACGCGGCCTACCACTGGGAGCGTCTGGTGGCGGGGGCCGACTACCTCGCGGACGGCACGCCCGAGCTGGTGACCGCCTTCGCCCAGACCAACGCGGGCGACATGTCGCCCAACCTGGGCCTGTCGCCGGGCAGCGGCCCCACCGGCGACCAGTTCGAGAACACCCGGGTGATCGGCACGCGCCAGTACGAAGCCGCTGCGGCGCTGCGCGGCGCCGAGATGTCCGGCGGTCTCGACGCCCGTACTACGTACGTGCACTTGTCGGCCGTCGAAGTGGGTCCCGAGCACACCGGGGACGGCCGTACGCACCGGACCTCGCCTCCGGTCGGCGGCGCGGCCGCGTTCGCGGGGGCGTGGGTCGACGGCCCCGGCTTGAAGGGGTTCAGGCCCGGCGCCAACCCGCTGTGGGACGCGCTCTCGCGCGGGCTGCTCTATCCCCTCGCACCCAGGCTGCGCGACGCGCAGTACCCCAAGGCGCTGGCCCTGCCCGCCGGACCGGTCAACCGGGTCCGCCCCATGGTCCAGGAGCGCGCGCCCGTCCAACTCCTGCGCATCGGGCCGCTGTTCCTCATCGGCATCCCGGGCGAGGTCACCATCGTCGCCGGGCTCCGGCTGCGCCGCACCGCCGCCGCGGTCCTCGGCGCGCCCCTGGAGAACGTCCTCGTCGCCGGATACAGCAACGGCTACATCCACTACGTCACCACGCCCGAGGAGTACGACGCCCAGGAGTACGAGGGCGGCAGCACGCTCTTCGGGCGCTGGGAGCTGCCCGCGCTCTGCCGGACCGTGGCCGAGCTCGCCGCGGCCCTGCGCGACGGCGTCCCCGTCGACCGGGGCGTCCCCGAGCCCGCCGTGCCGGTGCGCAGACGGCACCGCCACCGCGTCTCGGACGCGCCGCACCCCGGCCGCGCGTTCGGCGACGTCCTCTCGTTCGCCCTGATCGGCCGCCGCGCCACGGCCTCGTTCGTGGCCGCGCACCCGGGCAACGACCTGCGCAGGGGCGGGAGTTATCTGTCCGTGGAGCGCAGGACGAACGGCGGCTGGACGCGGATCGCGGACGACGGCGACTGGTCGACGACCTTCCGCTGGTCGCGCTCGGGCGGTTCGACCTCGATCGCCACCGTGACCTGGACCGTCCCGCCCGCGACCCCGCCCGGCCGGTACCGACTCGCGTACCACGGGGACACGGCGAAGGGCCCGTTCACCGGAGTGAGCGAGCCCTTCGACATCGGCGCCGTCGGAGCCATCGGCTGAGCGCGGTGGCGGGCCGGGCGCGACGGCGTCAGACCGACCGCAGGTACTGCTTCGGGACGTGCACCTCGCCGCCCAGTTCGCGGGCCGCGTGGCGGGCCCAGGACGGGTTGCGCAGGAGTTCGCGGCCGAGCAGGACCGCGTCCGCCTCGCCGTTGGCGAGGATCTTCTCGGCCTGGGCGGGCTCGGTGATCAGACCGACGGCGGCCACGGGCAGCCCGCTCTCGTCGCGCACCCGGGTCGCGAACGGGACCTGGTAGTTGGGCGCGACCGGAATGCGCACGCCCGCCGCGTTCCCGCCGGTCGACACGTCGAGCAGGTCCACGCCGTGCTCCTTGAGCAGCGCGGCCAGGCGGACGGTCTCGTCGGCCGTCCAGCCGCCCTCGTCCAGCCAGTCCGTGGCCGAGACGCGGAAGAACAGCGGCAGCTCCTCGGGCCACACCGCCCGTACGGCGTCGGTGACTTCGAGCGCGAACCGGACGCGGTTCTCGAACGAGCCGCCGTACGTGTCGGTGCGGGTGTTGGAGTGCGGGGAGAGGAACTCGCCGATCAGATAGCCGTGGGCGCCGTGGATCTCCAGGACCTTGAACCCGGCGTCCGCCGCGCGCCGGGCCGCGTCCGCGAACTGGCCGACCACGTCATGTATCTGATCTACCGTCAGCTCGGACGGCACGGTGTGCTCCGGGTCGAAGGCGACGGGGCTCGGGCCGAGCGGCTGCCAGCCCTCCTCGCTGCCGGGGGCGAGCGGCGCGCCGCCCCGCCAGGGGCGGTCCGTGCTCGCCTTGCGCCCGGCGTGGGCGATCTGGATGCCCGGCACCGTCCCCTGGCCCTCCAGGGCCGCGACGATCCGGCGCAGCCCCTCGACCTGGGTGTCGTTCCAGATGCCGAGGTCTCCGGGGGAGATGCGGCCCTCGGGGCTGACGGCGGTCGCCTCGATCAGGATCAGGCCGGTGCCGCCGGTCGCGCGGGCCCCGTAGTGGGCGAGGTGCCAGTCGGTCGCCACACCCGCGTTCGGGCCGAAGGCCTCGGCGCTGTACTGGCACATCGGGGCCATCCAGACCCGGTTCGGGATGGTCAGCGACCGCACGGCGTACGGCTCGAACAGGGCACTCGCAGCAGACACGGCAGACTCCATTCAGGACGGCCGCGGCGCCGCTGGGTGGCGCCGGGTTCGCTTCGTACGATACTCATCGTAGTACGGGGAATGTCAAACTACGAGGACTCTCGTACAATGAGACGGTGTCCACAGCAACGAGCAAGCGTGAACTCGACCACCCGGCGCGCGACGAGATCCGCCTGGAGGGGGTGCTGCACGCGCTCTCCGACCCGATCCGGCTGAGCGTGGTCCGCGACCTCGCGGCCGTCGACGACGAGCTCTCCTGCTCGCACTTCGAGCTGCCCGTCACGAAGTCGACGACGACGCACCACTTCCGCGTGCTGCGCGAGAACGGCGTCATCCACCAGGTCTACCGGGGCACCGCCAAGATGAACGGCCTGCGCCGCGCGGACCTGGAAGCGCTCTTCCCGGGGCTGCTCGACAGCATCCTGGACGCGGCGGCCCGCCAGGCGGCCCGGGAGCCGGTGACGCCCGGTAGATAGCGCTGGCGCCGGATAGTGCTGGCCCCGCACCCGTCGGGCCCTAGCCCGGAACCTGCCCCAGCCGGTCCTCCGCGGACGCCGTCGCGCCCAGTCCCGCCGTCAGCAGCCCGTCCCAGTCCGGGATCTTCACCGAACCCCGGCCCAGGGACCGCCCCAGCTCGGCCTCCGCGCGCTCGATGTCCAGCCAGCCGCGCCACTCCACCGGCCGCAGCCCCAACTCCCGTAGGGAGTCAAGGGGTTCGCCCTGGACCGGGCGCCGGGCGAGCGCGGGCGCGTCCTCCAGGAGCGAGGTCACCGTCTCCTTGGCGCACGGCCGGTTGGTGCCGATGACGCCGGTCGGGCCGCGCTTGATCCAGCCCGCCACGTACTCGCCGGGCGAGGGCACCCCGTCGCGCAGCACGCGTCCCGCCGCGTGCGGCACCGTTCCGTGCGCCGGGTCGAACGGCAGCCCGGCGAGCGGGACCCCGAGATAGCCGACGGCCCGCAGGACCAGCTGGGCCTCGATGTCCTCGTACGCGCCGGTGCCGCGCACGCCGCCGGATCCGTCCGGCACCGTCCGCTCGAACCGGACACCGCCCACCCGCCCGTCCCGCTCCAGGATCTCCACCGGACGCAGGAAGAACCGCAGCCGCAGCACGCGCTCCACCTCCCGCGGCTCGCGGGCCTCGGCCCAGCCGCGCAGCACCTCCACATTGCGGCGGACGGCGGCGGGCAGCGCGGACGGGTCCGCGTAGGCGGGATCCAGGGCCAGTTCGGCGCCGTCCACGCTCACCTCGGCGCCCGGCAGCGCCCCGAGCTCGCGCAGCTCCTTGGTGGTGAACTTGGCCTGCGAGGGGCCGCGCCGGGCGGTCATGTGCACCGCGCGCACCCGGCCGGCGCCGAGCGCGTCGAGCGCCGCGTGCGGCACATCGGTGGGCCGCAGCTCGTCGGCGCCGCGCGACAGGATCCGGGCGACGTCGACGGCCACGTTGCCCGCGCCGATCACCACCGCCGCGCGCGCGTCCAGCCAGTCGGGGGAGAAGCCGTTGCCCCCGGCGTCCGGGTGGGCGCTGTACCAGGAGACGAAGTCGGTGGCCGAGCAGCTGCCCGGCAGGTCCTCGCCCGGGATGCCGAGCCGGCGGTCGGCGGCCGCCCCCACGCAGTACACCACCGCGTGGTAGAGCCCCAGCAGCTGTTCGGGCGCGATGCCGCCGGGCCCGATCTGGACATGGCCGAGGAACGTGATCCGCTCGTCCTCCAGGACGGCCCGCAGATTGTTCTGGAGCGACTTGATCTTCTCGTGGTCGGGCGCCACCCCGTACCGCACCAGGCCGTACGGACAGGGCAGCCGGTCGAGGACGTCGACCCGCAGCCCGGGCACCGCGCTCTGGGTGAGCAGGGACTGGGCGGTGTAGACCCCGCTCGGCCCGGAACCGACGACGGCGATACGCAGCACGAAGGGAGCTCCCTTCCGCGGGTGGAACCCACCAGGGACTCCAGCATCGCACCGGTGCGCGCGCGGCGTCAGGGGACGGCGAACGGTTTCGCCGCGGGCGTCAGGGCACGGCGAGCGGTTTCCCCTGCGGCGGCGGGTTGCCCAGCTCCCATTCGAGCCCGAACCGCTGGAACAGCTCGGCCCGCAGCCGGGGCACCTCCATGGGCGCGCCGGGCAGCAGCGCCGCGAAGACCGCGCCCATCAGCAACGCGCGGAGCATCGGGTAGTCGGCCTCCACGTCCTGCGAGCCGTAGCGCTCCACGGTGTCCCGCAGCAGCCAGGACAGCCGCTGCTGCTCGGGGCACTGCACGAACCCCTCGGCCTGGAGGATGCCGGCCATATGGGCCCGCATGAGGACGGGATGGACCTTGGTGAGGGCCAGTATGGCGTCGATGGCCCGGGCCAGGCGCTCGCGGCCGTCGTCCGTGCGCGGCTCCTGCTCCAGGCCCGCGCTGAGGGCGAGGTGCATGACCCGGTGGACGGCCGACTGGAGCAGCTGGCGCTTGCCCGGGAAGTAGTACGAGACCAGCCCGCGGGCCGACCCGGCCCGGTCGGCGATGTCGCCGAGGGTGGTCGCCTCGTAGCCGCGCTCCGCGACCAGCTCGACTGTCGCCTGGAGCAGCCGTTCACGGGAACGTCGGCGCAACTCTTCATTGACCGATGCGCTTCGCGGGGACATGCTGTAACTCCTGCGTTGACTGGCTCTGAGCCAATATACTCAGGTCACCGTATGCGGGAACCCCTCCCGGGGGTTCTGGCCTGCGGATTTGCTGCCCTTTCTGGGTGACGCGGGGGATCACCCAGAAAGGGCGGCCCGGATTTTTCCCGGTCGACGAGGTCCAGTACGGGCATGAGCCCGGCGGGCCGGTCCACGACCGGAAGATGGTCGACGAAGTGCACCGCGCAGCCGAGAGCCGCCGCGCCGCCGTCCGCCCGGCGGTCGTCGCCGACCATCAGCACCTCGCCCGGATCGCACCCGACGGCCTCGCAGGCCGCCTGGAACAGTCGCGCGTCCGGCTTCTGCACCCCGTGTTCGTACGAGAGCACATAGGCGTCCACCAGGCCGTCCAGGCCGTGCGCACGGAAGACCGGCCGCAGGTCCCAGCCGATGTTGCTCACCACGGCCACCTTGACGCCCCGCTCCCGCAGCCCGGCCAGGACGGCCGGCGCGTCGGGATACGGGTGCCACGCGGCCGGGGTCATGTGCCGGTCGTAGAGCGCGGTGTACAACTGCGGATCTGGCAATGTCACCTCCCGCGCCAGGCCCGTGTACGCGGCCCGGTGCAGCGCGGAACTCCGGTCGCGGGTCGCCCACAGCTCGGCCAGACGCGGCGGTACGCGGACGGGGTCACCGCCGCCCGGCAGCGCCCCGGCGTCCGTCAACTGCTCTGTGAGGAAGCCCAGTTGATCCGGGGGCAGCGTGATGCCCCTCCCGTCGAGAACGGCGGACAGCCACTTGCGGGTCGACTCGACGCGCAGCAGCGTCCCGGAGAAATCGAACAGCACACCCTTGATCGCCATGGCCGCGATCCTTCCCCGTGAGGCGGCGGCTAGGGCCTGTCCGGTGGATCTTGCCTGGGCCGCGGGGTCGTGGCACGCGCATCTGCGGCGTTGTCGTCGGTTGCCGACTCCCCCAAGCTCTCGGCTCCGCTCGACCAGGGGGCACCCCCACGCGTCGTCGCCCTCCTCCGCCTTGCAGCTGCACGCACCACGACCCCGCTCACCAGTACCGAAACGGCGACCCGCACCGAAGGCGGCCAGATCCACCGGACAGGCCCTAGCCCAGCGCGCGCAGCCCCGGGACGAACGCCACAAGGAGCGGGACGACCGGGACCAGGGCCGCCGCCGCCGTGAGGCGCAGGCGGTGGCCCGCGGTGAGCCGGGGCGCGCCGCCCAGCAGGCGCTTCACCCGCTGCGGGACCTGGCCGTGCGGGGCCGGGCAGGGGCCGAACAGACCGCGGTCCTCGTTGAGTTCGACCAGTGCGAGCGCGATCGTCAGCCGCCCGTAGCGCCGCGACGCCACGTCGTCCGCGGCCAGTTCGACCAGCCGGTGCATCTCGTCCCGGAACGCGGCGAACACCGGGATCCTGGGGAACCCGTTGGCCAGCGCGGCCGAGCAGTGCAGCAGCCAGTCGTGCCGGGCGCGCGCGTGGCCCTGCTCATGGGCGAGCACCGCGTCGAGCTGGCGGCCCTTGAGGCGGCGAAGTGCCGCCGTGGTGATGACCAGTTGGGGCGTCGGGCCGGGCAGCCACCAGGCGTCCGGGCGCTGCGCCTCCAGGACCACCAGCGGCGTTCCGCCGGGCTCCTCGCCGGGCAGCAGGGGCGCGCGGACGAGCAGTTCGCTGCGGCCGGCCCGGCGCCGGGCGCGGGCCTCGCGGATCTCCCGGGTGAGCATCGCCGCGGTCCAGGCGCCGCCGCAGAACAGCAGCACCGCGAGCGCCGCCGACCACGGGCCGTACGGACCGAGCCCGTACGCGTCGACCACCGCGCGCGGGGCCGCCGCGAACACCTGCCCCCGTACCGTCTGCCAGGCCGCCGCCGCGCTGAAGACCATCGCCAGCGCGAAGCAGAGCAGCACCGCCGCCACCACGCACTGCCAGACCCACAGCGCCACCACCGGCTCGCGCTCGGCCCAGTGGGCGCGCGCGAACAGCCGCGGGGCCACCACGGCGGACACGACGCCGAGCGCCAGCAGCGCGAGGGAGACCATCATGGCCTCAGCCTATGAGCGGGGCCCTGCCCATAGGTATGACCTCGTGCGCCAAGTGACGCACGCCACGTTTTGATCACGATCATCGGCAAAGGCGGACGGGTCCCGGTTCAGAGCGCGATGAGCATGGCGAGCATCGCGATTCCCATCGACAACCGGCAGGCCAGGGTGAGTTCGGGCCGCGCGGCCCAGGCGATCGCCGCGCCCTGGCGGGCCGGTTGCGCCACCGGCAGCAGTCGCGCTCCCGTGGTGAGCACGTATCCCACGTAGTAGACGAGCAGCGCCCCGGTGACGAGCGGGATGCCCCCGGCGGGCCCCGCGTGGCCGTGGTGTGCCGCGTGTCCGCCGGACGCGCTCATGGCCAGGGCCATGTAGACCATGGCGAGCGAGCCGACGGCATGGTGCAGATGGTGCGTTCCGGCGGACTTCGCGGCCGCTGCGCGGACCAGCCAGGCCGCGCGCAGCGCCGCGGCGCCGAACACGACGGCGTAGCCGGCGGACAGCCACGACGGCGGGGTGACCAACGCCGCCGGGACGGCCATCGCGGCCATGCCGAAGCCCATCACCGCCTCGCCGCCCGCCGAACTGCGCGCCCGCTCGCAGTCGCTGCGCAACCGCATCAGGCAGTACCCGCCCGCCGCCGCGCACACCACCACGAGCAGCCAGCCGGACAGCGCGGATCCGTGCATGGCACACCTCCCCGCTCTCCATGTCGACCTGCCGAGGAGTCGATGCCCAGGCCGGGCGCCGCGCACGCGGGCGCAACGGCACACCGGGGGAGCGCACGGCGGCGATCCGACCCCTCCCGGGGGGTGTGCGGGAGAGGGATACGCTCGTGGTGCCCTCGTGACGTACGACGTATTGATGCAGTTGGGAGAAGGTTCGCCATGGACACCACCCGCGCCGGAGAGCTGAGCTACCGGGATGCCACCGAAGCCGACGTCGAGGAGCTGGTGCCGCTCATCGAGTCGGCCTATCGCGGGGACTCCAGCCGGGCCGGCTGGACCACCGAGGCGGACATCCTGCAAGGGCAGCGCACCGACCCCGAGGGCGTGCGCCAGGTGATCCACAGCCCCGGCAGCCGACTGCTCACGGTGGAGCGGGGCGGCCGTATCGTCGCCTGCTGCCAGCTCGAACACCGGGGTGACGCCGCCTACTTCGGCATGTTCGCGGTCCGCCCCGAGCTCCAGGGCAGCGGCCTCGGCAAGGAGATCATCGCCGAGGCGGAGCGCACCGCGCGCGAGGCGTGGGACGTCACCGAGATGCACATGACGGTGATCTCGGTGCGGGACGAGCTGATCGCCTGGTACGAGCGGCGCGGCTACCGCCGTACCGGAAGCATGACGCCCTTCCCGTACGGCGACGACCGCTTCGGCATCCCGCAGCGCGCGGACCTCGAATTCGAGCTGCTGGTCAAGAAGTTGGTCTGACGGCCCTCGCGGCCCCCGGCCGGTTCACGCGGTGAAGCGGCCGGTGCGGCGGATCTCCGGGCAGTCCGTCGTGGCGCCGTCCAGACCGAGCGCGCGCACCAGCCGCAGATGGTCCTGGGTGTTCACCACCCAGCCGATCACCTGCAAGGACTCGGCGTGCGTGCGCTCGACGGCCGCCAGTGTCAGATGGCGGATGTCCAGCGAGAGCGCATGCGCGCCCACCGCCCTCGCGCGGTCGGTCAGGTCGTCCTCCCACCGGCTCGCGATCAGTACGGTCCGTACGCCCGGCACCAGCGACACCATCCGGGCCAGCGCCTCGTCGTGGAACGAGGACACCGTGACGCGGCCGACGAGGTCGCGCGCGTGGATGACGCGCGCCAGCTCGGCGGCGGCCGCCACATCCTTGATCTCGGCCTGGAGCGGTGAGCCCACCGCGTCCAGGACCTCCTCGAAGAGCGGGATGCGCTCGCCCTGACCGGCGTCCAGTTCGCGCAGCTCGGCGACCGTTTTCTCGGCCACCGGGCCCGTCCCGTCCGTGGTGCGGTCCACATCGGCGTCGTGCAGGACGACGAGGGCGCCGTCCTTGCTCAGATGCAGATCGAGTTCGATGGCGTCCATGCCCGCGCGTTCGGCGCGGACGAACGAACGCAGGGTGTTCTCCGGCTCGACACCCATGACCCCGCGATGACCGATGGTGAGGAACGTCAAGACAGGCCTCGCTTCCGTCGACGGCGGATCGCGCGCGGGCGGTCCCGTGCCCACGCGGCAGTGCCGCAGCCTAACGGCCCGCCCACGCGTTGGACCCCGGCTCGCGCGGGGTGGCGGAGTCGTTTCCCCGGGTGGCCGCGATGCCCAGCACGAGTCCCGTGATGAGGGCTGCGACAAGGACGGCGCGGGTACTCATGGGGTTACGCCTCCGTACTGGGGGGACGGGAGGGACACGTCCGTCCTACCCGTCCGGGGGGTCCGCCGGCCAGAGGTGTCACCCGGGGGTGGGCGAGTCCCCCAGGCCTTGACGCGGTTGGCACTACGTCTGCGCCGTGATAGAAGCGAGCGTCCCCGACGCCTGTCGCAGGAAGAACAGCGGCCCGTATGAAGATGTGCAGGATAATTTCCCGATATCCCTCTTGAGCCGGTGAACCGAACACGGATACGGTGTCTTAACGCGAGGTTCTCCCGTGGAGGAAGTGACATGACGGAAATTCTTGTGCAGGACATGGTCGCCGGCGCCGTAGCCGACCGGCCGGTGGTCGAGCACTCTGCCTGGTCCGTGCTCAAGCGTTCCGTCGAGGAGATCCGGCCCTGGCAGTCCAAGGACGGATCCATCGACTTCGACGCCGAGGGCGCGCCCACCCGCGCGGCCGCCGAGGCCGTGGTCGAGCGGATCGTCGGCGCCGTCCAGGAGCTCTCCCCGCTGCTGCCGCACGACGCCGCGTACCACCGCGCGCTCGTCGCGGACCTGCGCAAGTGGGCCGACGACGCCTTCGACGTGCCGGACTTCCTGGACTCGCTGCTCGCCTTCCACCCGGCCGCCGACCGCGCCGACGGCCTGCAGCGCCTGGTCGTCTTCCCCATGTACACGCAGAACGGCAACCCGGACCGCAACCTCGAAGCGGTCGTGCTGCGCATGGTGTGGCCCGAGTGGCTGGCCGACCTGGAGGCCACGCGCTACGACAACCCGCTGTTCTGCGGTATCGCCTTCGAGGACTTCACCGCCGGGTACGACACCAACTCGGCCGTCCTGTTCCCGGAGACCATCGCCGTGCGCGAGGCGCCCGAGCGCTTCACCTGGGGCGGCATCTTCTGCGACCGGGAGGCCGCGCGCTTTCGCCGGGTGACCGAGGCGGCCGTCGACATCCTCGGCGTCCAGCTGCCCGAGGACATCCGTGAGATGGTCGGCGACCAGGAGCGCTGCGAGAAGGCGTTCGTGCTCTGGGACATGATCCACGACCGCACGCACAGCCACGGCGACCTGCCGTTCGACCCGTTCATGATCAAGCAGCGCCAGCCGTTCTGGATGTACGGCCTGGAGGAGCTGCGCTGCGACCTCACCGCCTTCAAGGAGGCCGTGAAGCTGGAGGCCGAGGGCAACCAGCACGGCCGCGACGTGCAGTACGCGGTGCTCTTCGACCGGATGTTCCGCTTCCCCGTCACCGGCGACCGCGTGCGCAACTACGACGGCCTCGGCGGCCAGCTCCTCTTCGCGTACCTCCACAAGCACGACGTGGTGCGCTGGACCGACAACATGCTGCACATCGACTGGGAGCAGGCCCCGGCCGTCACCAACCAGCTGTGCGCCGAGATCGAGAAGCTCTACCGGGACGGCATCGACCGCCCGAAGCTGGTGCACTGGTTCGCCGCGTACGACCTGGTCTCGACCTATCTCGCGCCGCACCCGGGATCCCGCTGGGCCAAGGGCCCGGACGCCCTGGACCTCTCGCAGCCGCCGCGCAAACTCGTCGACGACGTGCTTGCGGACGAGTTTCCCCTGAGCATGTTCTATGAGGCCCTCGCCAAGAAGCTGAAGGACGTGATTGCCTCCACCAAGGGAATCACCGCGGCGAGCGCCGAGCGAGCCGCCGCGTGAGCGCTCGTGCGGAGGAGACGATCATGAACGGCAATGGGAATGGGAACGGGCCGCTCAGCGGCGCCGTGATCGCGGTGGCCGGGGCGGCGGGCCCGGCGGGCCGCGCCGCCCTGCTCACGCTCGCCGAGGCGGGTGCCGTCGTGGTGGCGTCCGACGCGGACGCGGCACGGCTCGCGGAGGCGGTGGACGCGGCGCGCTACGCACACGGCGGGGCGACCGTGGTGGGCGACACCGTCGACCTGCTGGATCTGGACGCGACCCGCGAGTGGGCGGCGCGCACCGAGAAGGAGTTCGGCCGTATCGACGGCCTGGTCCACCTCGTCGGCGGCTGGCGCGGCAGCGCGTCCTTCGCCGAGACGGACCTCGCCGACTGGGAGCTCCTTGAGAAGCTGCTGGTCAAGACCGTGCAGCACACCTCGCTCGCGTTCCACGAGGGGCTGCTGCGCAGTGACCGCGGCCGCTATGTGCTGGTGAGCCAGTCCGGCGCGCACAAGCCCACCGCCAACAACGCCGCCTACAACGCGGGCAAGGCCGCCGCCGAGGCGTGGACGCTCGCGCTCGCCGACGCCTTCCGCAAGGCGGGCGGTGAGCAGGGTCCGGGCGCGGCCGCCGTCATCCTGGTGATCAAGGCGCTGGTGCACGACGCGATGCGCGAGGAGCGGCCGAACGCGAAGTTCGCGGGCTTCACCGACGTCAAGGAGCTCGCCGAAACCATCGCCGGGGTCTGGGAGCAGCCCGCGGCGGAAGTGAACGGACAGCGTCTGTGGCTGACCCCGAAGCCGTGAGGACGGACGCGCGCCGTCACCACGATCCCGAGGTGCGCGGCTTCGCCAGCGACAACTACGCCGGCGTGCACCCCGAGATCCTGGCCGCCATAGCCCTCGCCAACGGAGGCCACCAGGTCTCCTACGGCGAGGACGAGTACACCGACCACCTCCAGCGGGTCGTCCACAGCCACTTCGGCGCCGACGCGCAGGCGTTTCCGGTCTTCAACGGCACGGGCGCCAACGTGGTGGCCCTGCAGGCGCTGACCGACCGCTGGGGTTCGGTGGTGTGCGCCGAGACCGCGCACATCAACGTGGACGAGGGCGGCGCGCCCGAGCGCATGGCGGGCCTCAAGCTGCTCACCGTGCCCACCCCGGACGGAAAGCTCACCCCCGAGCTCATCGACCGGCAGGCCTGGGGCTGGGACGACGAGCACCGGGCCATGCCGCAGGTCGTCTCGCTCGCCCAGAACACCGAACTGGGCACGGTCTACACGCCCGACGAGATCCGCGCGATCTGCGACCACGCCCATCAGCTGGGCATGAAGGTGCACCTCGACGGCGCCCGGCTGGCCAACGCCGCGGCCTCGCTCGACGTACCGATGCGGGCGTTCACCAACGCGGCGGGCGTCGACGTGCTCTCGTACGGCGGGACCAAGAACGGGATGATGTTCGGCGAGGCCGTCATCGTGCTCAACCCGGACGCGGTGCGCCGGATGAAGCACATCCGCAAGATGTCGATGCAGCTCGCCTCCAAGATGCGTTTCGTGTCGGTGCAGTTGGAGGCGCTGCTCGCCAAGGACCTGTGGCTGCGCAACGCGCGCCACGCCAACGCGATGGCACGGCGGCTCGCCGACGGCGTGAGCGCGGTCGGCGGGGTGGAGATCCTCTACCCGGTCCAGGCGAACGCGGTCTTCGCGCGGCTGCCGCACGACGTCAGCGAGCGGCTGCAGAAGCGCTACCGGTTCTACTTCTGGAACGAGGCGGCCGGCGACGTCCGCTGGATGTGCTCGTACGACACCACCGAGGACGACGTGGACGACTTCCTGGCGGCGCTCAAGGAGGAGATGTCCCGGTAGACGCCCTGGTGACACGGCACAGCGGCCGGTCGCGGAGTCGATGACTCTCTGCGACCGGCCGTTTTCGTCATCCTTCGCAGTCCACTGAGATGAACCTTGGAGTATTCTGGGGTGCACCAAGCCGCCCCGATCGACCTGTGAGGCACGACCGCCCATGACGTTCACGCTCACCGTCTCCGACGAGGTCCGCGCGCTCGCGCCCGGCTTCACCCATGTCGCCGTCGAGGCCCGCCGGCTCGTCAACGGCCCCAGTGACACGGCGAGTTCGGCGCTGCTCGACGAGGCCGCGCGGCGGCTGCGCGCGCGGCTCGGCGGCCTCGCCCCGCACGAGGACCCGCACATGGCCGCCTGGCGCGCCGCGTACACGGCGTTCGGCGCCAAGCCGTCCCGTACCCGCAACTCCGCCGAGGCGCTGGCCAAGCGCGCGCTCGCGGACGGCGGTCTGCCGCGCGTCAACCGGCTCGTCGACGTCTACAACGCGATCAGCGTCGCCCATCTCGTCCCGGTCGGCGGCGAGGACGCCGACCGCATCAAGGGGTCGATGCGACTGGTGCGGGCCACCGGCGACGAGCCGTTCTTGACGGTCGCGGGCGGCGAGCCGGTCGTCGAGCACCCGGACGCGGGCGAGGTGGTGTGGTGCGACGACGAGGGCGTGACGTGCCGCCGCTGGAACTGGCGCCAGGGGGTGCGCACTCGGCTGACCGAGGAGTCGACCGGCGCGCTCTTCCTGCTGGAGGCCATGGCCCCGCACGGTGATCCGGTGGCGGCGGGGGCCGAGCTCGCCGAGCTGCTTGAGAAGGCGAGCCCCGGTGCGCTGATCACCGTGCACGCCCCGGTCGGCGCCGGGGCGTGACGATTCAGCGGCTGGCTTCGCGTTCGCGGACCTCTTCGGGCGTGGGCGCGGTGCCGCCCAGGTGCGCCGGGATCCACCAGGTGTCGGCGGCGTCCTTGGGGCGTACGGGATAGGCGCGCTGGGCGGCTTCCAGGAGCTCCTGGCACCGCTCGCGCAGCCGCCGGGTGATGGCGCCCGCGTACTGGTCGGCGGGGGCCTCCACCGGCTCGCCGACCCGGATGGTGACGGGGATGTGGCTGCGCTTGAAGTTGCGCGGGCGGCCCTTGGTCCACACCCGCTGGGTGCCCCACAGCGCCATCGGGATCAGCGGGACGCCCGCCTCCTGGGCGAGCCGGGCCGCACCCGACTTGAAGCTCTTCAGCGTGAACGACTGCGAGATGGTCGCCTCGGGGAAGACCCCGACGATCTCACCGGAGCGCAGCGAGTCCAGGGCGTGCGCGTACGCCGCCTCGCCCTGCTTGCGGTCCACCGGGATGTGCTTCATGCCGCGCATCAGCGGGCCCGAGATCTTG
The DNA here is from genome assembly GCF_043198895.1 of Streptomyces sp. NPDC048696. Taxonomy (NCBI): domain Bacteria; kingdom Bacillati; phylum Actinomycetota; class Actinomycetes; order Kitasatosporales; family Streptomycetaceae; genus Streptomyces; species Streptomyces sp. NPDC048696. The sequence goes on along the minus strand of NZ_JBICVJ010000002.1, from coordinate 391,405 downwards.
TGCCGGAAGACCGACTCCTTGGCCATGAAGCGCACCAGGCGCTTCTGCGGCAGCGCGGCGAGCCCGGTGAAGATGAAGTCCAGATAGCTGATGTGGTTGCTGACCAGCACCGCCCCGCCGGTGCGCGGGATGTTCTCCGAACCCTGCGTGTCGATCTTCAGGTCGAGCGCCTTGAACATGGTCAGGGCGGCGCCGACGACCGGCCGATACACGAGTTCTGCCATCTGGGGGAGGCCCTTCTGATCCCGGGGGAGGGTTCTCCCGGTGAAAGTTACGCAGCCGTAGGTTTTCCGGCATTGGGCAGATCGTGCCCGATACGCGCCGTGCTGGCCAGTCCTGGGGCCGCTCGCGAGGGAGATTCTCATCACGTGTGCCCAGGTCGGGGCCGTCGGGGAATCTTCCGGCCGGTCCGGGGCGCTGAACAGGGCGGACATCGAAGTGAGGGGAGAGGCTGTGCTGGGCGAGGACGAGCCGAGGCTCGGGGCGGGGGAGTTGGGCCGGGAGCTGGGCGAGCGGGCCACCCTGGTCCAGTTCTCCACCGCTTTCTGCCAGCCCTGCCGGGCAACTCGGCGTACGTTGGCGGAAGTTGCCGCCATGGTGGACGGGGTCGAGCATGTGGAGATCGACGCCGAGGACCATCTCGCGCTCGTCAGAGCCCTGGACATCCGGGCCACGCCCACCGTCCTGGTCCTCGACCGCGACGGCAGGGTCGTGCGCCGGGCGTCCGGGCAGCCGCGCCGCGCCGATGTGATCGCCGCGCTGGGAAAGGCGGTGTGAGCTGCGTGGAGCGTCCCGTGACGGATCTCCCACATCGTAGAACGCACTTGACTGCGCGCGTCCGCAATCGTCAGTCTGACGATGTGCCGATCCGAATCCTTCTCCACGGGCGCGTCCATGTGGACCTCGCCCGCACCGCAAGTGCGCGCTGTCCGGGCCGCTGACCCTTTCCCGGCCCCCACGCACCGACCGCAGAAGGACAACTCCATGACGGCTTCGCCCGAGCTCGGCACCGCACGTCTCGCCTCCCCCCAGCTCTTCCGCGCGGTGTTCCGCCAGCATGCCGCCGGTGTCGCGGTGATCACCGCGCAGCGTGACGGCCGGCCCGTCGGCTTCACCGCCACCTCCCTCAACTCGGTCGCCGCCGAGCCGCCGTTGCTCTCCTTCGGTATCGGCACCGGCTCCTCCAGCTGGCCCGTGGTCGCCGAGACCGAGCACATCGGCGTCCACATACTCGGCGAGCACCAGGAAGAGCTGGCCGCGACCTTCGCGCGCAGCGGCGCCGACCGCTTCGGCGCTCCCACCCGCTGGCAACCGGGCCCCGAGGGCGTGCCCGTGCTCGACGGGGTGCTGGCGTGGCTGGTGTGCAAGGTGGTGGCCCGTATCCCGGCCGGGGACCACCGCATCGTGGTCGGCCAGGCGGTCGTCGGCGAGCCCGCCGGCGCGGGCCGCCCGCTCCTCTACCACCAGGGCCGTTTCCACGGGCTCCGGGACTGACTCGGCACCCAGGGCGACTCAACGTCCGCGGGGGCCGAAAAGTCTCCGTACCCGCCGGTTACTCAGCGTTGGCAACGTCACAGTTCAAAGCGCTTGCTTACTGGGAACACACTGGGTGTACTGGCGAGTAATATTTCGTTCGGAGCGCCGGTCGCCCCGACCGGAAACCGCCCCATCAGGCGCCTATGCTGCGTGCAACAAGGCAGCCCAGAAATGACGATGCAGTAGGAGAGCCGGCGTGAGCTTGAGGATCGTTGTCTGTGTGAAGTACGTGCCCGACGCCACCGGCGACCGGCACTTCGCCGATGACCTGACCGTCGACCGCGACGACGTCGACGGCCTCCTTTCGGAGCTCGACGAGTACGCGGTCGAGCAGGCACTGCAGATCGCCGACGAGGCGGACGACGCGGAGATCACCGTGCTGACCGTCGGCCCCGAGGACGCCAAGGACGCGCTGCGCAAGGCGCTTTCCATGGGCGCCGACAAGGCCGTCCACGTCGAGGACGACGACCTGCACGGCACCGACGTCATCGGCACCTCGCTGGTGCTCGCCAAGGCCATCGAGAAGACCGGTTACGACCTGGTCGTCTGCGGCATGGCGTCGACCGACGGCACCATGGGTGTGCTGCCGGCCCTCCTCGCCGAGCGTCTGAACGTTCCGCAGGTCACGCTGCTCTCCGAGGTCTCGGTCGAGGACGGCACCGTCAAGGGCCGCCGCGACGGCGACTCCGCGTCGGAGCAGCTGGAGGCGTCCCTGCCGGCCGTCGTCTCGGTGACGGACCAGTCGGGCGAGGCCCGCTACCCGTCCTTCAAGGGCATCATGGCCGCCAAGAAGAAGCCGGTGGAGTCGCTGGACCTGGAGGACCTGGAGATCGAGGCCGACGAGGTCGGCCTGGAGGGCTCCTGGACCCTGGTCGACTCGGCCGCCGAGCGTCCGGCCCGCACCGCCGGCACGATCGTCAAGGACGAGGGCGAGGGCGGCAAGCAGCTGGCCGAGTTCCTCGCGAGCCAGAAGTTCATCTAAGGCTCGCAGAGCCCCAACTGCCCCCAGATTCTTCGCACTCGCAGGAGATTGAGTCCCATGGCTGAAGTTCTCGTCTACGTCGACCACGTGGACGGTGCCGTCCGCAAGCCCACCCTGGAGCTGCTGACGCTGGCCCGCCGCATCGGCGAGCCCGTCGCCGTCGCCGTCGGTGCCGGCGCCGAGGCCACCGCGCCCGCGCTCGCCGAGCACGGCGCCACCCGCGTGCTGACCGTCGACGCCCCCGAGTTCGCCGAGTACCTCGTCGTCCCCAAGGTGGACGCGCTGCAGGCCGCATACGAGGCCGTATCCCCGGCCGCCGTGCTCGTCCCGTCCTCCGCCGAGGGCAAGGAGATCGCGGCCCGCCTCGCGCTGCGCATCGGCTCCGGCATCATCACCGACGCCGTCGACCTGGAGGCCGGTGACGAGGGCCCGGTCGCGACGCAGTCCGCGTTCGCCGCCTCCTTCACCACCAAGTCCCGCGTCTCCAAGGGCACCCCGGTCATCACGGTCAAGCCGAACTCGGCCGCCGTGGAGGCCGCCCCGGCCGCGGGCGCCGTCGAGGCCCTGTCGGTCACCTTCTCCGCGCAGGCCACCGGCACCAAGGTCGTCTCGCGCACCCCGCGCGAGTCGACCGGCCGCCCCGAGCTGACCGAGGCCGCGATCGTGGTCTCCGGCGGCCGCGGCGTCAACGGCGCCGAGAACTTCGCGATCATCGAGGCGCTGGCCGACTCGCTCGGTGCCGCCGTCGGCGCCTCCCGCGCCGCCGTCGACGCCGGCTGGTACCCGCACTCCAACCAGGTCGGCCAGACCGGCAAGTCGGTCTCGCCGCAGCTGTACATCGCCTCCGGCATCTCCGGCGCGATCCAGCACCGCGCGGGCATGCAGACCTCGAAGACCATCGTGGCCATCAACAAGGACTCCGAGGCCCCGATCTTCGACCTGGTCGACTACGGCGTGGTCGGCGACCTGTTCGACGTCGTCCCGCAGCTGACCGAAGAGGTCAAGGCGCGCAAGGGCTGACCTGCCCGTTCGCCCGACCGGGGGCCGTGTGGTGATCTTCACCGCGCGGCCCCCGGCCGTTTTGGGCAACCATTGACGGCAGAGGTACCCCGTTACTAAATTCTGCTATGCGGAGCATTGATTCCGCCAAGTGGAAACCTGAACGCGGAGGGTGCAGGATGGGTCAGCAGGAGAAGGTGGCGACGAGCCTCGCCGGCGGCGTCAGCGAGGAGATCAGCGCCTCGCTGGTGGCCGTGGACGAGGAGCTCGCCCGCCGCTACCCGGGAGACCCCGGCACCCGCCAGCCCGTGCACACCGTCTACGTACCGGGCGACGCCTTCGACGCCGCCACCATCCGCTCCTGGGGCGACCAGGCGCTGGCCGCCCTCGACGAGCACGCCCCGGACGCCGCCTCCTTCGCCAAGGTGCTCGGCATCGCCGACGAGCTCGCGGGCCCCGTGTACGACCGGGTGCGCGCCAAGCTGGAGCGCGAGCCCATCGAGGACCTGCGCGTGGACTTCGAGGACGGCTACGGCCCGCGCCCCGACGCCGAGGAGGACGCGACGGCCGCGCGCGCCGCCCGCCTGATCCACGAGGCGTACGCGAACGGCACGGCGGCCCCGTACATGGGCATCCGTATGAAGTGCATGGAAGCGGCGGTACGCGACCGGGGCATCCGCACCACGGACGTCTTCCTCACCGGCCTCATGGCGCACGGCGGCCTGCCCGACGGGCTCGTCCTGACCCTGCCGAAGGTGACCTACCCCGAGCAGGTCTCCGCCTTCGTGCGGCTCCTGGAGGCCTTCGAGCAGGCCCACGGGCTGCCCGCCGGGCGGCTCGGCTTCGAGATCCAGATCGAGACCAGCCAGTCCATCCTGGCCGCCGACGGCACGGCCGCCGTGGCCAGGATGATCGACGCCGCCCGGGGCCGCGCGACCGGGCTGCACTACGGCACCTTCGACTACAGCGCGTGCGTGGGCGTCTCCGCCGCCTACCAGGCGAGCGACCACCCGGCCGCCGACCACGCCAAGGCCGTCATGCAGGTCGCGGCGGCGGGCACCGGCGTACGGGTCTCGGACGGCTCCACCAACGTCCTGCCCATCGGCTCCACCGCGCACGTTCACGAGGCCTGGCGGCTCCACTACGGTCTCACCCGGCGCGCCCTGGCCCGCGCGTACTACCAGGGCTGGGACATGCACCCGGGCCATCTGCCGACCCGTTACGCGGCCGTCTACGCGTTCTACCGCGAGGGCCTGGAGCAGGCGGCGGCGCGGCTCGCCGCGTATGTGGCGAAGGCGGGCGGCGACGTCATGGACGAGCCCGCGACCGCCAAGGCGCTCAGCGGCTTCCTGCTGCGCGGCCTGGACTGCGGCGCCCTCGACGACGACGAGGTCGCCCGCCTGACCGGCCTCAGCCGCGCCGACCTCGACGGCTTCGCCTCCCCGCGCCGCGCGGCCCTCACCGTCACTGCCCCGTAGCCCCCCAAAGCCGTCACTCCTGCCCCGTACTCTGTACGCGACCACAACCGCCACAGGGAACGGGGCAGCGGTGTCATCGGGGGAGAACTACCGGCTCGCGGGGCGCTACCGACTCGTCGAGCAGCTGGGCCGGGGCGGCATGGGCGTCGTGTGGCGCGCCGTCGACGAAGTGCTCGGCCGTGAGGTCGCGGTCAAGGAACTGCGTACGTACACCGACCTCTCGGCGCCGGAACTCGGCGACCTGCGGTTGCGCATGCAGCGCGAGGCACGCGCGGCCGCGCGCGTACGGCATCCCTCCGTGGTGGCCGTCCACGACGTGACCGAGCACGAGGGCCGCCCGGTCATCGTGATGGAGCTCGTCGACGGCCCCTCGCTCGACGGCGTGCTCGGCGAGCGCGGCACGCTCGACGCGCGCGAGGCGGCCGCCATCGGCGCCCGGGTCCTGGAGGCGCTGGCCGCGGCCCACCGCGTCGGGGTGCTGCACCGCGATGTGAAGCCCGGCAACATCCTCCTTGAGGGCGGCGGCCGGGTGGTGCTCACCGACTTCGGCATCGCCGCCATGGACGACCCGGGCGACGGCTCGGCCACCCATCTCACCCGCAGCGGTGAACTGGTCGGCTCCCTCGACTACTTGGCGCCCGAGCGGGCCCGGGGCCAGGAGCCGGGCCCCGCCTCGGACGTCTGGGCACTCGGCGCCACCCTGTACGCGGCGGTGGAGGGCTCCTCGCCGTTCCGCCGCACCTCCACCTGGTCGACGCTGAACGCGATCGTGGTGGAGCCGCTGCCCGAGCCGGTCCGGGCGGGGCCGCTCGGGCCCGTGCTGCGTCAGCTGATGCACAAGGACCCGGCGCAGCGCCCCGACGCGCAGACGGCCGCGCGCCTGCTGTCGGAGGTGGCCGAGGGCCGCGCCCTGGCCGCGCCCGTGACTTTGCCGCGCGAGGCGACCGTACGAGACGTGCTGCCGCACCGCCCCGAAGGCTTCGGCCCGGTGGTCGCACCGCTGCCGCCGACGCCCGCCAAGAAGCGGGGACGCGCACGGGGGATGGTGGCGGCGGGCGCCGCGGCCGCCGTGCTCGTGGCCGCCGGGGTCACGTACGCGCTGGCCGACAACGGCGGCGACACGGGCACCCGCCGACAGGCGGCCGACCCGGCGAGCAGCGCGAGCCCGGGCGCGACGAGCACCCACCCCTCGGCCAAGAAGGCGCACAAGAAGAGCGGCGCGACACCGAGCAAGAAGCCGTCGAGCGGCACCTCCGCGTGCGAGCCCATCGGCGGCGGCAGGTACAACTGCCAGGTGTGGCACACCGCGAAGAGCTACACCCACGACGGCGGCCGGACGGGCACGCTCAGGGCGGGCACCAACTACTTCTTCTGCCAGAGCGACCTGGGCCGCCGCGAGACATACGGCAAGTGGACCAACACGTACTGGGCCCGCACGGACGACGACAACGGCAACACCAACGTCTACGTCAGCGTGGTGTACCTGAAGGGCGGCACGAACAACCACCCGATCCCGGGCTTGCGCATCTGCGTTTAGGGGCGCGGGACAGTGACATGTGCGGCTCCACCGCGCGGGCGCGCCCAGCCACGCACACCTCCGCTTTTTAGGGGCGCGGGGAACGGCGCGACCAGCCACCCACGGTCCGCAGCAAAAAGACGGCCCCTCCAGCGAAGCGCCCCGCAGCCGAAAGACCGGCCCTCCCACCAAGCGCCCCGCACTCAGAGATCGCCCGCAGGCGCAATCTCCCCAGACCCCCGCGCGATCAGCGCGGTCGGCACGATCACGCGCGCAGGCGCGTCATCGACCCCGTCCAGCCGCCGGAACAACCGCTCCGCGGCGGTACGCCCCAGCGCCGCCGCGTCCTGCGAGATCACCGTGATCCCGAGCAGATCGGCCAGCTCGATGTCGTCGAAGCCGACGAGCGCCACCGGCCGCGACCGCCCGGCGAGCGTGCGCACCACCGTCACGGTCACCCGGTTGTTGCCCGAGAAGATCGCGGTGACCGGCGACGGCCCGCTGAGCATCGCCTCGGTGGCCGACCGCACGCGCTCGGGGTCGGTGGAGCCGAGCGCCACCCACGCGTCGTCGACCGCAAGACCCGCCTCCTCCATCGCCGCCCGGTAGCCGCGCAGCCGCTCGGTGGCGGTGTGGATGCGCGGCTGGTCACCGATGAAGCCGATCCGGCGGTGGCCGTGCGCCACCAGATGCGCGACGCCCTCGCGCGCGCCGCCGAAGCTGTCGGACAGCACCGCGTCCGCGTCGATCCGCCCGGCCGGACGGTCGACGAAGACCGTCGCGACCCCGGCCTTTATCTCGGGCTCCAGATAGCGGTGGTCGCCGCCCGCCGGAATGACGATGAGCCCGTCGACGCGGCGGGCGCAGAAGGCGAGCACGAGCTCCTGCTCGCGGTCGGCGTCCTCGGCGCTGGACCCGTTGATCAGCAGCGCCCCGTGCGCCCGGGCGACCTCCTCGATCGCGCGGCTGAGCGGGCCGTAGAACGGGTCGGCGAGGTCTTCGAGGACCAGCCCGATGGACGCGGTGCGGCCCTTGCGCAGCACGCGCGCGCTGTCGTTGCGGCGGAACCCCAGGGCCTCGATCGCCTCCTGGACGCGCCGCTCGGTGTCCGGGGTGACCCCGGCCTCGCCGTTCACGACCCGGGATACCGTTTTCAGCCCCACACCGGCGCGCGAGGCGACATCCTTCATGGTGGGCCGGATGCCGTAACGGGGCTCATGGTGGCGGGCGGTCTCGGCCACGTGCGGTGTCCTGTCGTCGTCGGGAGGATCGTGTGCTTCGGGGGACGCGGGGGTTGGGGATGGCGCGGGGAGCGGATCGCGGGGGATCGCCGTGTGGCGTCGAGCATAGGCCCTGGACAACGTTGTCAGGTGAATGGAGACTGTTGATCGGACTAGCTTCGCAACCGTGCCCACCAGGAGATCCGACACCGATGCACACCGACCTCGTCGCCGCGCTCGACATCGGCGGAACCAAGATCGCCGGAGCGCTGGTGGACGCCGGTGGCCGTCTGCTCGTACGGACGCAGCGACCGACCCCCGCGCAGGAGGACGGCGAGACGGTGGCGCGTGCCGTCGACGAGGTGCTGGCCGAGCTGGCCGGATCCGCGCTGTGGGCGCGGGTCACCGCCGTCGGTATCGGCAGCGCGGGCCCGGTCGACGCGTCCAACGGGACCGTCAGCCCGGTCAACATCCCCGGCTGGCGCGGCTTCGCGCTGGTCGAGCGGGTCCGGGCGGCGACCGGCGGGCTCCCCGTCGAGCTGGTCGGCGACGGTGTCGCGATGACCGCGGCCGAGCACTGGCTGGGCGCGGCCCGCGGCTACGACAACGCGCTGTGCATGGTCGTCTCCACGGGTGTGGGTGGCGGTCTCGTCCTCGGCGGGCGACTGCACCCCGGACCCACCGGCAACGCGGGCCACATCGGGCACATCAGCGTCGACCTGGACGGGGACGTGTGTCCGTGCGGGGCGCGCGGCTGCGTGGAGCGGATCGCCAGCGGCCCCAACATCGCCCGCCGCGCGCTGGCGGGCGGCTGGACCCCGGGCCCCGACGGCGACGCCTCGGCCGCCGCCGTGGCCGAGGCCGCCCGTGCCGGGCATCCGATCGCGTTCGCCTCGTTCGAGCGGGCCGCCCAGGCGCTGGCCGCGGGCATCGCGGCGACCGCGACCCTCACGGAGATCGAGATCGCGGTGATCGGCGGGGGAGTGGCGGGCGCGGGCGACATCCTCTTCGCCCCGCTGCGCCGGGCGCTGCACGACTACGCCACGCTGTCGTTCGTCCAGGGTCTCAAGGTCGCCCCCGCGCTGATGGGTACGGACGCGGGTCTGGTGGGCGCGGCCGCCGCGGCCTTCAGGGCTCCGACGACTGTTCGCCGGGCGGTGCGGGCGGGAAGGTGATGTCTCATCACTTTCCGCCGGGTACACGGCAGTTGTACCGATGAGACGCACTTCGCGGTGCGCTCGCTGACGACGCGCGTTTGCGGTAGAGCTTGTTGGAGTCTGTTGGAATAGAACTGGTAACGGTTACTCGGTGTCGCGTCAAAACCCTTGACGGCGCCCCCACTTGGGGGTGAGATCCAAGCCACGCGTTCGGTTGTGTTGGGTTTCACCCCGAAGGAGGGGGACATGGCGCAGTCATCGTTCAAAGGTCCTGCTGTGCCCGGGAGTGTGGTGGGACATCGGATGTCACGGCGAAGTCTCCTGCGGGGCGCGGCGATCGGCGCCGGGGCGGTCACCCTCCCGTCGCTGCTCTCCGCCTGCGGCAGCGGACCCGGCGGTGACACCAAGACGATCCGGATGGGCTCCAACTCGTCGGACGCGGTGCCGAAGAAAGCCTTCGCGGACGCTTTCAAGGCGTACGAGCAGCAGTCCAAGGAAGGCCGCACGGTGAAGGTCAACACCGTGGACCACAACACCTTCCAGGAGAACATCAACCGCTATCTCCAGGGCAAGCCCGACGACGTCTTCATGTGGTTCGCCGGGAACCGCATGCAGTTCTTCGCCAAGAAGGGGCTGCTGCACGACATCAGCGACCTGTGGCAGCACTTCCAGGGCTTCTCGCCGGCGCTGAAGGCGCAGTCGACGGGCGAGGACGGCAAGCAGTACCTGACGCCGTACTACTACTACCCCTGGGCGGTCTTCCACCGCAAAAGCGTCTTCGCGGCGCACGGCTACCAGGCGCCCAAAACGCTCGACGACTACATCGCGCTCGCCAAGCAGATGCAGAAGGACAAGCTCGTACCGATCGCGTTCTGCGACAAGGACGGCTGGCCCAGCATGGGCACCTTCGACTACATCAACATGCGCAGCAACGGATACGACTTCCACCGGGACCTGATGACGGGCAAGGAGTCGTGGACGGACAAGCGGGTCAAGGACGTCTTCGACACCTGGCGCAGAATCCTTCCGTACTGCCAGAAGGGCGCCAACGGCCGCACCTGGCAGGAGGCCGCGCAGAGCCTGCAGAAGAAGGAGACCGGCATGGCGGTCTTCGGACTGCCGCACGTGGGGCAGCAGTTCCCGGTCTCCGAGCAGGACGACGTCGACTTCTTCCCGTTCCCGGTCATCAACCCGGAACACGCCCAGGACGCCGTCGAGGCGCCCATCGACGGGTTCCTGCTCGCCAAGAACGCGAAGCACCTCAAGAACAGCAAGAGCATGGAGAGCGCCAAGGACCTGCTCACCTGGCTCGCCACCGCCAAGGCCGAGGACACCTACCTCGCCAGTGACCCCAACAGCATCGCGGTCAACAGCGGGGCGGACACCACCAAGTACAGCGCGCTCCAGAAGAAGTCCGTCGAGCTGATCTCCGGCGCCAAGCAGATCTCGCAGTTCATGGACCGCGACACCCGGCCGGACTTCTCCTCCACCGTGATGATCCCGGCTCTCCAGCGGTTCATCGGCAACCCGAACGACGTGGACGGGCTGGTCAACGACATCGAGCGGCAGCGCAAGACGATCTTCGCTTCGGACTGACGTCGGGCGCCCGCCAACCGGCCACCATCCGCCTCGACTTGGAGTACTCAGCCGTGTCGCTCATCTCCGCACGGCGCGCCGGACGACGAGGACCCCGGCGGTTCACCGCCCGCGACCTCGTCGTCCTCGGCGTGCTGCTCGGCATACCCGTCCTGCTCGACCTCGCCATCGTGTGGGGCCCGACCCTCGCCTCCGTCGTCCTCTCGTTCACCAGCTGGGACGGGATCGGCGACATCACATGGGTCGGGACGCGGAACTACACCGACATCTTCACCAACTACCCGCCGTTCTGGCCGGCGGTCCGCCACAACCTGATGTGGCTGGCCTTCCTCGGCCTGGTCGCCGTCCCGTTCGGGCTGCTGCTCGCCGTACTGATCGACCGGGGCGTCCGCTTCAGCCGCTTCTACCAGTCGACGCTCTACATGCCGGTCGTGCTCTCGCTCGCCGTCGTCGGCTTCATCGCGCAACTCGTCTTCTCGCGCGACCAGGGCGCGTTGAACGCGATGCTCGGCGACAAGCAGAACCCGACCGACTGGCTGGGCGACCCGCACCTCAACATCTGGATGATCCTGCTGGCGGCGGCCTGGCGGCACACGGGCTACGTCATGATCCTCTACTTGGCCGGTCTGAAGGCCGTGGACCCCACGCTCAAGGAAGCGGCGGCGATCGACGGCGCGGGGGAGGCCCAGACGTTCTTCCGGGTGGTACTGCCGACCCTGCGCCCGGTCAACGTGATCGTCGGCGTGATCACCGTCATCGAGTCGCTGCGCGCCTTCGACATCGTGTACGCGGTCAACCACGGCCGCAACGGTCTCGAAGTGCTCTCGGTGCTCGTCACCGACAACATCATCGGCGAGGCCAGCCGCATCGGGTTCGGCTCCGCCATCGCCGTCGTGCTGCTGACCGTCTCCCTCGGGTTCGTCGTGACGTACCTGGTCCAGGAGATCCGAGGGGAGAAGAGCAGATGACCGTGGACACCGCACCCGTGGCCCCCGCCACCGCCCCGGCCGCACCGCCCGCGGCACGCCGCCGCCGCGTCCGCCCGGGCCGCCTCGGCGTGCACGCCTTCCTGATGACCGTCTCGCTGGCGTTCCTCGCCCCGCTGCTGCTCGCGGTCTACGCCTCACTGCGCCCGTACGACGAGACGTCCAAGGACGGCTACTTCTCACTCCCGAAACACCTGTCCTTCACCTACTACAAACAGGCCTTCAGCGACTCGGGCATGACGAAGTACTTCGTCAACACCCTGATCATCGCGGTGCCGGGCGTACTGATCACGCTGTTCCTGGCGTCGTTCGTGGCCTTCGCGGTCTCCCGCCTGAAGCTGCGCGGCGGCATCCTGCTCCTGATGCTGTTCACGGCCGGCAACCTGCTGCCCCAACAAGTCATCGTGACCCCGCTGTACGTGGTGTTCAACCGCATCCCGCTGCCGTACTGGATGTCCGACTCGATGACGATGTTCGACTCGTACTGGGCCGTCATCGTCGTCCACATCGGCTTCCAGATCGGCTTCTGCGTCTTCGTCCTGGCCAATTTCATGCGCACGCTGCCGCAGGAGATCCTGGAGGCGGCGATCGTCGACGGCGCGGGCGTGTGGACCCAGTACTGGCGCATCACCCTCCCCCTGTGCCGCCCGGCCCTCGCGGCCCTGGCCACGCTCCAGTTCACCTGGATGTACAACGACTTCCTGTGGGCCCTGGTCTTCATGTCGGACGGCGACAAACTCCCGGTCACGTCGGCTCTCAACAACCTCCGCGGGCAGTTCTTCACGGACTACAACTTGCTGGCAGCAGGCTCGGTGATCGTCGCTCTCCCGACGCTGCTGGTGTTCCTGCTGCTCCAGAGGCACTTCATCGCGGGGCTTACTTTGGGGTCGAGCAAGGGGTAGCGGGGAGCCCCGTCGACCCCGGCCCTGCCGACGCCGCTTCGGGGCGCCGGGCCGGGGGTGAAATACAGGCGCCAGTCGGGGAGTTGGGTGTGGCGACGGGGCGGTCGGTGATCGTCGTGTCGCCATTGGACCGCCACAGAAAGGCAACCTCATGCCGCTGCGCCTCGGTGTCTCGCTGCAACCGCGTTGGCCGCTCGACGACGGAGCCAGTGTGCTCCGCGCCGCGCGGCACGCCGAAGACCTGGGCTTCGATCACGTCGCCGTCGGCAATCGGCTCCTGGACAGCGGGTTCGGCCTCGACACGGACCCGCTGGTGCTGCTGTCGGCCGTCGCGGGGGCGACCACGCGGCTGCGGCTGCTGACGTCCGTACTCGTCGCGCCGTACTACCCGGCGCTGGTGCTCGCCAACCAGGCGGCCACCCTGGACGTCATCTCCGGCGGACGGCTGATCCTGGGCGTCGGCACCGGCTGGAATCCGGACGAGTTCGCCGCCCTCGGCGTATCCGCCCGTGAACGCGGTGCGCGCACCGACGATCACCTCGCCGCCGCCAAGGCGCTGTGGACCCGTCGGCCCGCGGACTTCGACGGGCCGTTCACCACACTGCGCCAGGCGCACTTGGGAGTCCCGCCGGTGACCGCCGGCGGACCGCCCGTGTGGGTCGGCGGCACCAGCGACGCCGCCCTGCGCCGGGTGCTGCGGCTCGGCGACGGCTGGTACGGCAGCGGCGCCGACGCCGCGGAGGTCACCAGTGTCCGTGGCCGCCTGCGTGACCTCGCCGAGGCCGAGGACGTCGACCGGCTGGTACTCGCCTCGGCCGCGTTCCTCACGCCGCCCGGTGTCCCCGCTGTGGCTCCGCTGCCCGGGCGGCCGCTCGGAGGCGCCGCTCCCACCGTGGAGAGCGTCGTCGACGACCTCGGCCGCCTAGCCGAGGCCGGGCTCAGTGCGTGCACTCTGTGGCTGCCTGTCGCGGCCGAGCAGGTCGAGAAGGCCATGGAGTGGGTCGCGGCGCAGGTGGCACCGCGACTCGCCTGACGCCGGGTGCGGGCGGCCGTCGGACGCGTCGCGGCCGCCCGCACCCGCTGAGCGATCGCGGCGGCGACCCGGAACGGCTCAGCCCACCGGCTCCGGTGCGTACTGCCGTACCACCACCAGGAACGCGTCCGACTCCAGGTCCATCACGACCTCCGCCGCCACACCCTCGTCCCGGCGGTCCCGTGCGAATTCCTCGGCGGGCCAGCTGCCGCGCGGGCCGCCGGCGGGAAAGCGTTCCAGCACTGTACGACGCATTCGTCGCACCCCCTCGATCTCTTCCGGCACTCGCACAACGATGTTCCCACCGCATGCGTTACGGCCCCCCGTGGCCGGTGCTCCACCGGGAAGGACGCGGCGCGCGGCCGGAACGGCGCGTTCAACGTGCAACAGCATCGCCACACTTGTGTACAAGATCAGGGCGCCCGGTTCCGTCCGCGGGTTTCCGTGGCACTCTGTTGCGGGCAATCCACTGGGGGCTACGGAAGAGGGGGAACCGTGATCGTCTGGATCAACGGTGCGTTCGGCGCGGGCAAGACCAGCACCGCGCGCGAACTGGTCGACCTGATCCCGAACAGCACCTTGTACGACCCCGAGGTGATCGGCGGCGCGCTCCGGCAGCTGCTGCCGCAGAAACGTCTCGCCGAGGTCAGCGACTATCAGGACCTGCCGATCTGGCGCAGGCTCGTGGTCGACGGCGCGGCCGCGTTGCTCGCCGAGGTCGGCGGGGTCCTCGTGGTGCCCATGTCGCTGCTGCGACAGGAGTACCGCGACGAGATCTTCGGCGGTCTCGCCTCCCGCCGGATACCCGTACGGCATGTGCTTCTCGCGCATGAGGAAACGATCCTGCGAGAGCGCATCGCCGCCCGCGTCGAAGTCCCGGACGACCCCGAGGCCAGCGAGCGCTGCCGGCAGTGGGCGTACGAGCACATCGCGCCCTATCGCGCGGCGCTCGGCTGGCTCACCGAGGACGCCCACGTCGTCGACAACGGCGCGCTCACCCCGCGCCGGACCGCCGAGATCGTCGCGGCGGCCGTACGCAGCGGAGCGGCCCGCGCGTGCGAGATCGTCCAGACGCCGGAACCCACGGCCGAGACCCTCGCCGCCGGAGTGCTGCTCTTCGACGAGAGCGACCGGGTGCTCCTGGTGGACCCGACGTACAAGCCGGGCTGGGAGTTCCCCGGCGGCGTCGTGGAACGCGGTGAGGCGCCCGCGCGCGCGGGCATGCGCGAGGTCGAGGAGGAGATCGGCATACGGCTCGACCGGGTGCCCCGTCTGCTCGTCGTCGACTGGGAGCCGCCCGCCCCGCCGGGGTACGGCGGGCTGCGGCTGCTCTTCGACGGGGGACGGCTCGACAGCGCCGACGCCGGGCAGGTGCTGCTGCCGGGCGAGGAACTGCGCGGATGGCGGTTCGTCGGCGAGGAGGAGGCGGCCCACCTGCTGCCGCCGGCCCGCTACGAACGGCTCCGCTGGGCCCTGCGGGCCCGGGAGAAGTCGACCGTGTTCAACCTGGAGGCGGGGGTGCCGGTGGGGTGAGGCGAGCGCGTCGGGCGCCGTCGCGCCAGGGGCGCGCTCGGGGGAGGCGGTGCCGGCCGCGCCCGACACGTGGCTCTGGTGCGTGGGTGCCCGGGCCGGCGTCGGGGTGGGCTCGCCAGGGCCAGTTCCTCGCCCCTTGCGCCCCCTCTGCCGTCGGGCGCCGGCACGCCCGGGCCGGGTCGGTGTCCGTCAGGCCTGTTCCGCGTTTCCCGCAGCACCTTCGCCGTATCCGTCGTCAGCGGGTCCCCGTGCCCGAAGCACGCCACGGACGGGGCGAGGGCGGCGAGCCGTCGGAACGAGGTCCGGGCCAGGTCCCGGTCCACGTTGAAGACGCCGAGCATCACCTGGCCGACCCCGGCCACGCAGTCGCCCGTGAACAGCACGCCGTGGCGCGGGAGATGGATGCCGATCGAGCCGTCGGTGTGGCCGGGGGAGTGGACCACGACGGCGCCGCCGCCGAAGTCGAGCACATCCCCGTCCTCGACCTCGTGGTCGACCCTGGTCGACGGTGCCTCCGGCACCCTCAACGCGTGCTCCCACAGCGGAAGTTCCCACTCCAGCAGAACCGGGTCCGCCCTCGGCCGCTCGCCCCGGATCACCGGCGCGTCCAGCCGATGGGCGATCACCTCGGCCCCGTACCGCTCGGCCAGCTCGCCGGCCGCTCCGTAGTGGTCGTTGTGGCCGTGCGTGATCACGATCCGGCGGATCGCGGCCGGGTCGAGCCCGAGGCCGCGAACGGCCTCCTCGATGGGCGCGGCGGCGTTGACGTCACCCGCGTCCACCAGCGTCAACTCGTCCTCGTCCTCGTCCTCGTCCCGCCACAGATACGCCTGGCCGATCGGGAAGCGGAACATGTGCAGACGCGGCGTCACTCGTACGAGATCCATGTGGCGAACGTACGTCGGGTGCGCCGCCCGCCGCAGGGATCTACGCTCCGCGCGATTCCGCTCGGAGCGTGACCGGGGTCGCCACGCTCCGAGCGGATCGGTGATGGACCGTCAGAACGACCGTCAGGACTGCTTGGAGTGCGCGTAGTTGACCAGGAAGTGCGCCTCGGCGACCGACAGCCGCTCCAGCTCCTGCGGCGACACGCTCTCGTTCACCGCGTGGATCTGCGCCTCCGGCTCGCTCAGCCCGATCAGCAGGATCTCGGCCTGCGGGTAGAGCGCGGCGAGGGTGTTGCAGAGCGGGATCGAGCCGCCCATGCCGGAGGACTGCATCTCCTGGCCCGGGTAGGCGATCCGCATGGCCTCGGCCATCGAGGTGTACGCCGGGCTGGTGATGTCCGCGCGGAACGCCTGGCCCTGGCCGACCTGCTCGAAGGAGACCCGGGCGTTCCACGGCACGTGCTTCTCGATGTGCGCGTACAGCAGCTTGGTGGCCTCGGCCGCGTCCACGCCCGGCGGCACCCGCAGGCTGATCTGCGCCCGCGCGCTCGCCGGGATGGACGGGGTCGCGCCCGCCACCGGGTGGCAGTCGATGCCGACCACCGTGACGGCCGGACGCGCCCAGATGCGGTCGGCGACCGTGCCGGTGCCGGGCAGGGCGACCCCGTCGAGCACCTTGGCGTCCGAGCGGAACTCGGCCTCCGGGTACTGGAGTCCGTCCCACGCCGAGTCGGTGGCGAGCCCGTCGATGACCGTCTGCCCGTGCTCGTCGCGCAGCGAGTCCAGTACGCGGATGAGCGCGGCCAGCGCGTCGGGCGCGGCGCCGCCGAACTGGCCCGAGTGCAGGTTGCCTTCGAGCGTCTCGACGCTCACCCGGATCATCGTCATCCCGCGCAGGGTCGCGGTGACCGTGGGCAGGCCGACGCGGAAGTTGCCGGTGTCGCCGATCACGATGGCGTCGGCGGTGAGCAGGTCGGGGTGCGCCTCGGCGTACTGCTCAAGACCGCCCGTGCCCTGCTCCTCGGAGCCCTCGACGATGACCTTCACGGAGACCGGGACACCGCCGTTGGCCTTCAGCGCGCGCAGCGCGAGCAGGTGCATGATGAAGCCGCCCTTGCAGTCGGCGGCACCGCGCCCGTACCAGCGGCCGTCGCGCTCGGTCAGCTCGAACGGCGGGCTCAGCCAGGCGGACTCGTCCAGCATCGGCTGTACGTCGTAGTGCGCGTACAGCAGAACGGTCGGCGCGTCGGCCGGGCCGGGCAGGAAGCCGTAGACCGACTGGGAGCCGTCGGGGGTGTCGAGCAGGGCCACGTCCTGGAAGCCCTCGGCGCGCAGCGCCCCGGCGACCCACGCGGCGGCCGCCTCGCACTCGCTCCTGGGCGCCACTGCCTCGTCCGCCACCGATTGGAACGCCACCAGTTCCGTGAGCTCCGCCTGTGCGCGGGGCATAAGAGAGGCGACGGTCTCGGCGATCGGATTCGCGGTCATGGGCACGCTCCTCGTGGGTGCGACGTTGAGGTACGTGAACGCGTACGTACGCGCACGTGTATGTACTACGAAGGTATGGCCGATCCTCCCACACGGTGGACCCGGCCCACCGCGCCGTAGGATGCGGTCATCAGCATGGCCACGGGTCGGATCGGGAGCAGAAGCACATCGTGAGCAGCGAGAACGCAGATGCCGGGACGGAGCACGGCGAGCCGGACGCGGCGCCCGTGTGGGATGTCGTCGTGGTCGGCGCCGGGCCCGCGGGCGCTTTGGCGGCCTACGCGGCGGCCGTCGCGGGCCGTCGGGTGCTCCTCCTGGAGAAGGCCGAGCTGCCCCGCTACAAGACCTGCGGCGGCGGCATCATCGGACCGTCGAGGGACGCGCTGCCGCCCGGGTTCGAACTGCCGCTGAAGGAGCGGGTGCACGCGGTCACGTTCTCGCTGAACGGCCGCCTCACGCGCACGCGCCGCTCCAAGCAGATGCTCTTCGGGCTCATCAACCGGGCGGAGTTCGACGCCGGACTCGTCGAGGCGGCCCAGAAGGCGGGCGCCGAGCTGCGCACCCAGGTGACGGTCCAGCGGGTCGAGCAGCACGGCTCGGCCGTCCCCGACCGGCGCACGGTCGCGGTGGTGCTGGCCGGCGGAGAGACCGTCCTCGCGCGCGCGGTCATCGGCGCGGACGGCAGCGCCAGCCGGATAGGAGCCCATGTCGGCGTCAAGCTCGACCAGGTGGACCTGGGCCTGGAGGCCGAGATCCCGGTGCCCGCGACGGTCGCCGAGGACTGGGCGGGCCGGGTGCTCATCGACTGGGGCCCGATTCCCGGCAGTTACGGCTGGGTCTTCCCCAAGGGTGACACGCTCACGGTCGGCGTGATCTCCGCGCGCGGCGAGGGCGCCGGGACCAAGCGGTACCTGGAGGACTTCATCGCCCGGCTCGGCCTGGCCGGATTCGAGCCCGCCGTCTCGTCCGGGCATCTGACCCGGTGCCGCAGCGACGACTCGCCGCTCTCGCGCGGCCGGGTGCTGGTGTGCGGGGACGCGGCGGGGCTGCTTGAGCCGTGGACCCGCGAGGGCATCTCGTTCGCGCTGCGCTCGGGGCGGCTCGCGGGCGAGTGGGCGGTGCGGATCGCGGAGTCGCAGGACGCGGTGGACGCCCGGCGCCAGGCGCTGAACTACGCCTTCGCCATCAAGGCGGGCCTCGGCGTCGAGATGGGCGTGGGCCGCCGGATGCTGACGCTGTTCGAGAAGCGCCCGGCGATGCTGCACGCCGCGATCACCGGCTTCCGCCCGGCGTGGAAGGCGTTCGCCGACATCACCCGGGGCTCGACGACGCTGGCCGGTCTGGTGCGCTCGCACCCGATGGCCCGGCGCGTCCTGGACGCGGTGGACAAGCGCTCGTAGGCGGTACACGTACGGGCGGTGCGGCGCTCGTCGGCCCGGTGCTCGTGCGCCTGGTGCTCGTGTGCCCGGCGCCCGTTCACCCGGCGACCGTGATGCGGAAGACCGGGTGGTCGGGCGCGGCGGCCAGCAGCTCGTCGTCGCCGGACTTGGCGGTGACGCCGTTGAAGTACTGGTTGACCTCCCAGCCCCAGCGCTCCAGGTAGCCGCGCAGCAGGGCGACCTTCTCGCTGTCCGGGACCTCGACGGCGGTGAACGTGCGCAGCTTGCGGCCCACCCGCAGCTCGCCGCCGCCCGCCGCCCGCATGTTGCGCACCCACTGCGAGTGGCCGCGCGCCGACACCAGGTACTGCGCGCCCTCGTGGGTGTACGGGTTGACCGGCACGCGCTGCATCTTGCCGCTCTTGCGGCCGCGTACGGAGAGCTCGGCGGTGCCGGCCAGGCTGAGGCCGTGGCGGGCGAGCCAGCCGATGGCGCTGTTCATCCGGACGGTGAAGCGGCTGCCCTTGAGGTAGTACGGCTGGGCGGGCATCGGCTGCGACGACATGGGAACTCCCTGCGGTGTGGAGAGCGGCGCTCTCGCTATTTCGAGAGCGGTGCTCTCGCTTGAGAGCAGTGTGCACGCGATCGGTGATCCAAAGCAAGAGCAGTGCTCTCGAAATTGTGCGGGAGTCTCTGGCCGGATCACTGCTCTCGTTCATGGGCACTGCTCTCGACAGTGGCAGAATGCCCCCATGAGCACCGTCAAGGGCGCCCGAGCCCGCGCACGTACCGAGATCACCGCCGCGATCAAGGACGAGGCGAGAAAACAGCTCGCCGCCGAGGGCGCCGCGAAGCTCTCGCTGCGCGCCGTCGCCCGCGAGCTCGGCATAGTGTCCTCCGCCCTCTACCGCTACTTCCCCAGCCGTGACGACCTGCTGACCGCGCTGATCGTCGACGCCTACGACGCGGTGGGCGAAGCCGCCGAACGCGCCCTCGCCCAGGCGGATCCCGTGCACGCACCGGCGCAGCGCTGGGTCGCCGTCTGCCGGGCCGTACGGGTCTGGGCGCTCGCCCACCCCCATGAGTACGCGCTGATCTACGGCTCACCCGTCCCCGGCTACACCGCCCCCCAGACGACCATCGCCCCGGCGGGCCGGGTCGGGTTCGTGCTGATCTCGATCGTGAGCGACGCGCACCGGGGCCGGGGCGTCGCCGTGCCCCGGCTCGCGCCCGAGCTGCGCGCGGAGGCGGGGCGGATGGCCGCGGAGTTCGCCCCCGAGCTGCCCCCGGCGGTCGCCGTCGCGCTGGTGGCCGCCTGGTCGCAGCTGTTCGGGCTGATCTCGTTCGAGCTGTTCGGCCAGTTCCACCGCGTCGTCGAGGAGCGGGACGCGTTCTTCGCGCACGCGGCCGCCTCTCTCGCGGCCACGGTCGGCCTGGTACTCCCCGGGGAGTAGCCGTGATCACGACGCCGGGCTGACGCCCCCGCCCGGCGCCCGGGGCTAGCGTGGCCGGTATGGAACAGCAGCAGCCACCGCGCCCCGCCCGCTGCGGTGACCCGGCCCGGCCCCGGGAGGCACCGCCGCTGCCGCCCTGGGCGCGGTTCGGGGGCGCACGGGCCTGGGGAGCGGGCGGCGCGGTGGGGGCGGACGGGCGCTCCCGGCTGCCGTGGCCGTCGACCGCCCTGCTGACCGTGTTCGTCCTCGCCGGATCCGGCTATGCCGCGCACAATCAGCCCGACCGCGCCCCGATCGACCTCTTCGCGCGGCTGATCGTCGTCGCGGCCTGCGCGGTGCTCCTGCTGCGCCGCCGCCACCCCGTGCTCGCGGTCTTCGGCACGGCGGGCGCCACCATGGTCTATCTGGGCGCCGGTTACCCGTACGGCCCGATCCTGGTCGCGGTGGCCGTCGGCTGCTTCGCGGCGATCGTCGCGGGGCACCGCCGGGCCGCGTGGGCGGCGGTCGGCATGCTCTGGCTCGGCCATCTCCTCGTCGCCCACTGGCTCTACCGCTGGCTGCCTCCGCAGGGCGACCGGGCCGCGCCCTGGACACAGGAACTCGTCGTGACCGCCTGGGTGTTGGCGGTCGCGGCTGTGGCCGAGCTGATGCGCGTACGACGTGAGCAGTGGGCCAGGGCCGGGGCCGAGCGGGCGGCCGCCAACCGTCGGCGCGCCGACGAGGAGAGGCTGCGGATCGCCCGTGAGCTGCACGACGTGCTCGCGCACAGCATCTCGGTGATCAACGTCCAGGCGGGCGTGGGCCTCGCGCTGCTCGACTCCGACCCGGAACAGGCGCGCACCGCGCTGACCACCATCAAGTCGGCCAGCAAGGAGGCGCTGGGCGAGGTCCGCCAGGTCCTGGACACCCTGCGTACCCCGGGGGACGCGCCCCGCTCGCCCGCGCCCGGCCTGGACCGGCTGCCCGAACTCGTCGAACAGGCCGCGGCGGCCGGGCTCACCGTCGGGACGGAGACCACCGGCGTACCCGAGAGCCTGCCGCCGGGGGCCGATCTGGCCGCCTTCCGCATCGTCCAGGAGGCGTTGACCAATGTGGTGCGCCACTCCGCTTCCCGTACCGCCCGGGTCGGCGTCGGATACCTGCCGGGCGTGCTCGAACTGCGCGTCGACGACGACGGGCCGGCTGCGCCGGGCGACGCGGGCGGCAGCGGGAACGGGCTGATCGGCATGCGGGAGCGGGCCGCCGCCCTCGGTGGCACCATCGAGGCGGGCCCGCGCCCGGACGGCGGCTTCCGGGTGGTCGCCCGGCTCCCGCTCACCCGTACCGCACCCAGGGGGACACCGTGATCCGCGTACTGCTCGCCGACGACCAGTCGCTGGTCCGGGCCGGGTTCCGGGCGCTGCTTGACGCCCAGCCGGACATCGAGGTGGCGGGCGAGGCCGCCGACGGCGAGGAGGCGGTGGACGGGGTGCGCGAACTGCGGCCCGATGTCGTGCTGATGGACATCCGGATGCCCCGGCTCGACGGGCTCGCCGCCACCCGCCTGATCACCGGTGACGAGGAGCTCGCGGCGGTTAAGGTGGTCATGCTGACCACGTTCGAGCTCGACGAGTACGTCTTCGAGGCGATCCGGGCCGGTGCCTCCGGGTTCCTGGTGAAGGACACCGAGCCGGAGGAACTGCTGCGTGCGGTAAGGGCCGTGGTGGACGGGGACGCGCTGCTCTCGCCCGGGGTGACCCGGCGGCTCATCGCCGAGTTCGCGGCCCGCTCCAAGGAACCGGCCACGGCACAGAGCCTGAGCGAGCTGACCGAGCGGGAGCGCGAGGTGATGGCGCTGGTCGGGATGGGCCTGTCCAACGAGGAGATCGCCCGGCGCCTGGTCGTCAGTCCGCTCACCGCCAAGACCCATGTGAGCCGCGCCATGGTCAAGCTCGGCGCCCGCGACCGGGCCCAACTGGTCGTCCTGGCCTATGAGTCGGGCCTGGTCCGGCCGGGCTGGCTCGGCTGACTCCGCCGGCTCCGTGTCCGGCGGTTCTCACCCGCGCAGATTCCGGCGGCCCGCCGTCCGGCGGTTCTCACCCGCGTACGAGAAGCGCCACAGGACGTGCACGGTCCGGCTGACGAAGACCAGGACGGCGGCGGCCGTGCCCGCGAGCAGCAGCAATCCCCGTGCGGGATGGCGAAGTTCGAAGGCGAAGGCGGGTCCGGCGACGGCCCCGAACGCCAGGAACGCCCCCAACAGGGCGGTCACCACGGCGTAGCCGATCTCGACGGTGACGGCGTCGCGTTCGTCCTGGATCCGGTTCCCCATGGGAGAAGTGTCCGCACAGATGCGGCCGACGGGCAAGAAGCACCCGTCGGCCGCATCTCCCCCCGTGGGCGCGTCAGTCGCGTGCGGCGACCTTCGCGGGTTCCTGGGCCGCGACCGCGTCCGAGGCGGCCACGACCAGCGTCCGGCGGTCGGGCCGGGTGCGCAGACCGGTCAGGGTGATGAGGAGTCCGGCGAACGCGATGCCGGTGACGACCCACAGACCCGGCCGGAAACTGTCCAGCATGGCCTGGCGCGAGTCGCCCTTGTGGCCCGCGGTGATCACGGCGGTCACCACGGCCAGGAAGATCGCGCCGCCCACCTGGATCGAGGTGTTGAGCAGCCCCGAGACCATGCCCTGCTCGCTGTCGTCCACGCCGGTGGTGGCCTGGATGTTGAGCGAGGGGAAGACGAGCGCGCAGGCCGCGCCGAGCAGCAGCATCGAGGGCAGGATGACGGCCGCGTACTGCGGGGTCAGGCTGATGCGCAGGAACAGCGCGTACGCCACGACCAGCGACGCGAAGCCGATGGCGAGGATCCTCGGCGTTCCGAAGCGGTCCACGATCGGGCCGATCCCCGCCGAGGAGAGCGCGACGAGCACACCGGCGGGCAGGAAGGCGAGCGCGGTCTGCAGCGCCGTCCACTCAAGGACCGACTGCATGTACTGGGTGACCATGAACTGGAATCCGACGTATGAGCCGAAGAAGGCGGCCGCGCCCAGCTGGGTGCGCACCTGGGTGCCGGAGCGCAGGACGCCGAGCCGGATGAGCGGGCTCGCGGTGCGCTGCTCGATACGGACGAACACGGTCAGCAGCACGGCGACGGCGAGGAACGACAGGAGCGTACGGGCGGAGCCCCAGCCGACCTCTGACGCCTGCACCACGGTGTACACGAGGAGCAGCATCGCGCCGGTACCGGTGACGGCGCCCGGAACGTCGTAGTGGCGCTTGCCCTCGGGGCGGGCGCTGCGCGGGATCAGCTTGAGGCCCGCGAGCAGGGCGAGCACGGCGACCGGGGCCGGGAGCAGCATGGTCCAGCGCCAGCTGAGCTCGGTGAGCAGGCCGGACAGGACCAGGCCCATGGAGAAGCCGGTGGCGGCGCAGGTGGTGTAGATGGAGAGCGCGCGGTTGCGCTGCGGACCCTCCTTGAACGTGGTGGTGATGATCGAGAGTCCGGCGGGCGCGGTGAACGCGGCGCTGAGGCCCTTGATGAACCGGCTGGCGATCAGGAGCGGCCCGGAGTCGACGAGTCCGCCGAGCAGCGAGGCAAGCGCGAAGACGCCGAGCGCGATGAGGAAGACCTGGCGGCGGCCCATCAGGTCGGCGGCGCGTCCGCCGAGCAGCAGCAGTCCGCCGTAGCCGAGGATGTAGCCGCTCACGATCCACTGGAGCGTCGAGGTGGTGAGGTGCAGATCGGTGGCGATCGAGGGCAGTGCGACGCCGACCATGGAGACGTCGAGGGCGTCCAGGAACATCGCGGCGCAGAGCACCAGGAGGGTTCCCCACAGTCGGGGACTCCAACGCTCTTGGGTGGACGGGGCGTTGAGCGGAGTGGTCATGCGAAGGACAGTACATGCACATGCATGAGATGCAAACGCATTTAATTCCGATGCAACAAAGACCGACTTCTCTGCTAACGTGCGGACATGGCGGTCAAGAAGTCCGAGCGCATGCTCGTGGACGAGTGGCGCGGCATCCTCGCGGTGCACGCGCGCACGACGTGCGAGCTCGATCGCGAGCTGCATCGGTACGGGATCGGTGCGAGCGATTTCGAAGTGCTCGACGTCCTCGTGGAACGGCGCGCGCAGGACGACTGTGCGGTCCGCGTCCAGGAGCTCGCGGCGCACGTCCATCTCAGTCAGAGCGCGCTCTCCCGTCTGATCGGCAGGCTGGAGAAGGTGGGCCTGGTGACGCGCGGGATGTGCAGCGAGGACCGGCGGGGCGTCCGGGTCATGATCACGGACGACGGCCGGGCGCGCCATGCCGAGGTGCGGCCGGTGCAGCGCGCGGTGCTCGCCCGGATGCTGGCGGACCGGGCGGCGTAGGGGTCGTTCGGTGGACCGGGTCGCGTAGGCGCCGTTCGCGGCGGACCGGCCCTCCCGGCATGCGCTGGTGGACCGGCCCTCCTTGCGGTCCGGACGACCGCTCGCAGCTACTACCGCATGGTGATCGCCGAGTTGTCGCGCCACAGCTCGGCGAGCGACGCGTCGCCCGCAAGGGCAACGGACGAGAGCGGCTTACGGTTCCACAGCGCCAGATACAGGTCGTACGCCGTGCCGCTCAGCTCGCAGTCGGCGGCGCCGTCGTCGTCCCGGACCGTGCGCGGCACGCCGTCCGACAGATGCACGGTCCACACCGCGTCCGCGTCCGTGGGCCGTACGCGAAGCGCCTTCGGGTTGGGCGTGCGCACCCGGCTCTTCTCCCTGGCGTGGAACGCGCACAGCAGCTCGTCGATGCCGTCGGCGGCGAACTCCGGGGCCGGAAGGGTGAGTTCGCCGCCCCGCGCCGATTCCGCGTCCACCCGGTGGACGGCCGTCTCGTGCGCCTGCCGACGCGCCCAGAAAGCCAGCGGCGAGGGCGCCGGCATGAAGTGCCAGCACTCCAGATCCTCGGGCGCCTTGGCGAGCGCGTCGACGAGCGCGCCGTGGCCCTCGCGGAACCAGTCGAAGAGCTCGGCGCCGTCGAGGTCGGTCTCCTCGGGGGCGGGGTGGAACGCGGTGTGGCCCTCGGTGATGAAGGTGGTGGCCCAGCGGTGCACGGTTCCCGTGTGCCGCACCAGGTCCCGTACCTGCCAGTCGGGGCAGGTGGGGACGGCGGCGTCCGGGCCGGCCGAGCTCGCGGCGTCGGCCAGCAACCGGCCCTCGCGGCCGAGGATGTCGATGAGTTCTGCGGTGTCCATGTCGGAATTCTGCCAGCGGGGCGGGTGCGGCGGTCGGTCGGGCGGCGTGCTCCCGGTCACGCGCCGTCGCCCGGCATACGGAACTTGACGCTCCGTCATGTGTCCGCCGTATACGGCTCGCCCGTCACACCCCGGCCGTCGCGTGCCGCGAGCCGTATCCGATGAGCGCGGCCGCCGCCGACAGCACGGCGACCGTCGTCAGCGCGATCGGCAGCGACGACCACTGGGTCAGGAAGCCGATGGCGGGCGGGCCGAGGAGCATGCCGCCGTAGCCGAGCGTCGACGCGGCGGCGACCCCGCCGGGTCCGGCCAGCGCGCCCGCGCGGGCCACCGCGACCGGGAAGATGTTGGCGAGGCCGAGGCCCATCACCGCGAAACCGGCGAGCGCGAGCCACACGGTCGGGGCGAGCGCGCCGAGCAGCATTCCGGCGGCAGCCGTCGTGCCGCCCGCGACCAGCGTGCGGGTCTGGCCGAGCCGTTCGAGCAGGGTGGTGCCACTGAGCCGGCCCGCCGTCATGGCCAGGGCGAACAGGGAGTAGCCGATCGCGGCGACTCCGGGCGCGGCGTCGAGGTCCTGCTCCAGATGGAGCGCGCCCCAGTCGGCCATGGCCCCTTCCCCGTACGCCGTGCACAGCGCGATCACGCCGAACAGGAGCACCAGGCGCCGGGCGCGGCCGTCGGGGCGCCACCCCTGGGCGTGCGCGGTGGCGGCGTGCGCCGGTGCCGGGTGGCGCAGCAGTACCGGCCCCGCGAGGGCGGTCACCAGCAGGCCGAACCCGGTGAGCGCGAGCAGGTGCGCGGCGGGGGAGAGGCTGCCCGCGACCAGTGCGCCGACGCCCGCGCCGAGCATGCCGCCGAGGCTGTACGCGGCGTGGAAGCCCGGCATCACCGGGCGCCGCAGCGCGGCCACCAGGTCGACGGCCGCGCTGTTCATGGCCACGTTGATACCGCCGTACGCGGCACCGAAGAGCAGCAGCACCGAGCCGAGCGCGAGCGCCGAGTGGGTCTGCGCGGGCAGCGCGATGGCCAGCGCCATCAGCGCGGCGCACGCGACGGTGACCGGGTGGCTGCCGAAGCGGCGGCAGAGCCGTCCGGTGAGCACCATCGTCACCACGGCTCCCGCCGAGACGCCGAGCAGCGCGAGGCCGAGGTCACCGGCCGAGGCGCCGGTCTGCTGCTTGATGGCCGGAATCCGGACCACCCAGCCGGCGAAGAGGAATCCGTCGAGGGCGAAGAACACGGTCACAGCGGTGCGGAGGCGGGTCAGAGAGGGTGCGGCGGTCTCCGCGCCAGGTCCCCCCGAGGCGGCCGTCCGGACTTTGTTTAGTAGCGGCACAAACTCAGGATAGGGGGCGGTGGCCTTCGGGGACAACCCGATAGCTCACGCCTGGATCCGGCCACCGGGCCGTTCCCGATCGCGCCCCGATCCGCGCGCCAGGCCCTGTGCGCCCGCCGATGTGTGACCGGGGCAACGGCCGGAGGGGCGGCCTCCGTGCTGGATCATGGGAGACTCGCCCCCATGAACGGCAAGGCGACGCACACCAAGACGAGGCTGGACAGGGGCCGTGGGGCACTCGGCCCCGCGCTCGAACTGGTCCACACCGGCCGCGCACCCACCCGCGCCGTCCTCACCGCCGAGCTGGGCGTCACCCGGGCCACGGCCGGAGCGGTCGCCGCCGAACTCGAAGCGCTCGGCCTCATCCAGGTCGACTCACGGCCCGGCGCGGCCGCCGGATCCCAGGGCCGTCCCTCGCACCGCCTCGCGGTCAACGCCTTGGGCCCGGTCGCCCTCGCCGCCCAGGTGCACGCCGACGGATTCCGCGCCGCACTGGTGGGCCTGGGCGGCCGTACGGTCGCCACCGCGCCCGGCTGCGTCACCGTCTCCGCCGACCCGGCGCAGGTGCTCGGCGAAGTCGTGGCGGCGGGCGCCGAACTCCTGCGGGGCAGCGGGCTGCGCTGTGTCGGCGCCGGTCTCGCGGTACCGTCGGCGGTCGCCGAGCCCGACGGCACCGCGCTCAACCCGCTGCACCTGGCCTGGCCGGCCGGCGCTCCGGTGCGGGAGATCTTCGCCGAGCAGGTACGGGCGGCGGGCATCGAAGGCCCCGCCTTCACCGGCAACGACGTCAACCTCGCGGCCCTCGCCGAACACCGCCATGGCGCCGGGCGGGGCGCAGCCCATCTGCTCTGCGTCGCCACCGGACACCGGGGCGTCGGCGGCGCGCTCGTCCTCGACGGCCGTCTGCACACCGGGAGTTCGGGCCTCGCCCTGGAGGTCGGCCACCTCACCGTCAACCCCGAGGGCCGCCCCTGCTACTGCGGCGGCCGCGGCTGCCTGGACGTCGAGACCGACCCGCTCGCCTTCCTGTCGACGGCGGGCCGCGACCCGGGCCCCGAGGTCTCGCTCCTCGCGCAGTCGCGTGAACTGCTGCGCACGGAGTACGACGACGTGTCGGTGCGCCGCGCCGCCGAGGAGCTGATCGACCGCCTCGGCCTGGGCCTCGCGGGCCTCGTCAACATCCTCAACCCCGACCGCATCATCCTCGGCGGCCTGCACAAGGCCCTCCTGGAGGCCGACCCCGACCGCCTGCGGGCGGTGGTCGCCGACCGCAGCCTGTGGGGCCGCAGCGGCGGCGTCCCGATCCTGGCGTGCTCCCTCGACCACAACAGCCTGGTGGGCGCCGCGGAACTGGCCTGGCAGCCGGTCCTGGACGACCCGCTGGCGGCACTGGGCTGAGGCCGCCCGTCCTACCGCCGCAACCCGAACGCCCGCGGCGGGTTCCCGATCAGGATCCGCTCCACCAGCTCCTTGCCCAGGGTGAGTTCGAGCCTGGGGCGGACGCGGCGCAGCAGGTGGGGCATGCCCGGGGTGTCCGGGGTCACCGTGTCGCCGCCCAGGAGCAGGCGGTCGGCGTGGCCCGCGTCGGCCAGGGCCCCGATCGCGTCCGGCATGCGCCAGTCCGTGGCGTGGTTGGCGCGTGAGGGGCCGTCGAAGGCGAGGTAGGCGCCCGCCTCGGCGGCCTGGCGGTGGGCCGTGAAGTCGGGGGAGCGGTTGAGGTGGCCGAGGATCACCCGGTCGGGCGCGACCTCCAACTCCCCGCAGAGCAGGTCGAGTACGTCCAGCGCGCCGGTCCCGAGCTCCAGGTGCACGGCGATGGCCGCGCCCGTGCGCCGATGGGCCTTGGCGGCCGCGCGCATCGTGAGCCGGGCGTGTTCGTCCAGACCGTGGAACCCGCCCGCGACCTTGATCAGACCGGCCCGGACCCCCGAACCGTGGATGCCCTCGGTGATCTCGCGTACGAACAGTCCCGCCAGGGAGCCGCGCAGCGCGGCGAGTGACTCGGGGGAATAGTGGGCCGCCTGGTGCATTCCGGTGGCGGCGACCACCTGTACGCCCAACCGCTCGGACAGCGTCGGCAGTTGGTCCGCCTTGCGTCCCATCCCGTGCGGCGTCCACTGGATCACCGTGCCGCCGCCGAGGTCACGGAACGCGGCCAGCCTGGCACCCGCCTCGCGGACGTCGTCCAGCTCCTTGCCCGGCAACTGCGGGCTGCGGATGAAGAGATGGTCGTGCGAGTCCACGACACCCAGCTCGGTGGCGGGTACGTCCCCGCGCACGGTACGGACCACAGGGGTCGACCCGGTCACCACTGCCTCCCCGCCGTCAGCTCGGCGCGCTCCGGTGCCGACAGGTGCAGCACCTGGAACCGGTCGCCCGGCACCTGCGGTGCCTCGCCCTCCCAGAGCGTGAAGTGCACCAGCTCCCAGCGGCTCGGGTCGATCACGACGGCGCTCGCCACCGCGCCCGGGACGGGCGTCCGCTCCAGCCGCTCGGCCACGAAGTCCGCCGGACGTATGCCCTCGGGCACCGGAACGCGCAGGCGTGTCGCGGACGCCGGGACCGCGCCGGGCGCGCCCTCCTCGTACGACAGGACCGTCCAGTGCCGGACCTCGGGCCGTCCGAAGCTGTCCACGACTCCCTGGAAGCCCGGGCTCCACAGGAACGAGTTCATGCCCTCGGGGGTGTTCCAGAGGTAGAAGGGCGCGTACGAGTTCACGGGTGAGTCCGTGCCGCGTTCGCGCATCAGATACGCCTTGAGGCCGAGCCCGGGGAAGTCGTCGAGCAGATGGCCCCGGGTGGCGACCCGGGTGCGGATGGTGTCCATGTCGTAGTCGGCGGGCAGGACGATCTCGTACTGCATGGCGTGCATGACGTACTCCTTGAGTCGTACGGCGTGAAAGGTCCGCTCAGGCGGTGCGGGGCGCGAGCAGCGCGAGAAGGCCCCGGACGCCCGCGTCGAAGGCGGCGGGCGAGCCGGACGCGCGGGCCAGGACATAGCCGCCCTGGACCGTCGCCACCACGGTCGCCGCGATCTCCTCGGGGACCAGGGAAGCGGTGAACTCGCCCGCGTCCACGCCCTCCTGGACGATCTGCGCGAGTCGTCCGCGCAGCCACTCGATCGTCTCGGTGACGGGGGCGCGCAGTTCGTCGCTGGCGATGATGTCCGGGTCCATGGTGAGCCGGCCCACCGGGCAGCCGCGCAGGACGTCGCGCTCGCGCAGCAGATAGCCGCGGATCCGCTCGTACGCGGTGCCCTCGGCCCCCAACTGCGCCTCGGCCGCGCCACGCAGCTCCTCGGCGGTGCGCCGGATCGCGGCCAGCGCCAGATCGGGCTTGCCCGTGAAGTGGTGGTACATGCTGCCCTGGCCCGCGCCCGCCTGCTGCTGGATGGCCTTGGGGCTGGTGCCGACGTAGCCCCGCTCCCACAGCAGCTCCCGGGTGGCCTCGATCAGACGCTCGGGTGTGCTCATGCCGGTACTGTACATACTAGTAGGTACAGATTCCAGAGCAGTTCCCCGGAGCAGTTCCGGCGCGCCGATCTACTCCCCGGGAGGTACGTCAAGAGCCGCTGGCTGTACGACGCCCCGGAGCACCCCTCGGCGGGAGTCTCGAATCAGCACGACAAGCGTGCGAGAGCAGTCACCACCGAGGAGCTGAACCGCGATGAACACGCTGGCATACGACGGGCCCGGGCCCTGGATCCTCTTCTTCCCGCTCGTCTGGGCGGCCGTGATCTTCACGGTCGTGACGCTGCTGCGCCGCACGGCGTGGCGCGGGCGGCGCGGCCCGTGGCGCCCGCCGTTCGAGGACCGCCGGTCCTACGGCGACCGTCCGCGCGTCGACGAGCACTCGCCGCTCGCCGTGCTCGGCCGGCGGTTCGCCGCCGGTGAGATCGACGAGGACGAGTACTGGCGCCGGCTCTCCGTCCTGGACGAGGAGTTCGGCAGCCGGGGCAAGAGCGCGGCGGAGTGACCGCCGCCCCTTGCCCGGCGCAGGCGACCCCGCCCGGTCAGCCCGCCACGGGCGACCGGGCGGGGGTGCGTGGATGGCCGGCGCGGCCGTCGGCGCGCGCGGCGGCGGGCCGTTTGTGCAGACAGGGCCCGCCCGCCTTGGCGGCGGCGGTCTTCGCCTTGTACGCCGGCCGGGGAGGCAGCGCCACCACCGTGGGCGACGCGGGAAGCGTGAACCACACGGTCTTGCCCGAATCGCCGTGCGGGCGCACCCCCCAGCTCTCGCTGACCGCCGCGATCATCGCGAGTCCGCGGCCGTTGGTGGCGAGGGGGTCGGCGTCCCGTACGGCGGGCAGCCGCGGGTCGTGGTCGTGGACCGACACCGTGAGCCGGTCGAGCAGCAGCTCGATCTCGACGGTGCAGATCTTGTCCGGCTGGGCGTGCCGGTGGACGTTGGTCAGCAGCTCGGTGACACCGAGCGCCGCCTGGTCTATCAACGGATCGAGATGCCAGTAGCGCAACTGCGCAGAAACGATTCTGCGAACTTGCCCGATCCGCGACGGCAGGGCTTGGAGCTCCACCGTGCAATGCCTGCTTGGCTGGCTGATCACGGCTGCGACTCCCCGATTGAGGTCCGGAAGAAGTCTGTCTGGTCCGGCGGGCTGGATCGCAGCGTGACCGCCGGTGAACGCTCAGTGATGTGAGACCAGGGTGGCGCAGGGGGTGGCACTCCGCAACTCGCGTGCGAGCGATTGTCTTCGGCACTGGCGTGCCCGTCGTTCGGTTCGGCACTCGCGTGCCGGTGCTTGCGTCCGGCCGCGACGCACCTCGCGTCCCGGCCGCCCGTTCAGTCGCGCGGCCCGCCCGCCGGGCGCACCGCCTGGAGGAAGCGCTGGGCGAGTTCCGCACCACGCGGCCTGCCGCCCTGCTGCCCCATGGTCAGCCGGTAGCGGTGGCCGTTGAGCTTCGCCACCGTCCGGTCGGCCTTGGCGCCCCACGGCAGCCGGGGCTTGCCCGCGGACACCGCGCGCAGCGGCGCGCTGTCGATCTCCCGGCCGTTGCTGGTGAGCAGGGCGAGTCGGCCGTCCTTGATCAGGACCTGGCCCGCCCGCGTCAGCGAACGCGTCCACCGCTCGATCCGCACACCCCTGACACTGAACTCCGGCTCGGTCATGGCCGCTGTGCCCCCTTCGTACCTGATCCTGCTGGGCAGTCTGCACAACGTCGGCCGTACGCACCAGGGCGCGCGGAGGATCGGCCGTCACCCGCCGCCGTGCGCCGCTTCACCGGCGTCCCACAAGCCACCCCTATGGATCCTCAAAGGGAATGTTTGTGCAGGTGGGGGCGGTATTGTCAAGTGACGGAGCCGTGCATTTCCAGCCGACTTCGGCGAGCCGCCCGGCGCGCTCGCCTCAAGGCAGTTCCCCTCGGGTCATTCCCGTTCCCGGGGCCCGCGAGACATGGAGGAGTGGCATGGAGACCATCGACGTGGACCGCAGCGACGCGGCCTACCGGGCGTGGCTCAAGGAGGCCGTGCGCAAGGTACAGGCCGACGCCAACCGCTCCGCCGACACGCATCTGCTGCGCTTCCCGCTGCCCGAGCGGTGGGGGATCGACCTCTATCTGAAGGACGAGTCCACCCACCCCACCGGCAGCCTCAAGCACCGCCTCGCCCGCTCGCTCTTCCTGTACGGGCTGTGCAACGGCTGGATCCGCCCCGGCAAGCCGGTCATCGAGGCGTCCAGCGGCTCGACCGCCGTGTCCGAGGCGTACTTCGCGGGGCTCATCGGCGTGCCGTTCATCGCCGTGATGCCGCGCACCACCAGCGCCGAGAAGTGCCGGCTGATCGAATTCCACGGCGGCCAGTGCCACTTCGTGGACGACTCGCGCAAGATGTACGAGGAGGCCGCGGCGCTCGCGCTGGAGACCGGCGGTCACTACATGGACCAGTTCACGTACGCCGAGCGGGCCACCGACTGGCGCGGCAACAACAATATCGCCGAATCGATTTACCAGCAGCTCAAGTTGGAGCGCTACCCCGAGCCCGCCTGGATCGTCGCCACCGCGGGCACCGGCGGCACCTCGGCGACCATCGCCCGCTATGTGCACTACATGCAGTACGACACGCGCATCTGCGTGCCGGACCCGGAGAACTCCTGTTTCTTCGACGGCTGGACGCGCGGCGACGCGCTCGCCTCCAGCGACTGCGGCTCGCGCATCGAGGGCATCGGCCGGCCCCGGATGGAGCCGAGCTTCCTGCCCGGCGCCATCGACCGGATGATGAAGGTCCCGGACGCGGCGAGCGTCGCGGCCGTACGCGCCCTTGAGCAGGCCATCGGCCGCAAGGCGGGCGGCTCCACCGGCACCGGCCTGTGGTCCGCGCTGAAGATCGTCTCCGAGATGGTGGCCGCCGGGCGCACCGGCAGCGTCGTCACCCTGCTCTGCGACCCGGGCGACCGCTACCTCGACAAGTACTACTCCGACGCCTGGCTGGCCGAACAGGGCCTGGACATCGCGCCGTACACGGCGGCGATCGAGGCGTTCCTGGCCAATGGAGTGTGGCCGGACTAGGGCGCTTCGCCGGTGGCCGTGCGGCCGGATGCGGTCAGTCGGCGGTCGAGGGTGGTCACGGCGTCGCGGAACGCGCGGCCCAGGCCCGCCCTGCCGATGCGCAGCGCGAACCGGAAGGGCGCGCCCCCGGCCGCCGCGAACGTCCACTGCACCCGGGTGCCGGCGGTGGTCGGGGTGAGCCGCCACTCCTCCAACAGGGCGTGCGGGCCGGGGGCGTTGGTGACGTCGACCCGGTAGGCGTAGCGCGTGGCCGGTTCGGCGGCCATCACCGTCTCCTCGAACCGGGTGCCGCCGCGCAGCCGGATCTGCCGGCCGCCGTCGGTGGGCCGGGAGTGGGTCACGGCCGCGAACCACTGCGGCCAGGTCTCGGTCTCGACGGCCAGCGCCCGGTACACGGCGTCCGCCGGGGCGGACACCTCGGCGGCGAAGACCAGTCGCAACGGGGCGGACTCGACGAAGTCGAGCTCCACGGGGCGGAGTCGGCGAGCCATGGGGCCGCACCTCCAGCGGGTCGGTGTCGACAGGCACGAGCGAGCAACAACGAGCCCGCACACCATAGCTGGCGCCCCGTCAGATGTCGGCGGCGGGGTCCCGCCCGCAGCCGGTTCGCCCGTCACATGTCCTCGGCGGGGGCCGGCTCCTCCGCGTCCGCGTCGTTCTCGCCCGCCACCACCAGGCCCGGCAGATGCTCGGCCATCTCCTCGCGCGCCGCGTCCGAGAGGCCCGCGTCGGTGACGAGCGTGTGCACCTCGTCGAGCGAGGCGAACGAACTCAGTCCCACCGTCCCCCACTTGGTGTGGTCCGCGACCACCACGACCCGCCGCGCGGACCGCACGAACCGGCGGTTGGTCTCCGCCTCCGCCAGGTTGGGCGTGGAGAGCCCGGCCTCCACGGAGATGCCGTGCACCCCGAGGAAGAGCACGTCGAAGTGGAGCGAGCGGATCGCCTGGTCGGCGACCGGCCCCACCAGCGAGTCCGACGGGGTGCGTACGCCGCCGGTCAGCACCACGGTCGCGGCTCCCGGCCGGACCCCCACGCCGCCCGCCGCGCGCTGCGCCGAGTGGAAGACGTCGGCGACCCGTACCGAGTTGGTCACCACCGTCAGATCCGGCACGTCGAGCAGCCGGTGGGCGAGGGCGTACGTCGTCGTACCGCCGGAGAGCGCGATGGCGCTGCCCGGCACGGCCATCGCGGCCGCCGCGCGCGCGATGTCCTCCTTGGCGTTCAGCTCCAGGCCCGACTTGGCCTCGAACCCAGGCTCGTGCGTGGAGGCCTCGACCACCGGCACCGCGCCGCCGTGCACCTTCTCGATGACGCCCTGGCGGGCCAGCGCGTCGAGGTCGCGGCGCACCGTCATGTCGGAGACGTTGAGCTTCCGGGTGAGCTCATTGACCCGGACACCGCCACGCCGTCTGACCTCGTCGAGGATCAGGGCGCGACGCTGCTCCGCGAGCAGATTCTGATTGTCGCTCACTGCCGGGTCGGTCCTTCCACGTCGCCGAACACATCCGCCGTACACAGCCGCAGTGCGTGCGCAGTGCGGCACATCCGCTGTACGTGTCGTCGTACAGCATCCGAATCCTGTCACGGGGAGATTCCGTGAGGACACCGCACTCCCGCCCCGGATCCGAGATCCTGAAGCCCCGCACGACCCGCATGATCCGTGATCCGCGCACCCGCCGACGCCGTGTCCCGCCGCAGATCCTCCCATCATGAGAGCGAGTCACAGAAGTGTCCCGTGCCACACCGGCCGCCGGCGACGGCGGGCCCGCGCTCGAACTGCTGGTGCACGGTGTCGGCGGCGCCACCCCGCAGTCCATGCTCGACGACCCGCGTACGGTGCGGGTCACCGGTGACGAGACCGCCGCCGTGTACCGGCGTGCCGAGGACGTCGACGCCGAGGAGCGTCCCGGATACCCCGCCGGCCGGCCCGTCCGCGAGGCGTACTGCTGGTCCAATCTGACCTCCGGCAACGGCGCCCGCGCCCTGTGGCTGCTGCTCCTGCCGTTCATGGTGGTCAACCTCGCCCACTGGATGCGCCCGCCGGCCCTGGGCGCCGAGCGCACGGTCCGGCTGTACGGGGTGCTCGTACGGCTCGTCGCGCTCAGCCTCACCGTGCTGCTCACCGCGGCCGCTTGCGAGGTCGCGCTCGATCTGGCGGCCTGGCAGTGCGCGGGCGTGGCGCGCTGCGCCGACGGGAAGTCCTGGCTCGGTTTCCTCTCCGCGGCACGGCACGGCTGGTGGAGCCGGCCCGGCCGCCGCCTCGCGCTCGCCGCCCTGGTGCCCGCCGCGCTCACCGGTCTGCTCTGGTACCTGTCCAACCGCACCTGGAGCGCGTACGAGTCGCAGCAGCCGCTGACGGCCGCCGCGGCGACCCGGGACGAGCCCTCGCAGCGGCCCGCGCCGCACCGGCCCGCACTCAGCCGACCCGGCTTCTGGTACGGGCGGCGGCTGGTCGCCCGACTGCGCGCCGCGCACACCGCCGCCGGGTTCCTCACGGTCGCCGCCGCCGTCACCGGCGCGGCCGCCCATCATGACCGCGCGAGGGACAGCGCCCCGCTGACGGCCGTCGGCTGGTTCCTGGCCGCGACTCTCGTCGCCTGTGGTGTGGTGGTGCTCTGGGTCGTGTGCGGCCGGGGCCGCAGCGAGTCCACCCTCGACGAGAAACTGGACCGCGCCGTCATCACCGGCCTGCCCGCCGCCGCCCTCGCGCTGCTCGCCCTGTCACTGGGGTACGCGTCCTGGGACCGGCCCGGCTGGATCTCGCGCTCCACCCTGCCCGGCGACCGCGTGTTCGGCCTCATCGCCCTCGCCCAGGGCGTACTGGTCCTCGCCCTGGTGGGGACCGCGCTCGTGCTGCGCCGCCGGACCTGCGGCGCCCGCACCGCGCTCCTCGGTCTCGGCGGTCCCGCCGTCGCCCTCCTCGCGTGCGCGCTCGGCGGGGTGATGACCGGCGGCGTCGCCCAGCGGGTCGCCGACTGGCTGGACCGCTCCGGCACCCCGGGCGCCGCCCGGGACGTCTTCGCGGGCCCGCCGCCGCTGCTCACCTGGCAGGCCTGCGCGATCCCCGCCCTGCTGGCCCTCCTGCTCCCTGCCGTGGTGTACTTCGCCGTCCTCACCTGGCGCGCCGAGCGCGCCGAGGAGCGCGCCCTGCCCGCCGACTACCCGGGCGAGCCTCCCGACACCGCCCGCTCCCGGCAGATCGCCACCGCCCGCGCGACGGCCCGCCTCACCGATCGCGCGCCCGCCTTCCTCGGGATCGTGGCCACCGCCACCCTGCTGCTCGGCGCGGGCGCGCTGACCGGCTCCTGGACCACCGGCGAGATCCCCGGCCGGGCCGCCTCCGGCGCGCCCGCCGTGATCTCCTCGGCCGCCGACACCGTGCAGGCGCTGGGCTCCTGGTTCACCGGCCTCGGGTTCCTGCTCTTCGTCACCTGGGGGCGCCGCGCCTACAAGGACGCCTCGGCCCGGCGCACCATCGGCATCCTCTGGGACGTCGGTACGTTCTGGCCGCGCGCGGCCCACCCGTTCGCGCCGCCCTGCTACGCCGAGCGGGCCGTGCCCGACCTCGCCTGGCGGATGAACACCTGGACCGAGCGGACCGGCGGACGCCTGGTCATCTCCGGGCACTCCCAGGGCAGCGTCCTGTCGGCGGCCGCCGTGTGGCAACTGCCCGCGCACACCCGCCAGCGGGTCGCGCTGCTCACCTACGGCTCACCTCTTGAGCGGCTGTACGGGCGCTGGTTCCCGGCGTACTTCGGACCGTCGGAGCTGACCGCCCTCCACCGTGAACTGCGCTGCTGGCGCAATCTGTGGCGGGCCACCGACCCGATCGGCGGTCCGGTGCTGCCCGGCACGGACGTGGACCGCGGCCCGCTGCTCGACCCGATCGCCTTCGGCCGGACCCAGGACCAGCCACTGCCCGCGCCGATCCTCGCGCACTCCGACTACCAGGCCGACCCGGCGTTCGCCGAGGAGCGCACGGCACTGCTCGACGAACTGACCCCGGCGCTGCCGCAGCAGCGTTGACGGATCGTCATGAGTCTTGACTGTCAGGGGAGTTCGGGAAGATCGTCGGGGTAGAGCAGGGTGAGATCGTCGGTGCTCGCCTCGGCGAGCTGGGCGACCCGTCCCGCGTGCCGCTCCACCATCGACTCGAAGGTCTGGCGCGCGGTGCGGCCGTTGCCGAACGCCGGACCCTTGGGCAGCGCCGTGAAGTACTTCAGGAGCGCCTCCGCGCTCCCGATGCCCAGGCGGTACTCGTGCTCCTCGGCCTGCTGCTCCACGATCCGCAGCAGCTCCTCCGGAACGTAGTCGCTGAAGGTGATGGTCCGTGAGAAGCGGGACGCCACCCCGGGGTTGACCCGCAGGAACCGCTCCATCTCCGCCGTGTACCCGGCGACGATCACCACCACCGCTTCGCGGTGGTCCTCCATCAGCTTCACCAGGGTGTCGATCGCCTCCCGACCGAAGTCGCGCCCCGAGTCCTCGGGGGACAGCGCGTACGCCTCGTCGATGAAGAGCACCCCGCCGCGCGCCCGGTCGAACGCCTCCTGGGTGCGGATCGCCGTCGACCCGATGTGCTCGCCGACGAGGTCGACCCGGGACACCTCGACCAGATGCCCGCGCTCCAGCACTCCGAGCGAGGCCAGGATCTCGCCGTAGAGCCGGGCGACCGTGGTCTTGCCGGTGCCGGGGGAGCCGGTGAAGACCAGATGGCGGCGGACCGAGGCCGCCTTGAGCCCCGCCTGCTGCCGTTTGCGGCCCACCTCGATCATGTCGGTGAGCGCCCGCACCTCGCGCTTGACGCTCTCCAGGCCCACCAGCGCGTCCAGTTCCCCCAGCACCGCCTGCGAGGTGCGTGCCGGGTCGGGGGCGCTCGCCTCGACGGGCGCGGTTCCGGCCGGGCGCGGGCCGGGGACGGTGGAGAGCAGCCCCATCGTCTGGGTGGCGGTCTGCGGGACGGGCGGCTCGTGCCCGGCCGAGCGCACACCGCTCTCGTCGCTGGTGCAGTCCTCGACGACCGGCCCGTCCTCGCCGAACTCGTAACCACCGCGCGCGCAGCGCTCCGTACGGCAGCGCGTCAGCGTCGTACGGCAGCCGTCGACGACATGGAAGCCATAGCCCCCGCTGCCGGTCACCCGGCAGCCGTGGAAGGTGCCCCGGCCCTCGGCGGAGACATAGAAACCGGCCTCGGCCGGGGAGGTGACCGTGCAGCGCTCGATCCTCGGATCGGCGCCCTTGGTGACGATCACGCCGGTCTGCGCCGCGTCGATGGTGCAGTTGGCGAGGGTGCCGCCGCTGCCGTGGTCGCGGAACCAGGCGCCGGTCGATGCCTCGCGGATACGGCAGTCGTCGAGCTGGGCGGTCGCGCCGTCGCTCACCGACACCGCCGTGTTGCGCACCTGCGAGATGTCGCTGTCGACGACATCGGCCCGCGAACCCCGGTCCAGGACGAACAGCGCGTCCGGCACGTCGTGCACCCGGCACGCCTCCAGGACCACGGTGGCGCCGTCGCTCACCCAGACCGCCGGGTAGTCGCCCGTACTGTCGTGGATCTCGCACTGGTTGGCGTCCACCCGGGTCCCCGGGTCCCATACCGACAGGCCGTTGCGCCCGAAGTTGCGCACCGCCGAGCGGGTCAGCGTCAGCACCGAACGGGAGCGCAGATCCACCCCGTTCTCGGGGATGTCGTGGATGGCGCAGTCGGCCAGGGTCAGCACGGCGTCGGTGTCGAGCGTGACCCCGTCCGCCGAGGTGCGGTGGACGGTGCAGTCGGTCAGGTGGGCGGTGGCGCGCGCGGCGATCTGCACCCCGGCACCCTTGATCTCGTACACCTCGCAGCCCAGTGCCTCCAGACCGCTGCCCTCACCGGTCACCGACAGGCCCGCGCCGCAGGCGTGGTGCACCCGGCAGCGCTCCAGGCGCGGATGGGCCCCGGCGCGCACCGAGACGCCCGACTGACCGGCCGAGACCACCTCGCACTCCTCGAACAGCCCGCCCGCGCCGTCCAGTACGCCGATGCCGACGCCGCCCGGGTTGTCCACGACACAGCGGCGCACCGTGGGGCGGGCCGCGCCGCGCACCTCGATGCCGACCGCCGAGCGGGTGACCACCCGAAGATCGCACAGCTCGGGCGCGCCGTCCTCGATGAGCAGCGCGGGCGCCGCCGCGTCCTGGCCCTCCAGTTGCAGGTCCAGGACGGTGGCGGAGGCGCGCACGGTGAGCGGCACGCCGTCGGCGGGGGCGATCCGGACCGACCCGGCGGAGCCCTCGGGGCCGCGCAGGGTGATGGCCCGTCGCAGCACCAGGTTCTCCCGGTAGGTGCCGGGCGCGACCGTGAGGACGTCGCCGTCCGCGGCGGCCTCCAGGGCAGCGGCGAGCGAGGCGTACTCGCCGGTGCGGCGCCGCCACCTCGACGTGCCGGTGTGGGTTACCTGGACCGTGCCCTGAGCCATGGCGTTGCTGTGCCCCCACCTCGTGCGTGCGAACGCTGTACGTGCGACTGATGGTCCACCGTAGCGCGCGCGGGGCCGGTGAGTTGACCGGTCAGCTGCCTGCTCCCGTACGGCCCCAGTCCGGACCGCATCGGGCCCAGGCGCGGTCGAGACGGGCGTACCGCCGTCGCACCAGACGCCATACGACCAGCCTTCGTATGCCCTCGATGAGCCCGGCCGCTGCCAGGGCCGCGCCAAGACCGGCGAAGACCGCGTGCGCGTGCGCCGTGCCGGAGTCCAGCGGACGGGTCGCTCGCATGCCCTTGTCGTCGGTCCATATACGGAAGGTGGTGCCCGGCGGCACCGAGCGCCGGGGCGCCGAGACCGTGCCGGTGTGCGCGCTTCCGTCGTACGCCGTCCAGTTGGCCACCACCCGCACCCGGCCCTCGCGGCCGCCGCCCAGGCCGTCGAAGTCGGACGCCGCGCTGTGTTCGTGCGCCTCGCGGACCACCACGGCCGTCGTCGCGTGGCGTGTGCGCTGCTCCCTGACGACCGTGCGGTGCAGCGCGCGGTCCGCCATCACTCCGCACACGCTCCCCAGCACCGGCATGGCCAGCAGGGTCAACACCAGGGCGGCCAGCGCCACCCACGCCTCCACGAGATCCGTACGGCGGCGTAAGGGGTTCTTCCGCCAACGCCACACCCCCACTGCGGATCGCACTGAATCGCACCCCCTTCCGCTTCCGTCCTGGCCCGGAACGGCCCGTCGCACGCACGGGCGGGACCAAGAGAGAGCAAGGTCACCCGTGCCCCCTCCCGCACAACGCGTCCACTGCCCCCACGAGTTCCCGCAGCCGGGCCCGCTATGCGAGAACGCGCACGGGATCACCGGTGCGAATGACGCCGGGCCGCTCGGGGAC
This sequence comes from Streptomyces sp. NPDC048696, assembly GCF_043198895.1. Lineage (NCBI taxonomy): Bacteria > Bacillati > Actinomycetota > Actinomycetes > Kitasatosporales > Streptomycetaceae > Streptomyces > Streptomyces sp. NPDC048696. The sequence goes on along the minus strand of NZ_JBICVJ010000002.1, from coordinate 350,836 downwards.
GACGTTCTGCCCGAAGACCAGCTTCGTGCCGAAGCGGCGGTGGCGGCCGAGCGTGCGCAGCGGCTCGCGGCCGCGCTCGGCGGAGGACTGGTCGGTCGTGGTGACGACACACCGGCCGCAGGGCTTGGCGACCCGGAAGGTGAGCTCGCCGATCGCGATCCGCGACCAGTGGTCCTCGGCCCAGGCCTCGGTGTTGTCCACGACGACATTGGGGCGGAACCGGTTCATCGGGAGCGGGCCCTCGTGCGGCCGGTCGCCCTGCGCGATCAGTGAGTTGAGCGCGTCCAGCGACGCGAGTGTCGTGACGAGCAGCGGAAAGCCGTCGGCGAAGCTCACCGTCTCGCCCGGCAGCGCGAAGTCCGGGTCGATCGGCCGCCGGGTCGCGGGGTCGTCGAGGTGGACCAGCCGCACCTCCACCCCGAGGTAGTCGCTGAACCACTCGTGCGCGGCGTCGGCCGCCGGTATCGCCTTGACCTTCTTGCCGAAGAGACTGACCCCGCTCGCACCGATCGGCTCGGGCGGCGAGACCGTCAGGTCCTCCTGGCCGGGCGCGGACAGCAGGACGCCGCCGCCCGGCAGTGTGCCGGCGGCGGCCAACGCCAGCCGCGCCTGCTCGCGTTGGGTAACGGCCTTCCCGTCCGCGTCGACGACCATCCAGCGACGGTCACCGGCCGGACCCCACGGTTCGACCTCCACCTCGTCCAGCCGGATCCCCCCGACCGACTTGACTGGGTAGATGTGGACATCGTGGACGACTGGCTGAACTCGGCTCTCCATGAACCAATCTTGCCAGCCGCCTCGGACATCCGGTCGAACGGCGGAAGGGGCGGCTCAGTACCCCGTGTTCTGGTACGGCTGGTGGTAGCCGTCGTACGGCGAGGGGGCGGGCGCCGGGCGCGGAGCCGCCGGACGCATCGCCTCGTAGCCGGTGGGGGCCATCGGGCGCTGCTGCTGCGCCTGCGGGGCCGGGTAGCCGCGCGGGACGCCGACCTGCTGCGGGATGTACGGCGCGGGCGCCTGCTGCAGCGGCATCGGCTGCTGCGCCTGCTGGTATCCGTACGACGAGGCGTACGCGGGCTGCTGCGAGGGACCGGCGGGCAGGGCGGGGAGCGCGGCCGGAAGGGCCGGCAGGTAGCTGTTGCTGCCGGTGTCGTACATGGAAGGCACTCGGATCGGGGCGATCTGAGGCGTACCCCGTTCTGCGACGAGGGAGTCGTAGATGGGGGTGTCCGGGAAGGACGGCGCGGAGTAGTAACCGCCGCCATAGGTGGAGCGGGGGGAGGTCATGGCACATAAGTTAAGCCCACGATGTGGTCGTTGGGGAGCCCGATAAGAGGGTTGTTTCACGGGTTCGGAGTGACCGCCCATCCCCAATGCGAGCGAATCTGGGAAAATCGGTCGCCCAGGAGCGTACGAATCGTGTAAAGGCCGAGCTCGGGAGGGGTTACCGCCGGGTGCCGGAACCTCGGCCGGGAGTTAGGTTGACGGTGCGGAGAATCTTTTCGGCACCCGGAGTCGCTATGGGGGCGAGCATGTCCATGCTTAAGGGGTCCAATGTTCCTGTGCCGGCGCGGACTGTTCGCGTCGAATTGGCCTGGCGTTCGGGTCCAGGGGTGCCGGACGCCGACGCCTCCGCCCTGCTGATCGCGGCGGCCACCGGAAAGGTCCGCTCGGACGCGGACTTCGTCTTCTACAACCAGGCGGCGCACGCCTCCGGCGCCGTACGCCACGAGGGCAAGCGGAGCTCTCCCGAGGGCGTGACGGACACGCTGTACGTCGACCTCGCGCGCGTGGAGCCCGAGGTGGAGCGGGTGGTGCTCGCGGCCTCCGCCGACGGCGGAACGTTTGGCCGCGTCCCGGGGCTGTGCGTCCGGGTGCTCGACGCGGAGGGCGGCGCGGAGATCGCCCGCTTCGACAGCACGGACGCGACCGTCGAGACGGCGTTCATCCTGGGGGAGCTCTACCGGCGCCAGGGCGGCTGGAAGTTCCGGGCGGTCGGGCAGGGCTACGGCTCCGGACTCGAAGGGCTGGCAACGGACTTCGGGATCACGGTCGACAAGCCGGCCGCGGCGCCGTCCCCGCCTGCGCGGACCGCACCGGCCGTGGCGCCGGTGGCGGCCGCGCCACAGCCCTCGCCGGTGGCGCCCGCACAGCCCGCGGCCGCGCCGACCGTCCCGTCCTTCCCGGCGGCCGCCCCGCCGCCCCCCGCCGCGCCGCCCGCCCCCGTGCGCCTGAGCAAGGTGACGCTGACCAAGGCGGCGCCCACGGTCTCGCTGGCCAAGCAGGGCGGCGGTTCCGGGGCCCTGCGGGTCAACCTCAACTGGCAGGTGCGCAAGCAGCTCAGCGGCTGGGGCGCCAAGCTGGGCCGGGCCGTCGCCAACCACACCGACCTCGATCTCGACCTGTGCGCCCTCTATGAGCTCGCCGACGGCCGCAAGGGAGTCGTCCAGGCCCTGGGCAACGCCTTCGGCTCGCTCAACCGGCCCCCGTACATCCACCTCGACGGCGACGACCGTACGGGAGCGGTGTCGTCCGGCGAGAACCTCACGGTCAACCTCGACCACAAGGACCAGTTCCGCCGCCTGCTGATCTTCGTCACCATCTACGAGGGCGCGCGCAGCTTCGCCGATCTGCACGCCACGGTCACGCTCCAGCCTCAGCACGGCGCGGCGATCGACTTCTCCCTCGACGAGTGCACCGTGCCCTCCACGGTCTGCGCCCTCGCGCTGATCACCAACACCGGAGCGGACCTCGTCGTCCAGCGCGAGGCCCGCTATCTGGTGCCCGCGCGCGGAGTCAGCCCGCAGCGCACCATCGACCAGGCGTACGGCTGGGGCATGAACTGGACACCGGGCCGCAAATGACGCGCGCGTGGGCGCGGTTCGGGCGGCTGCGGCGGCCCGGGTGGTTCGACGGGTTCGGCATGTTCGGCCGGTCGAAGCGCTTCGGCCCGGCCCGGCTCACTGCTCAGGCGACGCTTCCGGCCGCGCATACGTGCGCCCCTTCCACGCCGCCCCGCGCCCCCGGTAGTGCTGCACCGCCGAGTCCACCGTCATCAGCAGATACAGCAGCGCGGTGAACGGCAGCAGCGGGGCGAGCAGCGGCGGCTGGCGGTAGTAGCGCAGCATCGGTACGTACGTCCCGGCCATCACCAGCCAGGCGAGCGCGCCCGCCCAGCCCGCGACCGGGTCGTCCCGCAGCAGCCCGGCGACGAGCGCGGCCGGGGGCGCGAGGTAGACGAGCGCGAGCCCCACGACCGTACCGAGCAGCAGCAGGGGGTTGTGCCGCAGCTGGGCGTACGCGCTGCGCGAGACCATCCGCCACAGGTCCGCGAGGCGCGGATACGGGCGCACACTGTCGACGCGCTCGGCGAGCCCCAGCCAGATCCGGCCGCCCGAGCGCCGCACCGCGCGCGCCACCGACACGTCGTCGATCACCGCTTGGCGCACCGACTCCGGAATGCGCGCCCGCTCGGCCGCCTCGGTGCGCAGCAGGACGCAGCCGCCCGCCGCGGCCGCCGTGCGCGCCCCCTCGGTGTTGATCCAGCGGAACGGGTAGAGCTGCGCGAAGAAGTAGACGAAGGCGGGCACCACCAGGCGCTCCCAGCCGCTCGCGACCCGCAGCCGCGCCATCTGCGACACCAGATCGAGCCCCTGGGAGCGGGCCGCGGCCACCAACTCCCGCAGGCTGTCCGGCTCATGGGCGATGTCGGCGTCCGTGAGCAGCAGATACTCCGGATCCCGCGTACGGGCCAGCGCGATCCCCTCGCGCAGCGCCCACAGCTTCCCGGTCCAGCCGGGCCCCGGCTCGCCGGGCGCGAGCACGGTCAGCGGCAGCGCGCAGTCCTCCCGCGCGGCCAGCGCCCGGGCCAGCTCGCCGGTGCCGTCCGAACTGCCGTCGTCCACGAGGAAGATCTCGGCCTCGCCCGGATAGTCCTGGGCGAGCAGCGTCGGCAGACTGCGCGGCAGCACCTCGGCCTCGTCCCGGGCCGGTACCACGATGGCGACATACGGCCAGTCCGGCGGGGCGGAACGGGCCGGCAGCCGCTGGTCGGTGCGCCAGAAGAACCCCTGCCCGAGCAGCAGCCAGAGCCAGCAGACCAGTGACACCACGGCGATCCATGCGAGGGCGCTCATCCGCCGCAGTCTGCACCACCTGAGCCGGTGCGCAAGGGCGGTCGACTATGGTGACCGGGTGAAGATCGCGCTCATGGACTCGGGAATCGGCCTGCTGGCGGCGGCCGCCGCGGTGCGCCGGATGCGGCCCGACGCCGACCTGGTTCTCTCCTCCGCCCCGGACACCATGCCGTGGGGCCCGCACACCCCCGAGGAGATCACCGCGCGCGCCCTCGCGGTGGCGCGTGCCGCCGCCGAGCACCGGCCGGACGCGCTGATCGTCGCCTGCAACACCGCCTCCGTACACGCCCTCGCGGCCCTGCGCGCCGAACTGGAGCCCCGGATCCCGGTGATCGGGACCGTACCGGCGATCAAGCCGGCCGCCTCGGGCGGGGGCCCTGTCGCCATCTGGGCGACGCCCGCCACCACCGGCAGCCCCTACCAGCGCGGGCTGATCCGTGACTTCGCCGACGGCGTCGCGGTGACCGAGGTCCCCTGCCCGGGGCTCGCGGACGCATTGGAGCACGGCGACGAGGCCGCGATCGAGCTGGCCATCGCGGCCGCCGCCGAGCGCACGCCCTCGGATGTAAGGGCCGTCGTCCTGGGCTGCACCCATTACGAACTGGTCGCCGAACGCATCCTCGCGGCGGTCTCCCGGCCCGGGACGCCCGCGCCCGAGCTGTACGGCAGCGCGTCCGCCGTCGCCGCCCAGGCGCTGCGCCGCGCGGGCATCGAGCCGGCTCCCGACGCCGCGCCCACGGGCGGTGTGACCGTGCTGCTCAGCGGCCGCGTCGCCGCGCTTCCCGAGCCCGCGCTCGGCTACCCCGAAGGCCTCCTGCTACAGGTGGTCAGCCCCGCTCACTGAGCGTGGGTGGCTGCCGGTCCGGCGCATTCTGAGTAGTCTGCTAGGCATGAGGGATCTGCCCCCCGAGTTCCCGGCGCACGAAAACGGCGCCGAGACGGCCACCCCGCAGCCGGCGCTCTGGACCGGTCGCGCGACCAACCGTGTCCAGTGGCTGCTCGCGGCGGGCGGTGCGGCCTGTATCGCCCTCGGTGTCGAGCTGGCCGTCGACTCCGCGTGGACGTCCGGCATCGCGCCGCTGCTCATGTCGGTGATCGGCTGTGTCGCCGCCGGTCTCCTGGTGATCTACGGGACCCTCGCCTTCGTCCATGTGGCCGTCAAGGTCGACGACGACTCCCTCGAAGTGCGCTGCGGTCACATCGGCCTGCCACGCCGACGTATCCCGCTCGGCGATGTGGTCGGCGCGGACTTCGTGCCGCGCGTCACGCCGCGCCAGTGGGGCGGCTGGGGCTATCGCTGGCGTCCCGAGAAGGGCACCGCCGTCGTGGTGCGCCGGGGTGAGGGCGTCATGCTGCGGCTCGGTGACGGCCGCGTCTTCACGGTCACGGTGGACGACGCCGAGGCCGCGGTCCGCGTGATCCGCGCCCGCCTGCGCCTGCTGAGCACGACGAAGCCGGCCGAGGCCTGATACGGGCGCGGCGGCGGCCACGCACGCGTGGCGTGCGCCACGGCTCGACCACCGCTCCCGCCCGTCACCCCCGCGCCCTCACCACCCCCGCCTCCCGGTCCGGCTCCGGCCGTCCGTCGCCGGGTGGTCGTGCGGTGGCCAGTCCGGCCAGCAGGCCCGCTCCCATCGTCACCGGGGTGAAGCTCAGCGCGTTGCCCACGCAGGCGAACGCCGCGAGGGCGGTCAGTGCCGCGCCCGCCGTGAGGACCACCGCGGTGGGGCGGGGCGAGCGCCACAGTCCGTAGAGCATCCAGCCGTACGCGGCGCTCAGCAGCCCCGCGCCGACCACCCCCTGCTCCGACGCCTGCTGCAACAGCGCGGAGTGCGGCTTGCCGGTGGTGAGCGCGGATCGCTGGGCGGCGGGGCTGAAGCCGCCGAACCGGTCCGGCCCGGTGCCCCGCACGGGATGCTTCTCGGCGAGGTCCACCGCGTCGCGCCACAGCAGCACGCGCTCCGGCGTCAGCTGGCCCTGCAACGAGACGGTGAGCCCACTGGGCAGCGCGTCCTCGGCCACGGCCACCGACCCCACCGCCACCAGCGCGGTGACCGCCGCGAGCCCCGCGAGGCCGACCGCCCGGCGCCGCATCCGGGCCGCCGCCAGCGAGCAGAGCAGTACGCCGAGCGCCGCCGCGCAGCCCGCCACCGAACCGAGCGCGAGGGCCACGCCCGCGCACCCGACGGCGAGCAGCCGCAGGGCCAGCCGGAGCGCCGCCGTACGGGCCGCCCAGGCCGCGCAGCAGGCTCCACCGGCCGCGAGCACCGGGAGCGCCGCCGAGACGCCGATATGGCCCGGCAGGGGGTCGACGGTGGCGCCCGGCACCCCGTCCCGCGACGCGAGTGCCACGACAAGACCGGCGAGCGCGGCCGCCGTCGCCGCCGCGACCGGCACCAGGCCGCCGCTGATCCGGCCCAGCGCGTACCCGGCGGCGACCGCGAGCACCGCGAGCAGCACCCCTTCGGGCCGGGCCTCGCGCCCCACCGCCGAGACCAGCGACCAGCCCGCGCAGGCGCCGAGCACCAGGACTCCGACGAGATCGGCCCCGCCCGCGCGTTCGGGTGCGCCGGACCGGCCTTCCCGTGCGCTCATCCCCGCCCCCCGACGCTCCAACCGCTGACGCACACGGTAACGGCGCGGGGCACGATGTGGGTACAGATGTGCAGAAACGTTCCAGCGCCGCCGTCTCGCCGAGTGGTGACCGGCGATCGCAGGACCCCGTACGCGGTGATCGTACGAATAAGGACGGTTACTGTACGAATCGGGCTGCCGCACTCACAGCCCGCGGCCGTAGACTCCGCCGGGTGAGCACGACCACCACCCCCACAGCCGAGCCAGAGCAGCTCGAACCGCAGCCCGCCGCCGCCTCGCGCGGCCGTCGGCTGCTGCACCGGCTCGTACGGCCCGCGACGGCCGCGCTGTCCGGTGTGCTCCTGTATCTGAGCTTCCCGCCCCGGCCCCTGTGGTGGCTGGCGGTGCCCGCGTTCGCGCTGGTCGGCTGGTGTCTGCGCGGCCGGACCTGGAAGGCCGGATTCGGTCTCGGCTACCTCTTCGGTCTCGGCTTCCTGCTGCCGCTGCTGGTGTGGACGGGCGTGGAGGTCGGGCCCGGCCCGTGGCTGGCCCTCGCGGCCATCGAGGCCATCGGGGTCGCCGCCGCCGGCGCCGGGATCGCGGTGGTCTCCCGGCTGCCCGGATGGCCGCTGTGGGGCGCGGCGATGTGGATCGCCTCCGAGGCGGCACGCGCGCGTATGCCGTTCGGCGGCTTCCCCTGGGGCAAGCTGGCCTTCGGCCAGGCGGACGGCGTGTTCCTGCCGCTGGCCGCCCTCGGCGGTACGCCGGTGCTCGGCTTCGCCGTGGTGCTCTGCGGCTTCGGGCTGTACGAGACCGTCCGCCAGGCGCTGCGCCTGCGCGCCACCGGTGTCCTGCGCAGGGGCGCCGCAGCCGGTGCGCTGCTCGCCCTGGTCGCGCCCGTCGCCGCCGCCTTCGCCGCGACGCCGCTGGTCAGCGACGCGGCCGAGGACGGCACGGCCACCGTCGCGGTGATCCAGGGCAATGTGCCGCGCCTGGGCCTCGGCTTCAACGAGCAGCGCCGTGCCGTGCTCGACTACCACGTGCGTGAGACCCTGCGCCTGGCCGAGAAGGTCAGGCAGGGCAAGGCCGCCAAGCCCGACTTCGTCCTGTGGCCGGAGAACTCCTCGGACGTCGACCCGTACACCGACGCCCAGGCCTACAACGACATCGACCACGCCGCCAAGATGATCGGCGCCCCCATCTCGGTGGGCGCGGTCGTCCAGCGCAGCGACGGCAGCCTCTTCAACGAGCAGGTCCTGTGGGACCCGAAGACGGGCCCCGGCGCCACCTACGACAAGCGGCAGATCCAGCCCTTCGGCGAGTACATCCCGCTGCGCGGCTTCATCAAGCAGTTCAGCCCGGGCTATGTCTCCATGGTCCGCCAGGACTTCAGCAGGGGCACCGAGCCGGGCGTGTTCGACATGGCGGGCACCAAGGTGGGCATCGCCACCTGCTACGAGGCCGCGTTCGACTGGGCCGTGCGCGACACCGTCACCCACGGCGCCCAGATCATCTCGGTGCCGAGCAACAACGCGACCTTCGACCGCAGTGAGATGACCTACCAGCAGCTCGCCATGTCGCGCGTGCGGGCCGTCGAGCACAGCCGGACCGTCACGGTCCCGGTCACCAGCGGCGTCAGTGCCGTGATCATGCCCGACGGCAAGGTGGTCCAGAAGACGGCGATGTTCACTCCCGCCTCGCTCGTCGCCAAGGTGCCGCTGCGCTCCTCCAAGACCCCGGCGACCCGGCTGGGCACGGCGCCCGAGTGGGCGCTGGTGGCGCTCGCGGCGGCGGGCCTCGGCTGGGCGGTGACCCGCACGGTACGCGCGCGTCGTGAGGCGTCGGACGTTGCGCCGGACGTCACGCCGGTGTCTCGTTAGGGTCGAGGCCATGGCGACACCTGAGTTCATCCGCGCGATCCGGGCCTCGGCCGGACACCAGCTCCTGTTCCTGCCCGGAGTCAGCGCCGTCGTCTTCGACGACGACGGCCGCGTACTGCTCGGCAGACGAGCCGACTCCGGCGAGTGGTCGATCATCGGTGGGATCCCGGAGCCCGGCGAACAGCCCGCCGAGACCGCTGTGCGCGAGGTGTACGAGGAGACCGCCGTCCGGTGCGTCGTCGAGAAGGTGATCCTGGTCGACGCGCTGAGCCCGGTCACCTACCCCAACGGCGACCGCTGCCAGTTCATGGACATCTGCTTGCTCTGCCGGGCCGTCGGCGGCGAGGCGCGCGTCAACGACGAGGAGTCCCTGGAGGTCGGCTGGTTCCCGGTCGACGCGCTGCCGGAGCTCCAGGACTTCGCCCTCTTCCGTATCAAACAGGCGCTTGCCAATGAACCGACATGGTTCGCGCCTATGACCGAGCACTGAAGTGTGGGTGCGCACCACATGGGTGGTGGGCGGGCGCACTGCCTAGGGTCGGAAACATGACCACGCCCACCACACCTGGTCCCGTCCCCGCGCCCCAGCCCGCGCCCGTCGCCCTCGACCTGGGCGGCCGTACCGCACTGGTCACCGGAGCCGCCGGCGGCATCGGCCGGGCCTGCGCCCTGCGCCTGGCCGCCGCCGGCGCCAAGGTGCGGGCCGTCGACCGGGACGCCGCGGGCCTTGATGCCCTGGCCGCGGCGGACACCGGCCTCGCCGGATCCGTCGAGCCGCTGGTCCTGGACCTGACCGACCTGGAGGCCGCCGAACAGGCCGCCACCGGCACGGACATCCTGGTGAACAACGCCGGGCTGCAACTGGTGCGTCCCATCGAGGAGTTCCCGCCCGAGATGTTCCACACCGTGCTCACGGTGATGCTGGAGGCGCCGTTCCGGCTGATCAGAGGGGCGCTGCCGCACATGTACGGGCAGGGCTGGGGGCGCATCGTCAACATCTCGTCGGTGCACGGGCTGCGGGCCTCCGCGTACAAGTCGGCCTATGTGTCCGCCAAGCACGGTCTCGAAGGGCTCTCCAAGACCGCCGCCCTGGAGGGCGCCGAGCACGGGGTGACCTCGAACTGCGTCAGTCCCGGCTACGTCCGCACCGGGCTCGTCGAGCGGCAGATCGCCGACCAGGCGGCCACCCACGGCATCCCCGAGGAGCGGGTCCTGGCCGAGGTGCTGCTGAAGGACTCCGCGCTCAAACGTCTCGTGGAGCCGTCCGAGGTCGCCGAGGCGGTGGCCTATCTCTGCACTCCGCAGGCGTCGTTCATCACCGGGACCTCGTTCGCCCTCGACGGCGGCTGGACCGCCCACTGACGCACATCCGCCACGTGACCGGACCCTGCCAACAGTTGTCCACAGGCCTGGCGCGCTGGCCCGTACGGCAGGTATCCCTGTGAACATGTCCCACGATCACCCGCAGTTCACCGAGTACGCCGAAGTCCCCTACCTGGAGCTTCTGGCGCGCGGCGCGGCGGCCGAGGCGTACGACCGGCCGGCGCTGCTGGCGCGCGCCGACGGCGCCGGACCCGAGGCGCTGGCCGCCCTGGAGGCGGCCAGACAGCTCGCCCTGCGGGTCCGCGCCGACCTGGAGGGCAGACGGCGCAGGGAGGCCGAGCTCTCCGCCCTGTTCGAGACCGCCCACGACCTCGCGGGACTGCGCGATCTCGACGCGGTGCTGCGGGCGATCGTGCAGCGCGCCCGGTCCCTGCTCGGCACGGAGGTCGCGTATCTGAGCCTCAACGACCCCGCGGCGGGCGACACTTATATGCGGGTCACCGAAGGCTCGGTGGCCGCCCGCTTCCAGCAGCTGCGGCTCGGCATGGGCGAGGGCCTGGGCGGCCTCGTCGCGCAGACCGCCCGCCCGTACGTCACGTCGAGCTACTTCGACGACGAGCGCTTCCGGCACACCCGGGCCATCGACACGGGCGTGCGGGACGAGGGCCTGGTCGCGATCCTCGGCGTACCGCTGATGCTGGGGAGCAATGTGATCGGTGTGCTCTTCGCCGCCGACCGGCACAGCCGGGTCTTCGCCCGCGAGGAGATCGCCCTCCTCGGTTCGTTCGCCGCGCACGCCGCTGTCGCCATCGACACCGCCAACCTCCTCGCCGAGACCAGATCGGCCCTGGCCGAGCTGGAGCGGGCCAACGAGATCATCAGGGATCACAGCGCGGTCCTGGAGCGCGCCTCCGAGGTCCACGACCGGCTCACCGAACTGGTGCTGCGCGGCGGCGGCGTCCACGACGTGGCGAGCGCGGTGTCCGAAGTCCTGGACGGCACGGTCGAGTTCGCGGACGCCGACTCACCGGCCTTCACCGCGCTCGACCTGACGGGCACGGACGGCCATGCGATACGCAACGGTCGGGACTGGGTGGCCACGGTCTCGGCCGGCGGCGAGTTGCTCGGCGCGCTCGTGCTGCGCGGCCACCCCGGGCTCGACCCGGTCGACCGCCGCACCCTGGAGCGGGCCGCGATGGTCACCTCGCTGCTGCTGCTCGCCCGGCGCTCGGCGGGCGAGGCCGAACAGCGCGTGCGCGGTGAGCTCCTGGACGACCTGCTGGACGCGCCCGGCCGCGACCCGCGTCTGCTGCGGGACCGCGCGGCACGGCTGCGAGCCGACCTGGACGCCCCGCACGTCGTCCTGGCCGCCCGCATGGAAGGGCCCGAGGACGGCACGGCGGAGCGGCAGACGGCCGACCGGCAGCGCATGGGCTCGGCCGCCGCGCATCTGGCGGCGACCCGGCACGGCCTGGCCGCCGCCCGCGACGGCGGCACCGTCCTGCTGCTGCCGCTCGGCCCGGGCGACACACCGGCCGAGGTCGCCCGTCAGCTGGCCAAGCAACTCGGCGCGGCCCTGCGCGAACCCGTCACGGTCGGCGCGTCGGCCCCGGTCGAAGCGCCCGCCGCGCACCCCGGCTCGGTGGCCGAGGGGTACGGGGAGGCGCGCCGGTGTCTGGAGGCGCTGCGGTTGCTCGGGCGGTCCGGCGAGGGCGCGGCCGCCCAGGACCTGGGCTTCCTCGGCCTGCTCCTCGCGGACACCCGCGACATCGACGGCTTCGTCGACCGCACCATCGGCGAGGTCGTGACGTACGACGAGAGGCGCGGCACCGACCTGGTGCGCACGCTCGACGCGTACTTCGCCAGCGGGATGAGCCCGGCGCGCACCAAGGACGACCTGCACGTCCATGTGAACACGGTGGCCCAACGCCTGGAGCGAATAGGCCGGTTGCTCGGGCCGGACTGGCAGTGTCCGGCCCGGGCGCTGGAGATCCAGCTGGCGCTGCGCCTGCACGCGATGTCGACGGCGGTCAGACGCTGACCGAGGCCTGGGCGCGGTCGGCGCGTTCGATGTCGTCCAGGTCGCGATGGCGGGTCTCGTGGGCGCACGCGACGGCGATCACCGTGAGGACGGCGGCCGCGATCACATACAGGGCGATGGGGGTGGAGCTGTCGTAGTCGGAGAGCAGGGCGGTGGCGATGAGCGGCGCGGGCGCTCCGGCGGCGACCGAGGCGAACTGGGCGCCGATGGACGCTCCCGAGTACCGCATCCGGGTCGCGAACATCTCGGTGAAGAAGGCCGCTTGGGGCGCGTACATGGCGCCGTGGAAGACCAGTCCGACGGTGACGGCGAGGACCAGGTTGCCGAAATCCGCCGTATCGATCAACGAGAAGAAGGGGAACATCCAGGCACCGACTCCGACCGCGCCGATCAGATAGACGGGCCGCCGCCCGATCCGGTCGGAGAGCGCACCCCACGCGGGGATCACGGCGAAGTGCACGGCGGAGGCGATGAGTACGGCGTTGAGCGCGGTCTGCTTCGCCATCCCGGCCGACGTCGTCGCGTACACGAGGATGAAGGCGGTGATCACGTAGTAGCTGATGTTCTCCGCCATGCGGGCGCCCATCGCGACCAGGACGTCGCGCCAGTGGTCGCGCAGGACGGCGACGAGGGGCAGCTTCTCGGCGCCGCCCCGCGACCTGTCCGCCGGGTCGGCCTCGCGTGCCTCGGCGCGCGCCAACGCGGCCTTGAACACAGGTGATTCATCGACAGAGAGACGTATCCACAGGCCGACCATCACCAGGACGCCGGACAGCAGGAACGGTACGCGCCACCCCCAGGAGAGGAAGGCGTCGTCGGAGAGGAGTGCGGTGAGCGCGGAGAGCACCCCGGTCGCGAGCAACTGTCCGGCCGGAGCGCCGGTCTGCGGCCACGAGGCCCAGAACCCGCGGCGCCGGGCGTCACCGTGCTCCGACACCAGCAGTACGGCCCCACCCCACTCGCCCCCGAGCGCAAACCCCTGCACCAGCCGCAACGCGGTGAGCAGAACGGGCGCGGCGGACCCGACCGTGGCGTGCGTCGGCAGCAGCCCGATCGCGAACGTCGCCCCGCCCATCATGACGAGACTGAGCACCAGCAGCTTCTTGCGTCCGATCCGGTCCCCGAAGTGCCCGAACACCAGGGCACCCAGCGGCCGGGCGGCGAACCCCACGGCGTAGGTGAGGAAGGACAGCAGCGTCCCGACGAGCGGATCGGACCCGGGAAAGAACAGCTTGTTGAAGACCAGCGCGGCGGCGGACCCGTACAAGAAGAAGTCGTACCACTCGATGGTCGTCCCGATGAGGCTGGCGGCGACGATGCGGGGGAGGTGGGAGGGGCGTGGGGGAGAGGTCGCGGGGGAGGACATCAGCACCACTTCCTGGCGGTCGGCGGGGACGGTTGTGTGTTGCCATACCGTAGGAATGTGCAGGTCAGGGGCGTATGTGGTGGGGCACCATAGTTCTGGGGGCGGGGGTGCGTGGTGCCACTATGAGACGGGCATCGGCGCTGGTTCGAGGGCTGTTTGGAGGTCGGCCTCGTGGTCGCTGGGCCAGCGGGCTCGGTTCCAAGGAGGGGATCGCGTCCCCTGGAGGGGGCAGGGGTGTCATGCCTCTGAAGGGCGCCACGATCCGTGGCCATCGTCGTGAGGGTGATCGATGTGCGACGTTATTGGATCGTTCGCTTCTGCATCTGACCGGGTGTGCGAAAACCGGGCTGTACTGGTGAGTTGGCAGAGGCGGGCGGGTTTGCGCGGCCGGGGTGGTCGTCTCCGGCCATAACGCTCCGTGCGCGTGGCGCTGCGCTGGGGAGCGAAGTAGTGTCCGGGTGCCGGTGCGGTGCGCCGGTGGAAAAGACAGTGACCCTGGCGGGGCCTACGAAACCGAGCCAGGGTCTGTCGCTCACACCATGCCGGTCCCCGGCACGAACGACTCCCTCGGAGAGGACTTCGCCATGTCCGTGAACCGTCCAGCCGACCAGAGGCCGTTAGGGCTCCCGGCGCGTGATGGCGAAGCTATCATCCCGCCCCTTCCGAGCCGGGAAACCCGTTGGGGCGATGACTTGACGGTCACCGCGGGCGGCAGCCTGTTCCGCGCGGTCCTGGTGCTGCCCGTCGTCGCCATCAGCGGGGTGCCGGGCGGGTGGAGCGTGCCGCGGGTGACGGCGTTCGTGACGGCTGCCGCACGTCGTACGCATGTCTCCTACCGGCGCGCTCGCCTGAACTGAGCCGATCCGCCGTCACCGTCGGGTGTGGGGCGCTGCCGAGCACGGGCCGGCACCCGACGGGGCGAAGTGACGTGGACGGCCGGCGAATTTGCTGCAAAACCGGCCGTGGACGACCAGCCGCGACCCGTAAACATCTACCCGCATTTCCCCCGGAAGGGGCTCAGTCATGGCAGTTGGCGCGTTCAGGAACGCGACGTGCCCGCAGTGCGGAACACCCTTTCGGCAGGAGCGCAGGCAGGGCCGCCCGTTCACCTACTGCTCCCCGGAGTGCAAGGCGTCGGCGAGCCGCCGGAACAAGGGGTCCGAAGGGCCCGGGAGCAGCCCGTACGACGACGATCTGCAGGCGGTCGGTGAGGACATCGACCAGCTCGCCAACAACCTGCTGGCCGCGATCCACAACGGTGACGGCCCGTATGAACTGCTGTGGATCGTGGCCGAGGTGCAGCGGAGCCTGCAGGACTTCACGGCGCTGAACATCGCACGGGGTCGGGCACGCGGCCAGACCTGGGACCAGCTCGGCGCACCTCTGGGGTTCAGTGGGGAGCGGCTGCGCAAGAAGTGGCCGATGAGCATGATCACGCGTCGGCTGGACAACTACCGGGCCAACCGGGCCGCTCGCCAGGCCGGTCAGCCCGCGGTCTCCCCGGCCGTTCCCTCGCAGCGCCGCCCGCCCGCCGAGGAGGCCGACACGGACAACGACACCGCGACCGCGGCCCCGTTCGCCACCCAGACCCCGCCGCAGCAGCTCGCCGGCGCTCTGTCCTTCCTGCAGCGCCGTACGGGCAAGCCGCTCAGGCAGACCGCCGCCGAGACCGGTATCTCCCCCTCCCACCTTTCCCGCCTGCTCGCCGGTACGCGCCGCCCGTCCTGGCCGGTCGTCAAGAACCTGGTCGCCGCATGCGACGGCAACCCGCACGAAGTTCGCCCCTTGTGGGAGAACGCCCATCGCCCCACCGGCCCCCTGTCCGCACCCACGCAACCAGACGTCGCCTCGGCCGGGGACCCCGGACAGGCCCGCGCCCAGCTGCGCGACGCGCTCCGCGGCCTCTACCTCGCCGCGGACCGGCCCGATCTGTGGCGCATCCGTGCCGCCACCGCCGACACACTGACCATCGGCCACATCGCCCGCGCGCTCACCAGCCCTCACCTGCTGGGCTGGTCCGTCACGAGCCGCCTCGTCTTCGCCCTCGGCGGCCGCCCCGCCGACCTGCGCCCGCTCTGGCACACCGCCACCCGCCCCACCCCGGTGATCCCGTCGTCTCCGCCGCCCACCACGCACCAGCACTTCATGGCCGACGCCTTCGGATAGCCCCGTCGCTCATCCGCGCCTGAAAGGGAGGAACCGTGGGCCTCACCCGCCCCAGCCTGCCGCCGCCCCCGCCCGTCGCCAGCACGCCGATGCTCACGCTCCCTCCCGCCTTCGAAGCCTTCTACGCCACCCACGTCCGCTGCTACCAGGTCTACGCCCGCGCCCACTTCGCCCGCCCCGACACCGCCGACGCCGTGGTCCGCACGGCCTTCGGCGACCTCCTCGCGCACTGGTCGGCCATCGTGGCCGCCCTCAACCCCACCGCCGAGGCGTGGGCCCGTTACACCGCCCACATCCGTCGCCACGCCCGTTCCCTGCCACTGCGGACCGATGCGCCCCTCCAATACCAGGCCATCGTCCTCCACCACATCGTCGGCTGCTCCGTCGACGACGTGGCCGCCACCACCGGCGAGGATCCCAGCAAGATCCGCCACATGCTCCAGACCTGGCCCGGCACCCTGAGCCAACCGCCGCGCGCTCTCGGTTCACCGGGGTGAGGATGGAGACGCGGGGCATTTCGTGTTGCTCGCCGTGCCCAGCCGTACGCAGTCGTGTTCCGCCGGGGCGAGGAGGCCGGACCGTGTACTTCGTGGATCGCCGAGATGCCGGCCGACAGCTGGCAGCCCGCCTGAAGCACCTCAAGGGTTCCGACGTCGTCGTGATCGGGCTGCCCCGCGGAGGGGTCCCGGTGGCCGCGGAGGTCGCCCGCGCCCTCGGCGCACCGCTGGATGTCTGCCTGGTACGCAAACTCGGCGTGCCGTTCCAGCCGGAACTGGGCATGGGTGCCATCGGTGAAGGCGGCGTCCGCGTGATCAACGACGAGGTGGTGCGTACCGCCCGGGTCACCCAGGACGAGCTGGCCGAGGTCGAGGCACGTGAGCGGGAGGTGCTGGAGAGCCGCGCCCGACGCTACCGGGGCGGGCGGGAACCACTCGGGCTGGAAGACCGCGTGGTGCTGGTCGTCGATGACGGGGTGGCCACCGGCTCGACCGCGCGGGCGGCCTGCCGGATCGCCCGCGCACGCGGGGCCGCACGGGTGGTGCTCGCGGTCCCCGTGGCGCCGCACGACTGGACCACACGACTCGGCGCGGACGCGGACGAGCTGGTGTGCCCGCACACTCCCTTGGCCTTCTACGCCGTCGGGCAGTTCTACACCGACTTCTCCCAGACCGAGGACGACGAGGTCGTCGCCTGCCTGGAGGAGGCGCTCGCCCGCCCGGCGAGCACCGGCCGGACCCCGCCGGGCCATGCCCTGCCCGAGGACCGGGAAGCCGATGTGCGAGCGGGTCCGCTGGTACTGCGGGGACAGCTCACCGTCCCCGAGGGCGCGCTCGGGATCGTGGTGTTCGCGCACGGCAGCGGCAGCAGCCGCCACAGCCCGCGCAACCGGTTCGTCGCGGCCGGCCTGAACCGAGCCGGTCTTGGCACCCTGCTGTTCGACCTCCTCACCGAGGAAGAGGGAACCGACCGGTCCAACGTCTTCGACACGGACCTGCTCGCCCACCGGCTCACAGGCGCCACCGCCTGGCTGCGCGAACAGCCCGAGGCCCAGGGGCTGGCCATCGGATACTTCGGCGCGAGCACCGGCGCGGCCGCCGCGTTGTGGTCCGCCGCCGAGCCCGGCACCCGGATCGCCGCGGTCGTCTCGCGCGGTGGCAGGCCCGATCTCGCCGGACCGCGGCTGCCGGCGGTGACGGCGCCCACGCTGCTGATCATCGGGGGCCACGACCACACCGTGCTCGGCCTCAACCGCGCCGCTCAGGCCCGGCTGCGCTGCGAGAACGAGCTCGCCGTCGTCCCCGGTGCCACGCACCTGTTCGAGGAACCAGGAACCCTGGAGAAGGTCACCGACCTGGCCCGCGGCTGGTTCACCGACCACATGGCCCCGGCCGCTCACACAACGGCCCGATTCTGAACGACGGCGTCCCGTCTGACGCGTCACCGCCGGCTTCGTCTGCCGTCACGTCGAGCAGGGTGATGTCCTCGTCCCGGCCCCCCGCCTGATCCGATTCAGCAGCGAACGGACCCTGGACAGCGGCGATGCGGCGGAATGCACCGTGCCCGCCGCCACAAGTGCACCGCGTCATGCGGGACCGGCTCACCGCGCCCGGTGCGCGCCGTGAGCCCTCTGAAGTGGCGTACGGGCGCCGAAGCCACCCATGTGTCGGTAGAGGTTTTCGCTCGGTGCGGTCAAGTTGACATCGGTGTCTGTCAAGAGACGGGAAAGCCGCTTTCCGTTGATTGACCGTGTCACCTCAACTCTGCTTGGCTTCCGCGCAGCGATCGGCGCATCACGTTCCGCATCACGATCCGCGTCACCTTCTGCGTCACTCTTCGCACCTCCGCACCATCCTCGTACCGCGCACAGCACGACGTACCACAGCCAACGCCCGTGCTGCAGCGTGCGGTTGGCTGCGCCGTCCCGTCGGAGTGGGGCGGAGAGGACTCGCGTGGCCGGTGCCGCGCGGGTATCCCCCCTCCCGCCCATGTCGTGCAACTCCGGCCGCTCTTCGCACCACTTGCAACCTGAGCCACCGCTCCGCCCGATGCGTCGCCTCGCTGCCCGCCATCAGGCCGCAGACCGCCCCGCCGAACCGGCATCCGGCGATCTGCACGAGAGAGGATCCCCCTACACATGGGTACCCCCTGCATACGCGGCACAGCACGAAGAGCCCTGACCGGTCTCGCCTCGCTGTCCCTCGTCACCGGCGCCATGGTCGCCGCCACCGCAACCCAGGCGACGGCCGCCCCGGCCCCGGATTCGGCCAACGGCCACTCCGTGTCCAACCCTTACAACCCCGCGTACGGGCACAGCTACCGGCACGGTGCCGTGCCGACCGCGCAGCAGCACGCCAAGATGAAGGCGTGGGACGCCGCCCACCCCACACCGAACGTGGCCACGGGACCGCAGACGCTGTCCTACGGCGGTGGCATCGACGGCATCGGCGTCCAGAGCGGTCACTCCAAGGTCTACCTGGTGTTCTACGGAAACCAGTGGGGCACGCAGAGCACCGACGGCAACGGGAACGCCAAGTTCTCGGGTGACTCGGCGGGCGCCGCCGGCGCCGCCCAACAGATGTTCAAGGGCATCGGCACCGGCAACGAGCTGTGGTCCGCGGACCTGACCCAGTGGTGCGACGGCCCCAACGTGGCCACGGGCGCGACGAGTTGTCCCTCGAACGCGAACTTCATCCCGTACCAGAGCGGCGGTGTGCTCTCCGGTGTGTGGTACGACAACGCGGCCGCGTCACCGAGCGCCGCGTCCGGGCACCAGCTCGGCCAGGAGGCCGTCAACGCGGCCGCCCACTTCGGCAACACCACGGCGGCCTCGAACCGCGACGCCTACTACGTGATCCTGTCGCCGCACGGCACCAACCCGGACAGCTACCAGGGCCAGTACTGCGCCTGGCACGACTACAACGGCGACAGCACGCTGACCGGCGGGGCGGTGAACTCCCCGTACGGCGACGTCGCGTTCAGCAACCAGCCGTACAACATCGACTCGGGCCAGGGCTGTGGCGTGGGCTTCGTCAACTCGCCCGGCACCCTCGACGGCTGGACCATGACGCTCGGCCACGAGTGGCACGAGATGATGTCGGACCAGAACCCGGCGGGCGGCTGGACCAACCACACCGGCAGTTCGTACAACGGCCAGGAGAACTCCGACGAGTGCGCCTGGCTCAACCCCGGCACCGCCGGTGGCGCGGCCAACGTCACCATGGGCACCGGCACCTTCGCCGAGCAGGCCAGCTGGTCCAATGACACCAACTCCTGCGCCATCTCGCACGCGATCGTCGGCGGAACGTCCGGCAACACCGTGACGGTCACCAACCCGGGCAGCCAGAGCACCACCGTCAACACGGCCGTCTCGCTGCAGATCAACGCCTCCGACTCGGCGAGCGGTCAGTCCCTGACCTACTCGGCCACCGGTCTGCCCGCGGGCCTTTCGATCAACTCCACCACCGGGCTGATCAGCGGTACGGTCACCACCACCGGGACCTCGTCGGTCAGCGTGACCGCCAAGGACAGCACCGGTGCCGCCGGCAGCACGTCGTTCGGCTGGACCGTCTCGCCCGCCGGCGCGGGCGGCGTCACCAACGGCGGCTTCGAGACCGGCAGTCTCTCCGGCTGGACCGCCGCCGGTACCGCCACCGCCGCCACCTCGGCCGCCCACAGCGGGAGTTACGGCGCGCTGGTCGGCTCTGCCAGCCCCAGTAACACGTCCTCGATCGCCCAGACCTTCACAGCGCCCAGCGGCAGCTCCAAGGTCTCCTTCTCGTACAACGTCACCTGCCCCGACACCGTGACGTACGACTGGGCGACGGCCACTCTCAAGGACAACACGTCGGGCACCACGACGACCGTCCTCGCCAAGACCTGCACCCAGGGCGCGGGCTGGAAGACGGCCTCCGGCACCCTGACGGCGGGCCACAGCTACACCCTCACGCTCATCAGCAAGGATGACAACTACGCTGGTGACGCCACGTACACCTACTATGACGACGTGACCGTCTCCTGACGCTCACTCACCACCGTGTGACCGCGGGGGCGGGGCCGTCCGGTCCGCCCCCGCGCTCCTCGTTCCCGGAGGCCCCATGGTTTCCCGGCAGGTTCGCCGACGCGGCGGGCGCGTCCTCGGGACGACTCTGGCCGTCATGCTGGGGCTGGTCGCCGCCAATGGGTGCTCCTCGTCCGACGGTTCACACCATCCAAGCGTCTCGCGCTCCGCCACCGTGCCCTCCAAGGCCGTCACCCTCGACGAGCACGCTCGCGGCAAAGTCGTCACAGTGAGCGTCGGCACCGCGGTCCTGGTCCGCCTGCACAGTACGTACTGGTCCGTGCCCGCCAGCTCCGACCCGCAGCTCCTGGCCCCCGTCGGCAAAGGCGGCAGCACGCCCGCGACGACGTGCGAGCCCGGCGCGGGCTGCGGATCGGCGGTCGCCGACTTCACCGCCCGCCGCCCCGGCATCGCGCGCCTGACCGCCCACCGCGACTCCTGCGGCGAGGCGATGCCGTGTCGGCCGGGCGACGGCAGCTATACCGTCACGGTGGAGATCACCTAGATCACCGGGATCACCCGAAGTTCGTCCCTCGCCCGGCAGAGAGTCGACTACCGCAGCCGCCCCGAGCTCTCTACGGTGGCATCCGGTGGCATCGGTGATTCACTCGGGCGTGGGGGAGCCATGGAAGCTGAGCTGACGGCGCTCGCGGTGTCGGGGGCGACCACGATGGTGACGCTCATGGTCTCGGACGCCTGGGCGCAGGCCCGGGGACGGCTGGCGCGGCTGTTCAGCCGCGGGGCCGGGGACGACGACACGGGGCGGCTGGTCGACGAGTTGCAGGCCTCGCGCGAGGAGTTGCTGGCCGCTCGTGCGGCGGGCGACGACGAGGGCGCGGCCGACATCGAGGAGCAGTGGCGGCTGCGCATCCGCCGGATGCTGCGGGCGGATCCCGCCGCCGCGCAGGAGCTGCGGGAGCTCCTGGACGACGTCGGTGCCCCGGCGGGCGGCGTGCGCAACGAGCTGTCGGGCGTGGTGCACGGGCCGAGCGTCCAGGCCGCGCAGATCCACGGCGGTATCACCTTCCACGTACAACCGCCGCCCCTGCCCGGCCGGGACGTCAAGCCGGACGAGGTCCCGCCCCTGGCCGTCGACTTCGTCAACCGTACGAAGGACATCGCGGCTCTCGACGAGTGGTTCGGGGCCCAGCGGAGCGACGCCTTGGCCACCGTGCGGTTGGGGCTCGTCTACGGGATGCGGGGCGTGGGCAAGACGTCGATGGTCTGCCACTGGGCGGAACGCGGACGGGACCTGTTCCCCGACGGCCAGATCTACGTCGACTTCGCGCCGCTGGGGGGACTGGCCGGTGGCGGGGACGTCTCCGACGCCGTGCGCACCTGCCTCATCTCGATCGGCGTCGACGAGTCCGCGATCCCGCAGTCCACGGACGCCCGGATCGCACGGTTCCGCACCCACTCGGCCGGCCGCCGGATGCTGGTCGTTCTCGACAATGTGAGCCACCCCGCCCAGGTCAGGTCGCTGATCCCCAAGGGGCGGGGGAGTGTGCTGCTGGCCACCAGCAATGCCCGGCTCGGCGAACTCGCCATGGCGGGCGCCAAGTTGCTGCCCCTTGAGCCGCTGGACAGGGACGGTGGACTGCATCTGCTCGCCGGGGCGTGCGGCGCCGAGGCGGTGGACGCGGAACGGCCGGCCGCCGAGCGGCTCGTCGAGCTGTGCGGCGGGCTGCCGGTGGCGCTGAGTGTGCTGACGGCCCGGCTGGTCACCACGCAGGGGCTGACCATGACCCGGCTCGCCCGTGAACTGGCTGAGGAGCCCGATCCGTTGGCGGGTATGGCCCTGGGGTCCGCGTTGTCCGTCGGGGAGGAGCGTTCGGTGGCCGCCGTCTTCGATCTCACCTACCGCGAGCTGCCGCCGGAGGCGGCCCGGATGTACCGCCTCCTTTCGCTGCTGCCCGGCCGTACCTTCGACGCGGGCACGGCGGCGGTCGCCGCCGACACCACCACGGCTGCCGCCCGCGCCTGGCTGACCGCCCTGGAGGAGCTGCGCCTGCTCGACGTGGAACCGAAGGACGGCCGGTACCGCTTCCACGCTCTCGTACGTCTGCACGCGCGCCGGTGTGCCGCGCTGGAGGAGGCGGAAGGCGCTCAACTTGCCGTTGTCCAGCGGGTGCTGACGCATTATCTGGCGCTCACCGCCTTCGCCGACCGGGCGATCCGGCAGGACCGGCTGCGGGTGGCCGAGCTCGGCACCCTGCTGCGTGACGCGCCCGATCCGTTCGCGGGCGACGATGGACCGGCGCCGCTGGACTGGCTGGAGGCCGAGCACCACAACATCCTCGACATGCTCCGGGCGGCGGCGCGGCACGGCCTCGCCGATCGGCTGTGGCCGCTGGCCGAGGCGTACACCGTACTGTTCCTGCACCACCGGCACCTGGCGCCCTGGAAGGAATCCCTGGAGCTGGGGGCCGAGGCGGCGGCCGCGTGCATGGAGCCCGCGGCCGAGGCCCGGCTGCGCAGTCTGCTGTCACGGCCGCTGATGGACCTCGGTGAGTACGACGCGGCGCGCGCCCAGCTGGAGGCGGCGGTCGCGTGTGCCGAGGTGTCGGGGCACGCGAAGGTGCGCGCCTCGGTGCAGGAGTTCCTGGGGCGGTACTGGGAGCACTTCGACCTCGACCGCGCCCTGGCGGCGTACCGACGCTCCATCGAACTCAACACGGGAGCACAGGAGTGGCGGGGTGCTGCCATCGCGTCGTACTTCCTCGGCTGCGCCCAGGACGCGCGCGGCGAGCACGCCTTGGCGCTTGACACCCTGAGCGGCGCGCACCGGGCGCTGCTCGACTGCGACGACGCGAGGATGGCGGCGCGCGCGACGATCGCTCTCGCCTTCACCCACGACCATCTCGGCGACACCGACCGGGCGATCGAGGCGCTGACCGAGGCGGCCGCCGCACTGCGCCAACAGCAGGCGGACCACTACGAGGCGCAGGCACTGGTGGCCCTGGCCGGGATCGAGGAGCGGACGGGCCTGGACCCCACGGCCGTCCGCGCCCATCTGACCAGGGCCCTGGAGATCTACGAGTCGCGCGGCAACCCGGAGGCGCCGGCGCTGCGGGAGCGGCTGGCGGGGCTCGACGAAGCAGGGTGAGCGGGGGCGGCGTGCGGCTCGGGTGCGTGAGCTGCTTTACGAGCCGTCGCCCTGGAGCCCCGGCCGCAGCCGCACCACCACGTCCTCCTCGCGTACGTCCCCGATCCGCAGGGTCGCCACCGTGTCGTCCAGGGCGAGCTCGGCCCGCAGGCAGCTGTAGACGACGGCGGCCGCCAGGCCGGGGTCGTCGCCGAGCGAACCGGTGGCCGTCGCCTCCACGACGCGCCCGTCCCGCAGCCCCACCACCGTGGTGCCGCCGCGCACCGGGGCCGCGGTCAACAGGCTGCCGGGGAAGCGGTCGAGGGTGTCGCGCACCCAGCGCACGGCGGCCGACGCGGTGTCCGGCGAGGTCCGCCGGACCAGGACCGACGCGCTCTGGGTGAGGCGTCCGTCGCGTTCCTGGATGTCACAGGCGAGATGGACGTACGTGTCCGGCGCCTCGTCGATGTCGGCGCAGGCGGCGGCGGGGCGCCGCCGCAGCGTCACGATGGGGTGCCCCGTGGCCGACTCGACCACCGAGGTGGTGACCACCCATGAGGTGACCGCCGCCCCCACCGGCTCCGGCAGGGGCGGGGCCAGCACCGGCGGCGGGGAGGCCGTGGGCTCCGGCTGCCCCATCAGCTGGTAGACACAGGCCCGCAGCCGGGTCAGCGCCTCGCCGGGGTCGGCGAACGCACGGTCGGCGATCTCCGCGTACCGGTGCGGTGTGTGCGTGCGCAGGGTCTCCTCGATCTGACCGCGCAGATCGCCGTGCGGATCGAGGTGGGGTGCGCTGCGGCCGAGGTCGGTGACGGCCGTGCCCGGCACGGCGTCGGCCCCGAACGCGCCCAGCAGCACCGGCTTGCCGAGCGCGGCCCCGTACAGCGTGACCGAGCCGTGGTCGCCGATCACCATCGACGCGGCGAGCAGCGCGGAGCGCCACGCGTGCACCGGGGGGATGAGCATCAGCCCGGCGTCGAGCGCGGCCGCCTGGAGCGTACGGATCTGCCAGGCGCCGTGGCCGGACCAGATGTTGGGGTGGAGGATCGCGGCCACGCGGTACTCGTCGCAGGGCAGTGCGGACAGGAGCCGGGCCGGGAGGTGGGGGAGCCGGCCGAGCAGTGAGGTGGCGCCCCAGGTGGAGCTGACCACCACCAGCCGCTGCTCGTCGCCGACGCCCAGCGCACGGCGGTACGCCTCGGCGTCGTCCGCGCCCGCGCGCAGTTCGTCGAAGCAGGGGTCGCCGACGAGCAGCGTGTGCCCGGACGCCTTCGGGTGCGCGGCGAGCAGCTGCTCCTCCTGGCCCGGGTGCGAGACGGTCAGCCAGGCGCGGCCCGCCTCAAGAAGCGGGTCCGGCACGAGCCCCGACAGCCGCTCGCGCGTGGAACGCGAATCCGGCACGAACTTCTGGAACCCGATGCCGTGCGGCAGCACGAGGACCGGGCAGTCGCCGTCCGGGACCTCGATGTTCTCGCTGGCGGAGACGATGAGGTCGGGCGAGATCCGGCTCAGCTGCGCCCAGGGCATGACCCGGCAGCCGGCGTCGTGCAGCAGGTCGAGGACGCCGTCGTTGAAGGCGGACGTGGGGTCGTACGCGAAGACGACGGTCACCTTCTCGTCGCCGCGCAGCAGGGCGGGCAGGCACTCCAGGACGCGTACGGTAGAAGTGACCGTGCGAGCGGCTACGACGAGCGTCTTCTCGCCGTGAAAGGTGCTCCACCGGGCGGCGTCGTGCCCGACCGGGACGCGCAGGGGCTGGCTAGCGTGCATGGCCACCCCGAAAAGCTACGCGCCGACCGCCCCGAAGCCCCTCGCGGCTCGCGGCTCGCGGCTCGCGGCTCGCGGCTCGCGGCTCGCGGCTCGCGGCTCGCGGCTCGCGGCTCGCGGCTCGCGGCTCGCGGCTCATCGTCGGCTTAGCGCACATCGGACGGGGTGACAACCCTTCACGGTTTCAGGAAAGCCAGGGACGGTTCGGTCGGGGGATCTACCGTACCGGGGTCCGCCCGGGCAGGCCGGGCGGACCCCGTCGCCGCGCTAGCGGTCCTGGGACAGCGCGTGCAACTCGCTGAACAGGCCGCCCGAGTGGAGCAGATCCTCGTACGTGCCCTGTTCGGTGATGCGGCCGCGCTCCATCACCACGATGCGGTCGGCCATCCGGGTGTTCTCGATGCGGTGCGTCACGACGATGGTGATGCGGTCGCGCGCGATGCCCTTGAGGACGCTGAACATCCGGTGCTCACCGCGCGCGTCCATCTCCGACGTCGGCTCGTCGAGGATCAGGACCGGCGGACGGCGGTAGAGCGCGCGCGAGCACGCGATGCGCTGCCACTGCCCGCCGGAGAGCTCGCTGCCGCCCCACAGCTCCCGGGCCAGCAACGTGTCCAGGCCGTGCGGCAGTTCCTCCACCGCCTCGCGCATCCCGACCGCGTCGACGGCGTCCCAGACCGGGTCGTCGTGCTGGGTGCGGGGCTGGCCGAGCGTGATGTTCTCCCGTACGGCCAGCGGCCACTGGCCGAAGAACTGCGGGACGAGCCCGGTGCGCCGCCACACCGTCTCCGGGTCGGCGGCGGCCACGTCGACCCCGTCCCAGACCACCCGGCCCTTGTCGGCGAGGTAGAGGCCGGTGATGAGCCGGGTCAGGGTGGACTTGCCCGAGCCGTTCTCGCCGACCACCGCGACGACCTCGCCGCGCCGCAGGGTGAGCGAGACCCGGTTCACGGCGGGCGTCGCCTTGTTCGGATACCGGTAGACGACCTCGTCGAGCCGGATCTCCTTCGGTTCCTCCGGTGCGGCCGACTCGCCGCGTTTCGGGGCGCGTTCGGTCGCGAAGTCCAGGAACGAGCGCATGTCGGCGAGGTACAGACTGGTGTGGAACATCGCCGCGCCGTAGGTGACGACCTGCGACAGCGCCGCGAGCGAGCTCTGTACGGCGACGACGGCGGTCGCGGCCACGCCGAGACCGACCCGGCCGGTCACCGCGAGCCAGGCGAGAGTGGCCCAGGTGGCGAGGAGGAAGGCGCCGCCGAGGACCGAGGTGGCCAGGGAGATGCGGAGCAGCCGGGGCGCCATGGCGAGGGTGCGGCGGTCGATGCGCTCGGACAGCGACCGGTACCAGAACATCAGATAGCCGGTCATCCCGTTCGCCCGCACCTCGTCGGCGAGTTTGGGCGTGGTCGCCCACCAGCGCATCATGCCGCGCACATTGCGGTCGCCGACGTTGGCGTAGTGCGTCTCGTAGTCGACCCGCGCCGACATGACCGCGCCCGCCCCGGCGGGCAGTACGGCGAGCACGAGCAGGCCCAGCATCAGGGGATGCAGCACCGTGAGGACGCCCGCCGCCGCGGTCATACGGATGAGGGCCGCCATGAAGTGCTGGGCGTCCTTCACCATCAAGTTGGTCCGCATCACGCCCATTTCGGCGGCCTCCTGCCGGTCGGCGAACCCTTCCTCGCCGTACGCGGCCGCCTCCACCCGGCACACCGCCTCGACCATGGCGGCGTCGGCGGCCGTCGTCAGCGGCGGGGTGATCCGACCGTCCGCGTACGAGGAGAGGGCGGAGGTCACGCGCGCGACGGCCACGGCGAGGGCGATGACGACCAGGGCCGGTAACGCGGCGTCGAGCCGGTCGGCCGCCCGGCCGTCGCCCAGGATCGGCCGCATCGCCCGCGCCGTCGCGCCGAGCAGCACCGCCGCCGCGATGCCCGTGACGGCCTGGCAGGCCACCAGCAGCACCACCGCGCCCCGGTCGATCCGCCACGCCATCCGGCACGTCTGCCCGAGGACGGACGGCAGCCGCGAACACATATGGCGGAACGACGCCTCCCCGAGCGGGTTCTTGCCGTACGAGCCCGAGAAGGTGATCTCGGTGGGCGGGGGCGGCTCCGGTGGTGCGCTGTTCGAACTGTGGTCGGTCTCGGCGGCGCTGTGGGACGGCTGCATGACGGCTCCTCGGTCGGCTCTCGCGGAACGTGACGTATACCTAACGCTGCTGATCAGCGCGGCGTAACGGCCAGTTCTCGATCGGAAGTTCGACTTTCGGGGCGCGATGCTTGGGGGGACTGGGCGGGGCGGCGGTGATCCGTAGTTCGAATCACTCGTGTGGGGTTGGGTACTCCGATCCGGGGATTGCCGGGCGGGCGTCTGAGGGTCAGTAACCTCCGGGCGCCGAAGCCGACGGCGGCGTCGCGGGCGCGTACGGCGTCGAGGCCCCCGACGGGGACGGCGGCGAGGGCGACGGGGCCTCGGTGGACGGGGAGCCGGCCGCCGAGGACGGCTGCGGTGTCACGGCCGTCGGCGGACAGAGCGGCGACGCCGAGGCGCCGGCCGGGGACGACGGATAGGGAGAGCAGGGCGGGGGAGCGCTCGGCGACTCGTACGACGGGGAGGGCGGAGCGGTCTTCTTGTCGTTGTCTCCCTTGTCGCCCCGGTGGCGCTGGAACCACTCGTCGTGGTCCGGGTCGAACATGACGAAGACGTCGACCACTTGGGCGGCGGGCGCGACCACGGCGACGTTCGACGGCCGGTACGCCGCCCAGGAGTCGCCCGTCGGCTTGGGCGTGCCCCGCTGTGCGACCGGCGGGGTCAGCGGGTTCCCGCAGGCGCAGCGCACCCGGGGCACGCCCCGGTCGTCCACGAGGACGGCCGTGCCCGCCTGGAGTACGGCCTGGTAGGAGGTGGGGGAGCCGTCGCGGTACCCGTGGTTGGTCACCCGGGTGTCGACGCGGAGCTGTACGGGGGTGAGCGCCCGGAGATGGCGGGGTACGTCGCCCGGGCCGATGCCGAGGACCGAGGCGAACGCCTTGGTCTTCGCCGGGTCCGCCCCGAGCGCGGTGATCTGCTTCTCGACGTCGCAGCTCGCCACGTTCCGGGTGCCGCCGTAGAGGCCGGGCGCCGCACCGTCCACGCCGCGCGTCACGTTGGCGGACGCCGACGTCGACGAGTTGGGCAGCGAGGGCGGGCTGGGCGGCGGTGAACCGGTCCGCGCCGTGGAGGGCGTGAAGGGCTCCGGGCCGTCCTTGCCCGCCGCCTGGAGGAAGACCTCGCTGTTGGCCCCCTTGCCGCCGCCGGAGCCGCCGGGGCGGGTGAAGACGATGATCAGGGCCACGGCGGCGACGACCGCGCCGGTCATCAGGGCGATGCGGGGGGCGGAGTGCCACCAGGGGCGGGCGGGGGTGCCGTCGCCCGCGCCCCGGTCCGGGGGGCCTTCGGGGCCGGTGGGGCCACCTGGGCCGGTGGGGCCACCGGGACCTCCTGGGCCACCGGGACCTCCTGGGCCGTCGGGGCCGCCCGGGCCGCCGCCCGAGCCCCGGTCCGGGCCGCCCGGGCCGCTGCCTGAGCCACCTGTTCCGCCCGGGCCGTACGCGCCGCCGCCCGTACCGACCGCGATCGTGTCGTCGTGGCCGCCCTCGGTGTGGGTGCCCCGGCCCGTGTCGCCCCCGCCGGTGCCGCTGGGTGGGCCGGTGGACGGGCTCGGGTGGGGCGGGCCCGAGAGGGGGCCGGACGGGGGGCCGGTGGGGCGGCCGGACGGGGGCGGTTCGTCGTCGCTCACGAGCTCTTCTTCCCGGGTCGGAGGCCCTGCGGGGACGCGGGGCGCGCCACCGGGGCGAACGGGACGCCTCCGTACGGCGACGGGGCGGGAATCACCCGTATCAGGGTGTTGCATCCGGTTCGTCCTCGGCCTGCCCATTGTGTGTGCGGGCCCTGGCTCGCCCGCAAGCCGACGCGGTCGGCCCTCCACGACGGGCGGTACTCCCCGGGGCTGCTTAGCGTGACAGGCGTGAGCCAGGAGACACCGCCGGACACCTCCGCGAAGCCAGGACGCCCCCGCCACGGCTGGGGCGAGGCTCTCGCGGCGGTGCTCGGCGGGCTGATCGCGATGGCCGTCGTCGCCGCGCTCGGCCTGCTCGCGGCCGGTGCGGGGGACCTGCCCGACAATGCGTTCCCGCAGGTCGTGGCCGCCGTCGTGGTGATGGCGGTCGGCGGTTGTGTCGCCGTCAAGGGCGACGCCGGGGTGCTCGCCGACACGAACGCCGGACTGACCGTCCTGCCGCTCTCGGTCACCCTCGTCGGAGCGCTGGTCGTCGCGGCCGGATTCCTGCGGCCCCTGCGCCACCGGGCCGTCGCGGGCGCCCGGGAACTGGCCCTGTGGGCCGCCCGGGTCGCCGTCCTGTGGCTCCTCGCGCTGCTCGGGCTCTCCTTCCTCGCCCGCCACCGGTTCGCCATCGGCATCGGCGGCACGATCGGTGACATCGGCGACCTGCTGGGCGCGACTCCCAAGGTCGGCTTCGAGGCCGAGGTGTGGCCCACGCTGCTGTTCGGGCTGTGCTGGCTCGCGGGCCTGCTCTTCCTGGCCCTGCTGGTCTCGCGCAAGGCCCCGCTCCCCGCCCGGCTGCTGGGCTTCCAGGAGTCGGTACGCCCGGCCGCCTTCGCGATGGTCGTGCTGCTCCTGGCCTACGTCCTGATCGGGGTCGTGGTCGGCCTCATCGTCGCCGTGGCCAGGGGGCACACCGCCGAGACGCTCGCGGTGATCCTGCTCGGCCTGCCGAACCTCGTCTGGCTCGGCCTCACCCTCGGGCTCGGCGCCTCGTGGGAGGGCCGGGTGGACGGGCCGTTCGGGCTGCCCATGCCGCACGTCCTGGACCAGGTGCTGCGTACGCCGGACCTCTCCACCCTGAACCTGCGCACCCTGTCCGACTACGACGGCCGGGTGTGGTGGCTGCTCGTGGTGGCCGCGCTGCTGGTCCTGGGCGCGGGGTTCCTGATGGCCGCCCGGTCCCCGGCCCGCGTACCTCCCTGGCACCACGCCGTGCACCTGGCCATCGCCCTCGCCCTCACGGTCCTGGCCGTGTGCCTGCTGTCCCGGATCTCCGCCCATTACGGCCTGTCGCTCCTGGGAATCGGCGACATCGGCGGCGGCCTTTCGGGCCAGGTGACCTTGCGGCCCCACCTGTGGCGAGCGGTGGGCCTGGCGGCGCTCTGGGGTCTGGTGGCGGGTTTCCTGGGAGGCCTGCTGGCCAGAGGCGTTCGGCGGAGAGGCGAGGTAGAGCCTGTGGTGGACCAGGCCCCTACGTCGGGCGATGTCCTCTAGGAGCGCGGCCGGGGCGCGGAAAACACGGCCCGAGCCCACTCCGGCGGCTCCGGCGGTGGCCCGGGCGCTTCGGCTGCGGCGACGACCCGCATATCGACCCGGGTCGGCGCGTGGCCCCCCGCCGCAGAGCCCACCGCCGCCCCCCGCAACGCGGAGACGAACGCGAGACACGACCCGTACCGGTCCTCCGGACTCTTGGCCAGCGCCTTGGCCATGACGCCGTCCACCGCCCCCGCGAGCCGAGGACGGCTCTCGCTCAGCGGCGGCGGCCGGTCGTACTGATGCGCCCACAGCAGCGCCATGTCGTCGTCCCGCCGGAACGGCGGCGCCCCTGCCAGCGTCTCGTACACCACGCACGCGAGGCTGTAGACATCGCAGCGGCCGTCCACCGGGCGGCCGGAGATCTGTTCCGGGGCCACGTAGTCGAGGGTGCCGACGAACTGGCCGACCGTGGTGAACCCCGTCAGCGACAGCGACTTCTTGGTCAGACCGAAGTCGGTGAGGTAGACGTGCTCGGGGTGCTCGCTGTCGATGCCAGGAGCCACCAGGATGTTGCCGGGTTTCACGTCCCGGTGGACGAGGTCGTGCTCGTGAGCCGCGTCGAGCGCGGACGCCACCTGGGTCGCGATGCGGGCCGCCGTCGGCAGCGGCAGCGGGCCCTCCTGGTCGAGCAGCGCGCGCAGGTCGCGCCCCGAGACGTAGCGCATGGCGATGTACAGCACGCCGTCGGTCTCGCCGGCCTCGAAGATCGGCACGATGTGCGGGTGGTCGATCGCGGCGGCCACGCGGGACTCATGCGTGAAGCGCTTGCGGAAGGTGTCGTTGCGGGCCAGTTCGGGCGCGAGCAGCTTCAGCGCGACCGTGCGGTCGAGCCGCAGGTCACGGGCCCGGTAGACCACGGCCATCCCGCCGCGTCCGATCTCCGCCTCGACCCGGTACCCGGCGATCTTCCGCCCGATGAGGTCGGAGGGCCGTCCGGTGTACACGCCGTCGGGAGCCATCAGATGTCACCGGACCTGTCACCGGACCTCTCACCCGGCGCGACGATCCGGGTGGCGTCCGCCGGACCCGCGGCCGGGCCGCCGCCGTCGGGAGCGAGCCCCGACGGCGGTCCCGTGGTCGCGTACGTACTGAGCCGTATCCCGTCGCAGTACACCCACCGCTCGTGCTCCGCGTCGTAGAGCCACACCGCCTCGCCGTCGACGATCATGCCGACCCGCAGCCCCTGGGTGTGCTGCCGGAACGTCTCGCCGTCGAGGCGGCCCGCGGCCAGCTCCTCCGCCGCGCTGCGGTAGCGGATCAGCATGTCCTGGGCCCGGGCGAGCAGGGGGCGCGGGTCCGCCGTACGGGCCAGGGGCGCGCCCGGCACCGGCGGGTCCTGGGGGACGGCGACCAGCAGGCGGCCGTCCACCCACGCCGACCAGTCGTTGGCGCACACGATGCGCGCCCAGTCGCCGTGCCGCTCGGCCAGCCGTACGGGCAGCAGCGCGTCCAACGGGACCGTCATGCGTTCGGTGTCCGGGCTCTCCCAGGCCGCCAGCCCGCCGGGCGGGACGACGTGGGTGGGGCGGAAGTCCACGGGAGCGGTCATCGCGGCCGCCTACTTCCGCATCACGGACGGCTCGTGGCGCCGCAGCAGCCGTGCGACCGCGAAGCCGAACAGCAGCGAAAGGGCCACCAGCATGCCCATATCGATCAGCCATACGCCCGTGTCGTGCCGGAACAGCGGGTCGCCGGTCAGATCGCCCGGCAGGATCCTGGCGAGCGAGATCGTGCCCGCCATCGCGCCCAGCGCCCAGCGCGACGGCACCAGCCACGCCAGCTGCTCGACGCCCGGTACGCCGTGGAGCTTCAACAGCGCGCCGCAGAAGACCACTTGGACGATGGCGAGCAGTACGAGCAGCGGCATCGTGACCTCCTCCTTGCGCACCAGCGCGGAGACGAGCAGGCCGAGCATCATCGCGGTGAACGCCAGCAGCGCCACCGCCGCCGTGATCTCCACCAGCGGCGGCATGAGCACGCCCTTGCCGCCGGGCGCGTTCAGGCGCACGCCGAACAGGCCGACCAGGGTCAGGACGACGGCCTGGAGCACGGTGACCGCCCCCAGGACCACCACCTTGGACATCAGATACGCGGATCTGGACAGGCCGACCGCCCGTTCGCGCTGATAGATCACCCGCTCCTTGACCAGCTCCCGTACCGCGTTGGCGGCTCCCGTGAGCACGCCGCCGACACACAGGATGAGCAGCGCGTTCATCGCCGTCTCCCGGGTCAGCTCGCCGCCCGCGAGCGCTCGTGCCATGGCGCCCATCACGAACGGCAGCGCGATCATGATGGCGAGGAACGTCCGGTCGGCGCCGAGCGCGGCCGCGTACCGCCGCACCAGGGTGCGCAGCTGGGACCCCCAGCTCTGGGCCTTCGGCGGAGCACCCACGGTCCGGGCGGCCACGGCCCCGCCGAGGTGCGGCTGGGCGCTGGAGGCGACGACATAGCGCTGGTGGAGCGGCGAGCGGCCGTACTCGCCCGCCCAGTCGCGCTCCTGGTCCCGCTCGAAGGCCTCGAACGCCTCCGGCCACTCGGCGAAGCCGAAGAACGGCAGGGTCTCGCGCGGCGGCCCGTAGTACGCGATCCGGCCGCCGGGGGCGAGGACGAGCAGCCGGTCGCAGACGTCGAGGCTGAGCACACTGTGCGTGACCACGATGACGGTGCGGCCGTCGTCGGCCAGGCCCCGCAGCATGTGCATCACCGAGCGGTCCATGCCGGGGTCGAGCCCGGAGGTGGGTTCGTCGAGGAAGAGCAGCGACGGCTTGGTGAGCAGTTCGAGGGCGACGCTGACGCGTTTGCGCTGGCCGCCGGAGAGGCTGTGGATGGGCTGGTTCGCGCGCTGTTCCAGGCCGAGTTCGCCGATCACCTCGTCGACCCGGGCGCGGCGCTCGGCCTTGGCGGTGTCCTGGGGGAAGCGCAGTTCGGCGGCGTAGCCGAGGGCCCGGCGGACGGTCAGCTGGGCGTGCAGGATGTCGTCCTGGGGGACGAGGCCGATGCGCTGGCGCAGCTCGGCGTAGTCCCGGTAGAGGTCGCGGCCGTCGTAGAGGACCGTGCCCCGGTCGGCGGGGCGCTGGCCGGTCAGGGCGTTGAGCAGGGTCGACTTTCCGGCGCCGCTGGGGCCGACGACGGCGAGCAGGCACTTCTCGCCGACCGGGAACGACACGTCGTCGAGCAGCGTCTTGCGGCCCCGGTCCACGGCGACCGTCAGATCCTGTACGTCGAGGGAGACCTCACCGGTGTCGACGTACTCCTGGAGCTCGTCGCCGACCAGGCAGAACGCCGAGTGGCCGACGCCGACGATGTCGCCCGGCGCGACCCGGGCGCGGGCGACGGACTGGCCGTTGAGGAAGGTGCCGTTGTGGCTGCCGAGGTCGACGATCTCGTAGCCGCCGTCCGGGTGCGCGCGCAGTTCGGCGTGGCGGCGCGAGACCACCAGGTCGTCGACGACGAGGTCGTTGTCGGCGGCGCGGCCGATCCGTACGGTCTTCGCGGGCAGCGGGCGCACCGACGTGGGCTGGCGGAAGGCGCCCGTCGCGGACGGCATGGAGACGGCCGAAAGGCGTTCCGGGGCGCGGACGGGCGGGGGCGCGCGGCTCACCAGGACGGCGCGCGGGCCGTCGGCGGGGCTGCCGAACCGGATCTCGCTGCCGGGGCCGACGTCCCACTCGTGGACGCGCCGGCCGTCGGCGTACGTCCCGTTGGTGCTGTCCTCGTCCTCGACGGTCCAGTGGCCGGCCTCGGCGCGCAGCACGGCGTGGTGCCACGACACACGCGCGTCGTCGATGACGATCTCGCTGAGGGGGTCGCGCCCGACGTGGTAGTCCCGGCTCGGACTCATCACCGTGGAGCCGGTGTCGGTCTCCAGGACGAGTTCCGGCGCCGTCGGTACGGCCGACCGCTCTCCCATGGGGTGACCCATGGGGTGAATTCTACCGATCCACACCTTTTCGCGCCTTGCGGTGGCGTGGTCATGGCAGCCCGTGCGCCGCCCTGTACCGCCAGGGTTTACCGGCGGCCGCCTCCCGTCATCCGCCCGCTGGATGTGCGGCCGAAACCCCCGGCCCTAGATTGCGACGCGGACCGCGGCACCGTACCGAATCCGCAAATCGCCAAGACGCCAAATCGCCAAGACGCCAAGAGGGGACCTGAGCATGTTACGGATCCACAGAAAGAGCAGAAGGAGAAGACCCGGCGCGATGCGCGCCCGTGCGGTGGCTCTGGCGACCGTGTTCGCCACCGCGTGCGGCGCGCTCGCCCTGGCGCCGCAGCCCGCCTCGGCCGCGCCCCCCAACTACACCGGCGACCCCGTGCAGTACTGGAACGACGTGCTGCTCGGCGCCATCCGCACCGCCGGTGGCGCCCCCGGGCCGATCTCCCGGGCCGCCGCCATGATGAACACCGCGATCTACGACGCGGAGAGCTCGTACCAGCTGCGCTGGCACACCATGACCTCCGACCCGTATCTCCAGGCGATCGACTATTCGAAGGGCTGGGGGTTCGAGGGGCCGGGCGAGGAGGAGCGGGCGATCGGGCGGACCGCCTACAACGTCCTGCTCAAGCTGTTCCCCGACCAGGCCACCTATCTGGACAACAAGTTCAAGGAGCGGTTCGGCACCAACTCCACGGACTTCGACATCATCGACCTGACGCTGGTCGGCACGATCGTCAAGAACATCCAGAACTTCCGCACGGCCGACGGCTCGGACGACAAGAGCGTGTACACGCCGGACGGCAAGCCGGGCGCCTGGCAGCCCACGAGCTACCCGGACCTGCCGGACCCGGGCTGCGGCCAGGGCAGCCAGGCGGTCACCCCCACCTGGGGCCTGGTCAAGCCGTGGGCGATGACCTCCGGCTCCCAGTTCCGGCCCTCGACCCCGGGGACGTACGCCTCGTACGAGAGCCTGCTGGCGAGTCCCGCCTACGCGAGCCAGGTCGACGCGGTGCGCACGCTCGGTGCCGCCGGATCCACCGCGCGTACGACGGACCAGACCGCGGCCGCGTGGTTCTGGGCCAATGACGCCAACGGCACCTTCAAGCCGCCGGGGCAGCTTCTCGACACGACCGCGCGCGTCGCCAGGGACCACGGTCTGACGCCGTATCAGAACGCCCGGCTCTTCGCGCTGGTGTCGGTCGCCATGGCGGACGCGGCCATCGGGGAGTGGGACGTCAAGTACCGTACGCCCATCGATCTGTGGCGTCCGGTGTCGGCGATCCGCGAGGGCGGCCTCGACGCCGGCTGGAAGCCGCTGTCGGGCACCTCGCCGTGCTTCCCGGCGTGGGCCTCGGGCCACGCCGCCTTCGGCGCCGCCTGGGCGGGGGTCATGCGGCAGTACTTCACCAGCGACAACGTGAGCTTCACCGTGACCACGGACGACCCGAAGTCACCGGTGCGCACGCGCTCGTTCACCAGCTTCAGCCAGGCCGCGCACGAGGACGGCGACAGCAGGGTCTGGCTCGGCGTCCACTACCCGTGGGACGCGAGCGACGGCTACACCCTGGGCGACTCCATCGCCACCTGGGTGTTCACCCACAAGATGAGGGCCGCCGGATCCTGACCCGGTGGCAGCGGGCGGCGCCCGCCCCGAACCGCCGGGGCGGGCGCCGCTCGCACACGAACCGCTTGCGTACCGCGGATCAGTCCTCCGGCGGCAGCTGCGAGGTCGGCCGGTCGGCGGCCGACGGGTCGAGGATGCGGTTGAGGAAGTTCCTCGTCCGCTCCTCCCGAGGGGCGCCGACCACCTGCGCCGCCGGGCCCTGCTCGACGATCACGCCGCCGTCCATGAACACCACCCGGTCGGCGACCTCGCGGGCGAAGCTCATCTCATGGGTGACGACCATCATCGTCATGCCCTCGCCCGCCAGTACCCGCATGACCGCGAGGACGTCCCCGACGAGCTCGGGGTCGAGCGCCGAGGTCGGCTCGTCGAAGAGCATCACCTCGGGGCCCATGGCGAGCGCCCGGGCGATGGCGACCCGCTGCTGCTGGCCGCCGGAGAGCTGGGCCGGGTACGCGTCGGCCTTCTCGGCGAGCCCCACCCGGTCCAGGTTCTCCCGCGCCACGGCCGCCGCCGTCTCCTTGCCCCGCCGCAGCACCCGGCGCTGCGGCAGGATCAGGTTCTCGGTGACCGTGATGTGCGGGAACAGGTTGAACTGCTGGAAGACCATGCCGATACGGCGGCGCACCGCGTCGATGTCGACGTCCAGGTCGGTGACCTCGGTGCCGCCCACGTACACCTGGCCCGCGCTCGGCTCCTCCAGCAGGTTGACGCACCGCAGCAGTGTCGACTTGCCCGAACCGGAGGGGCCGATGACGCACACCACCTCGCCCCGGGCGACCTCCAGGTCGATGCCGCGCAGCACCTCGTTGTCGCCGAACGACTTGCGCAGCCCGCGGATCTCGATCTCGTTCTGTGGCATCGCTTCCTCACCTCGCCTTGTCGGCGCGGGCTTCAAGGCGGCGCACCACGAAGCTCAGGGGCACGGTCACTATCAGGTAGCACAGCCCCGCGACCAGGATCGGCGTGGAGTTGGCGCTCTCGCTGGCCAGGTCCCGGCCGTACTTGGTGAGCTCCCGCTCCTCCAGGGTGACACCCAGGAACAGCACGAGCGAGGAGTCCTTGAAGAGCAGCACCAGTTCGTTGGTCAGCGGCGGGATGACGATACGGAACGCCTGCGGGATGATCACCGAGACCATGGCCCGCGCGTGCGAGAACCCCAGCGAGCGGGCCGCCTCCATCTGGCCCTTGGGCACCGCCTGGATCCCGGCCCGGATCGTCTCGGCCATATAGGCGGCGGCGACCAGACCGAGTCCGAGGGCGACCTTTCCGTACGTGCCGCCCGGGATCTCCGTGCCGGGGAACGCCAGCGGGACCGCCACCCCCACGAAGATGAAGATCAGCAGGGCGGGCAGTCCCCGGAACAGCTCGATGTAGATGCCGGCGACCCAGCGGTAGGGCGCCACCGAGGACAGCCGCATCAGCGCGACGATCAGACCGAGCACCAGGCCGAAGACGAAGCCGGAAAGGGTGTAGACGACGGTGTTGCGCAGGGCGGTGGTGATGATGTCCGGGAAGAGCTTGCGGACGAGGTCCGGCTGCGCGAACTGGTTCTGCAGCCTGCCCCAGTCGGCGAGCACGCCGATGGTGATCAGCACGCCCAGGAAGACCGCGTACTGGATGCCCTGCGAGACGCGCCTGCGCTGACGCCTCGTCAGGCGGGAGGTCACGAGTGGGCCTTGGGAAGCGGGCCGATCCACTCCTCGTACAGCTTGTTGTACGTGCCGTCCGCCTTGGCGTCCGTGATGGCTTTGTTGATGGCGTCGAGCAGCTTGGTGTTGCCCTTCTTGACCGAGAAGCCGTACTGCTCGCCGGTCGAGATGTTCTCGCCGAGCGCGAACTCGTCGGCGTTGGCCTTGTTCTTGAGCCAGCCCTGGACGACCGGGTAGTCGATGATGACGGCGTCGACCTGGCCGGTGCGCAGCCCGTTGAGCACCGCGTCCGAGCTCTCGAAGGCGACCGGGTTGAAGCCCTGGCCCTTGGCGTAGCTCTCGCCGGTGGTCTCCGCCTGGGCACCGAGCTTCTTGCCCTTGGCCTTGAGGTCGGCGAGCGAGGTGACGCCGCTCTTCTTGGTGGCGAGCAGCGCCTGGGTGGCGTCGAAGTAGGGCATCGAGAAGTCGACGTTCTTCTTGCGCTCGTCGGTGATGGTCATACCGGCGGCGGCGAGGTCGCACTGGCCCGAGTTGAGGAAGGCGCCGGTCTTGAAGTTTTCGAACGGAGTGTCGAGGATCTTCTGTTCGACCTTGAGGTTCTTGGCCACGAGGTCGATGAGGGACACGTCGAAACCCACGACCTTGCCGTTCTGCTCCGACTGGAAGGGCGGATACGGCAGATGGGTGCAGGTGGTCAGCTTGCCCTTCTTGACCACCGGAACTCCGCCCGCTGCCTCGCCGGAGCCGCCGCCCGACGACGAGCAGCCGGCGACCGCGAACAGCACGGCCGCGGCTGCTGTGGCGGTGGCGGATGTACGGATACGGTGAGCCGTCCTGGTCACGGTTGACCTCCATGGATACGGGGGTGGCTGAGGAGCGGAACCGTTCAGCCATGATCGTATGAGACTGGGGGTGACTTCGCCCGGGAACCCGGCAGGCGCGCCGATGACGTCATCCGTACACCCGGAGTCCGTGCGGCCCGGGGACGGGTTCGGCGACACAGTTCAACTTGGCCATCTAGGCTGATCATTGACAGTCCACCAGGCCCCCAGGAGACGACGCCCGTGACCGACAACCCGGCACACCTCGATGCTCCCGAGCACATTCGGAGCAGGATCAACACCGCCCAGCCGCACACCGCCCGGATCTGGAACTACTGGCTCGGCGGCAAGGACAACTACGAGGTCGACCGGGCGGTCGGCGACCAGATCCGCCAGCTGCACCCGGGCATCGGCGACTACGCGCAGGCGGACCGGCTCTTCCTCGGCCGCGCCGTGCGCCACCTCGTCGCCGACCGGGGCATCCGCCAGTTCCTCGACGTCGGCACCGGCCTGCCCACCGCCGACAACACCCACGAGGTGGCCCAGCGGATCGCGCCGGAGTCCCGGATCGTCTACGTCGACAACGACCCGCTGGTGCTCGCGCACGCCCGCGCCCTGCTGACCAGCACGCCCGAGGGCCGCACCGACTACCTGGACGCGGATCTGCGCGATGTGGACTCCATCCTGGAACACGCCGCCAAGACGCTGGACTTGAGTCGGCCCGTGGCCCTGATGCTGCTCGGCGTCGTCATCTTCATCGGGGACGACGAGCAGGCGTACGGCCTGGTGCGCAGGCTGATGGACGCGCTCGCCCCGGGCAGCTTCCTGGTGCTCTCGCACACCGTCACCCACCCGGACATGCCGGACGTGGACGAGGCCGTGGCG
This sequence comes from Streptomyces sp. NPDC048696, assembly GCF_043198895.1. NCBI lineage: Bacteria > Bacillati > Actinomycetota > Actinomycetes > Kitasatosporales > Streptomycetaceae > Streptomyces > Streptomyces sp. NPDC048696. Next base: position 311,662 of record NZ_JBICVJ010000002.1, on the reverse strand, counting down.
TTCTGGAACGAGCACGGCACGCCCAAGCTCACCCAGCGCACCCCGGAGCAGACCGCCCGCTTCTTCGACGGCCTGGAGATCCTGGAGCCGGGCGTCGTCTCGTGCTCGCGGTGGCGGCCCGAGGACACGTCGGCGCCGGAGCCGGACGAGGTCGCCATGTTCGGCGGCGTCGGCCGCAAGGCCTGACCCTCCCGACTCGCGCCGGGCCCGCTCCCGGCGGGCAATTGGTGCTGCCTTTGCCATTGCGGGGATCTCCCATGGGGAAGTCCCCGCAATGCGCCATTCGTCACGGGAAGCACTTCGCCGTCCCTTGACGCAAGGTTGACCAAGTCGCGGACGGCGACCGGCGGTTACGCCAGTAGGTTCGGCCGCATGCCCCCCAATCCCGCACTCCCGGTGCTCCCGTACCGCAAACCCACGCCAGGCCGGGACTACTGGGTCCTCGATGACGTCCTGCCCAATGTCGACGAGGTCCGCGCGCGCTGTCTGGCCAAGGGCGACTGGATCGAGGGATACCCCCGCAAGCCCGAGACCTGGCCCGGCCTGCGCACCATGCCCGGCCTTGAACCCGCCGAACTCGGCCGGGTGGAGCGGCTGGTGAGGAAGGCGACCGGGGCCCGCGAGCTCTGGCTCCAGAAGGCACCGGGCGGCGCCACCCTCAACCACAACTGCGTCCAGGTCGTCGGCAAGGACGAGAGCGAGCAGCGCCCGCACACCGACTCACGGGCGCTGTGCCGGTACGCCGCCGTGCTCTATCTCAACCCGGACGTGCCCAAGGACTGCGGTACGAGCTTCTTCCGGCAGAGCCTGCCCGGCGGTGTCCTCGGAGGCAACATCGTGGCGGCCCCGCACACCAACCTGGTCGAGGCGCTGGGCACCCGGTTCGTGCCGCCGAACTCCTTCACCGAGGACGTCCGCGTCCCGCACAAGTACAACCGGCTGCTCCTGTACAACGCCAACATGATCCACAGCGCCACGGGTTACTGGGGGAGCACGGTGGAGGACGGCCGGATGACGGCGGTCTTCTTCTGGATGGCGTAAGCCTCGTCGTTCAATGCGCCGGGGCGGGCCTGGTCGCGACGACGACCGTGGCGTACAGCTCGTCGCAGGTCGTCACGCGCGGCACCAGGCCGCCCCGGAGCACCGTCTCGACGGCGGTGGGCACCTGGCGCTCGCTGGTCTCGAAGAGCAGACAGCCGCCGGGCGCGAGCCACTCGGCCGCCTCGGCGGTGACCCGGCGCAGCACGTCGAGCCCGTCGCTGCCGCCGTCGAGCGCCACCCGCGCCTCATGGACGCGTGCCTCCGAGGGGAGCAGGGCGATCTCCTCGGTCGGTACGTACGGCACATTGGCGAGCAGGATGTCCACCCGGCCGCGCAGCGCGGCGGGCAGCGGCTCGAAGAGGTCGCCCTGGTAGACCCGGCCCCCGGCGGCGGCCACATTGCGCCGGGCGCAGGCCACGGCGGCCGGGTCGATGTCCGCCGCGTACAGCTCGGCCCGCCCGATCCCCGCGACGAGCGCCGCGCCCAACGCACCCGAGCCGCAGCACAGATCCACCACGACCGCGCCGGGACCTGCGAGCGCCACGGCCTGCTCGACCAGGAACTCCGTGCGGCGCCGGGGCACGAACACGGTCGGGTCCACCTCGACGCGTACCCCGCGGAACTCCGCCCAGCCCAGCACGTGTTCGAGCGGCAGCCCCTCGGCCCTGCGCCGCACCATGGCGTCCAGCTCGGTCGGGGTACGGGCGGTCGCGAGCAGCAGCTCCGCCTCGTCCTCGGCGAAGACGCAGCCGGCGGCGCGGAGTCGGGTGACCACGGTGGAGTGGGGGAGTGCGGTAATGGGTCTCACCTGGGATTCGGCGGGCGGAGGACTGCTTGGCGGCGGCAACAGTACCCCCGGCCACCGCGCACCACCGAGTGATGGAGCACGGCACCGCCAGTGGCCGGATCGGGCGGAGCCGTGCTTAGAATGCCTGAATGATCTTTATTGTCGTCAAGTTCGCCGTTAAGCCCGAGTACGCCGAGGAGTGGCCCCAGCACGTCGCGGACTTCACCAGCGCGACCCGGGCCGAGCCGGGCAACCTCTGGTACGAGTGGTCCCGCAGTCTGGAGGACCCGAACACGTACGTCCTCGTCGAGGCGTTCCAGGACGGCGCGGGCGAGGCCCATGTGAACTCCGACCACTTCCGCGCCGCCATGGAGACGATGCGCCCGCTCCTGCGCCGCACTCCCGACATCGTCAGCACGACGATCGAGGGTGCGGCGGGATGGAGCGAGATGGGCGAGCTGAGGATCGGCTAGCTCCGGCGCGCCGTCACCGGCGCGACGGAGGCGTCAGGTTCCCGTGGTGGCCGTCACTTGACGTTGACGGTCACCGACGGGGACGTGGTCTGGCCGTCCATCACCCGCAGTTCTTCCTTGGCCTTGGCGGTGAACTTGTGGTCAAGTGAGTAACTGCTGCCCTGCTTGATGGTGGTGCTGGGCTGCAGGGTCGTCCACTTGCCCTTGTTCTTGTGCTGAAGCACGACCTTGCTGCCTATGGACAGGCCCTTCGACCGGCCGGTGAAGGTGACCGTGTCGCCCACCTTGACGTCGGTCTTGCTGGCCTTGATGGTCAGCGAACCCGTCGCCGCCGAGGCGTGCTTGCTGCCGCTCGGCGTCGGTTTGGGGGTGGCGGCGGTCGCGATCGAGGTGGCCCCACCGGCCACCAGGGCGAAGGACAGGGCGCCCACTGCTGCCATCCGGGCACAGCGGTTGCTCAGAGTGGATTTCACGATGGTCTCTCCCGTCTCGGCCGACCCCCCAATAGGCCAATTCGTAACCCTTTCCGAGGTTATCCATGGATATGGGAATTCGGCGACCGGTGGCGCCGCGCCCCCGTGCTGACCAGGCCGGACCGCCCCTGCGCCGGATTCCGCCCCCTATGCTGAGGGCGATGTTCGCTCCCCAGGGCCCCACCTTCCGTGAACTCGCCGTTCAGGCACTGTCGTCGGTCGAGCACGGCTACGACCTGCTCGCGCCGAAGTTCGACCTCACCCCGTACCGCACGCCCGATGTCGTCCTGGACGCCGTCGCCCGGGTGCTGCGCGAGCTCGGCCCCGTCGGCCACGGGCTCGACCTGTGCTGCGGCACCGGCGCGGGCCTGGATGTGCTGCGGCAGGTGTGCCGCGAGCGGGTCGTGGGGCTCGATTTCAGCGCGGGGATGCTGACGGTGGGCCGGGCGCGTAGGGATGCCCGGGCCCCTGCGGACGCCGGGCGTGCGGACTCGGTCGGGGCGGATGCCGGGCGCATGGACTGGGTGCGGGCCGATGCCCGGGCGCTGCCGTTCGCGGCGGCCTTCGACCTCGTCGTCAGCTTCGGCGCGTTCGGGCACTTCCTGCCCAGGGAGCGGCCCGGTCTGTTCGCGCAGGTCCGCTCGGTGCTGCGGCCCGGCGGCCGGTTCGCCTTCCCCATCGCGGCCCCGCCCCGCCCCGGCTCGGCAGGCTACTGGGCCCTGCTCGCCTTCGACTCGGCGATGCGGGTGCGCAACGCGGTGTGGCGGCCCCGATTCGTCATGTACTACCGGGACTTCACGCTCTCGGAGGTGCGCGAGGAGCTGATCCGCGCCGGGTTCACGGTCGAACTGCGCGAGCTGCCGGAGGTGGGCCGACGCGCGGACGGTACGCCCCGCTGCCGCCTCGTGGTCGCCACGGCCGTCTGAAGAACGGGTGCCACCTGCGGGGATGACACCCGGTGACCATGCGGGTGGCGACGGGTGAGCATCGGTCGTAGCGTGACGGAGGTGCTTTCCACCGGGCCGCCGCCGCACGGCGCCGGCCCGGTGCTCGACAGACTCGGGGTCACGAGGTGAACACCCTTGCCCTCCGTGCACTTTCCTCTGATGCTGCCGCTCGCCGCGGCCGCCTTCTTCCTCTGGCGCAAAGGCGGCACCAAGCTCTCCCACGCGCTGGTCTGCGCGGGATTCGGCTTCTACTTCGCCGACACCGCCGCCGCGCCGTCGCTGCACAGCGCGGTCAACTCCGTCGTCGGCATGCTGAGCCAGCTGGGCTGAGCATGCCGACGGCTCTCGCGGCTCAGGCGTCGGGGACCCAGCTGCCGTGGAATCCCAGCGGTACGCGCCCGGGCAGGTGGATACGGGCGAGCGGCCGCCCGGTGAAGTCCTGCGCCGCCAGGATCAGCAGGTCGGCGGCACCGCGCTCGGGGTTGTGGACATAGGCGAGCGTATAGCCGTCGTCTTCGGCGGCCGTCGAGCCGCCGTCCGCCGGGACGAAGACGGCCTCGCCGGCGGCGGCGTCACGCGGCAGCCGGTGCACCTGTGAGGTGCCGCGCAGCAGATCGTGTTTGACCAGGGCGTTGCCGAAGGAACGGTCCGGGGGCACGCCGTCCGCCGTCAGATACGCCGTGGACATCGCGGCGGCGGCCGCCGTGTACCCGTACCGGTGGCGCCGGGACACCAGGGCCTCGTTGACGCGGGGGAACTCCTGCGGCCGGTCGTCCAGGCACCGGGTGCGGACCCTGCCGTCGGCCAGGTCGACCGTCCAGCGGTCCAAGGAGGCGGTCCCGAGCGCGGTGGGCCCGTCGGAGCCCTTCCCGGCGACGAAGAACGGCGCCGGGAAGGCGGTGAGGTCGACGACGACCGTGTCCCCTTCGTCGTACGCGTTGAGCGTGTGCGAGTAGAACGCGGGCCCGACCTCGAACCAGCGCACGCTGCCGCCCGCGCGCGGCAGCACACCGACCCGCGCAGGGTGCCGGTCGTTCCACACATACGGCACGGGCGCGCCCGACGCGGCCGCCGCCGCGTCGAAGGTGACCGGGAAGTCGAAGACGACCACATGCCGTTCGGTCAACGCGAAGTCGTGCATCATCGGGCTGTCGGCCACCGGGATCCGGGTGGTCCGGGCGACCCGGCCGGTCCGGTCGACGACCAGATGACGCACGTGGTCCCAGGTGGGGTAGTAGGCGATGGCGTGCAGTTCGTCGGCGCGCGCGTCGTACTTGGTGTGCGCGGTGAAGGCGCCGCGCAGACTGGAGCCGAAGTCGTACGGGCGCACGGTGTTGAGCTCGCCGTCGAGCTCGTACGGCAGCGGCCCGCTCTCCTGAAGTGCGAGGATGCGCCCCTTGTACGGGATGACGTGCGTGTTGCAGGCGAAGTCGTCCTCGGGGACGGGCCCTTGGCGGGTCTCGCCGAGCTTCCTGGCCACGGCGGCCGACCGCACCCAGCGGTTGCGGTACCACTCGGCCCGCCCGTCGCGCAGCCGCACCCCGTGGACCATGCCGTCGCCGAGCATCCAGTGGTGCGCCCGGGGGTCCTCCAGGCCGAGCACATTGGGGCCGGTCCGCAGGTAACGCCCGTTGAGCGAGCGGGGGATGCGGCCGGTGACGGGGAGGCCGAACGCGGTGAGCTCCTCGGTGACGGGGGTGAAGGCTCCGTGCAGGAAGGGCTGGGAGGCGGCGCCCGAACCGGAGGGCCCGGTTCGTCGCCCGAGCGGCGCCGCGCCCGCCACACCGCCCCGGGCGGCCAGGAAGCCCCCTGCGGCCGCGCCCGCCGCGCCGCGCAATACGTTCCGCCGACTGTGCTCACCCATGCCGGGCCCCCTGCTCCGTCGTCCGTGCCGGTCCGTGACCTCTGTCGCCGACGATCGTCCGCCGGGGACGGGGTGCGGGTCAGGAGGTCTGGGCCCCGGACGGGGGTGGTGCCAGCCCCCGAAGCGGCGCGCCCGCTCCGGAATCCGTCCAGGTTTTCCGCACGAATTCCAAGGCCAGGTGTTGAATGTGTGACTATTGAGATGATGTGATGCGAGTCACAGATCGGGAAGCCGGGGTCCGTCCCACGGGCCGTCTGCCGAGGCCGTACGGGCGAAGGAGCCGGAACCGCAGCGCCGGTCAGCAAGGAGCGAGCCGATGTCACCCACCGTCGAACAGTCCGTCCTGGCCCGCCTCGTCACCGATGCGTCCCACTCGGTCACCATCTCGGTGACCCTCGGCTACAGCGCCGCCGACCCACTGGCGGTCGCGATGGCGTTCCCGCCCGAGGTCTCGCTCCACGACGAGGGCGTGACCTGGGTCTTCGCCCGCAATCTGCTCGACGGGGGCCTGCGCGCCGAGGTCGGCGCGGGCGACGTCCACCTGTGGCCGACCGGCCGCACGCACACCATGGTCGAACTGAGCTCCCCGGACGGCCGCGCGCTCCTGGAATTCAAAACGGCGGCGCTGCGGAGCTTCCTGTTCCTCACGTACGCGGCGGTCCCGGCCGACGTGGAGGACCAGGACCTGGACATGGACAGCGCCCTTGCGGAACTGCTGCGAGAGAGTCACTGAGCCCCGGGCTCGGCGACGCTTTGTGTGGTGCCGTGCCCCGTAAGGGGCGCGGGAACCGCGCGACCAGCCCCGACGGTCCCCACCCGAACGGCGAAGCGCCTACCGCCCGCCACCGAGCAGCCCGGGCCCGGCGTGATCCAGGACCGAGGCGATCCGCGACCACGTCTGCGTATCCCGCGCCACCGGGGCAAGCGCGCGCCCCGACCCCGCACCCCACTGCGCCGCCGCACCCACCGCGTCCCCACCCGTCGCCGCCGCCAAGGCCAGCGCGGCGGCCCCGAGCGCGACCGGCTCGGCGACCCGGGGGACGATCACCGGGCGCCCTGAGAGCCGCCGCGCGGTCTCGACCCATGTACGCCCCCGCGCGCCCCCGCCGATCAGCCGCAGCGGACGGTCCGCGACGCCGGGGGCGGACGGGTCGAGCCCGCACGCGCGCAGCACGTCGTCGAGGGCGCGCAGCGCGGTGAACACGGCGCCCTCGTACGCCGCGCCGAGCAGCTGACGTCCCGAGGTGGCGTGCCGCAACCCCGTGAGCAGTCCGGCGGCGGTGGGCAGATCGGGGGTGCGCTCGCCGTCGAGATACGGCAGGAACACCGCCTCGCCACCGGGCGCCGCGTCCTCGCGGTCGAGGCCGAGCAGGGCCGCCACCTTGTCGACGGCGAGAGTGCAGTTCAGGGTGCAGGCGAGCGGCAGGAAGGCGCCGTCGGTGGCGGCGAAACCGGACAGCGCGGGCGAGACGGGCCGCGTACGCGTCGCGGCGAACACCGTCGCGGAGGTGCCGAGGCTGAGGACGGGGTGGTCGAGCAGTCCGCTGCCGCCCAGACCGAGCCCCACCGCGGCGGCCATGTTGTCCCCGGTCCCGGCGGCGACCGCGATCCCGGCCGGCAGTCCGAGCGCCTCGGCGGCGGTGGCGGTCAGGGATCCTGCGCGAACGGCTCCGCCAGGCGCGACCTGCGGCAGCAAGTCGACCTCCAGCCCGATGAGTTGAAGCAGCTCGGGGTCATAGGTGCCGGTCGCCGTCGCGTACCAGCCGGTGCCCGAGGCGTCCCCGGGGTCGGTGACGGCGACGCCCGCCAGCCGCTCGGTGAGGAAGTCGTGGGGGAGCCGGACCCCGGCCGCCGCGGCGGCGGTCGCGGGCTCGTTCTCGTACAGCCAACGCCACTTCGCGGCGGTCACGGCGGCGACCGGGACCGAACCGGTGCGGGCCGTCCACGCCGAGGGGCCGCCGAGTGCTTCGGTGAGGGCGGCGGCCTGCGGGGCGGAGCGGGTGTCGTTCCAGAGCAGGGCGGGGCGCAGCGGGCGCCCGGCCCGGTCGAGGACGACCAGGCCGTGCTGCTGTCCGGCGACCGCGATGCCGACGACGGCCGAGGCGGGCACGCCCGACTCCTTCAGTCCGGCCGCGACGGCCTCGCCCAGCGCGCGCCACCACTGATCGGGGTCGCTCTCGCGGGCCCCGGCCGTGCCCTCGACCCGGTGCGGGGCGCGGCCCACGGCGAGCGTGTGCCCGGTGTCCGCGTCGACGAACAGCGCTTTGGTGGACTGCGTGGAGCTGTCCACCCCGATGACGACCGGGCCCGGCGGCATAGGGACACCCCTTCTTCGACTCTTCGACGGAACGCGCACCGCGCCCCCGAACGGCGCTCGGATCCTGATTTGCACGCGGCAGGAACAAATTAGGCGAACGCCCGGGGTTCCGGAAGCCGCCGCGATCATGCCATATTCGTCATGTCAGAAAACAAATAGCGTACCGAGGTGACAGGACGATGACGGAACGCTTCACCCCCACCCCCGAGGACAAGTTCACCTTCGGCCTGTGGACCGTGGGCTGGCAGGGGCGCGACCCGTTCGGCGACGCGACCCGCGCGCCCCTCGACCCGGTGGAGACGGTCCATCGGCTCGCGGACCTCGGGGCGTACGGCGTGACCTTCCACGACGACGACCTGATCCCGTTCGGCGCGTCCGAGGTCGAGCGGGAGGCGCGCGTCAAGCGCTTCCGGCAGGCGCTCGACGCCACCGGGCTCGCGGTCCCGATGGCCACCACCAACCTGTTCACGCACCCCGTCTTCAAGGACGGCGCCTTCACCGCCAACGACCGTGACGTACGCCGGTTCGCGCTGCGCAAGACGCTGCGCAACATCGACCTCGCCGTGGAGCTGGGCGCGCGGGTGTACGTGGCGTGGGGCGGCCGGGAGGGCGCGGAGTCCGGGGCGGCGAAGGACGTGCGGGTGGCGTTCGACCGGCTGAAGGAGGCGTTCGACCTGCTGGGCGAGTACGTGCTGAGCCAGGGGTACGACCTGCGGTTCGCCGTCGAGCCCAAACCGAACGAGCCGCGCGGGGACATCCTGCTGCCGACCGTCGGGCACGCCCTCGCCTTCATCGAGCGCCTTGAGCACCCCGAACTCGTCGGCGTGAACCCGGAGACGGGGCACGAGCAGATGGCCGGGCTCAACTTCACCCACGGCATCGCCCAGGCGCTGTGGGCGGGCAAGCTCTTCCACATCGACCTCAACGGCCAGTCCGGCATCAAGTACGACCAGGACCTGCGGTTCGGGGCGGGGAACGTGCGCGACGCGTTCTGGGTGGTCGACCTGCTGGAGTCGGCGGGCTACGAAGGCCCGCGCCACTTCGACTTCAAGCCGCCGCGCACGGAGGACGCCGCCGGGGTGTGGGCGTCGGCGGCGGGCAACATGCGCACGTATCTGATCCTGCGCGAGCGTGCCGCCGCGTTCCGCGCCGACCCGGTGGTGCGGGAGGCGCTGCGCGCTGCGCGGCTCGACGACCTCGCCCGGCCGACGGCGCCGGACGGCCTCGCCGGGCTGCTCGCGGACCGGTCGGCCTTCGAGGAGTTCGACCCGGAGGCGGCGGGGGCGCGCGGCATGGCGTTCGAGCGCCTCGACCAGCTGGCGATGGACCACTTGCTGGGGGTGCGCTGAGGCGTATCGAGCAGTGACGCTCGCGAGTGCTGGGCGCGTGCCGACGCGTGTCCGGGGATCAGCGCGGCTCGTCCGGAGCCGACGTGGCCGACGCGGCCGGCTCGTCCCGTGCCCAGCCCGCCGGGTCGTCCAGGACGTCCTCGACCACCAGCGCCGCCGCGCCGCGCGCCGCGTCGCCCGCCGCCGACGAGGCGCGTAGCCGCCCGCTGCCCCCGGACCACAGGCCCGACACCACGCGTTCGGCGAGTTCCGCGTCGGCCGGGGGCGACAGCCAGGGCAGCAGCGCGCGGTAGATCCCGCCCAGGACGACGGCCTGCGGGTCGAGGAGGTTGACCGCGCCGGAGAGCACCCGTCCCAGCATCAGCCCGGCCGTGCCGATGACGGTGACCGCCCGCTCGTCGCCCGCGCGGGCCCGGCGCTCCAGCTCGGCGACGCCCGCCGCACCGGAGTCCTCGTCGATGCCCGCCGCGCGCAGCAGCGCGAGCTGGCCCGCGTACTGCTCCAGGCAGCCGCGCGCGCCGCAGCGGCACGGGGGACCGGCCGGGTCGAGCGGCACATGGCCGATCTCCCCGGCGAAGCCATGGGCGCCGCGCAGGAGTTCACCGTCGAGCACCAGCGCGCCGCCGACCCCGATCTCGCCGGAGACGTACAGGAACGTACGGGCCTCGTCCCGGCCGCCGAACCAGAGCTCCGCGAGGGCCGCCAGGTTGGCCTCGTTCTCCGAACGGACCGCCAGCGCGCCCGTGCCGGGGCGCAGTTCGCCGAGGGAGCGCGCGAACAGGTCCTGCGCGGGAACCCGGTTCCAGCCCAGGTTGGGTGCCTGGCGGACCTTGCCCGCGGCGACCAGGCCCGGCAGCGCGAGCGTCACACCGGCCGGGCGCAGCTCCTGCTCCTGGGCCGAGTCCAGGGCCCGCGCGGCGATCCGGGCCGCGCGGGCCAGCACGTCGGCGGGCGCGGCGCCCCGGTTGTCCACGTGCTCGGTGAGCCGCACCCGGTCGGTTCCGGCCAAGTCGACGACGCACACGGTGACATAGTCGACGTTGATCTCGACCCCGGCTCCGGCGGGTCCGGTCCGCGCGGGCTTGAGCACGGTGCCCGGCCGCCCGGCCTGCCCGCTGAACGTCTTGCCCGACTCGGTCAGGCACCCGCTCTCCAGCAACTGCTCCACCAGCGACGACACGGCGGCCCGGGTCAGCCCCACCCGCGCCGCGACGGCGGCCCGGGTCGTCTCGCCCTCGTCGTGGACCGCCCGGAGCACCAGGCTGAGGTTGTGCCGGCGCACGGTGTCCTTGTCGGCCTTGGGCGCCAGCGGAGTGGGGTTGCTCTTCATCTCGTGGCCGAGCCTATGCGATCGGACGGGCGCCGCAGTTGACCGATCCGGGGTCGCTCGAAACGCGATGCGCGTCCCGGCGCTAGTTTTTGCTGCGGAGTCCGATCGAGACGTCGGACACGGGGCCGCCCGGCGCGACGGGTGCGCGGGGCGGCGATATCTCTTGTGAAGGGCATGACCATGAGTGAGAAGACCATCGAGACGCTGCCGGCCGACGAGACGTTCGCGGTCGCGGCGAGCGCCGAGAGTGTCGAGCGGGCGGCCGAAGCCCTGCGCGGCAACGGCTTTGTGGTGCACATAGTGGACACGGCGGCCGACGCCCGCAAGCTGGTGACCGAGGCGCTGCCCACCGACAAGGCGGTCTTCGCGGCGACGAGCGAGACCCTGCGGCTCTCCGGCATCCAGGCGGACATCGACGAGTCGGGCCGCTTCAAGAGCGTGCGCGCCGAGCAGGCCGACTGGGACCAGCGCGGCGCCCGCCGCGACGACGTGCGCACCTCGCGCTCCGCGCCCGACGTGGTGGTGGGCAGCGTGCACGCCGTCACCGAGGACGGGCGCCTGGTCACCGGCTCGGCCAGCGGCAGCCAGCTCGCCGCCTATGTGTTCGGCGCGGGCAGGACGATCTGGGTGGTCGGCGCCCAGAAGGTCGTCGCCGACCTGGACACCGCGCTGCGCCGCCTGGAGACGTACTCGCTGCCCAAGGAGGACGTCCGCGCCCAGACGGTGATGGGCCAGCGCAGCGTCCTCGCCAAGATCCTCATCAACGGCCGCGAGGTCATACCGTTCCGCAGCACGGTCGTCCTCGTCCGCGAGGCGATCGGCTTCTGACCCACATGGATATCGGCTTCTGACCCGCACAGATACGGAAGTCGTTCTCCGGGCCGCCGCATCGGCCGGCTCCGGGCACCCGGTCCTCGCGCCGGACGTGCCCGGACCGGCGTGGTGCGGCGGCCCGCGTGCGTACGGGGCCAGTGGGGGAACGTAACACCGTCACGACCCCGCGTGAAAGATCTTGCGGAGAGAAAGCGGCGAGATTTCCCCCATGTAGCGGCGTGGTGTCCGAAGGGTTGACCGGGGCGCGTCACCCGCCTACGGTCTCGAACCGCAACCTGTTTCTGCTTCTTGCAGCAAGAACATTCAAAGCCATTCAGAGACCTCCTGGGACGGCCGGGCCGCGTCGCCCCCGGAGGCCGCTCCGTCACCCCGTACCCCCGCACGGAGGATCCCCCCATGGACGGTCGGACCCGCAGCACCCCCCGCACCCGCAGATCTCTCGCCGCCGCTCTCGCCCTGGTCGGGGCGGCGGGCGGGCTCGTCGTCGGCTCTCCCGGGGCCGAGGCCGCGGCGCCCGGCCCCAAGGACGTGACCGCCGTCCTGTTCGAGTGGAACTTCGCCTCCGTGGCCAAGGCGTGCACCACTGAACTCGGCCCGGACGGCTATGGATACGTCCAGGTCTCGCCGCCCCAGGAACGTATACAGGGCGACCCGTGGTGGACCGCGTACCAGCCCGTCAGCTACAAGATCGGCAGTCGGCTCGGCGACCGGGCCGCGTTCCAGGCCATGGTGAACACCTGCCACGCGGCGGGCGTCAAGGTGGTCGTCGACTCGGTGATCAACCACATGACCAACGCGTCGGGCACCGGCTCGGCAGGCTCGTCCTTCACCAAGTACGACTACCCGGGCACCTACTCGGCGGCGGACATGGACGACTGCACCTCGCCGGTCACCAACTACCAGGACCGCTGGAACGTCCAGCACTGCGAGCTGGTGAACCTGGCGGACCTCGACACCGGCGAGGAGTACGTGCGCAAGACCATCGCCGGGTACCTCAACGACCTGCTCTCGCTCGGCGTCGACGGATTCCGCATCGACGCGGCCAAGCACATCCCCGCCGACGACCTCGCCAACATCAAGTCCCGGCTGAGCAACCCGGGCGTCTACTGGAAGCAGGAGACGATCTACGGCGCGGGCGAGGCCGTGCAGCCGACCGAGTACCTCGGGACCGGCGACGCCCAGGAGTTCCGCTACTCCTGGGACCTCAAGCGGGTGTTCAACAACGAGAAGCTCGCCTATCTGAAGAACTACGGCGAGGGCTGGGGCTATATGCCCAGCGGTCAGTCGTCGGTGTTCGTCGACAACCACGACACCGAGCGCGGCGGCCAGACCCTGAACTACAGGGACGGCGCCAGGTACACGCTCGCGCATGTCTTCATGCTGGCCTGGCCCTACGGCTCGCCCGACGTCCACTCCGGCTACGAGTTCAGCAGCACGGACGCCGGACCGCCCAACAGCGGCCAGGTGAACGCCTGTTACCAGGACGGCTGGAAGTGCCAGCACGCCTGGCCCGAGATCCGCTCCATGGTGAAGTTCCGCAACAGCGCGAGCGGCGCGGCCGTGAGCAACTGGTGGGACGACGGCAACAACGCCATCGCGTTCGGCCGGGGCGACAAGGCGTTCGTGGCGATCAACCACGAGGGCTCGTCGCTCACCCGGACCTTCCAGACCTCGCTCGCGGCGGGCGGCTACTGCGACGTCCAGAGCGGCAGGCCGGTCACCGTCGACGGCTCCGGGCAGTTCACCGCGACCCTCGCCCCGGACACCGCGCTCGCGCTGCACGTGGGCGCGAGGTCCTGTTAGGGACCACGGACACCGCGACCCGGCGCCACGAACACCCGCGAGGAAACCGCCCCGGGCGCCTCGCGCGGCTGATCCCCCACGGCCGGGCCGCCCGGCGCCGTCCACTCGGCGCCGGGCGGCCCAACGGCCCCCGCACCCATCCACGTACGACCGAGGAGTCCCCGGTGATCCCCCTGCGCAGAACCGCGGTCGCGCTCGCGGCCGCCCTGTGCGCGGCGCTCGTTCCCGCGCTGCCCGTCGCTGCCGCGCCACGGCCACCGGCGCCGCCCGGCGACGCACGGCTGGCCGCCGAGCCCGCCCGCCATGACGCGACGCGGGAGCAGTTCTACTTCCTGCTGCCGGACCGGTTCGCCAACGGGGACACCTCCAACGACCGCGGCGGTCTGGCCGGTTCGCGGCTGAGCACCGGGTACGACCCCACCGACAAGGGCTTCTACCAGGGCGGGGACCTCAAGGGGGTCACCCAGAAGCTCGACTACATCAAGGGGCTCGGGACGACGGCCATCTGGCTCGCCCCGATCTTCAAGAACAAGCCGGTGCAGGGCACGGGCAAGGACGCCTCGGCCGGCTACCACGGCTACTGGATCACCGACTTCACCCAGGTCGACCCGCACTTCGGCACCAACGCCGAGCTCGCCCACCTGATCGACCAGGCGCACGCCAAGGGCATGAAGGTCTTCTTCGACGTCATCACCAACCACACGGCGGACACCGTCGACTACGCCGAGAAGCAGTACGGCTACCGCTCCAAGGGCGCCTACCCCTATCTGGACACCCAGGGCCGCCCCTTCGACGACCGCGCGGGCGTCCCGAAGGTGAACGCGGCCTCCTTCCCGTACACCCCGGTGGTCCCGGCCGCCGAGAAGAACGCGAAGGTGCCGGCCTGGCTGAACGACCCGACGATGTACCACAACCGGGGCGACTCGACGTTCGCGGGCGAGAGCGCGGAGTACGGCGACTTCGCCGGACTCGACGACCTGTGGACCGAACGGCCCGAGGTCGTCGCGGGCATGGAGCGGATCTACGAGAAGTGGGTCGGCGAGTTCGGCGTCGACGGGTTCCGGGTGGACACGGTCAAGCACGTCGACATGGACTTCTGGACGCAGTGGGCGACGGCCCTCGACGCGTACGCGGCCCGGCACGGGCGCCCGAACTTCTTCCTCTACGGCGAGGTGTACTCCGGGGACCCGGCCATCACCTCCCCGTACGTCACCAAGGGCAGGCTGGACGCGACGCTGGACTTCCCGCTCCAGCAGGCGATGCGCGGCTACGCCTCGCAGGGCGGCTCGGCGGGGGACCTGTCGGCGGTCCTCGGCCAGGACTACCGCTACACCACCGACAAGGCCAACGCCTATGAGCAGGTGACCTTCCTCGGCAACCACGACATGGGCCGCATCGGCTCGTTCCTGCTCCAGGACAACCCCAAGGCCGACGGCGCGGAGCTGCTGCGGCGCGACGAGCTGGCCCATGAGCTGATGTTCCTCAGCCGGGGCAACCCGGTCGTCTACTACGGCGACGAGCAGGGCTTCACGGGCGCGGGCGGCGACAAGGACGCCCGCCAGACCATGTTCGCCTCCAAGGTCGCCGACTACCTGGACGACACCGAGATCGGTACGACCCGTACGCACGCGAGCAGTGCTTTCGACCCGGAGCACCCGCTCTACAAGGAGATCGCCGCTCTCTCCAGGCTCCGCAAGCAGAACCCGGCGCTCGCCGACGGGGTGCAGACCGAGCGGTACGCGGCGGCGGGCAAGGGCGTCTACGCCTTCTCCCGCACCGACGCCAAGAGCGGCACCGAATACGTGGTCGCGGTCAACAACGCGACCGAGGCGAAGAGCGCCGAGTTCGTGACCGGCTCCGCGAACACCGCCTTCCACGGCATCTACGGCGCGTCCGACACCGCCACCACCTCCGCCGACCGGCGCATCTCCGTAAAGGTGCCCGCGCTCTCCGCCGTCGTCTACAAGGCGGCCAAGCCGCTCGGCGCCCCCGCCACCAAGCCCTCCCTCACGCTGCGGGCCCCGGCCGCCGGTGCCACCGGCGACGTCGAGGTCGCGGCGGACGTCGACGGCGGGCAGCTGAACCGGGTGGTGTTCGCCGCCCAGGTCGGCAACGCCAAGTGGCAGGTCCTCGGCTCCGCCGACCACGCCCCGTACAAGGTGACGCAGAATCTTCCCGGCACGATTGCCGCCGGAACTCCCGTGCGTTACAAGGCAGTTGTGGTCGATTCGGCCGGGCACACCGCGAGCGCCACCGCCGCGACGACCAGCGGTACGCCCGTGGCCGACCCCGTCCCCACCGCCACCAGCCGTGACTACGCGATCGTCCACTACAAGCGCCCCGCCGGCGAGTACGCCGACTGGCGGCTGTACGCCTGGGGCGACCTCGCCGACGGCGAGTCCACCACCTGGCCCGCCGGCCACGACTTCGTGGGCCGGGACGCCTACGGTGCCTTCGCGTACGTCAGGCTGAAGCCGGGCGCGTCGAGTGTCGGCTTCCTCGTGGTCGACAAGAACGGCACCAAGGACGTCGCCGCCGACCGCACCATCGACCTGTCGAGGACCGGCGAGGTCTGGGTCGAGCAGGGCAAGGACGGTCTGTCCACCACGCCGCCCGCCGGGGCCCGCCCGCCGCAGGACACCACCAAGGCCGTCGTCCACTACCACCGCGCGGACGGCGACTACTCCGGCTGGGGCATGCACACCTGGACCGGCGCCGCCTCGCCGACCGACTGGTCCAGCCCGCTGAAGCCGGTGCGCACCGACGCCTTCGGCGCGGTCTTCGAGGTGCCGCTCAAGGACGCGGCGAGCAGCCTGAGTTACATCGTCCACAAGGGCGACACCAAGGAGTTCGCCACCGACCGGTCGCTGGACTTCTCGGCGTACGGACACGAGGTGTGGCTCCTGGACGGGGTGGAGAAGTACCTGCTGCCCTCGGTCGCGGGCTCGGCCGCCGACCTCGACCTGAACAAAGCCAAGGCGCAGTGGATCGACCGCGACACCGTCGCCTGGGACACCGGGGCCACGGCGGCCAGCTACCAACTGGTGTACGCGCCGGACGGCGGCCTCGCCGTCAAGGACGGCGTCCTCACCGGCGACGGCCGCTGGCTGCGGCTCAGCCCCGTCAAGGGCGGGCTCACCGACGCCCAGAAGGCCAAGTTCCCGCACCTGAAGAAGTACGCGGCCTTCACGGTCGACCCGCGCGACCGTGCCCGGGTGACTCAGGCCCTGACCGGCCAGATCGTCGCCACCCAGCGCCTCGACAACGGCGCGCTGCTCGCCGCCACCGGCGTCCAGACCCAGGGCGTCCTCGACGACGTGTACAGCCCGGCGGCGACCCGGGCCGCGCTCGGCCCGGTGTTCCGCGCGGGCCGTCCCACCCTTTCGCTGTGGGCCCCCACCGCCCAGCGGGTCGCGCTCGAACTGGACGGCCGCACGATCGCGATGCACCGCGACGCGGCCTCCGGTGTCTGGTCGGTCACCGGCCCCAGGGGCTGGGCGGGCAAGCCGTACCGGTACGCCGTGACGGTGTGGGCGCCCAGCGTCCAGAAGGTCGTCACCAACCTGGTCACCGACCCGTACGCGACCGCGCTCACCACCGATTCGGCCCGCAGCCTGGTGGTCGACCTCGCCGACCCGAAGCTCGCGCCCAAGGGGTGGGCGGCCCTGCGCAAGCCCGCCGCCGTGCCGCTGCGCGCCGCGCAGATCCAGGAGCTGCACATCCGCGACTTCTCCATCGCGGACCCCACCTCCCGCCACCCGGGCCAGTACCTGGCGTTCACGGACACCGGCTCGGACGGCATGAAGCACCTGACCCAACTCGCCCGCTCGGGCACCTCGTATGTGCATCTCCTGCCCGCCTTCGACATCGCCACGATCCCGGAGAAGAAGTCCGACCAGGCCGTGCCGGCCTGTGACCTGAAGGTGTACGCGCCGGACTCGGCCGAGCAGCAGGCGTGTGTGGCGAAGAGCGCCGCGAAGGACGCGTACAACTGGGGCTACGACCCGCTGCACTACACCGTGCCCGAGGGCTCGTACGCGAGCGACCCGGAGGGGACCCGGCGCACGGTCGAGTTCCGGCAGATGGTGCAGGGCCTGAACAGGGCCGGGCTGCGCACGGTGATGGACGTGGTCTACAACCACACCACCGCCAGTGGCCAGGCCGACCATTCGATCCTCGACAAGATCGTGCCCGGCTACTACCAGCGGCTGCTCGCGGACGGCACGGTGGCCACCTCCACCTGCTGCGCCAACACCGCGCCCGAGAACGCCATGATGGGCAAGCTCGTCGTGGACTCGGTGGTCACCTGGGCCAAGCAGTACAAGGTCGACGGCTTCCGCTTCGATCTGATGGGCCATCACCCCAAGGCCAACATCCTGGCCGTCCGTACGGCGCTCGACGCGCTGACCATGGCCAAGGACGGCGTGGACGGCAAGAAGATCGTGCTGTACGGGGAGGGCTGGAACTTCGGGGAGGTCGCCGACGACGCGCGGTTCGTCCAGGCCACCCAGAAGAACATGGCGGGCACCGGCATCGCGACCTTCTCGGACCGGGCGCGCGACGCGGTGCGCGGCGGCGGCCCCTTCGACGAGGACCCGGGCGTCCAGGGCTTCGCCTCGGGTCTGTACACCGACCCCAACGCGTCGACGGCCAACGGAACTCGGGCCGAGCAGCGCGCCCGGCTGCTGCACTACCAGGACCTGATCAAGGTCGGCCTCTCCGGCAACCTGGCCGCGTACACCTTCACCGACACCTCGGGCCGCACCGTCAAGGGCTCGGACGTCGACTACAACGGCGCACCGGCCGGATACGCCGCCGCCCCCGGCGACGCGCTCGCCTACACCGACGCGCACGACAACGAGTCGCTGTACGACGCGCTCGCCTTCAAGCTGCCGCAGGCGACCTCGGCGGCCGACCGGGCCCGGATGCAGGTGCTCGCGCTGGCGACCGCCACGCTCTCGCAGGGCCCGGCGCTCTCCCAGGCCGGTACGGATCTGCTGCGCTCCAAGTCCCTGGACCGCAACTCCTTCGACAGCGGCGACTGGTTCAACGCGATCCACTGGAACTGCGCGGACGGCAACGGCTTCGGCCGGGGGCTGCCGCAGGCGGCGGACAACAAGTCCAAGTGGCCTTACGCCAAGCCCCTGTTGACCGCCGCCACGCTCACAGTCGGCTGCCCGCAGATCAACGGCGCCTCCGCCGCGTACCAGGATCTGCTCAGGATCCGTACGACCGATCCGGCGTTCCGCCTCGCCACCGCCGCCGAGGTGCAGAGCGCGCTCTCGTTCCCGCTCTCGGGCCGGGACGAGACCCCGGGCGTGATCACCATGCGGCTCGGCGGCCTGGCCGTCGTCTTCAACGCGAGTCCGGACCGGCAGACCCAGCGGGTCCCGGCCCTGGCGGGCACGGCGTACGCCCTGCACCCGGTCCAGGCGTCCGGCGCCGACGCGACCGTCAAGTCCTCGGCGTACGAGGCGAGTTCGGGAACGTTCACCGTCCCCGGGCGCACGGTCGCGGTGTTCGCGCGGCGGTAGAGAGGGGACGGGCCGTCCGCGCGGGCGGCCCGTCTCACCCCTCCGCGACCCGGACCATCACACCCCGCTCGTCGCGTTCGTAGCGTCGGCGGCGGTTCTTCTCCAGCTTGCGGGCGACCTCGTCGTCGAGGTCGACGCCGTTCATCTCGGCCAGCGCCACCAGATAGAGGAAGACGTCGGCCAGCTCCTCGCCGAAGTCGGGCAGCCGCTTGCGCCAGGCGGTGAACGCCTCGCCCACCTCGGCGCTCAGCAGACCGAACTCCAGCGGCACGTCCGTGACGTTGAACCCCTTCTCCAGCTTGTTCTCCCAGGCCTGCTCCTGAGCGTTCCGGATCTCCAAGCTTCCCCTCCGTACCCGCGGCCCCGCCCGGCCAGCCTAACCCCGTTCAACACCGCGCCCCGAGCCGCCGATAGGAGAGGGACGGCGCGACGGCGAGGGGTACGGAACATGCTCAACGAGTGGCAAACGGCGGCCAATATCGGAGCCGGTCTGGGCTACGGCGGGATCATCGGCCTGGAGCGCCAGTGGCGGGCCCGGATGGCGGGGCTGCGGACCAACGCGCTGGTGGCTGCCGGTTCCGCGCTCTTCGTGCTGCTCTCGATCTACGGCTTCACGGGCGCGACCAGCACCTCGGGCTACGACGGCTCGCGGGTCGCCGCGCAGATCGTCTCCGGCATCGGCTTCCTGGGCGCCGGTGTGATCATGCGCGACGGCTTGAGCGTACGCGGCCTGAACACCGCCGCCACTCTCTGGTGTTCGGCGGCGGTCGGCTCGCTCGCGGGGGCCGGGCTTTACGGGGTGGCCGCGCTCGGGACGACCGGTGTGGTCGGGGCGAACCTGCTGCTGCGGCCGCTGGGCCGACGGCTCGACCGTGAGCCGCACGGCGGTGTCGAGGTCGGTACGGACTATCTGTTCGAGGTGGTGTGCGCCGAGCCGGAGGAGGCGCATGTGCGCACCCTCGCCGTCCAGGCCCTGAGCCGGCCGGGCTTTCGGCTGCGCTCGGTGCTCAGCCAGGACGCCGACACCCCGGGCAAGGTCACGGTGGCCGCCGAGCTCACCACCGAGCGCCGCGACGACAGCATGCTCGAAGAGGCGGTGAGCAGGCTGTCGTTGGAACCGGCGGTCTCGGCGGTGAGCTGGACGGTCCTCCACCACCCGGACGACAACGACGACGAGGAGTACCCCGGCGAGTCCCGGCGCCGCCGCTACCGCGTCCGGAACTTCTTCAACCACCCCTAACGGACAGAATCGGACCCCCGCGTTCAGCTTTCGAACCGATCTTCATGTAAAACAGTGCGGGACCGGTCAATGACAGTGTGTACTGGGCATGTTCGCCTCCCCGGGGCGCGCGTGCGCATGCCCTCCTTCTGATCCCCCTGAAGGTCCATTAGATGATTGAGATACCGGACCTGGCCGCCGGAGGCCTGGCGGCCGGGACCCTGTCCGCGTTCGTTCTGGGGGGCGGGCTGCTGCGCTCCCGGCGCCGGGTGGCCCGCCAGCAGGAGGAGATGGCCTCGCTGTGCTCCCAGGTGGACGGCGCGCGTGGCGAAGTGGGCCGGGTCTCCCGGGCGTACGCCGCCGAGGTCGCGCATCTCGCCGAGCGGCGTGTGGCGGCCGAGGCGACGCGGGCCGCGCATCCGCATGTGCAGGTGCCGGGCCCGCTCCACCCCGATGTGGCGGGCACCGAACTGGGCGCGGGCCTGGACGGCGTCCTCGAAGGCGTCCTCGCCGCCGTCACCCAGGAGCGCAAGCGCGTCGACGCCGCCGCCCGCGCGGGCATGCGCGGCGCCACCCGTGAGATCCAGGCCGGTCTCTACCGCCTCCAGGACCAGCTGCGCGGGCTCCAGCGGCGCTACGACGACCCCGAACTCGCCCAGACGCTCTTCGAACTCGACCATGAGAACGAGCAGTCGCTGCGCCGCGCCCAGGTCACCGCCGTCGTCTGCGGCGCCTGGGTCGGGCTCGCCCGCGAGGAGTCGCACCTGGTCGACGCGGTGACCGGCGGCCAGTCCCGGCTCGTCGGCTACCACCGGGTCCGGGTCCACAACCATCTGGAGCCGGGCACCGCGCTCGTCTCGCACGCCGTGGAGCCCGTGGCGATCATCGTCGCCGAACTGCTCGACAACGCGCTGCGCCACTCCGCGCCGGACACCGAGGTCGTGGTGAACCTGGAGCGCGCCCACCACGGCGTCTCGGTCACCATCGACGACGCCGGGGTCGGGATGAACGCCGACGAACGCGCCTACGCGCAGCGGATGGTGGCCGGGACCGACCCGATCCTGCTGTCCGAGCTGGGCGATCCGCCCCGGATGGGCCTGGCCGCGATCGGCCAGCTGACCCGGCAGTTCGACCTCTCGGTGGACCTGTCCTCGCCCTCGCCGTACGGCGGGGTGCGCGCGGTGCTCCTCGTCAAGAACCATCTGCTGAGCCGGCTCGATCCGGCCGCGCGCCCGCCCGCCGCGGCCGCCCCGCGCTCGACGCGCCAGGCCGAGGCGCAGCCCGCGTCGCACCCCGCACTGCCGCCCGCCCCGGCCCACGCGGCCCCGTACCCGCCCGAACTCGCCCCGTACGCGAGCGGCGCGATCACCCACGAGAGCGCGCCCGACGGCGACGCGCTGCCCCAGCGCCGGCGCCGCAGCCGGGCCGTCGCGCTGCCCGCCGAGGCCGCCCCGGCCCCCGCCCGCACCCCCGAGGAGTCCGCCGCCGCGCTCGGCGCGCTGCAGTCCGGCACCGCCGCGGCCCGCTCCGCCGCCCCCACCGAAGGGAACGAACCGCGATGAACAGCGGAACCACCGGCGAGACGGCGTGGGTGCTCGACGCGATCCTGGAGATCCCGCATGTACGCGCCGCCGTCCTGCTCACCCGGGACGGCCTGGTCTCCGGCTACACCAAGGCGCTCTCCCAGGCGTCCGCCGAGCGCACCGCCGCCATCATGAGCACCGTGCAGGGCGCCTGCCGCACCGCCGCGGCCGCCTTTGCCGACCAGGACGACGCCCGGATCCGCCAGGTCGTCATCGAGTCCGACCACGGCTACATCCTTCTCGCGCCCACCGCGCACGGCACCTGTGTGGCCGCCTACGGCGACCCGGAGGTCCGGCTCGACCTGCTCGCCCACCGCGTCCACTCCCAGGTGGCCCGGCTCGGCGAGAAGACCATGGCGGCCGCGCCCCGCGGAGCCGACGGCGCCGTCCAGGCATGACCGCCCGTCGCGGCGGCCGTCCGCTGGTCCCCGCCTATCTCTCCACCGGCGGCGTCGCCCGGCCGAGCCGCAACAGCCTGGAGCGCCTGTCGGTGCTGACCGGCGGGGGCGGCCCGGAGCCCGCCGGGCTGCCCGCCGCCCAGCACGCCCTGCTCGACGTCCTGGACGGCGGGTCGCTCACCGTGGTGGAGACCGCGGCCCTGCTTGAGCTGCCGGTCTCCGCCGTGCGCGTGCTCGCCGCCGACCTCGTCGACCAGGGTCTGGTGAGCGCCCGCCCGCCGGTCCCCGTCGCCGCCCTGCCCGCCCCCGACCTCTTGAAGAGAGTGGCCGATGGCCTCCGCGCCCTCAAGCAGTAGTCCCGGCTCCACCGGCGCGACCGGGGCCGCCGGGATCCATCTGCCCGACACCGCCCGCGAATTGGTGAAGATCCTCGTCGCGGGCCCCTTCGGGGTGGGCAAGACCACGCTGATCGACTCGGTCTCCGAGATCCGTCCGCTGCACACCGAGGAGCATCTGAGCGAGGCGTCGGTCGCGGTGGACGACCTGGCCGGCGTACGGGACAAGACCACCACCACCGTCGCCATCGACTTCGGCCGGATCAGCCTGGGCGGGGGAGTGGTGCTCTATCTCTTCGGCACCCCCGGGCAGGAACGATTCCGCTCGCTGTGGGCGGACATCGCCTACGGGGCGCTGGGCGCGCTCGTGCTGGTCGACACCCGCCGCATCGACGACTCCTTCGACGTGCTCGGCCTGGTCGAGGAGACCGGACTGCCGTACGCGGTCGCCCTCAACACCTTCCCCGACTCCCGCCCGTACACCGAGGAACAGCTGCGCCGCTCGCTCGACCTGGAGCCCGGCACCCCGATGGTGATCTGCGACGCCCGCGACACCAACTCCTCCATCGACGCGCTGCTCGCCCTCGTCCAGCACCTGATCGCCCGCAACCGCCCGGAGACCCGGTGAACCCGCACCCCGCATACCCCGCCCCCGCAGCCGCCTTCTCGCTCTCCGCGCCGGTGCGGCTGTGGGAGGAGGGCTTCGCCGTCGACCCGCACGCCTACTACGCGGCGCTGCGGGCCCAGGGCCCGATCGGCTGGGCCGAACTCGCCCCGGGCGTCCCCGCGTACGTGGTCACCGACCGGCGCGCCGCCCTCGACCTGCTGCACGACCCGGACACCTTCTCGCACGACCCCAGGCCCTGGGAGTCCACGGTCGCCCAGGACTCGCCGATCCTCGGCATGATGCGCTGGCGGCCCAACGCGCTGTTCGCCGACGGCGACGCGCACATCCGCTACCGGCGCACCCTGCTCGACGCCTTCGACCTGGTGGAGCCGCACGACCTGCGCGAGCGGGTGCACCGCGCGGTGGACATCCTGGTCGGCCGGTTCGGCCCGGCCGGGCAGGCGGACCTGGTGACGGAGTTCGCCCGCCCCCTGATGGCGCTGATCTTCAACAACCTCTTCGGCCTGCCCGACAGCGAGAGCGGCCGTCTGGACGCCGCGCTCGGCCAGATGATGGAGGGCGGCGACCGGGCGGCGCAGGGCGAGCAGGAGTACGGCCGCTACGTCCTCGAACTCGTCGCCGCCAAGAGTGCCCAGCGCGGCGAGGACCTGACCAGCCGGCTCCTCGACCACCCGGCGGCCCTCACCCCCGAGGAGGTCACCTGGCAGGTGTTCCTCACCCTCGGCGCGGGCCACGAGCCGACCGCCAACCTCGTCTCCAACGCCCTCTCGCGCATCCTCGGCAACCCCGCCTACTACTCCACCCTCACCAGCGGCTCGCGCCCGGTCGCGGACGCCGTCGCCGAGGTGCTGCGCTACGAGACCCCGCTGTCCAACTACGGGATCCACTTCGCCCGCGAGTCGCTGAGCTTCCACGGCGTCTGGATCCAGGCCGCCGTGCCCGTGGTCGTCTCCTACGGCGCGCTCGGCCACTTCGCCGAGCGCGAGTTCGCCGGGTCCCACCACCGCCACGACGCCTCGCATCTGTCCTGGTCGGCCGGGAACCACGGCTGCCCGGTCAAGCAGCACACCCTGCTGATCGCGACCGAGGCCATCGAACGCCTCACCCAGTGGCTCCCGGACCTCGACCCCACCACCGAGCGCGAGCGCCTGACCTGGCGCCCGGGCCCGTTCCACCGCTCCCTGACGGCGCTGCCCGTCCGCTTCACCCCGCGCACCCCCGACCAGCCAGGAGACCGAGCATGACCTCGTCCACGCGTGTGCAACTCGACCCGTTCGGCGCCGACATCCCGGCCGAGAGCGCGCGGCTGCGCGCCCTGGGCCCGGTGGTGGCCGTCGAGCTGCCGGGGGGCATCCCCGCCTGGGCGCCCACGCGGTACGACACCCTCAAGAAGCTGATCCTCGACCCCCAGGTCAGCAAGGACCCGAGGCGCCACTGGGCGCTCTGGCCCGAGCTCGGCGAGCACCCGGACTGGGGCTGGATCCTGGGCTGGGTCGGCGTGATCAACATGCTCTCGACGTACGGCGCCGACCACACCCGGCTGCGCAGGCTCGTCGCGCCCAGCTTCACGGCCCGGCGCACCGAGGCGATGCGCGCCCGGGTGGAGCAGATCACCGCCGAACTCCTCGACAGCCTGGCCCAGGAGGCCGACTCCGGGCACCCGGTCGACCTCAAGGCCGGGTACGCCCACCCGCTGCCGATGCGGCTGATCTGCGAACTCTTCGGTGTGCCGGGCTACTTGGTCAAGGACATGGCCAAGCTGATCGCCGACATCATGGACACCACCGATCCCAGCCCCGAGCACGCCGCATCCGTCCAGCAGCAGATCGCCACGGTGCTGCCCTCGCTCATCGCGTTCAAGAGCGAGGTGCCCGGCGACGACATGACCACCGAGCTGATCAAGGTACGGGACGAGGACGGCGACCGGCTCAGCAACGAGGAACTGGTCTACACGCTGCTGCTCGTCATCGGCGCGGGCTTCGAGACGACGGTCAACCTCATCGGCAACGCCGTCGTCGACCTGCTGGAGCACCCCGACCAGCTCGCCGCCGTACGCGCCGGTGAGATCACCTGGGACCAGGTCGTCGACGAGGTGCTGCGGGTCCACCCGTCGATCGCCACGCTGCCGCTGCGGTTCGCCGTCACCGACATCACGATCGACGGGGTCACCATCCCGGCGGGCGACGCCATCGTCACCACCTACGCCGCCGCCGGTCACGACCCGGCCCACTACGGCGAGGACGCCGGCGCCTTCGACGCGACCCGCGCCGCCGACGACCATCTGGCCTTCGGTATCGGCGTGCACCGCTGCATCGGCGCCCCGCTGGCGCGGATGGAGGCGCTGACCGCCCTGCCGGCCCTCTTCGACCGCTACCCGGACCTCCGACTCGCCGCGAAGACGGACGAGTTGAACCAGGTCCCGTCGTTCATCGCGTACGGCTACCAGGAGATCCCGGTACACCTGGGCGACTGACGGGTGCGCGAACGGCTCGGCGCCGCCGCCCGGCGGCGCACCACCGACACGTTTCGGACGATCTGAGGCCACGGCACTCGGCACCGTCCGGACGGACCTGGTGATCGGACGGCGTGTCCGGGACCGCCGCGGGTCGGCGGTCCCGGACACGCAAGGGTGCCGCTCGCCGCTACTGCACGCGGACCTCGCCGCCCTCGGACCCGCCGTCGTCCGGGAGATGGACGTCGTCGACCGAGATGTTGACCTCGACGACCTCAAGGCCGGTCATCCGCTCCACCGCCGCGATCACGTTCTCCCGCACCTCCGCCGCGACCGCGGTGATGCTCACGCCGTACTCCACCACGACGTCCAGGTCGATGGCGGTCTGCCGCTCGCCGACCTCGACCTTCACGCCCCGGCTCACCGCGGCCCGCGAGCGCGGCACCCGGTCGCGCATCGCACCGATCGTGCGGGCGAATCCGCCGCCCAGTGCGTGGATGCCCGGCACCTCGCGCGCCGCGAGCCCGGCGATCTTCTCCACCACGCCGCCCGCGATCGTCGTGCGGCCCCGGGTCGCGGGTGGCTGACCGGCACCGCTGCGCGCGTTCTGCAGGGTGGTGCCGCTTGTGTCCGTGCGGTATTCGTCAGTGTCGGGTTTCTCGACGGTCGGGCTGATCGACTCCGTCATACGAAGCCACCTCCTGGGCGCATGAGTGCGAATGGGCCGGGCGCGCGATCCGCGCGTTCTTGTTCTGCAAGTACCGTGCGCGCGGCGCGTCATGCGGGCAAGGGGGCGTTCCTTTGTGCAACCTGCGTCAAGACGGGCGCCGTCAGCCGCACCAGCCGGGTTCTCCTGCTGTACAAGAACACGCGAGACGGTAGTGCTCGCACGAGCCGCCGTGGCAACTGATGCCCCGTCAAGAGGGGGCGCCGCAGGCGCCTTCCCGACTGGAGGAAGACATGAGACGTATCCGGTTGGCCAGCTCTCTCCTCGCACTCGTCGGCGCGTTCTCCCTGGCGGCGCTGCCCGCGGGCCCCTCGGCCGCGACACAGAAGGGCACTCCCGTACTGCGTGTGATGCCGCTCGGCGACTCGATCACCTGGGGCGGCGGCAGCCCCACCCTCTCCTCGTACCGGCGTCCGCTGTACAAGATCATGGGCCTCGAAAAGCGGTACTCCGTACGGTTCGTCGGCTCCAAGGCGTCCGGCAGCTTCGCCGACTTCTCCAACGAGGGCCACAGCGGCTACGTCATCGACCAGCTCACCGCCGGTATCGACGGCTGGATGGCCGGCGCCCGGCCCGACGTCGTGCTCCTGCACATCGGGATCAACGACATCGCCCGCGGCATCGACCTGCCGCACGCGTCCGACCGGCTCGCCGCCCTGGTCGACCGCATCTACGCGGACAAGCCGGGCGTCACCGTCCTGGTGATGGGCCTCATCCCGACCACCAGTGGCCTGGAGGAGCCCGCCAAGGCGTTCAACGTACGGGCGAAGGAACTGGAGGAGACGGAGCGGCAGGCGGGGCAGAAGTTCCGCTATGTGGAGCCGCCCGCGCTCACCCAGGCCCAGTTCGTCGACCAGCTGCACCCCAACGACGCCGGGTTCCTGCGGATGGCCTGGGCGTTCTACAAGCCGCTCGAATCCGTGTGGCGCGACGGCTGGGAGACCGGCGGACCCGCGCTCGGCGCCGGCACCGAGGCGGGCGGCGCGGGCAAGGTGCGCTGGGCGGACTTCGACGGCGACCGGCGGATGGACTACGTGAGCGTCGACTCCAAGGGCTCCGTCGCCGTACGCCTCAACCGGGGCGGCGACGGCCGGGGCGGCTGGAAGGAGCTCGGCCGGGTCCTGCACGGCGTCACCGCCGACCCGGCCCGGCTGCGGTTCGCCGACTTCGACGGCGACGGACGCGCCGACGCCATCGTCCTGGACGCGAGCGGTGCCGTGCGGGTCTACCTCAACCGGGGCGGCGACGGCCACGGCGGCTGGAAGCCGCTGGGCAAGGTGACCGCCGGGACGACCGCCGACGCGAGCCATGTGGTGTTCGCGGACTTCGACGGCGACGGCCGCGCCGACTATGTGACGCTGGGCGCCACCGGCGAGGTACGGGTCAGGCTCAACCGGGGCGGCGACGGCCACGGCGGCTGGCTGGACTGGGGCCGGGTCGCCACCGGTGTGACCTCCGACGCGAGCCGGGTGCGCTTCGCGGACCTGGATGACGACGGCCGCCCCGACTACAGCGTGATCACGGCGAGCGGCGCCGTCCGCAGCTTCCTCAACCGGGGCGGCGACGGCCGGGGCAGCTGGGTCGACCTGGGCAACACCACCACCGGCCGCACCACCGACACCGCGCGCGTCTCCCTCACCGATGTCACCGGCGACGGCAACGCCGACTACGTCCTCGCCGACCCGGCGACCAACGCCGCCTCCGTCCACGCCTGGGCGGGCGGCGACGGCCACGGCGGCTGGGTCGACCGGGGCCGGGTCATCGGGCCCGTACGCATCCCCTGACGCCCCCATCCCGCCACACCAAGTGAACACAACACGCCACCCAACTCCCCATCTCCCTCAAGGAATTTGACGCACGCTCATTGACACACCCCCTCCCGGCCACGATTCTGAGAGCGCTCTCACGGGTCGGAGGGGGTGATTCCTCCTTACGGTGCCTCCCCCACGGAACCCACCGAATCTGATGAGGAGTTGGAGCGTGTCTCCACAGAAGAAGCTGCTGGCGCCCCTGGCCGCCGCGTTGCTCGTCGCGGCGGGCCTCACGGCCACCGCCGCCGCCACCCCCGCCACGGCCGCGGTGCCCTCGACCGTCCCGCTCACCTTCACCAACAACTCCGGGCGCGGCGAACCGGTCTACCTCTACAACCTCGGAACGCTGCTCTCGACCGGACAGCAGGGCTGGGCCGACGCGAACGGCACCTTCCACCCCTGGCCCGCCGGCGGCAACCCGCCCACCCCGGCCCCCGACGCCTCGATCGCCGGACCGGCCGCCGGCCACTCGACGACGATCCGGATACCCAAGTTCTCGGGCCGGATCTACTTCAGCTATGGCCAGAAGCTGGTCTTCAAGCTGACCACCGGCGGTCTCGTGCAGCCGGCGGTGCAGAACCCGAGCGACCCCAACCGGAACATCCTGTTCAACTGGTCCGAGTACACACTCAACGACGCCGGACTGTGGCTCAACAGCACACAGGTCGATATGTTCTCGGCCCCCTACGCCGTGGGCGTCAAGCGCGCCGACGGCACCACCGCGTCCACCGGTCACCTCAAACCGGGCGGCTACAGCGGTCTGTTCACCGCGCTCAAGTCGAAGCCCGGCGGGTGGGGCAACCTGATCCAGACCCGGTCCGACGGAACGATCCTGCGCGCGCTGTCCCCGGGCCACGGGATCGAGACCGGCGCCCTGGCGAAGACCGTCATGGACGACTACATCAACCGGGTCTGGCGGAAGTACAGCACCTCGACGCTGACCGTCACGCCCTTCGCGGACCAGCCGAACACCAAGTACTTCGGCCGTGTCTCGGGCACCGCCATGAACTTCACCAACAGCGCGGGCGCGGTCGTCACCAGCTTCCAGAGGCCCGACGCCGACAGTGTCTTCGGCTGCTACAAACTCCTCGACGCGCCGAACGACCTCGTACGCGGACCGATCTCGCGCACGCTCTGCGCCGGATACAACCGCTCCACGCTGCTGGTCAACCCGAACCAGCCGGACACGGGCGCCGCGAACTTCTACCAGGACGCGGTGACCAACCAGTACGCCCGGGAGATCCATGCGCGGATGGCCGACTCGAAGGCGTACGCGTTCGCCTTCGACGATGTCGGCCACCACGAGTCGCTGGTCAACGACGGCAATCCGCAGCAGGCGTACGTCACCCTCGACCCGTTCAATTAGTGGCCGGGGCGCCCTGAGAGCCTGTCTTTGAACCCCCGCCTGCGCTGCGACGCCCGGCAGATAGGCTCTCACGGGGGACAGGGCTCGACCGGGCGGCTCATTCGGCGGGGCGGATCCCGCCGACGGGGAAGGCTCGCAGGATGTACGTCAGTCCAGCGGGAAGGAGACGGGGATGAGCCGCCCCGACGACAGCGACACAGCGGGTTTCGAGGGCACCGACGGCAACGCGGGATACGGGACGAAGCGCTTCAAGCGCTCCCGGAGCCACTTCGCCAACCGCATCACGGCCGACGGCCGCGACGGCTGGCCCGTCGAGCACGGCCGCTACCGGCTCGTCGTCAGCCGGGCCTGCCCCTGGGCGAGCCGGGCCCTCGTCTCCCGGCGGCTGCTCGGCCTGGAGGACGCGCTCTCGCTCTCGGTCGCCGACCCCATCCAGGACGACCGCAGCTGGCGCTTCACGCTGTATCCGGACGGGCGGGACCCGGTGCTCGGCATCCGCTACCTCAGCGAGGCGTACCAGGCCCGCGAGCACGGCTATTCCGGCGGCGTCAGCGTCCCCGCGATCGTGGACGTGCCCAGTGGGGAGCTGGTGACCAACGACTTCCAGCGGATCACCCTGGACCTGGCCACCGAGTGGCGCCCGCTGCACCGCGACGGCGCCCCCGACCTCTACCCCGAGCGGCTGCGCGACGAGATCGACGAGGTCATGGCGGGCGTCTACGAGGACGTCAACAACGGCGTGTACCGCGCCGGTTTCGCGGTCGAGCAGGACGAGTACGAGCAGGCGTACGGCGATGTGTTCCGCCGGCTCGGCCTGCTCTCCGAACGGCTCGCCGAGCGGCGCTATCTGGTCGGTGACACCATCACGGAGGCGGACATCCGCCTGTTCACCACGCTCGTCCGGTTCGACGCCGTCTACCACGGACACTTCAAATGCAACCGGTACAAGCTGACGGAGGACCCGGTGCTCTGGGCGTACGCCCGTGACCTCTTCCAGACTCCGGGGTTCGGCGACACGGTCGACTTCGACCACATCAAGCGGCACTACTACCTCGTGCACTCCAGCATCAACCCGACCGGCATCGTGCCCGCGGGTCCGGATCTCTCCGGCTGGCTGACGCCCCATCACCGCGAGGTGCTGGGCGGCAGGCCGTTCGGGGACGGCACCCCGCCCGGGCCGGTGGGCCGGGGCGAGGCGGTCCCGGCGGCGGGCCGCCCCTGAGCATCCCGTGCCTCGTACGCGTCAGAGCGCGCTGTACACCGCGTCGATGAGCGCCATCTTGCGCGGGTCGTCGACGGCGTGCCAGCCCATGCGGTTCATGACGTAACCGAGGGAGATCCCCGCCTCCGGGTCGGCGAGGCCGCAGGAACCGCCGAAGCCGTCGTGCCCGACCGCGCGCGGGTTCGGGCCGTACGAGCCGTCGGGGCCGCTCAGCCAGAGGCCGAGGCCGAGCTCCGTCTCATGCGGAATACCCGCGCCGATCACCAGGTCACGACAGCGTCCCTGGCCCTCGCGGACCCGCTCGGCGGCCTCGGGCGACAGCACCTGTCGCTCGCCGCAGCGGCCGCCGCGCGCCAGGATCCCGTAGAGCGCGGCGACCGCGCGGGCGGTGCCGTGGCCGTTGGCCGCCGGGATCTCGGCGGCCCGCCACTCGGGGGAGTTGGCCTCGTCGGCCCCGACGAACGGGTTGCCGAGCGCGGCCTCCGCCACCGGCTCCAACTTGGCGAACAGCTCGGCCAGTTCACTGTTCTCGGCGACCGGCGGCTGGACCAGCTCGGCGGCGCGCCCGGCCTCCTTCCCGGCGAGGCCGACCGTGAAGTCGATGCCGAGCGGCCCGGTGATCTCCTGGCGCAGGAACGCGCCGGGCAGCAGCCCGGTGACCCGCCGGATCACCTCGCCGACCAGGTAGCCGTAGGTGAAGGCGTGGTACCCGGACCGGGTCCCCGGCTCCCACCAGGGCTCGGTCGCGGCCAGCCGCGCGGTGGTCAGCTCCCAGTCGCAGAGCCCCGCCAGGGTGTGCGGCTCGCGCAGCCCGGCGAGGCCCGCGCGGTGCGCCAGCAGATGGCGTACGCGTACGGAGTCCTTGCCCGCGGCGGCGAACTCGGGCCAGTACGCGGCGACCGGGGCGTCGAGGTCGAGCAGTCCCCGGTCCGCCAGCAGATGGGCGCAGAGGGCGGTGACCCCCTTCGTCGTCGACCACACGTTGACCACGGTGTCCCGCTCCCAGGGGCGGGTGCGGGCGGTGTCGGCCCAGCCCGCCCACAGATCGACGACGGGCTCGCCGTCGGCGAGGACGGTGACCGCCGCGCCCAGTTCGGCGCGGTGGCGGAAGTTCTCCTCGAAGGCGGTGCGGACCGCCGAGAAACGGGCGTCGCAGTGGCCGTGGACCGGCGGCGGGGGCTCAGTCGTAGAGGGCATGCAGGGACCGTACCGACTGGTCGGACTGCGTGAAAGGGCGCGTCTGCGCCATGTGTGCGGCGGTTGTGGTGCGGAGGTGGTCGGAGCGGGCACGGGGCGGAATCGGCAGGTCGATTTATCGACTCTCTACACTGGGCATGCTGACCTTGAAGCGTTCACACGTGCCAACTCTGGAAGCGGCGATGAGCGAAGACCCGGTGATGGGCGGGGAGTGCTGTCTCCTCACGACGGGGGAACTCGTACCCGGCGACGTGATCGCCACCGGCGTCGACAGCTGGCATGTGGTGATGCGCACCGCGCCCGCCAGCGAGGCCCGCACCCGGTTGGTGCTGCGCCCCGTGCACGGCGGCCCGGACCACGAGCGCCTGGTCGCCCGGCGGGCCCGCCAGGTGGTGCGCACGGCCCGGGTCGACCCCGCCGACCTGCCGAAGGCGGAAGGACCGGGCCCGGGCCGGCGGCGGGTCGTGGTGACCGGGCTCGGCGCGCTCACCCCGCTCGGACCCGATGTGGCCGCGCTGTGGCAGGGCCTGCTGTCGGGGCGCTCGGCGGTGGGCGTGGTGACGGGGGAGGAGTTCGACGGGCTGCCGGTGCGGCTCGCCGCCGTGGCCGCGGTCGACCCGGCGCGGCTGCTGCCCAGGACGGTCGCGCGGCGGATGAACCGGTCCGCGCAACTGGCCGTGGTGGCCGCGCGCGAGGCCTGGCGGGACGCCGGCCTGGACCTGGCGGGCACCAAGGCGAGCGGTCTGCTGCCGACCCGGACCGGGGTGTCGATGGGGACGATCATCGGCGGCGCGCCGGTGCTCGTCGACGGCCAGCGACGGCTTGCCCAGCGGGGTCCGCGCGCGGTGTCGCCCTTCACCGCGCCGATGACCGTGCCGTCGTCCTGCGCCGCCCAGATCTCCATGGACCTCGACATCCGGGGCGAGGCCAGCACGCTGGTCTCGGCCTGCGCCTCCGGCACCGAGGCGATCGGGCACGCCATCGACCGCATCCGCGCCGGACACGTCGACCTGATGGTGACGGGCGGCGCGGAGGCGGTGATCGTGCCGGCCATCCTGGCGTCCTTCGCGGCGATGCGGGCCGTTTCCACTCGCAATGACGAACCGGCCTGTGCCTCCCGTCCGTTCGACAAGAACCGCGACGGATTCGTCCTCGGAGAGGGCGCCGGAGTGCTCGTCCTGGAGGCCGAGGAACACGCCAGGGCGCGTGGCGCCCCCATCTACTGCGAGGCCGCCGGATGGGGCCTGTCCGCCGACGCCTTCCACATGGTGGCCCCCGAACCGAGCGGCCGCGGCATCGAGGCCGCCCTGCGCGCGGCCCTCGCCGACGCGGACGCCACGGCGGCGGACGTCGTGCACGTCAACGCCCATGCCACGGCCACCGTCGAGGGCGACCGCGCCGAAGCACGCGCGCTCGGCAGGGTCCTCGGCGCCCACGCCCCCGACGTCCCGGTCACCGCGAACAAGGGCGCGCTCGGCCACCTCCAGGGCGGCGCGGGCGGCGTGGAGGCCATCGCGACCGTACTGGCCCTGCGGGACGGGCTCGTCCCGCCCACGGCCGGATGCGACGACGTCGAGGACGGGATCGGCCTCGACGTCGTCACGCGCAGCCCGCGTTCGCTGCCGCTCGATGGCGACATCGCGCTCAGCGACTCGTTCGGATTCGGCGGGCACAACGCCGTGCTGGCGTTCCGCGCTATCGGGTGAGCGCGGCTTTGTCCGCGGGCGCGGTGTCCAGCGTTCGGCGGAGCGTCTGCGCGAACCGCATCGGATGTGTGCTCAACCCGACGTGGCCGCCCGGGAATTCGGCGACTTGGGTGCCCAGCCGCTCGGCGAGTACCGTCGCCGGGCGGGCCAGCAGCAGGCCGCGGGAGGCGCGTCCGGCCGCCGGGATCAGTTTGCCGGCGTGCGCCGCCAGCGCGTCCAGGTCCGGCATGTGGCCGCTGAACTGGCGCAGTTCACGCTCCACGAACTGCGGCATGTTCGCGATCGTCCGCCGCATCCGGTCGGGGTCGGGCTCGGGCGCGCCGGGGCTGTCCGGCTCGTCGGGGCCCTCCTCGCCCGCGGCGGCGCCGAGCACGGCCATGGCCGCCCCCAGTCCCTCACGCCGGAACGCCTCGACGACCTCGGCGAAGGCCGCGTGCCCGCGGTCCGCGTCGGGCAGCAGCCCCAGCGTCGGCGGCTCGTGGGCGACCACGAGGCGCAGCCGCCGCGGATGCCGGGCCAGCAGGTCGAGCGCGGTGATCGCGCCCGAGCTGGTGCCGAACACGAACGCGGGGGCTTGTGGCGAGACCTCGTCGAGCAGTCGGCGCATGTCGTCGCTGTGCACCTCCACCCGCTGGTCCAGGCCGACTTCGTGCGGCGCGCTGCGGGACTTGCCGCGCGGGTCGACGGCGACCACGGTGAACCGGTCCGCGAGCTGTGCCCCCACGATGTCGAAGGTCCCGGCGTCCCCGCCGCCGCCCGGGATCATCAGGAGTACGGGACCGGTGCCGCGTATCTCGTAGTGCAGGCTCGCGCCGGGTACGGGCAGTTCAGGCATGGGTGTCTCCCTATCCGGCCGACGAGGGCCAGTGTTCGAGCGCGATGTGCAGCGCGGCGACGGCCCGGCGCCACGAAGTCTCCACGTCCCGCGCGTGGTTGAAGCCGCCCTGGGCGGCGATCGTGCTGAAGCCGTGGAAGGTGCTGCGCAGCAGGCGTACCGCGTCCGTGAGGTCCGGCTCGGCGAGGCCGTAGCCGCGCAGCATCCCGTAGGTGATCTCGACGGTCCGGCGCATCGCGGCCGATCCGGCGACGGCTTCGGGGTCGTCGATGCTGATCTGGGTCGCCGCGTACCGGCCGGGGTGCTCGACGGCGTACGCGCGGTACGCGTCGGCGTACGCGAACAGCGCGTCCTCGCCGGACCGGCCCGCCACCGCGACGGCGATTTCGTCGATCATCTCGCCACCGGCCAGCAGCGCAACCCGCGTGCGCAGCTCCCGCACGTTCCTGACGTGCGAGTACAGGCTCGCGTCCTTGACCCCGAAGTGCCGGGCCACGGCCGACAGGGTGACCTTCTCGAAGCCGATCTCGTCGGCCAGGTCCGCGGCGGCCGCCGTGACCCGGTCGGCCGTCAGTCCCGCACGCGCCATGCGCCCGCCTCCTCCTCCGCCGTACCGCGCTTCCTAGGATCCCTAGGTTCATTCCTAATATACATAGGTACGCATGTGCGGGCCATCCAACAGGCGGTCGGCGTGATTCGGACCGCGTGTCACCGGGGACGGTGAGGGCACGACGGCTCTCCGTACCGGGAGGGGTGAGGTGGCATGGCGCGAAGATCGGGCACCGGCGTGCTCCTGGTCCTGCCGTACGCCGTCATGGCGGCGGTCGCGTTCGTCGACGTCGCGGCCGGGCCCGGCGTCGGGCTGCTCGCCCTCGTCTCGCTCGGCCCGGCCTTCGCGGGTCTGGTGGGCGGCTGGCGGCGGACGGTGGCGGTCGGCGTGGTGGCCCTGCTCGTCGGCTGCGGACTCGGTCTGTACAACGGGCTGTTCCAGGAGCGCCGGGGCTTCGCCGCGCTCGCCTCGGTCGTCGGGGTGACCGTCGCCGGGGTGGTCGCGGCCGTGATGCGCCAGCGGCGCGAGAGCGAGCTGGCCAGCGTCCGGTCCATCGCCGAGGTCGCCCAGCGGGTCCTGCTGCGCCCGGTGCCGCGCAGCGCCGGACATCTGCGGGCGGCCGTCTCGTACACCTCGGCGGTCGCCGAGGCGAGGATCGGCGGCGATCTGTACGAAGTGGTCGCGGCGCCGGAGGGCGTGCGGGTGATCATCGGGGACGTGCAGGGCAAGGGCCTGGAGGCGGTGGAGACCGCGGCCGCCGTCCTCGGCGCCTTCCGGGAGGCCGCGCACGACGAACCCGACCTCAAAGGCGTCGGGGAGCGCGTCGAGCGCGCGGCCGAACGCTCCCTGCGCGGCGAGAAGTTCGTCACCGCGCTCATCGCCGAACTGAGCCCGGAACGGGGGGCGGTGCTGCTCAACTACGGGCATCCGCCGCCGGTGCTGCTGCGCGCGGACGGCGCGGTCGGCTTCCCCGAACCGCCGCAGTACGCCCTGCCGCTGGGACTCGGGCTGCTGCCGGGCGAGGGACCCCAGCCGCACCACGTCGACTTCGGCCCCGGCGACCAGCTCCTCCTCTACACCGACGGCGTCACCGAGGCGCGCGACCGCGCGGGCGCCTTCTACCCGCTGCACCGGCGCACCCGGCTGCTCGACCACCCCGACCCCGAGACCGCGCTCGCCCTGCTGCGCCAGGACCTGATGCGGCACACCGGCGGCCCGCTCCTGGACGACGCGGCGATGCTGCTGTTGCGCTACCGGGAGTAGTCTCCGCTCGCGCCACCGCGGCTAGTCTCTGGCGGCGAGGGGACGTTTGGCGTCAGCGAGTCCGAGGGGGGCAGCCGTGCCGCAGGATCCGGCGGAACGCCGTGAAGTCGTCACCGGGGTGCCCCGGCAGGCCCGCCGGGTCGGCGGCTATCGCCCCCGCACCGAGATCGACGAGCAGACCACCCTCGGCCACACCTATGTGCGCTCCCTGATGCGCAGTCAACTCCTGTCCGGGCTCGCCGTGTTCGCCGTACTGGTGCTCCTCGTCGGGCCGCTGCCGCTGGTGTTCGCCGCGCGGCCGGACGACCCGGGGCTCGTGTGGGGCGTGCTCGGCTTCGGCGTCTACGCACCGCTCGTGCTGCTCGGCCGCTGGTACGTACGGCGCGCCGAGCGCAACGAACGGGACTTCGCCCGCCTGGTCGAGGACCGCTGACCGCGCCCGGCCGCCGAGGAACGTGAGCCGTGAACCAGAACTACGCCGTACCGGCCGTGGCGCTCGTGGTCGTCGCCACCGTCCTCGTCGGCGCGCTCGGCCTGCGGGTCTCCCGCACCACCTCCGACTTCTACGTGGCCTCGCGCACCGTCGGACCGCGCCTGAACGCGGCCGCGATCAGCGGCGAATACCTCTCGGCGGCCTCCTTCCTCGGCATCGCGGGACTCGTCCTCGTCCAGGGCCCCGACATGCTCTGGTACCCGGTCGGGTACACGGCGGGCTATCTCGTGCTCCTGGTGTTCGTCGCGGCCCCGCTGCGCCGCTCCGGCGCGTACACCCTGCCCGACTTCGCCGAGGCCCGGCTCGAATCCCGCTCGGTGCGGCGGTTCGCGGCCGCCCTCGTCGTCGGCGTGGGCTGGCTGTATCTGCTGCCGCAGCTCCAGGGCGCGGGGCTGACCCTGAAGGTGCTCACCGGCGCGCCGCGCTGGTTCGGCGGGGTGCTCGTCGCGGTGGTCGTCGTCGCCACCGTCGCCGCGGGCGGCATGCGCAGCGTCACCTTCGTCCAGGCCTTCCAGTACTGGCTCAAACTCACCGCCCTCCTCGTGCCCGCCCTCTTCCTGCTGCTCGCCTGGCACGGCGACGGCAGCCCCCGCGTCGCCTTCGACGAGCCGCCCGCCTTCCGCGAGCAGCGGACCGTACGGGTCGACGACACCCTCGACATGCGGCTCGCCCGCCCCCTCAACGTCACCGCGACCGGCACGGTCGACGGCACCCGCCGCACCGCGGAGCGGATCCTGCTGACCACCGGGACCCACCGCGTGGAGCGCGGCACCAGCCTGGTGTTCGCCACCGGCGACCCGGTCCCCGGCACCGGCGCGGACGCCCGGTCCGCGCCCGCGCGTGAGGAGCGGCCGCTCTACGCCACGTACGGACTGATCGTCGCCACCTTCCTCGGCACCATGGGACTGCCGCATGTGGTGGTGCGCTTCTACACCAGCCCGCACGGCGTCGCCGCCCGCCGCACCACCGTCGTCGTGCTCGGCCTGATCGGCGCCTTCTATCTGCTGCCGCCCGTCTACGGCGCGCTCGGCAGGCTCTACGCGCCCGAACTCGCCCTCACCGGCCAGGCCGACGCGGCCGTCCTCGTCCTGCCGCATCTGGTGATCGGCGGGGTCGGCGGCAATCTGCTCGGGGCGCTGCTCGCGGGTGGCGCTTTCGCGGCGTTCCTGTCCACCGCGTCCGGGCTCACCATGGCGGTGGCGGGCGTGCTCACCCAGGACGTGCTGCCCGCCCGGGGAGTACGGCACTTCCGGCTGGCCACCGTGCTCGCCGTCGCCGTACCCCTCGCGGCCAGCGGTACGGCGAAACTGCCGGTGGCCGACGCGGTGGGCCTGGCGTTCGCGGTCTCCGCGTCCTCGTTCTGCCCGCTGCTGGTGCTCGGCATCTGGTGGCGCGGGCTCACCCCGCCGGGCGCGGTCGCCGGAATGGTCGTGGGCGGCGGTTCGGCGCTCTTCGCGGTCACGGCCACCATGGCGGGCCTGCCCGGCGGCGGGCCGCTGCGCGCGCTGCTCGCCTGGCCCGCCCTGTGGTCGGTGCCGCTCGGCTTTCTGACGATGGTGCTCGTGTCCCTGGCGACCCCGGGCCGGATCCCGCCCGGCACGGCCGCGATACTGGCCCGCTTCCATCTGCCGGAAGCGCTGTACGCCGGGCAGCGCGGCGCCGCACCCCGACAGGCGCAGCCGTGATCGGGTTCCTGGCCGGGATGTTCGCGGCCGCGCTC
The DNA here is from genome assembly GCF_043198895.1 of Streptomyces sp. NPDC048696. Taxonomy (NCBI): domain Bacteria; kingdom Bacillati; phylum Actinomycetota; class Actinomycetes; order Kitasatosporales; family Streptomycetaceae; genus Streptomyces; species Streptomyces sp. NPDC048696. The sequence goes on along the minus strand of NZ_JBICVJ010000002.1, from coordinate 273,405 downwards.
CCGCTGGTCGCCGTCGGCTTCTGGGCGGGCCGGCGCACCGCGCGCCGACCCGGTCTCGGTGACCTCGGCACCCCGGTCGAGCACGCCACCTTCCAGACACTGCACACCGCGTCGGTGGCCGCGCCCCCGCTGCGGGCCGGGCTCACCCATGACACCGCCCGCCGGGCCGCGCGCGGGCTGCGCACCCTGCTCGGCACGGACGCGCTCTGCCTCACCGACCGCACCGCGGTGCTGACCTGGGACGGGGCGGGGGAGCACCACAGCGCGGAGATCCTGGAGCGCCTCGCCCGGATCGGTGAGAGCGGCCGCGGCGAGGCGTTCCGCATCCACTGCGACGACGACGGCTGCGCCCTGCGCTGGGCGGTCGTCACCCCGCTCACCGTCGACGACCGGGTGCACGGCGCGCTCGTCGCCTGCGCGCCGCGCGAGTCCGCCGTCCTGGTACGGGCGGCCGCCGAAGTCGCCCGCTGGGTCTCGGTCCAGCTGGAGCTCGCCGACCTCGACCGCTCCCGCACCCGGCTGATCGAGGCCGAGATCAGGGCGCTGCGGGCACAGATCTCCCCGCACTTCATCTTCAACTCGCTGGCCGTGATCGCCTCGTTCGTCCGCACCGACCCGGACCGGGCGCGTGAACTGCTGCTTGAATTCGCCGACTTCACCCGGTACTCGTTCCGCAGGCACGGCGACTTCACCACGCTCGCCGAGGAGCTGCACGCCATCGACCAGTACCTGGCGCTGGTCCGGGCCCGGTTCGGCGAGCGCCTTTCGGTGACGCTCCAGATCGCCCCCGAGGTGCTGCCGGTGACGCTGCCCTTCCTGTGTCTGCAACCGCTGGTCGAGAACGCGGTCAAGCACGGTCTGGAGGGCAGCGCCGCGCCGCAGGACAGGAGCCGTATCGACATCACCGCGCGGGACGCCGGGTCCGAGGCGCTGGTGGTCATCGAGGACAACGGCGTCGGGATGGACCCCGGCCGGCTGCGCCGCATCCTCGCGGGCGAGGCGGGCGCGTCCGGCGGCATCGGCCTGTCCAACGTGGACGACCGGCTGCGCCAGGTGTACGGGGACGGGCACGGCCTGGTGATCGAGACGGCGGTGGGAGCCGGAATGAAGATCACCGTCCGTCTCCCCAAGTACCAGCCGGGCGTCCACCCGGCACCGGGACCTCCCGGCGGGAGCGGCTAGCCCGCGTACTCGGTGAGGTCGATCGAGTGGACCGTCAGGTCATGGCCGAACTCCGGATGCGTCATGGTGCGCTCCGGCGCCATCCCGAGCTTGCCCAGCACGTTCGCGGAGGCCGTGTCGCCCGTCCGTGCGACGCCGAGGACGCGGTCGAGCCCCCGGTCCTGGAGCGCGAACTCCAGCGACGCGTGCGCGGCCTCCGACGCGTATCCCTGGCCCCAGAACTGCCGCCCGAGCCGCCAGCAGATGCCCGTGGTGGGCATGAGCTCGGGCAGGGAGGTCGGCAGGGTCAGACCGGTGAACCCGGCGAGTTCGCCCGAGCCGAGGAGTTCGACGGCGAAAAGCCCGAAGCCCTCCTCGTCCCATTCCTCCTCCCAGCGCTCGATGTCGTCGGCGGTCTGCTCCAGATCGCGCACCGAGCCGTCGCCGGTCCACTGCATGACAGCGGGGTCCGCGTTGATGTCGGCCATGGCGATCAGGTCGTCCTCGTCCCAGCGGCGCAGGAGCAGACGGGGGGTGTGGATCTCGGTCATGCGCCCATCCTGTCGAATACGCGCCCGGATCGGTAATCGGCGCCCGGCCGACCGGAGCACCCCGTCCGGGAGCGCGACCTCGACGGCTCGCGGCCGGACGTCTACAGCCAGGTGTCGAACCTGCGGATGTACCACGTCTTCACCAGCTGGGTGAGCACGCAGTACGCGAGCAGCGTGCCGAACAGGTACGGGAAGTAGCTCATCGGCAGGGCCGTGAAGCCCAGGCTGTCCGCCAGCGGGGAGAACGGCAGCAGGAGCCCCGTCGCCACCGCGAGGACCGTCGCCGCCATCACCGGCCAGGAGGCCCGGGACTGGACGAAGGGGATCCTGCGCGTACGGATCATATGGACGATCAGCGTCTGCGAGAGCAGCCCCTCGACGAACCAGCCGGACTGGAACAGGCTCTGGTGGGCCTCGCTGTCGGCGCCGAAGACGTTCCACATGAGAAGGAAGGTGGTGATGTCGAAGACCGAGCTGATCGGCCCGATGGTGACCATGAACCGGCCGATGCCCCGGGCGTCCCAGTTGCGGGGCTCGCGCAGGTACTCCTCGTCCATCCGGTCCCACGGCGTGGCCAGCTGGGCGATGTCGTACACCAGGTTCTGGACCAGCAGATGGATCGCCAGCATCGGCTGGAAGGGGATGAACGCGCTGGCCACCAGGACCGAGAGGACATTGCCGAAGTTCGACGACGCCGTCATCTTGATGTACTTGATGGTGTTGCCGAACGTGGTGCGGCCCTGCACCACGCCCTGCTCAAGGACGGTGAGGTCCTTCTCCAGCAGGATGATGTCCGCCGACTCCTTGGCGATGTCGACGGCGGTGTCGACCGAGATGCCGACATCGGCGTCGCGCAGCGCGGCGGCGTCGTTGATGCCGTCGCCGAGGAAGCCGACCGTGTGGCCGCGCGCCTGGAGTGCGCGCACGACACGGGCCTTCTGGACCGGGTTGACCTTGGCGAAGAGCGTGGTACGGGCGGCCAGTTCGCGCAGCTCCAGGTCGTCGAGCGCGTCGATGGCCGAGCCGGTGACGACCTCGCCCACCGCCAGGCCGACCTCGGCGCAGACCCGCGCCGCGACCAGTTCGTTGTCGCCGGTGACGACCTTGACCGCGATGCCCTTGTCGGCCAGGCCCCGCAGGGCCTTCGCCGCGTCCGCCTTCGGCGGGTCCAGGAAGGTCAGGTAGCCGACGAGGGTGAGCTCCGCCTCGTCCGCGACGGTGTACGTGCCGCGCGGCTCGGGCATGGTGCGGGTCGCGACGGCCAGGACGCGCAGCCCCTCGCGGTTGTTGCTTTCGGCGATCCGCGTGACATGCCACCGCAGCCGGTCGGTGAGCGCGACGCGCTCGCCCCGGTCCATCATGTGGGTGCACAGGCCCAGGACCTCCTCGACCGCGCCCTTGGTCACCATGATGTGCTCGGGCCGGGCGTTGGCGCCGATGAGGCTGTCCGCGTCCAGGAAGCTGTTGCGGCCCAGGACCACCGACATCCGGCGCCGGGCGAAGTCGAAGGGGATCTCGTCGACCAGGGAGAACCGGGCGTCGACGACGACCTCCTCGGCCTCGTCGACGCGGTCGATGACCGCCTGGTCCATCAGGTTCTTCAGACCGGTCTGGAAGTGGGCGTTGAGGTAGCCGTACTCCAGGACCTCGCTGTCGTCGTCGCCGTGCGCGTCCAGACAGCGGTCGAGGACGATCCGGTCCTCGGTGAGCGTGCCCGTCTTGTCGGTGCACAGCACGTCCATCGCACCCAGGTTCTGGATCGCGTTGAGCCGCTTGACGACCACCTTGCGCCGGGACATCGCGACGGCGCCGCGCGCCAGGTTGGCGGAGACGACCATCGGCAGCATCTCGGGGGTCAGCCCGACGGCGACCGCGACGGCGAAGAGAAATGCTTCGTTCCAGTCGCCCTTGGTGACGCCGTTGATCGCGAACACGACGGGAACCATCACCAGCATGAAGCGGATCAGCAGGAAGCTGACCTTGCGTACGCCGTTGTCGAAGTTGGTCTGCGGCCGCTCACCCGCCAGCGAACCGGCCATCGAGCCGAAGTAGGTGTCCGCGCCGGTCGCCACGACCACACCGGTGGCGGTCCCGGAGGTCACCGAGGTGCCCATCAGGCAGAGGTTGTCGGCGTCGATGGGGTCGCAAGTGCTGTGCTGGCCCTGGTCGTTCGTCCGGGTGTCGGCCTTGGCGACCGGCAACGACTCGCCGGACAGGGCGGCCTGAGAGACCATCAGATCCTTGGCGGAGAGGATCCGCAGGTCAGCCGGGATCAGATCGCCGGCCGCCAGCTTCACGATGTCACCGGGGACCACCTGGTCCATCGGCACCTCGACGGTGGTCGGCCGGGCGCCGCGACCGGCCGTGCGCTGTACGGCGGTGGTGGTGGTCACCAGCTTCTTGAGGGCGTTCGCCGCCCGGCCCGAGCGGTACTCCTGCCAGAACCGCAGCAGCCCGCTGAGCCCCACCATCACGCTGAGGATGACGACACCGGGGTCCGCCGGATCCTGCCAGTACATGACGGCGGCGAGGAACACCAGGACGGCGATGAACGGGTTGGCGTACGCCCTGGCCAGCTGGGCGGGCCGGCCCGGGGTCTTCTCATGGGCGACCACATTGGCGCCGAACCGCTCCTGGCGCGCCAGGACGTCGGCCTGGCCCAGGCCCGTGCGGTCGGCGTCGAGGTCCTTGAGGACCCGGGAGGCGGGGTGTGCGCTGAGGGCGGCGAGCCGCGCGCCGACGGCCCGGGTGCGGGCCGCCAGCTCCGCGGCCTTGCGCTCGCGGCGGCCGGGGGTGCCCCGGCCCGGCGGAGCGATCTTCTCCGGGGTAAGCATGGTCATGACGAAATCTCCCTCCGAGCATGACGGCAGGACGCGTCCGTGCGGTCACATGGAGTGGTGGGCGATGAGTGTGCGTACGCGATGGCACACGTGATGACCTGGGCGTACGCAAGGAAAGGCGCGGCGGGAAAGCGCCGCGTGCCGCAGTGGGGGCGCCGGGGGAAAGGCGGCGGTCAGCCCGGAGGCGTCGGTGGGTCAGCCGGTCGGCGCGGTGCGGCGAAGACTTCGGTCGGGACTCATCCCGAACACCTCCTCGGCTCGCACGGGCATGGCAAGGACGCCGGTTCCGCAGTGTGCGGATCCTTATTTGCGTCTTCACGAAAGTAGCATGGGTGGTGGGCGGCCCTGGACTACCGGCCGGTAATCCGTGCCGCGCGATGCCTGTCACCCTGCGGCCGTCTGTGCTTCCATGCGACGCGACGCACAGATGTGCCGACCGAGGCCGCCGAGCGGCAGGGGGAGCGTGGGCATGGACCGGCGGGGATTCCTCAAGGGCGCGGCCGTGCTTCCGGCCGCCGGACTGCTGGCCTACGCGGGCACCGCCCCGGCCACCGCCGACGCCCTGGGCGTCAGCGACTGGATGGCGGGCATCGCGGGCTCAACTCCCTTGCGCCAATTGACGATTCCGGGCACGCACGACTCGGGGGCGCGGTTCGGCGGGCTCTGGGTGAAGTGCCAGAACGCGGTCATCGCCGACCAGCTCGGCGCCGGGATCCGCTTCCTGGACGTGCGCTGCCGGGTCACCGGTGACTCCTTCGCCATCCACCACGCGGCCTTCTACCAGAACCTGATGTTCGGCGATGTGCTCATCGCCTGCCGGGACTTCCTCGCCGCCCACCCCACCGAGACCGTCCTGATGCGCGTCAAGCAGGAGTACTCCACGCAGAGCGACGCCGAGTTCCGCCGGATCTTCGACATCTACCTGGACCAGAAGGGCTGGCGGCCGCTGTTCCGCCTGGACGCCGCCCTGCCGACGCTGGGCGAGGCCCGGGGCAAGGTCGTGCTGCTCGCCGACAACGGCGGTCTGCCCGGCGTCCGTTACGGCGACCCGGCGCTCTTCGACATCCAGGACGACTACAACGCCGAGCCCTTCGGCAAGTACCCGAAGATCGAGGGCCAGTTCCGCAAGGCCGCCGATCAGCCCGGCAAGCTCTACGTCAACTATGTCAGCACGGCGGCCGGCCTGCCGCCCGAGTGGAACGCGGACCGGCTCGACCCGCAGGTCCGCGACTTCCTGAACGGTTCGGCGCTCGGCGGCGTGAGTGGCCTCGGAATCGTCCCGATGGACTTCCCCGAGGCCACCTCGGGCCTGATCGGCGCGGTGCTGCGGCACAACCCGGGCGCGGCCGCCCGCCCATCGCGGCCGAACGGGTGACTGTGCGGCGTACCCGCCGCGATCGGCGTCCGGGGCGCTTCTCCGTGATGCGGAGGAAAAACCCGCGAAGATAAGCTGACGCAGTGGCTGGACGCGACCGACGGCGGATCGGGCCGGGCGAGAGGCTGGCCCTCAACCGCATGGGCAGCTTCGACTGGGACCTGGACGCCGGGACCCTGGAGGTCGACGACGCCGGTCTCGCCGTCTTCGACCTGCGGCCCGAGGAGTACGACGGGCTCCCCGCCACCGTCTCCACCCGGGTGCCGCCCGAGGAGGGCGTCCGGCTCGCCGCGGTGATCGACGAGGCCATGCAGACCGGGCGCTCCTCGTACGGCGCCTACTTCCAGGTGCGGCGGCGCAACGGGCACCGCCAGTGGACCCATGTGCGCGGCCGGATCCTGCGGGACGAGCGGGGCACCGCGTACCGCGTCATCGGCATCGTCCGCAACGCCTCGACCGAGTTCACCGAGTTCACCGTGATCAGCCCGCTGGAAGCGGGCCGCCGGCGCATCACCGGCATGGTCCAGGGCACCACGGAGGCCCTGTCCAAGGCGGTGACCGTCGACGACGTCGCGGCGGTGCTCACCGGCACCGGCGGCATGGAGCGCTTCGGCGCCGACGGGCTCATCCTCGGCCTGGCCGAGGGCGGCGTGCTGAAGGCCATCGCGGCGGCCGGTGAGTCGATGGAGGCGCTGGAGGAGCTGTCGCTGCACCGGCTGGACGACTCGCTGCCGCTCGCCGAGGCCGTGCTGACCGGTCGGCCCCGGTTCGTGACCTCGCTCGCTGAGCTCGGCGACACCTTCCCGCGGCTCGCCCCGTACATCCAGGGCCTCGAAGTGGACGCGGCGGCGTTCCTGCCGCTGATCGCCCAGGCCCGGCCGGTCGGCGGCCTCGCGCTGTTCTTCCGGGGGCGCAGCGACTTCTCGGCCGAGGACCGCAATCTGTGCCTGGGTCTGGCCGGCATCGTCGCCCAGTCGCTCCAGCGGGCCATCCTCTTCGACCAGGAGCGCGAGTTCGCCACCGGCCTCCAGGCGTCGATGCTGCCGCGCCACGTGCCCGCCTTCACCGGCGCCGAGATCGCGGTGCGCTACCACGCGGCCTGGGGCGGCCGGGAGGTCGGCGGCGACTGGTACGACGTGATCGCGCTGCCCCGGGGCCGGGTCGGGGTCGTCGTCGGCGACGTCCAGGGCCATGACACCCACGCCGCCGCCATCATGGGCCAGCTGCGGATCGCCCTGCGCGCCTACGCGGGGGAGGGCCACGCGCCCGCGACCGTCCTCGCCCGGGCCTCGCGCTTCCTCGCCGAACTCGACACCGAGCGCTTCGCGACCTGCACGTACGCCCAGGTGGACCTGGAGTCCGGTGGCGTACGGGCGGTGCGCGCGGGGCACTTGGGGCCGTTCATCCGGCACACCGACGGCCGGGTCGGCCGCCCCAATCTGCGCGGCGGGCTGCCGCTGGGGCTCGCCACCGAGTTCGACGACGAGGAGTTTCCGGAGACCCGGCTCGACCTGGTGCCCGGCGAGATGCTGGTGCTCTGCACGGACGGGCTCGTCGAGGAGCCGGGCCTTGACATCGCGGCCGGGATGGACGCGCTGGAGGCGGCCGTCCGGGCGGGCCCGGAGGCACCGGACGCCCTCGCCGACCATCTCTCCGCCAGCCTCTGGGAGCGCTGGGGCACCGGCGACGACGTCGCCCTGCTCCTGCTGCGCCGGGCGCCCGACCCGGGCACCCCGCAGGCGCCCCGCATCCACCAGTACATCCACCAGGCCGACCCGGAGGGCCTGGCCGAGTCCCGGGTCGCCCTTCGCCGCGCCCTGGAGGACTGGGGCTTCGCCGAACTCGTCGACGACGTGGAACTGGCGGCCGGTGAACTCCTCGGCAACGTCCTGCTGCACACCGAGGGCGGCGCGGTGCTCACCCTGGAGGTGCTGCCCCAGCCGGTGCGGCGGGTACGGCTGTGGGTCAAGGACCGCTCCAGCGTCCGCCCGCGCCGCCGCACCCCGGGCGAGGCGGCCACCTCCGGGCGCGGTCTGATGCTGATCGAGGCGGTGTCGTCCCGCTGGGGCGTGGAGCCCAGGGGCGACGGCAAGGCCGTGTGGTGCGAGTTCGTCCCGGAGGGCAGCAGGATCGACGAGGGCGGCCGGCTCGACCTGTTCGCCGACTCGCCGGTGGTCCCGCCAGAGGAACCCCCGGAGGACTGACGTACGGCCCGCGCCGGAGCACGGGCCGCACGTGCGGGGCGGTCAGGGCCGGATGACCCAGGCGTTGCCGAGCGAGCGCTCGCCGGAGGAGTCGGACGGGCGGTTGATGACCCCGTCGGCCGCGGTGACCATCACGCTGGAACCGCCGCCGTCGAGGTTGAGCGCCTCGCGCGCGCCCAGCTGGTGCATCAGATCGGCGGTCCGCGCGATGCTCAGGCCCTCGCTGTAGCCCGCCTGGCGCCCGTCGACGACCACCAGCATCAGCCGGCCCTCGCCGTCGACGCCGATCATCGAGCGCGGATTGGAGCGGTTGGTCCAGTCGTACGTGAACGAGTGGTCGGAGCCGAACCTTATGATCCCGTCCCCCATGGCGTTGACCGACACCCGGCCGCCTCGCACCAGTGTCGGCCCGACCTGCATGATCTGGGTGTCCCTGGTGAGCGGGATGGTGCGGCCGTAGCCGTCCCTGACCCGGGTGCTGATGTCGATCCAGTCGCCCACCCGGACCTTCTTGACCAGCCAGTCGGCGCTGTCGCCGATGGCCTGCACGGTGTTGCCGCCGGCCGGAACCGCCGCCCCGCGCGAGGAGTTGACCGCGGTGACCTTGCCGTGCTTGTCGAGCACCACCTCGGCGCCCGTGCCGGTCGGCGGGGTGCCCCACTCGGGGGTGAACTCGACGAGCTCGTTCGGGTCGGTGCACTCGAAGTCGTGCTGCGGCTTGTCGGTCGGAATGTCGTCGGCGTCCCCGCCGCAGTTCCAGACGTCCCCGGGGAAGCGGTTGACGCCGTCCAGCTCCTGGATGGCGCCCCGGGACGTACGCATCGAGATGTGCGCGGTGAGCGTGTCGACGCGGACCGAACGGCCGCCCCGGGTGGCGATGATGGCGCCGCGGCCCTGGGTGGCGCTTGCCAGGACCTTGCCGTCCTTGACGTAGAACCCGCCCGGCGCGTCGTTGTAGAACCACTGGCCGTTGATGCCCGCGACCGCGTGCGCCAGGGCGATCAGCTCGGTGGCGGGCTCGGTGCCGTGCAGCGTGGGCCCGAACTCGGTGCCCACGCTGCCGTGGAATTTGCGGAAGTCCACTCTGAGGACGTGGACCTTCTGGGGCGCGTTGGTGTCCGTGCCGTCCTGCCCGGTGTAGCGCGTGTCCCCGGTGAACCCGGCGGCCTTCACCTTCGCGAGCTCGGCGGTGGCGTCGGCCCGCTCGGCGTAGGCGCCGATCCGGACCGTCCAGCCGAGCGTGCCCGCCGGCAGGTCGGCGTACGCGGGCGAGCGGACCTCTTCGACGCGAGGGGCGAACCCCTTCTGCCGCAGGGCGTCCGCCACCTGGTCCGCGGTGTCCTTGGGGCCGAGCTCCGTGGTGGCCTTCCCGACCGGACCGCCGGGGTCCGCGGGCAGGTAGACATGCGCGGTCCAGTAGTCGGCCGCGTTCTTCTTGCCGAAGGTGAGCGCGGTGAGCGTGACGCCGGGGCTCAGGGTCCGGGTGACCGGCGGCGCGGTGGTCGGCAGCGGGGGCAGGAACGGCTGGGCGGCGGATGCGGAGGCGGGCCGAAGGGCGCCATGGGGCGTGGCCTCGGCAACGGGCAGGGCGACCGCGGTGGTCAGGGCGACGGCGGCTGACAGCGCGGCGGCGAGGGTGGTTCGGCGCATGAGGCTTCCTTCATGGGTGGGAAGGTGCGTCGAAAATTAGATGGTGTGGACATGACTTGTGCTGATACGTCACACGCTGCCCACGTGAAGTGACTCTCACTGATGGGTGAACGAGACGGGAGGCCAGAAGTAGCGGGGTGGACAGGGGGTCAACTCCGGTACGGAGAAGGGCTGCTGTGCCCCTCGCCGGGGCATTCGTCTCATCGGCCCCATCCAGGTGATCAGATGATGTGTCAGATATTTCGTCCGATTCATAACGGAGTCGGGCGGATCTTCCACGCGAAACGCCGTCGGCGCCGACGCGCTGTCCCCCGGTCGGCTGCCGTCCACCGGGCCGCCCCCGGCCGCCACGCGCTCTCGCCGTGCGCGCGGGCGCCGCGCGGGGCAGCCTGGATCCTCAGAGGTGTCGCGGGGCCGTGGAGGAGGTGGTCGGCCATGCCCGACCGGGATGCGCCCGGCCCCCCGGCCGATCGCGCGCCCCCGCACGAGGCGGTGCTCTCCCGGGTGCTGACCGGGATGCTCGACGACGTCCAGGCCCACTCCGGTGCCGTATATGTGCTCGATCCTGGTGAGAACGTGCTGGTCATGAATGTGATGGCCGGGCTGCCCCGGGTCTTCGCCGCGCCCTGGGAGCGGGTCGGGCTCGGCGCCCCCATCCCGGTCGCCGACGCGGTCCGCGAGCGGCGCCTGGTCTGGGTCGGCGGCGAGGAGGAGATGGCCGGGCGCTACCCCCGGATCGCCGTGGTGCTGCCCTATCCGTTCGCCCTGGCCGCCCTGCCCGTGGCGACCGCGCGGACCGTGTACGGAGCCGTCTACGTGACCTGGCCCGGCTCGCACCCGGCGGACCTCTCCCAGCGCGAGCGCGAACGCCTCGCGGCGGCCTGCGACCGGCTCGCCGAGTACATGGAGTGGGCGGCGGCGCAGGGCCATCCCGTGCTGCCCGGGTCCGGTGTTCGCCTGCAGGAGACCGACCCGGGCGAGAACGTCGCCGCCGAGGCCGTACGCATGGCCGCGCGCCTCCCGTACGGGCTCTGCGCGCTCGATCTCGACGGGCGGATCGGCTATGCCAACCAGGCGGCGGGCGATCTGCTCGGCGTCCCGGTCGACCGGCTGCTCGGCGCCACGCCCTGGACCGTGCTGCCGTGGCTCGACGACCCGATGTACGAGGACAGCTATCGGGCGGCGCTGCTCAGCCAGCAGATCACCTCGTTCGTGGCGCTGCGCCCGCCCGGCGACTGGCTCTCCTTCCGGCTCTACCCCAGCACCACGGGCCTGAGCGTGCGCATCACCCGGGCCCGCGCCGCGCCCCACCCGGGCCGCCCGCCCCGCGACTCCGGGGAGGGCCCGGGGCGGCTCGTGACCATCTCGCACATCCTGAGCCTGGCCAGCGCCCTGACCGAGGCCGTCGGCGTCCAGGACGTGATCGACCTGGTGGCCGACGAGATCATGCCGGCCGTCGGCAGCCGGGCCCTGGTGATGCTGGGCTCCTCCGGCGGGCGGCTGCACGTGCTGGGCCAGCGCGGCTACGAGGACCCCTCGGTCGTCGAGCGGTTCGACGGGCTGCCGCTGAGCGCCCGCACCCCGGGCACCCGCGCCCTGCTCACCGGCGTGCCCGCCTTCTTCGAGTCGCGCGCCCAGCTGGAGCGCCTCTACCCCAGCCGGTCCGCCACCCCCGACGGCATGGCCGCCTGGGCCTATCTGCCGCTGATCGCCTCCGGCCGGGCCGTGGGCTCCTGCGTCCTGGGCTTCGCCGAGCAGCGCACGTTCTCCGCCGAGGAGCGCGCGGTGCTGACCAGCGTGGGCGGGCTCATCGCCCAGGCCCTGGAGCGGGCTCTGCTGTACGACGCCAAGCACCGGCTCGCCCACGGCCTCCAGGAGGCCCTGCTGCCGCACACCCTGCCCGCGCTGGCGGGCCTGGAGGTCGCGGCCCGCTATCTGCCGGGCACCCAGGGCATGGACATCGGCGGCGACTTCTACGACCTGCTGCCGGTCGGCACCGCGGCCGCCGCCGTCATCGGGGACGTCCAGGGCCACAACGTCACCGCGGCGGGCCTGATGGGCCAGGTCCGCACCGCCGTACGGGCCTACACGGCCGTCGGCCAGAGCCCCGGCCGGGTCATGGAGTCCACCAACCGGCTCCTTGTCGACCTCGCCGCCGAGCGCTTCGCCAGCTGCATCTATCTGCATCTGGACCCCGCGCGCGGGCGCGCCCTGCTCGCCCGGGCCGGGCATCCGCAGCCGCTGCTGAGGACCCCGGACGGCCGGGTGCGGGTGCTCGACCTGGTGGGCGGGCCGCTGCTCGGCATCGAGGCGGACGCGGTCTACCCGACCACGGAGGTCCCGCTGCCGCCCGGGTCGGTCCTCGCGCTGTACACCGACGGCCTGATCGAGATCCCGGGCGTCGACCTCGACGAGTCGCTGGCCGCCGTCGCCGACCGGCTGGCCGCCGCCGGGAGCCGCCCCCTGGAGGAGGTGGCCGACGCTCTCGTACGCCATGTGCGGGAGACCCGCGAGCGCGGCGACGACGTGGCGCTGCTGCTGCTCAGGCCCCGCTGAGCGGCGGCGCGGCGGTGCTCTCCCGCTCGATCAGACGGGGCAGCGGCATCGGCACCGTCCGAGCGGGGCCGCCGTCGAGCAGCGCGGTGAGCTCCCGCGCGGCCAGCCGCCCGAAGGCGACGGTGTCGCGGGAGAGCGCGGTCAGCCACGGGTGGACCATCCGGCACAGCACCGAGTCCTCCCAGGACACGATCGACACCTCGCCCGGCACCGAGAAGCCGAGCCCGGCCGCCACGGCCGCGCCGGCCGCCGCCATCACGTCGTTGTCGTAGACGAGCGCGGTCGGCGGCGCGTCCCCGGTGAGCACCCGGCGGGTCACGGCGGCGCCCTGGGTGTCCGAGTAGTCCGTGGTCACCGAGCGCACCCCGGTCAGCGCGCGCCGCCCGGCCTCGGCGCGCAGCGAGCGGATACGGCGGTCGGTGTGCGCCAGCGACTCAAGCCCGGCGATGTGCACGATCCGCCGGTGCCCGAGGGAGTGCAGACGGCCGACGACCGCAGCCATCGCCCCGGTGTCGTCCGCGCGCACCTGGGACAGATGAGGGTGGGCGTCGGGCAGTCCGCCGATGACGACGCCCGGCAGCCCCAGCTCGTCCAGGAGCTCCGGGCGCGGGTCGTCGGTGCGCGGGTCGACCACCAGGACCCCGTCCACCCGGTGCTCGGCCCACCACCGCCGGTAGACCGCGCACTCGGCCCGGACGTCCTCCACCACCTGGAAGAGCAGCCCGAGCTGACGCTCCGCCAGGACCTCCTGGATGCCGGAGATCAGCTGGAGGAAGAACGAGTCCACGCCGAGGGTGGCGGCCGGGCGCGCCACCACCAGGCCGACCGTCGCCGAGCCCTCGCCGGACAGCGCGCGGGCCGCCGTGCTCGGCCGCCAGCCCAGCTGCTCGGCGACCCGGCGGACCCGGTCGCGGGTCACCTCCGAGACGCCCGGCCGGTCGTTGAGCGCGAACGACACCGCGCTCTCCGACACCCCGGCCCGCTGGGCGATGTCCTTCATGGTCGGGCGGCGCGCGGGAGTGCGCCGGCCCGCCGACGTGTCCTTGCCGGACGGCGGGCTGTGTGTCACCCATGCCCCTTTCCCGGTGGATCCGGCCGACTTCGGCCGGTGAATACCCCGGCGTACTAATGCGCTTGAGCACCGTGACTCTAAAGCGCATTAGTGGACCGCCGCAACTACCCGTACACACAACACTGACCTGCACGTACAGCATCCAACTCGGGCCACCTATTGACTTTTTGAAGAATCGCACCGCAAAGTCTGCCGATGTGAGCGGCCGGTTCCGTGCCTTTCCGGGGGCGCCCCCCGACCCCGGTGCCGGGCCGGTCGCTCATGCCCGCACCTCTGGTCCCAGCACTCGCACATCTGGTCCGAGCAAAGGAGCCGTACACCGTGCGCATCTCCCGCAGGGCACTCGCCGCTGCCGCCGTCCTCGCCACCGTCCTGCCGCTGAGCGCCTGTTCCAGCGACTCCGACTCCGGTTCGTCCGACGCGTCCGGCAAGGTCGAAGGGAAGATCACCTTCCAGACCTGGAACCTCCAGGCCAACTTCAAGGACTACTTCAACGGCGTGATCGCGGACTTCCGGAAGAAGTACCCCGGCACCGAGGTGAAGTGGGTCGACCGGCCCGCGGACGGCTACCCCGACAAGATCAGCGCCGACGCGGCCGGCGGCACGCTGCCCGATGTCGTCAACGTCTCGCCGGACCTGGTGGCCCCGCTCGCCAAAGCGGGCCTCGCGCTCGACCTGGACAAGGCCGCCGCCGACTACCGCAAGGAGTATCTGCCCGGCGCCTGGCAGAGCCACCAGGTGCCCGGCCTGCAGGGCACGTACGCCTTCCCCTGGTATCTGAACACCGGCCCGCTCTTCTACAACAAGCGGCTCTTCAAGGACGCCGGTCTGGACGCCGACAAGCCCCCGAGGACGTACGACGAGGTCTTCGCGGCGGGGATGAGGATGGCGCGGCAGAGCAACGGCAGGATCGCGACCTTCGCGAACGTGCCGACCATCGAGGACTTCGGCCGCTACGGGGTCGGGCTGATGAACAAGACGGGCGACGGCTTCGCGTTCAACGACGCCAAGGGGGTCGAACTCCTCACGCGCTACAAGCAGTTGTACGACGCCAAGGCGCTCGACCCGCAGGCGCTGACCGCGACCCCCGAGTCGGCCGGGCACAAGTTCCTCACCGAGTCGGTCGCCCTGAACCCGGGCAGCGCCCTCGACCTCGCGAACTTCAAGAAGCAGGCCCCGACGCTCTACAGGAACATCGGGATCACCGACCAGATCAGCAGCACCGGCAAGGCCAACATGTACGTCATGGGCGTCATGGTCAACGCCAAGAGCAAGCAGAAGCCCGCCGCCGTCGCCTTCGCCCACTTCGTCACCGACGCGACCCGGCAGATGGAGTTCGCCAAGAAGGTCGCCATCTTCCCCAGCACCGCGGGCTCGCTCGACGACGCGTACTTCACCAAGGAGGACGGCACCGACGAGACACGGGTGCGGATCGCCGCCGCCAAGTCGCTGAAGACGGCGGTCAATTACACGCCGGTGCTGTTCAGCGACCAGATGAAGACCGCGCTGCGCAACGAGGTGGCCAAGGCGCTGCAGGGCAAGGAGAGCCCCAAAGAAGCGCTTGACAACGCTGTCAAAGCCTGCGACCGGCTGCTGAAGCAGAGTTGAGCCGTTCATGAAGAGCCCCACCGCCTCCGCGGCGAACCCGTCCGGCCCGCTCGTGGCGGGCCCGGCGGACCGCGCGTCCCGCTCCGGCGCCCGCCGGCCCGGCCGCTCCGTCCGGCGCCATCTCCCCTCCAGCCCCTGGCTGTTCGCGGCGCCCGGCCTTTTGGTCGTCGGCGTGTTCAGCCTGTACCCGTTCGTCAGCACGGTGGCCAACGCGTTCACCGACCGCCGCACCCTGGTGCCCGGCCACTACGTCGGCCTCGCCAACTTCCGCGAGCTGTGGCACGACGACATGTTCTGGACCGGCCTGCGCAACAGCACCCTGTACGTCCTCGGCGTCGTCCCGGCCCTCGTCGTCCTGCCGCTGCTGCTCGCACTGCTCGTCCAGCGGCAGATCCCCGGAATCGCCTTCTTCCGGGCGGCGTTCTACACCCCGGTCGTGGCGTCCATCGTGGTGGTGGGCCTGATCTGGGTGTGGATGCTGGACGACCGGGGGCTGATCAACTCGCTCCTGGAGGCGGTGGGCGCCGGCAGGGTCGGCTTCCTCAGCGACCAGTGGCTGCTGCTGTGCAGCGCGATGGCCGTCACGGTCTGGAAGGGCCTCGGCTACTACATGATCATTTACTTGGCCGCGCTGGCGAACGTGCCGCGCGAGCTGCACGAGGCCGCCGCGGTCGACGGGGCCGGGGCCGTACGCCGGTTCTTCACCGTCACCGTCCCGGCCGTCCGTTCGACGATGGTGCTGGTCGCCGCGCTCTCCTCGGTCTCCGCCTTCAAGGTGTTCTCCGAGGTCTATCTGATCGCCGGGGCCACCGGCGGACCGGCGGGCGAGGACACCACGCTGGTGATGCTGGTCCAGCGCGTCGGCACCGGCCTCACCGGCCGGGTCGGCTACGCCTCGGCCATCTCCGTGGTCGTCTTCGCCGTCACCGTCGTCCTGATGCTGCTCGTCCTGCGCACGGACCGGAGGGAGGGGACATGAGCACCGAGACTCCTGCCGAAACCAAGAGTCCTTCCCAGGCCGGGACGCCCTCCGAGTCCGGGACCCGGGCCAGGGCGCCGCGCAAGGGGGTCACCGACGCCGAGGGGCGGCGGATCCCCGGCTGGCAGCTGGTGCTGCGGTACGCCCTGCTCCTCGTGGTCCTCGCGCTCACCGTGGGCCCGTTCCTGTGGCAGCTGTCCACCTCGCTCAAGGGCCCGCACGAGGACATCTTCAGCTCCCCGCCCAAGTTCCTGCCCGGGCGGCCCACTGTCGACAACTACGCGCGCGTGGCCGACACCATCCCGGTCTGGGACTACGCGCTGAACTCGCTGAAGGTCGCCTCGGCCAATGTGGTCACCAACTGCGTCGGCGCCTCGCTCGCCGGTTACGCCCTGGCCCGGATGCGCTTCCGGGGCCGCCGCGCGGCCACCCTCGCCTTCATTCTCGCGATGCTGGTCCCGGTCGAGGGCATCATCATCGCCCAGTTCACCACCATGCGGGACCTCGGCCTCAACAACACCCTGATCGCGGTGCTGCTGCCGGGCTCCATCGGCGCCATGAACGTCCTGCTGATGCGCAACGCCTTCCTCAACCTCCCGTACGAGGTGGAGGAGGCGGCGTACGTCGACGGCGCCAACGCCTGGCAGCGGTATCTGCTGATCGCGCTGCCCGCCGTCAAGGGCACCCTCGCCGTGGTCGCCATCTTCGCCTTCATGGGGGCCTGGGACGACTTCCTGTGGCCGCTCATCGTGCTCAGCGACCCGGACCGCTTCACCCTGACCATCGGCCTGAACTATCTGCACGGCACCTTCGCCAACGACGAACGGCTGGTCGCGGCGGGCACCGTCATCGCCGTGGCCCCGCTCATCGCGCTCTTCGCCTGCTTGCAGCGTTACTTCTTCCGCGGCGTCGGCGAGGGCGCCGTCAAGGGCTGAGCGCCCCCGCGCCAGCGTCCCACCGCACGCCCACGGAGCACGCCGCACGTCCACAGAACGGAACCGCATGCCTTCTGCCGTGCGCTTCGGCGCCAACTACACGCCCAGTCAGGGGTGGTTCCACCACTGGCTCGACTTCGACCTCGACGCCGTCCGGGCCGACCTCGACGCGATCGCGGCGCTCGGCCTCGACCACATCCGGGTCTTCCCCGTGTGGCCCTACTTCCAGCCCAACCGGGCGCTGATCCGGCCGCGCGCGGTCGAGCAGCTGGTCGCGCTCGCGGACGCGGCGGCCGAGCGCGGCCTCGACGTCAACGTCGACGGGATCCAGGGCCATCTGTCGAGCTTCGACTTCCTGCCCGCGTGGACGCGGACCTGGCACCGGCGCAACCTCTTCACCGACCCCGAGGTGGTCGAGGGGCAGGCCGCCTACCTGCGTACGCTCGCCGCCGCGCTCGCCGACCGGCCCAACTTCATCGGGATGACGCTGGGCAACGAGGTCAACCAGTTCGCGGCCCGGCCGCACCCCGACCCCGACCGCATCACGTCCGGGCAGGCCGAGGCGTGGCTGCGGCGGCTGCTCGGGGCGTGCGAGGAGGGCGCCCCCGGCCGGTCCCATGTGCACGCCGAGTACGACGCCTCCTGGTACCAGGACGACCAGCCCTTCACCCCCGCGCACGCCGCCCGGCTCGGCGCGATGACCGCCGTGCACTCCTGGGTGTTCAACGGCACTGCCCAGGCGCACGGGCGCACCGGCGTGGCGACCGAGCACCACGCCGCCTATCTCGTCGAGCTGTCGAAGGCGTGGGCCGACGACCCGCACCGCCCGGTGTGGCTCCAGGAGGTCGGGGCGCCCGCGCCGCTGATCCCGGCGGGGCACGCGGCCGCGTTCACCGAGGCGACCGTCGTGAACGCGCTGGACTGCGCGGATCTGTGGGGCGTGACGTGGTGGTGCTCGCACGACGTGGACCGGTCGCTGGCCGACTTTCCCGAACTGGAGTACAGCCTCGGGCTGTTGACCAGTGACGGGCTGGTCAAACCGGCCGGCGCGGTGGTGGCGCGGCTCGCCGAGGAGTGGCGGGGGCGCGTGTATGCGCCCGCGCCCCGTACCACCGCGCTGGTCGTCGACGTGGGGGACGACGTCGTGGCGCCGCGCCGGTCGGTGTGTGCGCCCGGGGGGCCGGTGTTCGAGGCGTTCGCCCGGCTCGTTGCCGACGGGGTGCGGCCTGCCGTCGTGCTCGCCAGTCGGGCGCAGGACAAGGAGTACCTGGCGTCGCGCGGGATCGAGGAGGTGGTGGTGTCATGAATGTGCGCCCCAGCCGTCGCGCCGTTGTCCTCACCGGTGTGGGGGCGGCCGCCGCCGTCGTCCTCCCACCCTTCGGCGCTCGCGCCGCCGAGAACGAGTCCGGCGACCTCCAGCCCTACGCCTCCTACTGGTACCCGGACTCCCTCCCCTCCGGTACGCCCGGCCCCGGGATCGCCTGGCGGAGTCTCAAAGAGTGGAAGGCCGAGGACGACAAGGACCTCGCCTTCAACACCGCCTCCGTGCCGCTCGCCGCGCGGTTCGCGCCGGTCCCGGTGAACCGGACCGCTCGGCGCGGGCAGGCCCGTATCCAGTCGTTGGTGTCCTTCGCGCACACGGCGGGCAACCCGTCGCAGGGCGCGGCCACCGCCGACTACTACGCGTTCACCCACTGGGCGTACCTCGATGAGCTGGTCTTCTGGGGCGGTTCGGCGGGGGAGGGGCTGATTCTTGCCCCGAACGCCCCGATCGTGGACGCCGCGCACCGCAACGGCGTGCCCGTCCTCGGTACCGTGTTCCTGCCACCGACCGCCTGGGGCGGTGATCTGCGCTGGACCCGAGACCTGGTGCGGCGCGACGCGCTCGGGCGGTTTCCGCTGGCCGCCAAGCTGGTCGAGGTCGCCGTCGCGTACGGCTTCGACGGGTGGTTCCTCAACGCCGAGACCGATGGCGGCGACGCGGCGCTCGGCGCCGACATGCTCGCGTTCGTACGGGACCTCAAGGCGCGGGCGAAGGCGGCCGGGCTGCGGATCACCTGGTACGACGCGATGACGACCGGCGGCGAGGTCGGCTGGCAGGGGCAACTGGACGACGAGAACAAGGAGTTCTTCGCGAACGCCGACTCGATGTTCGTGGACTTCCGCTGGTCGCGCGGGACGCTCGCGTCCTCGGGCGAGCTCGCGGGGCGGCTCGGCCGCAGCCGTTACGAGCTGTGGGCGGGCGTCGACGTCGAGTCCGGCGGCTGGAACACCTCGGTGGACTGGGACGCCATCGTCCCCGAGGACCGCCCGCACATCGTGTCGTACGGCCTCTACCGGCCCGAGTGGACCCGTGAGCAGCTGCCCGCGGGCCGTACCCCGGCGCAGTTCCACGCGGCCGACGACCGGTTCTGGACCGGGCGTTCCCTGGATCCGTCCCGGCCCGACACGGACGGCTGGCGCGCCCCCGCGACAGTGGTGGCCGACCGCGCCACGGTCGAGAGGCTGCCGTTCGCGACCTCCTTCAACACCGGGCACGGGCTGCGCTGGTACGAGGAGGGCGTGGTCGCCTCGCCCGCCGAGTGGAACCATCTGGGACTTCAGGACCGCCTTCCGGGGCGGCGCTGGGTCGTCCGTACGGGCGGCCGACGGCCCGCCGTGGCCTTCGACTTCGCCGACGCCTGGCGCGGGGGATCCAGCCTCCTGGTCGACGGGGACTTCGACGCCCCGGCCACGGTCGAGCTGTACGCGACCCGGCTGCCGCTGTCGAAGTCCACGGTCGTCGAGCTCACCCACCGCGCCGACGTGGGCACGGTCACCGTCGAGCTCGCGGTCGCCCTGCGCGAGCCCGCCCGGCCGGGCGAGCCCGTTCCGTACGTCTGTCGACCGGCGGGCACCCTGCGCGCGGGCCGGACCGGCTGGACCACCTCGATCGTTCGCCTCAACTCCTTGTCCGGGACCGTCCGTTCACTCGGTGTGCGGCTCGTCGCCAAGGGCGCCGTGAAGTGGCGGCTCGGCGCGCTCGCCGTCCGCGACGGCGCCGCCCCGCCGCCGCCGGCGCCCGCCCGGGCACGCGTCACCGACTCCGCGACCTCCGCCGCGGGCACCTCGCTGCGCCTCGCGTGGGACCGGGTGCCGACAGCCGTGCGCCACTACGAGCTGCACCGCGCCCTGCCCGACGGAAGTCGCCGCTTCGTGGGGGGAACGTGCGGCACCGCCTTCTTCGTTCCCGGTGTGACGCCGCTTGGAGCGGAGCGGTCGGCCCGGTTCGAGATACGGGCCGTCGGCGAGCTCTACACGGCCTCCGAAGCCGTCTGCGCAGTCCATCCCTGGTAGCACCCGACCCGCATCCGCACCCGCACCCGCAGTCCAGCACTCCATCGCATCCGCATCCGCATCTGCACCCCGATCGACCCTCGACCCAACGGAGCAGACCCTCATGCATGACGACCGCAATCTGGTCGAAGCCCGCCTCAAGCGTGTCCTCGACGAGCGCATCCGCCCCGCCGTGTACCCCGAATCCGTACCGCTCCAGGTGGCGGTCTGGCACGCGCCGGGCGAGCCCGTGCCGGTCGCCGAGGGGCTGGCCGGCGTCCCCGAACCGATCGCGGTCGGGGACGCGTGGGGCGCGCCCTGGGGGACCAGCTGGTTCCGGGTGACCGGGACCGTCCCGCAGGAGTGGGCCGGGAGGACCGTGGAGGCGATCCTCGACCTCGGCTTCGACGAGAACATGCCGGGCTTCCAGTGCGAGGGCCTGGTCTACCGGCCGGACGGCACCCCGGTGAAGGGCCTCAACCCGCGCAACCAGTGGGTGCGCGTCGGCGCGCCCGTGGCGGGCGGCGAGGAGGTGCGGCTGCACATCGAGGCCGCGTCCAACCCCGTCATCCTCGACTACCACCCCTTCGTGCCGACCGCGCTCGGCGACAGGGAGACCGCGGGCAGCGAGCCGCAGTACCGGCTGGCCAGGATGGACCTCGCCGTCTTCGACGAGAGCGTCTGGCAGCTCGTCCTCGACCTGGAGGTCCTGGGCGAGCTGATGCACGAGCTGCCCGTCGAGGGCGCCCGGCGCTGGGACATCCTGCGGGCCGTCGGCCGCGCGCTGGACGCGGTGGACCTCCAGGACGTCAACGCGAGCGCGGACGCGGCCAGGGCCGAGCTCGCCGACGTACTCGCGGTGCCCGCGGGTCTCACAGCCCACCGCATCAGCGCGGTGGGCCACGCCCACATCGACTCTGCGTGGCTGTGGCCGCTGCGCGAGACCGTGCGCAAGGTGGCCCGTACGACGTCCAACATGACCGCGCTCCTGGAGGACGAGCCCGACTTTGTCTTCACCATGTCGCAGGCGCAGCAGTTCGCCTGGATCAAGGAGCACCGGCCCGAGGTCTACGCGCGCGTGAAGAAGGCCGTGTCGCAGGGGCGGTTCGTGCCCGCCGGCGGGATGTGGGTGGAGTCGGACACCAATATGCCGGGCTCGGAGGCGATGGCCCGGCAGTTTGTGCACGGCAAGCGGTTCTTCCTGGAGGAGTTCGGCATCGAGAACGACGAGGCGTGGCTGCCGGACACCTTCGGGTTCGCGGCCGGGCTGCCGCAGATCATCAGGGCGGCGGGCGCCAAGTGGCTGCTGACGCAGAAGATCTCCTGGTCGCAGACGAACAAGTTCCCGCACCACACCTTCCAGTGGGAGGGCATCGACGGCACCCGGATCTTCACCCACTTCCCGCCCGTCGACACCTACAACTGCTCGATGAAGGGCAGCGAGATCGCCCACGCGGCGCGGAACTTCAAGGACAAGGGCGCCGCCCGGCACTCGCTGGCGCCGACCGGCTGGGGCGACGGAGGCGGTGGCACCACCCGGGAGATGGTCGCGAAGGCGGCCCGGCTGCGGAACCTGGACGGCTCGGCGACCGTTGCCTGGGAGAGCCCCGCGGAGTTCTTCGCCAAGGCGCAGGCGGAGTATCCGAACGCGCCGGTGTGGGTCGGCGAGCTCTATCTGGAGCTGCACCGGGCGACGCTGACCAGCCAGGCGAAGACCAAGCAGGGCAACCGGCGCAGCGAACACCTGTTGCGCGAGGCCGAGCTGTGGGCCGCGACGGCGGCCGTGCGGGCCGGATTCCCGTATCCGTACGAGCAGTTGGACCGCATCTGGAAGACCGTGCTCCTCCATCAGTTCCACGACATCCTGCCCGGCTCCTCCATCGCCTGGGTGCACCGCGAGGCGGAGCGGACGTACGCGGCGGTCGCCGAGGAACTGAACACGATCATCGACGGATCGCAGCGGGTGCTCGCCGGAGAGGCCGTCTCCGGCCGCACCCTCGTCTTCAACTCCGCGCCGCACGCGCGCGCCTCGGTGGCGGCGGGCGCGGCGGCCGAGGCGGTACGCACGGGAGCGAGCCGGGCGGCCGCGCGCGAGGGCGGCGGCTTCGTCCTGGACAACGGACTGCTGCGGGTGGAGATCGACGGCCGTGGCCTGGTGGTCTCCGTGTACGACAGCGCCGCCGGGCGCGAGACGGTCGCTCCTGGTCAGGCCGCGAATCTGCTCCAGATCCACCCCGACTTCCCGAACATGTGGGACGCGTGGGACGTGGACGCGTTCTACCGCAACACGGTGACCGATCTGACGGACGTCGATCAGCTCGTCGCGGTGGAGGACGACGGCGTGGCGGCCGTCCGGGTCGTCCGGAGCTTCGGCGACTCCAAGGTCACCCAGCTGCTGAGCCTGCCCCCGGACGCCAAGCGGCTCGACATCGACACCGAGGTCGACTGGCACGAGACGGAGAAGTTCCTCAAGGCGGCGTTCCCGCTGGACATCCACGCCGAGCGCTACGCCTCGGAGACCCAGTTCGGCCACTTCCACCGGCCGACCCACACCAACACCAGTTGGGAGGCGGCCAAGTTCGAGGCGTGCAACCACCGCTTCGTGCATCTGGAGGAGCCCGGCTGGGGCGTGGCGCTGGTCAACGACTCGACGTACGGGCACGACGTGACCCGCACGGTCCGCGACACGGGGGACCGGGGCACGACCACCACGGTCCGCGTCTCGCTGCTGCGGGCCCCGCGCTTCCCCGACCCGGAGACCGACCAGGGCGTCCACCGCTTCCGGCACGCGCTCGTGCCGGGCGCCACCGTCGGCGACGCGGTGCGCGAGGGCTACCGCGTCAATCTGCCGGAGCGCCGGGTCGCGGGCGGCGGCGAGGTGGCGCCGCTGGTGTCCGTCGACAACGACGCGGTGGTGGTCAGCGCGGTGAAGCTCGCGGACGACGCGAGCGGCGATCTGGTCGTCCGGCTCTACGAGTCGCACGGCGGCCGGGCCCGCGCCCGGCTCACCGCGGGCTTCGCCGCGGACGCGGTGGCCGCGACCGACCTGCTGGAGCGGCCGCTGACCGAGGGCGCGCGGCCAGAACTGGCCGATGGATCGGTCGAGTTGAGTCTGCGGCCGTTCGAGCTCGTCACTCTGCGGTGGACACGGTCCGCTCCGCGCGGCTGAACGACTCCAGGGCCTGCTCCAGCGTGGGAGCGGGCCCCAGGGCGCTCAGCAGGGAGGTGATCCGCAGGATCCGCAGGGTGAGCGGATGGTCGCAGGCCAGCGCCCATGAACCGCCCCGCTCGGCCGCCCGGCGACGGCTGCGCACCAGCAGCGCCAGGCCCGAGCAGTCCAGGAAGTCGATGCGGCACAGATCGAGCGCGAGCGCGGGCTCGTCGCGCGCGGTGAGAACGTCGAGGCGCGGCTGGAGCGACTGCACCGCGTGGATGTCGATCTCGCCGCGCAGCTCGGCGACGGTGACCCCGCTCACGGTGCGCACCCGCATCAGCGGCTGCCCGATGCGTCGTCCGGGCGTGGACAGGATCTTCCGCACACCAGGGTCGATGTGTTCGTCGGAGCGCACGTTATTCCCCCCTCATACGTGGCAATGTGGCGACCGGGGGCTGGGGAGGCCAAGGAGCACGCTAAGGGTTCCGCGGAGCCCGGAAGTTGCAGAAACAATTCACACGACCGTTTCATCACTCGATCGAGTGAACTACTCCGGTCGTGGTTGCCAGTACGTTCTCCGGAACCCGGGCCGACATGAACCGGGTGGTGCGGCGCAGCCGGAACCCCAGCGACTCGTACAGCCGGATCGCGGTGGTGTTGCGCGCGCCGGTGTGCAGGAAGGGCCGCTCGCCCCGGGCCCGGATGTTCGCGATGACCGCGAGCACGAGCCTGGTGCCCAGGCCCTGGCCCCGGTAGGCGTCATCGGTGCAGACCGCGCTGATCTCCGTCCAGCCCGGCGGATGCAGCCGCTCCCCGGCCATCGCGACCAGGACGCCGTTCCTGCGTACGCCGAGATAGGTGCCGAGCTCGATGGTGCGCGGCAGGAACGGGCCCGGCTGCGTGCGCCGCACCAGGTCCAGCATCTGAGGTACATCGGCCGCGCCGAGCACGACCGCCTCCTCGAAGGGCGCGCCGGGCACCCCGTCGTCGACGAGCTGGACCCCGTCCGCATCGAACGTCAACTCCCAGCCGGGCGGCGGCCGATGGTCCATCCCGAGCAGCGGAACCTCCCCGCCGGGCCCGGCCAGCGCGGCCAGATCGGCCCAGTCCTCGGGCCCCGGCTCGTCCGAGAGCGCCAGCCACGGCGTCACCTCGGGCGGATAGCGCAGCACCCGTCCGAAGCGCTCGGCGAAGTGCGAGTGCGGCCCGGTCAGCGAGGAGCGCGCGGGGTTGTCGAGGGGGTGCGGGGCGAACTCGGTCACGGGCTCACCTCGATCACGACCTTGCCCCGGGCGTGGCCGTCCTCGACCGTGCGCAGCGCGTCGGCCGCGCGCTGGAGCGGGAAGACGGCCGTGACGTGGGGCCGCAGCGCCCCGCCGGTCACGAGCTTCGCCACCTCGTCCAGGACCTCGGCGGTGTGGGCGCGCCGGATGTGCGAGCCGCCGAGCCCGATCGCCGTCGTCGGGTCGGCGGCCGTGATCAGCTTCGTACGGTCCTCGACGAGCCCGGCCACCTCCGTCAGCGCCTCGCCGCCGACCAGGTCGAAGACCGCGTCGACGGTGCCGCCGGGGGCCGCGGCCCGGATCCGGTCGGCGAGCCCGGCACCGGCCGACGGGACGTGGACCGCGCCAAGCGCCTCGACGAAGTCCTTCTTGCCCTCGCTCGCCGTGCCCACGACCCGCAGTCCGAAGGCACGGGCGATCTGGGCCGCGGCCACGCCGACACCGCCGCCGATGCCGGTGATCAGCAGCGTCGCCCCGGCCGGCAGGGCCAGCTGGCGCACCCCGTCGTACGCGGTCGCGGCGGCCACCGGCAGCGTCGCCGCGTCGGCGAAGGACAGCTCCTGCGGCTTGTGCGCGGCTATGGACACCGGCAGCAGCGCGTACTCGGCGTAACCGCCGCCGACCGGGCTGCCGAACACCGCGTCCCCGACCTCGAAGCCGGTGACATCCGGCCCCAGCGCCACGACCACCCCGGCGATCTCATTGCCGAACACGGCGGGCAGTGGCCTTTCCGGCGCTCCTGGCCTGCGGAAACCATTGCGCATCTTCCAGTCCACCGGGTTCACCCCGGCCGCGCGGACCGCGACAAGGAGCTGGCCGGGGCCGGGCTCGGGCCGGTTCCGCTCGATGAAGGTCTCCGTCTCGGGCCCACCGATTCGGGTGTACGCGTACGCCTTGGGCATCTGCCGTCTCCTCGCTCTCAGCAGCTCCAAGGTCGAATGGCGGAGCGCTATTCCCGACCGGGCGAGCTGTTCATATGACCGCAACGCACGCGCGGCACGCGGAGAGGGCCCGGAGTCGCCTCCGGGCCCTGTCCGTGTCCCGTGACTCAGCAGTCCGGGACGTCCCCGTTCGCCTGGAAGAAGGCCGCGGTGGCCCAGCCCTGGGCGCCGCTCAGCCAGTACCACGTCGAGGTGCCGTTGACGTTGGACCCGTGCGTCTTGCACACGATCTTGTCGGTGCTGCCCGGGCTGAGGGCGACGACGACGTCGGAGTTGAGGTTCGGGTTCTCGCGGATGTTCAGCTCGATACGGGAGGTCACCGTGCCGAACACGCGCCCGCCGTCGTGACGGCCATCGTCGTGACGTCTGTCGTCGTGACGGCCGTCGTCACGACGCCCGTCATCATGACGTCCGTCGTCGTGGCGGCCATCGCGACCGTGGTCGTGGCCGCCGTCGTGGTTGCCCCACCACGGGTCGTCGTTCTGGGTGCTCCACACCCAGCCGCTGGCGCTCCATGCCCACCCGGTGTCGTGACCGCGGTCGTGACCGTCGCCCCCGTCGTGCGCCGGGGCGGCCGCCGCAGTGCCGGCGAGACCGCCTATGGCCAGGCCGCACGACAGCAGGGTCGTGGCGGCCGCTCGACGTATCCGTCCGGTACCCATACCGGCTCCTTTCGTCGCTCCCGCCCCTTTTGCCCATCCCTTCCATGACACACCCGTGTCGGGCCTGATGCGATCCGGGGGGAAATCCGCCCCGGAAACGGTCACTTAGCGTCAGTTTTCCGGGCGATGTTCAAGTAAAAAGGTTTGGCGTCACAGCCCCGACAGCCGCGCGGCCTCCCGGAACACCTCGACGAGCATCGGGAAAGTCAGCCGCCCCGTATGGGTGTTGTGCTGGCTCGGGTGGTAACAGCCCAGCACGTTCAGGGCGTTGCGGCCCCCGTCGGTGCCGGGCAGCGTCACCCGCACCGCGTGCCCGAACTTCGGCCGGGGGCGCGGTACCTCCCAGCCCGCCGCGCCCAGTACCGGGAACAGCGCCTGCCAGCCGAACGCGCCGAGCACCACGACCGTACGCAACGTCGGTCTCATCAGCTCCAGTTCGGCCGCGAGCCACGGCCGGCAGGTGTCGCGCTCCTCGGGGGTGGGCTTGTTGTCCGGCGGCGCGCAGTGCACGGGTGCGGCGAGCCGTACGCCGCGCAGGGTGAGCCCGTCGTCGGCGTCGACCGACTCGGCCCGCGAGGCGAGGCCCACGGCGTGCAGCGCGGCGAAGAGGCTGTCGCCGGACGCGTCCCCGGTGAACATCCGGCCGGTCCGGTTGCCGCCGTGCGCGGCCGGGGCCAGGCCCACGACGGCCACGGCCGCGTCCGGCGGGCCGAAGCCGGGCACCGGCCGCCCCCAGTACTCCCAGTCCCGGAAGGCCGCCCGCTTCGTGGCGGCGACCTCCTCGCGCCAGGCCACCAGCCGCGGACAGGCCCGGCAGCGGATCACCTGGGCGTCGAGCTCGTCGAGGTCGCGACAGCGCGGCGCCCGGTGCGCGGGAAACGCGGGATCGTCCACGCGCGCCGAGGCGCCCGCGGCGTTGGGAGCCTTGTCCATTCCCCCACGCTAAGCGGGCCCGCTCGCCCGCGCCGGTCCCCGGGAACGCGGAAGAGCCAAAAGGGGAGTGACAACCGGCCTAATTCATGCGCACCGACCGGGCCCCCGGGATGGCGGAGGATCGCGCCCGGGGCTTCCGTTTGCGCTGGCGGACGCCCGTAGACGGCCGCCGCCGGGCCGGGGGACGGATCGGGCCGGGCCGCAGATGCCGTTGGCAGGTACCGCTGACGTTCTGCCGCTCGGCCTCCGGTCGCACTACTGTGAAAGTCCGGCTGCAGGGGAGTGTGGTTGGGGCGTGAACAGTACGTGGAAGATCCTTGTGGTGGACGACCGCGAGGACAACCTCTTCGCCATGGAGAGTGTGTTACGTCCTGTCGGCCGGCCGGTGATCTGCGCGCGCAACGGCGACGAGGCACTGAAGACCGTGCTGCGCGGCGGTATCGCCGTGATCCTGCTCGATGTGCTGATGCCGCAGATGAACGGCCTCGAAGTGGTCGAATACCTCAAGCGGCTCGACCACACCCGTTCGCTGCCGGTCATCCTGGTGACCGGGATCGGCCGCGACGACGACCTCGCGGCCCGCGCGTACCACCTGGGGGTCGCGGACTTCCTGGTGAAGCCGGTCGACCCGTGGGCGCTGCGGTCCAAGGTCCGCGTCCTCGCCGACCTCTATGTGGAGAACCAGACCCTGCGCCGCCGCCTCGACGCCCTGAGCGTGCCCCGGACCGAGCTCCCCACGGTCCCGCCGCAGCATCCCCATCGCGGACCCCAGCGGGCCGACATCGGCTGACGGGTGGCGGACGCGGTCTCGTCCACCACCCGTCAGCCGTCGAGCGGTCAGCCGGCCTGTTGCAACTGCCGCAGCGACGCCACCAGTTGGTCCACCTCCTGCGAGGTGTTGTAGAGCGCCAGCGACGCGCGCGCGGCCGATTCCAGGCCGTAGTGCGCGAGCGCGGGCTGGGCGCAGTGGTGGCCCGCGCGGATGGCGATCCCGTCGCGGTCCAGCCAGTCGGCGACGGTGGCCGGGTCCTGGCCCGCGAGCGTGAACGTCAGCACCGCGATCCGCTCGGGCGCGGCGCCCACCAGCTCAAGACCGGGCACGGTGGCCAGCGCCTGCTGGGCGTAGGCCATCAGCCCTTCCTCGTACGCGGCGACGGCGTCGCGGTCGAAGCCGGTCAGCCAGTTCAGCGCGGCCAGCAGCCCCACCACACCGCCGATGTTGCCGGTCCCGGCCTCCATGCGGTGCGGCACCGGTGCGAAGGTCGTCCGTCCGAAGTCCACCGAGTCGATCATGTTGCCGCCGCCCTGCCAGGGCCGCATGCTCTCCAGGATCTCCGGCTTGGCGTACAGGGCGCCGATGCCGGTCGGGGCGAACAGCTTGTGCCCGGAGAACGCGTAGAAGTCCGCGTCCAGATCCTGGACGTCCACCGGGAAGTGGGCGACCGCCTGCGCCCCGTCCACCAGCACCTTCGCCCCGTACCGATGGGCCAGCGCGGTCATCTCCTTGACCGGCGGGACGGTCCCGAGGACGTTGGAGGCATGGCTGAGGGCGACCAGCTGGGTCCGTGAGGAGAGCAGATCGGCGTACGCGAACTGGTCGATCTCTCCCTCCGGCGTCAGCGGAACCGGGACCACCCGGGCCCGGGTCTCCTTGGCGATCAGCTGCCAGGGCACGATGTTCGAGTGGTGTTCGAGTACCGGTACGAGGATGTCGTCGCCGGGCCCGAGATTGTCGCGGCCCCAGGTCTGGGCGACCAGGTTGACGGCCTCGGTGGTGCCCCGGACGAACACGATGCTCTCCGGCGCCGGGGCACCCAGGAAGGAGGCGACCGCCGCGCGCCCCGCCTCGTACATCTCGGTGGCCTCGCGCGCCATGGTGTGCGCGCCCCGGTGGATGTTGGAGTTGGCGGCGCCGTAGTACGCGCCGAGCGCCTCGATCACCTGGCGGGGCTTCTGCGTGGTCGCCCCGTTGTCCAGCCACACCAGCGGATGGCCGTTGACGGTGCGGTGCAGGATCGGCACGTCCGCGCGGGCCGCCTCGGGCGAGAAGACACCCGGCACGGCGGGCCGCTGCGCCAGGTCCGGGCGGGCCCCGGAACCCGCCATGTCGAGCCCCGTGGCCTCCGGGCGGGCCGCGCCGGGACCGGTCATGTCGAGGCCGGTGGCCTGCGGCCGCGCCGTGTCGAGGCCGGGCATCCCGAAGCCCGCGGCCTCGGGGCGCACCACGTCAGGAGTAGTCATGGTAGTTGCCGACCTCGACGTTCTGCAGCACGGCGATGGCGTCCTCCACCAGTACGGCGGTGTTGAAGTAGGCGGTCATCAGATACGAGGTGATGCCCTTCTGGTCGACCCCCATGTTCCGTACGGACAGGCCCGGTTCGGCCTCGTCCGGCACGCTGGAGGGACGCAGGCCGACCACGCCCTGCTCGGCCTCGCCCATCCGCATCAGCAGGATCTCGGTGGTGCCGTGGCCGTTGCCGCCGTTGCTGAACCTGACCTTGTCGGACGGCAGCAGCGGCACCCCGCGCCAGGTGATCAGCGGGCTGCCGAACCGCGTGTCCGTGACCGGGGGCACCCCCCGCCGGGTACATTCGCGGCCGAACGCGGCGATCGCCCGGGGGTGGGCGAGGAAGTACGCGGGCTGCTTCCACACCCGGGCCAGCAGCTCGTCCAGGTCGTCCGGAGTGGGCGAGCCGGTGCGGGACTGCACACGCTGACCCGCGGAGACGTTGTTGAACAGGCCGAACTCGGGGTGGTTCAGAAGCACGTTCTCCTGGCGCTCGCGCAGCGCCTGGATGGTGAGGTTGTGCTGGGCGCGGGTCTGGTCGATGGGCCCGTTGTAGAGGTCGGCGACGCGGCTGTGGACCTTCAGCACGGTCTGCGCCAGCGTCATGTGGTACTCGCGCGGCGCGTCCTCGTAGTCGACGAACGTGCCGGGCAGATCCGGCTCGCCGACGTGGGCGGAGGAGAGGTCCACCGGCACCTCGGAGCCCGGCGTCATGTGGTTCCCGGCGGCGTACTCCTCCATCGCGGCCCGGACTCCCGCGTCCCGGTCGGTGAGGGCGGCGAGCGCGCCGCGTTCGGCGACCAGCGCCACGCCCGGGGTGAGCGCCTGCACCCGGTACGGCATGGGCTCGGACCTGGTCCAGGCGCCCAGGTCGAAGAACTGCCCGTCGCCGACCACCTCAAGGAGCTCGTCCTGGCCGTAGCGGCCGGTCAGGCGCTTCTCCGCGCGGCCACGCACGATCACCCACAGCCGGTCGGCCGGGTCGCCGCTCTGCGCGAGCACCTGCCCCGACTCGAAGGTGACCTCGGTGAACGCGCCCGCGAGTTCGGTCAGGAGCGCGTCGTCGGCGTCGGCCAGGAAGGGCAGCTCGCGTAAGTCGCCGGGGACGACCCGGTTGGTGCCGTCGTTGTCGGCGTAGGTCTCGATGCGGTCGTCGCCCAGCACGAAGGTCCGGCGGCGGTTGACCCGGTAGATACCGGACTCCACATCGACCCAGGGGAGCGCCCGCAGCAGATAGCGCGGGGTGATGCCGCGCATCTGCGGTGTGGTCTTGGTGGCGGTGGCGAGCTGCCGTGCCGCGTCCGTGCCGAGACTCTGCCTGTTGTTGACGGGAACGCTCACAGGAACCTCCTCGAAGACGTGTGGGCGACCGCGCAGGGCTGCCGCCGCACAGGAACGAGGACCGATCGTCTGCTCGCTCGACGGGAGTCCACAAGACGCCAATTGCGGGGGTGCGGATCCGACCGGCCTGAAACCGACTATTCACGCACCACGCGACTGAAATGGAAGTGGTCATTCTGTCGTCGGCTCGCCTGGTGGCACTGGCCGGTGGCATGGTCGAAGTCTCATTCCCCGGTGTTTTGAAGAGAATTCAATTGCCCGCGAAAAGGCGCGATATGACCCAATGGTGAGGCTATGAGTTCCTGAAAGTCCGGCTTATGACGGCCGGTTATAGAGCAGGTGTTCCCCAGCCATTGGGGCACTGTGCCATAGGCGTTCCGTAGACGAGCGAGACGAAGTCCTTGAGGTCTTCCGTCCAGTACTGATAGCGGTGTTCACCGTGTCCGGTGCAGAAACGGTGCAGGGTGGCGCGGCTGTCGAGGTTCTCGTGCAGCGTGTGATTCCAGCCGTAGATATCGCTCTCGCCGGTTCCGTCGGCACCGCCCGCGTATATGGCGAGCTTTCCGGCGTATGTGTCGTACGCGTCGCGCAGCGCGAGACTCACGGGGGTGACGGCGGGCCAGCCGCTCTGCGGGCCGAACACCGTCTCCATGCGGTGGAATGTGTCGCCGCCGACCCGGTACCAGGGGTTGAGCAGCCCGGTCCAGCCGATCGATGCGCCCACCTGCCACATCGAATCGGCGATGATTTTCTGGGCGTTGGCCTGGTAGATATCGGTGCCCGCCGAGAACGCGCCGACCGCCGAGAACAGCTCCGGATGGCGCCCGCCGTAGCGCAGCGCCCCGTAACCGCCCATGGAGACACCGGCGATCGCACGGCCGGAGCGGTCCCTCGCCGTGGCGAAGTTGTCGTCGATCCACGGCAGCAGCTGCTCGATGTGGAACGTCTCCCACTGCGGGGCGAAGTGGCCGTCGGTCGCTCCGGCCCAGTCGCTGTACCAGCCCGCCCGGCCGCCCTCCGGCATCACCACGATCCCGTCGAACGCCGAACCGGCCAGCGTGGCGGCCACGTTGCCGGCGTCCGACTGCGACCACTGCTGGTAGTCGGCGCCGCCGCCGTGCAGCAGATACAGCACGGGGTACGGCCTGGCCGGATCGCCGCGGTATCCGGCGGGGAGGTAGATCCTGACCTTGACCGGGACTCGCACCGGATCGATCCACGGGGTGCCGCCGCGCGGGGTGAAGACGGCGGCGGTGGTGAAGGTGGCGTCGGCCATCCGGTCCCCGTACCCGGCGACGGGCGCCCAGCTCTTGAGCGTCAGCCCATGGGAGTCGGGCCGCGGGAGGGTCGGCAGGGCTGTCGCGGAACGTAGGGATCCGGCCGTAGCGGAAGGCACGGATCCGCTCGCTGGCGCGGCCGCGGACGCACCCGTGGCGGGCAGGCCGAGGGCGAGCGCGGCCGTGACCGCGAGTGCTCCAACTGCTCTGATCCGTAAGGAAGTTCGTCTCATGGTGGCTCCCTGGCGGTGAGTGCGGCGACGGTGGCGCGTGTATAGCACGGCTGTGCCATCCGGAACAGGACAGGTGGCGCGAGTGATGTACGGGACTGCCGCTTGGGCGTGGGGCGGGAGCGGTACTGTGCGCGCACCGTCAAAACGGCGGTGCGGTAACAGTGGAGGATTTTGTGACCGTAAACAGAGGAACGGGGCGTCGTCGTGGAGCGCTCATAGGGGCAGCCGCGGCGGGTCTCGTCGGCGTCGGCCTGACCGCCGTGCCCGCCCAGGCGCACACCCCGGTGTGGCAGGTGACCTGCACCCAGGTCACCGTGGACCTGACCAGGTACTCCGACCAGGCCGTCAACACGGTGACCATCACGGCGGACGGCAAGGACCTGCTGCCCACCGAGCAGTTCAAGGGCGAGTTCCACAAGAAGCTGAAGCTCCCCGACCACAACAAGCAGCTGACCTTGCGGCTCGTCGTGAAGGCGGGCGACGGGGACCAGTACTCGCGGGACGAGACCAAGACCGCGCCGGTGTGCGACACCCCGCCGCCCACCAAGCCGTCGACCAAGCCGTCCCCGCCGGCCAAGCCGAGCCCGACCCCCTCGGCGAAGCCCGGCAAGCCCGCCCCCGGCCCCGCCACGTCCTCGGCGGCGGCGCCCGCGCCTCAGCCGAGCGCCAACCTGGCCGAGACCGGTTCGTCGAGCTCGACCCCGCTCGTCGCCGGGATGGGCGCTGCCGTACTGGTCGCGGGCGGCGGCATCGTGTGGGCCTCGCGCAGGCGCCGTTCCGCACGGCACTGATCCGCGCACCCCGTGGCGACCGCGCCGGTGATCCGCGACCCGGACACCGGCGCGGTCAGGTGCCCGGCCGGCCCCCGGCGTCGTCCAGATGCGCCGCCAGCCGTTCGAGGAACACCCGCTGGCCCGCCACCAGCTTCTGTGCCGCCTTGTCGGGCGCGAGCCAGGCGAAGCGGTCGAGCTCGGGGAACTCCTGCAGCGTGCCGGAGCCGCGCGGCCACTCCATCGTGAAGGTGCCGGGCACCACGGCTCCGAGATCGACGTCGGCCTCGACCGCCCAGACCGTCACCACCTTGCCGTTGGCCTGCCGGGAATCGCCGAGCGGCACCGGCGTGCCCTCGGGGGCGGGCAGGCCCAGCTCCTCCTCGAACTCGCGCAGGGCGGCCGCCTGCGGCGTCTCCTCCGGCTCGTACTCGCCCTTGGGGATCGACCAGGCCGAGTCGTCCCGATGGGCCCAGAACGGGCCGCCCATGTGTCCGATCAGCACCTCGACGCCGAGGTCCGTGCGGCGATAGCAGAGGAGTCCCGCGCTGCGTTTCCCGGCCATGGCGCCCAGTGTGGCGGGTGATTAGGTTCCGGGCGATCGGGTTATAGCAGACAAGAGCCCGATATCTAAGCATTCAGGGCGCGTGTCTTTCCGGAATCCGTCCGCAGTCGGTCCGAAGTCCGTGGGACGTCCGTCCGGAGCACGCCTCGGAGAGGGAGCACCGTGGCCCGTCGCCGTCTGCTGCCGTGGAAGCACCGCAGGGATCTGACCCCGCCCCAGCTGCGCCGGCGCCGGACAGCCGTCCGGTCCGCCCTGGTGGTCTGCCTGCTGGGCGCCGGGACGGTGGGCTGGTCGGTGTCGGACGCGCTCACCTATCCGGGTGATGACAGCACGGCCGCCCGCCTCGCGGGCTGGGCGCGCGAACACCGTCTTGGCTTCGTCGTCGACAAGCTGGAGAACCTCCAGTACGAACTGGATCCGCCGAAGGTCGGCGGCACGCTCCCGCAGGAGTCGCTGGCCCGGATGCGCAAGGCGGCCGCGCTCCCGCCGCCCGCCGTGGACAGCGGACTGCCGCTGCGCGCCCCGATGCGGCCGCTGGTCGCCCCGGCGCTGCCCGGCGAGGGCGTCTGGCGTCCGCTGGTCTCGGCCCACGGCCGCCCGATCGTGCAGGGCACCTATGTGCGTCCCGACTCCGCCCACACCTCGTACGAGGCGGCCGTCGCGTGGATCAGCGTCAAGGACGCCCGCTTCCAGCTGCACCCCGGACTGCGCGAGCCGGGCGGCGCCTTCTCCGTGCCGCCGAACATCCCCAAGGGTGAGCGCACCGGCCTGGTGGCGTCCTGGAACGGCGGCTTCAAGGTCACCGACGGCGGCTCCCGGGGCGGCTTCTACCTCGACGGCAGAACCGCCGGGCAGCTCCGCGACGGCGCCGCCTCGGAGGTGTTCTACCGCGACGGCTCGATCAGGATCGGCGTGTGGGGCCGGGACATGCGGATGACGCCCGACGTCGTCGGGGTGCGCCAGTGCCTGGAGCTGATGGTCGACGGCGGCTCGGTCGTCCCGGACATCGACAACGACTCCAAGTGGGGCGCCACCGACCAGAGCAGGATGTACGTGGCGCGCTCCGGGGTCGGGGTCACGGCGCAGGGCGACGTCATCATGGTCGTCGGCCAGGCCCTGTCGGCCCGTACGCTCGCCGAACTCATGGAGCGCGCGGGCGCGGTGCGGGCCATGCCGCTCGACATGAACCGCGCCTGGCCGTCCTTCATGAGCTACGACGGCAGCCGCACCCCGGACAGCCCGGTGCCCAGCAACATCCTCGACTTCGAGAATCCGCCGGAGCGCTACTACAACCAGGCCACCCGCGACTTCGTCGCCGTCTACGCCCGCTGACCGACGTGCCCACCGCCTACGGCTGGTAGAGGTACGGCGTGGTCGTGCTCAGCCGTGCGAAGCCCAGGCGCCCCAGGATCGGGCGGCTGTCGTCGGAGGCGTCGACCTGGAGATAGCGGTAGCCGCGCTCGGCGGCTATACGGGCGCGATAGGAGACCAGCGCGCGGTAGATGCCCTTGCCGCGCCAGGCCTCGGCGGTGCCGCCGCCCCAGAGCCCGGCGAACTGCGTGCCCGGGATCAGCTCCATCCGGGCGGCGGACACCGGCACGCCGTGCGCCGTCGCGAGCACCGCGACCAGGGTGTCGGGCGCCTCGGCGAGCTGGTGCTTCATGGCCCGGGCGAGCCGCGAGGAGTCGGTGCCGAACGCCTGCTCGTGGACGGCCGCCAGCAGGTCGATCCCGGCCTCGTCGGTCACCGGCACCAGCTCGATGCCGTCGGCCAGCGCCACCTCGTGGGCCTGCTCGGCGCTCTCGGCGACCATCAGGGCCTCGGTGGGCTCGGCCGTGAACCCGGCAGCCAGGAGCCGTTCGCCGAGGTCGCCGGGGGTGTCGTGGGCGTACAGCTTCCACTCGAACTCGCGGCCCAGCGGGGCGAAGTACCGCACCTGCTCGGCGATTTCGCGGTCGGCGCCGGCCTCGTCGAGGGCCGACCAGATGATTCCGTTCCAGCACGGGTCGGCGCCGAAGTGCCGCACCACGTTGCCCACCCGCTCGACGCGGGCCGCCGGGCTGTCGGCGGTCGCGCCCTCGCGCATCTGCTGGTCGAACAGGGCCAGCACTTTGTCGTTGTCCATCCGCCCACTTCAACATCGCCGGGCCGGGGTGACAAACGGGTTTCGGACCGGAGTTCCGGGGCGCGCCGGAGGGCGTGCGTCCGACTACAACCGCTGCGGTAGCGCGTGCACCGCCACTGGTTGACGCCGCGCGTTTGACCTGCAATTAGGCTGCGGTAATGCGGATCCGCCCAGTAGCCGCCGATGTGTTCATCGCGCTGGCGCAGACGTGTGTCGCCGTGCTCCTGGGCCAGGAGGCGGCCCGGCAGGGGCAGCAGCCGCTCGACGTGCTCGGATACACCCTCGCCGTGATCATCAACATGGCGTGCGCCTTCCGCTCCAGGGCGCCGGTGGGTGTCTGCGCCTTCGTCATCGCCACGTGGACGCTCTATATCTCGCTGGGAAATTGGCCGGTCGTGGGCTCCTACGGGGCGATGATCGCGGGGTATACGGTCACCGCGACCCGGCCCGCCCGGGTCTCCGTCTCCTGTATGACGGTGCTCGGCCTGGTGTGGCTGTTCGCCGGGTTCCGTACCGGTAGCGACGCGATGCCCTCGGTCGCCGTACAGGCGCTCGCCGTGCCCGCCGTGCTGTGGCGGTTCGGCCGGGTGGCCCGGCGCTCCACCGAGCTTGCCGATCAGCTGGCGAAGGAGCAGGAAGCCCGGGCGAAGCGCGAGGTCGCCGAGGAACGCGGCCGTATCGCCCGGGAGTTGCACGACATCATCGCCCACCACATGTCCGTGATATCCGTGCAGTCCGGGCTCGCGCGTTTCGTCTTCGAGTCCGATCCGCCCACCGCGCGCGGGGCGCTCGGCACCATCTCCGCGACCAGCCAGGAGGCGCTGGAGGAACTGCGGCGCATGCTGCACGTCCTGCGCGCGGAGGACCTGGACGGCGAGCCGTCGGCCCCGATGCCGGGGCTCTCGCGGCTCTCCGACACGGTGGAGCGGCTGCGGGCCGGCGGGCTCCCGGTCGAGCTGCGCGTCGAGGGCGAGGCCCGGCCGCTCGCGCCCGGCGTGGACCTGTGCGCCTACCGGGTCGCGCAGGAGGCGCTCACCAATGTCCTGAAACACGCCCCCGGCGCGCGGACGACGGTGGAAGTCTGTTACGAGCGGAACCATGTCGCGCTCGCCGTCGTGAACGACAGCACGGGAGCGAATCCGGTCAGAAATCGATCGGGTGGGGGACATGGGTTGATCGGAATGCGGGAGCGGGCCAAGCTCTACGGCGGCACGATCAGCACCGGCCCGAGAAGCGGGGGAGGCTTCGCGGTCCGTCTGCTCCTGCCGACCTCGGCCCAGCCGACCGCCTGACCGGGCCGCATGACACAGGGGGCAGACGCACTGCGATGACCAGGGCACTCGTGGTCGACGACCAGTTCCTCGTACGGGCCGGTCTGGTCGCGCTGCTACGGGCGGCGGGCGTCGACGTCGTCGGCGAGGCGAGCGACGGCGCGGAGGCCGTGGCCCAGGCCGCGGCGACGCGGCCCGATGTGATCCTCATGGACATCCGCATGCCCGGCATGAGCGGGATCACCGCCACCGAGCGGATCCTCGCCGAGGCCCCGGACCCGGCGCCGCGCATTCTGATCCTCACCACGTTCGACCTCGACGAGTACGTGTACTCCGCGCTGCGGGCGGGTGCCTCCGGGTTCCTGCTCAAGGACTCGGGGCCGGAGCGGCTGCTCAACGCGGTGGCGGCGGTCGGCGGTGGCGACTCGCTCTTCGCGCCGAGCGTGACGCGCCGGCTCGTGGAGGCGTTCGCGCGCCCCGCCGAGCAGTCCCCGCAGCTGTCGTCGGACCTCGCGGCGCTCACGGCGCGGGAGACGGAGGTCCTCAAACTCACCGCGCGCGGCCTGTCGAACCTGGAGATCTCCGACCGGCTCTTCATCAGCGAGGCGACGGTCAAGACCCACCTCAACCGGGCGATGAGCAAACTCGACCTGGCGAGCCGGGCGCAGGCGGTGGTTCTGGCGTACGAGTCGGGCCTGGTCACGCCGGGTGGGGGACGGTAGGTCGGCTGATCAACTCCAGCTGCTCGCCGTGCTGTTGTACCGCAGCAGATACTCCGCGAACTGTTCGAGATCCCTCGGCTCCCAGT
Organism: Streptomyces sp. NPDC048696; assembly: GCF_043198895.1. NCBI lineage: Bacteria > Bacillati > Actinomycetota > Actinomycetes > Kitasatosporales > Streptomycetaceae > Streptomyces > Streptomyces sp. NPDC048696. Next base: position 235,509 of record NZ_JBICVJ010000002.1, on the reverse strand, counting down.
CGGCGAGGCGTTCGTCAAACGCCTGCTGACGCAGCTCCGCTGCCTCCGCCAGCTTCGCCGTGCCCGCCGGGGTGAGGTGCAGCAGCTGGATGCGGTGGTCGTCGGGGTCGGTGCGGCGCTCGATGAACGCCAGCCGCTCAAGGGCCGCGATCTGCCGACTGATCGTCGACTTGTCGAGCATGTAGTACGCGGCGAGATCCGTCGCGCGGCAGCCCTGCTGGTCCTCCAGATGGGAGAGCAGGGTGAAGGAGACCAGCGAGAGCTCCGGGTGCATCCGCGCGGCGGCGGCCCGGGCGCGGCGGGCGAACGCGGTCATCTCGCGCTGGATGGTGGCGACCGACTGGTCTCGGCTGGGCACGGCGGGTCCTCTCACTGGCTAGTTGCATAATACAACGCCAAGGTCGGCCCCGCTCATTCCGGCTCGGCCACCGTGTCGAGGGCCTGGGTGAGCCAGCGGATCCAGAACGTCTCCAGCTCGATGCCGCCGCGCAGCACCAGATGCCGCAGCCGGTCCTGCTCGCTGTCCCGCTCCGGCGGGAAGTCCCGCCGCTCGATCCCCTCGTACATCTCCAACTGGCGCTCGTGCAGGGCCAGATGGCGGCGCAGCTCGGCGTCGAGCCCGTCCGTGCCGACGACCGCCGCCGCCCGCATCCGCAGCAGCAGCGGGTCCCGCATCGGGCGGGGGTCCTGCCCGGCGGCCGCCCACGCGGCGAGCTCCGCACGGCCCGCGGGCAGCACCTCGTACTCCTTCTTCTGTCCGCGCGCCGGCGTCTGCGACGCCAGCGCGCGGATGAAACCGGACGCCTCCAGCTTGCCCAGCTCGCGGTAGATCTGCTGGTGCGTCGCGGACCAGAAGAAGCCGAACGACTTGTCGAAGCGGCGCGTCAGCTCAAGCCCCGACGAGGGCTTTTCGAGCAGAGCGGTCAGGATCGCGTGCGGGAGGGACATGACCGCATCCTAGGTTCGCCGCGTCCGGCGCCGGTCAGAGGGCCGCCGCCAGCCTGGTGCCCTGGTCGATGGCGCGCTTGGCGTCCAGCTCGGCGGCCACGTCCGCGCCGCCGATCAGATGCGCGGTGACCCCGGCCGCCGTCAGCTCCTCGTACAGGTCGCGGCGCGGCTCCTGGCCCGCGCACAGCACGACGGTGTCCACCGGCAGTACGGCGGAGGTGCCGTCGACGGTGATGTGCAGCCCGGCGTCGTCGACCAGGTCGTAGCTCACGCCCGGGACCATGGTCACACCCCGGTGCTTCAGCTCGGTGCGGTGGATCCAGCCCGTGGTCTTGCCCAGGCCCGCGCCGACCTTGGAGGCCTTGCGCTGGAGGAGGTGGACCGTGCGCGGCGGCTTGGGCCGCTCGGGCGCGCGCAGCCCGCCGCGCTCGCCGTACGTGGTGTCGACGCCCCACTGCCGGAAGTACGTCTCGGCGTCCAGGCTCGCCGCGTCGCCGCCGTCGGTGAGGTACTCGGCGACGTCGAAGCCGATGCCGCCCGCGCCGACGATCGCCACCCGCTCGCCCACCGGGGCCCCGTCGCGCAGCACATCGAGATAGGTGACCACGCTCGGGTGGTCGCGGCCGGGGATCTCGGGGGTGCGGGGGGTGACGCCGGTGGCGACGACGACCTCGTCGTACGTGCCGTCCGCGAGGTCGGCGGCCGAGACGGTGGTGTTCAACCGGACGTCCACACCGCGCAGTTCGAGCTGCGTGCGGTAGTAGCGCAGCGTCTCCTCGAACTCCTCCTTGCCCGGGACCCGCTTGGCGATGTTCAGCTGGCCGCCGATCTCGGCGGCCGCGTCGAAGAGGGTGACCGCGTGGCCGCGCTCGGCCGCCGAGACCGCGAAGGCGAGCCCGGCCGGACCCGCGCCGACCACGGCCAGGTTCTTGCGGCGCCGGGTGGGGGAGAGGACCAGCTCGGTCTCGTGGCAGGCGCGCGGGTTCACCAGGCAGGAGGTGATCTTCCCGCTGAAGGTGTGGTCCAGGCACGCCTGGTTGCAGCCGATGCAGGTGTTGATGGTCTCGGACCGCCCCGCCCGCGCCTTGGCGACGAACTCGGGGTCGGCGAGGAACGGCCGGGCCAGCGACACCATGTCCGCGCGCCCCTCGGCGAGCAACTGCTCGGCGACTTCCGGGGTGTTGATGCGGTTGCTGGTGATGAGCGGGATCGAGACCGACCCCATCAGCTTCTTGGTCACCCAGGTGTACGCGCCGCGCGGCACCGAGGTCGCGATGGTCGGGATGCGCGCCTCGTGCCAGCCGATACCGGTGTTGATGAGCGTCGCCCCGGCCGCCTCGATGGCCCGGGCGAGCGTGATCACCTCGTCGAGGGTGGAGCCGCCGGGCACCAGGTCCAGCATGGAGAGCCGGTAGATGATGATGAAGTCGGCGCCGACCCGCTCGCGCGTGCGGCGGACGATCTCGACCGGGAAGCGCATTCGGTTCTCGTACGAGCCGCCCCAGCGGTCGGTGCGCCGGTTGACCGCGCCCGCCACGAACTCGTTGATCAGATAGCCCTCGGACCCCATGATCTCGACGCCGTCGTACCCGGCGGACTTGGCGAGCTCGGCGGCGCGGACGAAGTCCTCGACGGTCTGCTCGACCTCGTCCTCGGTCAGGGCGTGCGGGACGAACGGGCTGATCGGCGCCTGCAGCGCGCTCGGTGCGACCAGGTCCTGGTGGTAGGCGTACCGGCCGAAGTGCAGGATCTGCATCGCGATCCGGCCGCCCGCCGCGTGCACGGCGTCGGTGACGGTGCGGTGCTGGGCGGCCTCCGCCTCGGTGGTGATCTTGGCGCCGCCCTCGTACGGGCGCCCCGCGTCGTTGGGCGCGATGCCGCCGGTGACCATGAGCCCGACGCCGCCGCGCGCCCGCTCGGCGTAGAACGCCGCCATCCGCTCGAACCCGTTCTCGGCCTCTTCGAGCCCGATGTGCATGGACCCCATCAGCACCCGGTTGGGCAGGGTGGTGAAGCCGAGGTCGAGGGGGCGCAGCAGGTGGGGGTAGTCGCTCATCGGGGGGCCTCCGGATACGGCGGTGTCGTCAGCTCCAGTTGTAGAGCACACGGGGCCGCTTGTGCAACAAGTTGCATAAAGGGTCTGGGTCACATCGGGCCCGGCTCCTGCGGGGATACGCGGATACGAGGAAGGGCCCGGCGGGGGAGTCCCGCCGGGCCCTGCTCTCCTCCTGCCAGTGTCAGACCTGCCGGTGTCAGGCTTTCCGGTAGTCGTACGCCTCCGCGGCCGCCGCCTCCACCGCGTCCAGGTCCGCCCCGGCCGAGGCGGTGACCACGGCCGCCACCGCGCCCTCGACGAAGGGCGCGTCGATCAGCCGTGTCCCCTCCGGCAGCTCGTCGCCCTCGGCGAGCAGCGCCTTCACGGTGAGCACCGCGCTGCCGAGATCGACCAGGACGGCGACGCCCGCGCCCCCGTCGACGGCGGCCGCGGCCCGGGCGATCAGCTCGGAGCTGGTGCCGAGGCCGCCGTCGGGCGTGCCGCCCGCCGGGGCGACCGGGGCGCTCGCGCCGCCGCCCGCGAGGCCCGTCGCCAGCTCGGCGACGGCGGCCGCGACCGCCGCGCTGTGCGAGACGAGCACGACCCCGACGAGCTTCTGGGCTGCGGCCTCGCTCCCGGCCCCCGCCCCGCCCGCGCTCCCGCTCATGCGGCGGCCTCCACGAGTGCGCCGATGAGCAGGGCCGACGAGGTCGCGCCCGGGTCCTGGTGGCCGATGGACCGCTCGCCGAGATAGCTGGCCCGCCCCTTGCGGGCCCGCAGCGGTACGGTCGCGAGCGCTCCCGCCTCGGCCGCCTCGCTCGCGGCCGCGAAGGACTCGCTCATTGCGTCGACGGCGGGCAGCAGCGCGTCCAGCATCGTCTTGTCCCCGGCCGCCGCCCCGCCGAGCTGGGCCACCGCGGCGACGCCCGCGCCCAGCGCCTGGGCCAGCTGCTCCCGGTCGACCTCGGCCGCGTCGCCGAGCGCCTTGCCGGTGCGGCGCAGCAGCGTTCCGTACAGCGGTCCGGAGGCGCCGCCGACGGTGGAGATCAACTGGCGTCCGGCGAGGGCGAGTACGCCCCCGGGGGTGTCCGGGCTCTCCTTGTCCAGGACGGTGGTCACGGCGGCGAAGCCGCGCCGGAGATTGCTGCCGTGGTCGGCGTCGCCGATGGCGGAGTCCAGCTCGGTCAGCCGGTCCGCCTCCCGGTCGACGGCGGCGGCCGTCGCGGTCATCCAGCGGCGAAAGAACGCGGTGTCGAGCACAAGTCCTCCTTCAGGTGGCGTGGGCATACAGGTCAGCAACCCCACCGCAGGGCGGGCGTGTTGACCGGCGCGTCCCACAGCCGCAACAGCTCCTCGTCGGCCTGACAGAGCGTCACCGAGCAGCCCGCCATGTCGAGCGAGGTGACGTAGTTGCCCACGAGCGTGCGGGCCACGGGGACGCGCCGCTCGGCCAGCACCCGGTGCACCTCGGCGTTGAACCCGTACAGTTCGAGCAGCGGTGTCGCCCCCATGCCGTTGACGAGGAGCAGGACGGGACTCGACGGATTCAGGTCCTCCAGTACGGCGTCCACCGCGAAGTCGGCGATCTCCCGCGAGGTCATCATGGGCCGTCGCTCGCGCCCCGGCTCGCCATGGATGCCGACGCCCAACTCCAGCTCTCCGGGCGGCAGTTCAAAGGTCGGGCTCCCCTTCGCCGGGGTGGTGCAGGCGCTCAGGGCGACCCCGAAACTCCGCGCGCTCTCGTTCACCCGGCGGGCGATCGCCTCCACCCGCTCAAGCGGCGCGCCCTCCTCGGCCAGCGCGCCCGCGATCTTCTCCACGAACAGGGTGGCCCCGGTCCCGCGCCGCCCGGCGGTGTACAGGCTGTCGGTGACCGCGACATCGTCGTTGACCAGCACCTTGGCCACCTGTACGCCCTCGTCCTCGGCGAGTTCGGCGGCCATCTCGAAGTTGAGCACGTCACCGGTGTAGTTCTTGACCACGAACAGCACCCCGGCCCCGCTGTCCACGGCGGCCGCCGCGCGCACCATCTGGTCCGGCACGGGCGAGGTGAACACCTCGCCGGGGCAGGCGGCGGCGAGCATCCCGGGTCCCACGAACCCGCCGTGCAGTGGCTCGTGCCCCGACCCGCCCCCGGACACCAGGGCGACCTTCCCGGCCCTGGGCGCGTCCCGGCGCACGATCACCCGGTTCTCCACGTCGACGGTCAGTTCCGGATGGGCGGCCGCCATCCCGCGCAGCGCGTCCGCCACGACTGTCTCGGCCACGTTGATCAGCATCTTCATGCGTGCCTCCGGGGGAGAAGCGCAGCCGGGCGGCTGCTGACCGGGACCTTACCGACACCGACGCCCCGGACGCCGCGACCGGAGCCCCGAATACCCCACGTAGGCTCGCCCCATGCGCGTGCTGGTGGTGGAGGACGACCCGGAGCTCGGGCCCGTCGTCGTGGCGGGGCTGCGGGCGGCCGGGTTCGCCGTCGATCTCGCCGGGCGGCTCGACGAGGCCGAGCTCAAGCTCGATGTGAACACGTACGACTGCGTCGTGGCGGACCGGGGGCTGCCCGACGGCGACGCCCTCGACCTCGTGCGCGAGCGGCGCCGCGCCGGATCCACGCTGCCCGTGCTGCTGCTCACCGCGCTCGGCACCGTCGACGACCGGGTCGCGGGGTTCGAGCACGGGGCGGACGACTACCTCGTCAAGCCGTTCGCGTTCGCCGAGCTCACCGCGCGCGTGGGCAGCCTGTGCCGACGGGCCCGGCCCGCGCGGCTGCCCGAACTGCGGGTCGGCGACCTGGAGTTGGACCTGCCGCGCCGCCGGGTGCGGCGGGCCGGGGTGCTGCTCACGCTCACCGCCAAGGAGTTCGCCGTACTGGAGGCGCTGATGCTGCGGGCCGGAGAGGTCGTCAGCCGCAGTGAGCTGATCGAGAGCTGCTGGGACGAGATGAGCGACCCGATGTCCAACGTCGTCGACGTCGTCATCGGGCAGCTGCGCCGCAAGCTGGGCGCCGACGAACTGATCGGCACGGTGCGCGGGGTCGGCTACCGGATCGACGGCAACGGTACGGAGTGAGGGCGCGGTCCACGAGGACGAGTCCGGCCCTCGCCCGGCTCGTCCGTCTGCGCCGGCGGCTGACCGTGCTCTTCGCCGCGACGACGGCCGCGTGCCTGGTCGTCCTCGCCTTCGTCGCCTCCTCCATCGACGACCGCTCGCGCGCCGACGGCCTCGACAAGGAGATCGCCCGCCGCGCCGACGGTCTCGCCCGTGCCGTCTGGATGGACAACGGCACGCTGCACCTCGAACCCCTCGCCGAGGACACGCTCGCCCGCGAACCCGGCGCCCTCGCGGTGCTGAGCGAGCCCAAGGCGCCCAAGGCCCCCACGACAGGCAAGAACCCCGAAGTCCGCTGGTCGCGCCCCGGACCGGCGGCGCTGCCCGACGACGCTCGGCTCGACGGGCTGTGGCGCAGGGTCCGCGAACAGCAGGAGACGGTGTACGCCACCGAGACCTCCCGGGACGGCAAGACCCTGCGCTGGGCCGCCTCGCCGGTCTGGGACGAGGACAGCATCGGCGCCGCCGTCCTGGCCGCCGCCGACCCAGGCCCCGGCGAGCGCGACCACGAGACGCTGGTCCGCTGGCTCGCCCTCGGCGGTACGGGGCTGGTGCTGGCCGCCGCCCTCGTCGGGCATCTGCTGTCCGGCCGCAGCATGCGGGAGGCGCTGCGGGCGCTTGACCAGCAGGAACAGTTCCTGGCCGAGGCCGCGCACGAGCTCCGTACCCCGCTCGCCACGCTCCGGGTGACCCTGGAGGCGGGCAGCGCGGCGGAGTCGGCCCGGCTGGTCGACCGGATGGGGCGGCTGGTGGGCGGGCTGCTCACCCGGGCGCGGGTGGAGGCGGGCGCCCAGGAGGTGGAGCTGACCCCGCTCCGGCTCGATCAGTTGGTGGAGCAGGTGGTGGACGAAGTGGGTCAGGTGCGGCCGGGCGCGGACATCGTGGTGACGGCCGCACCCGTGGTGGTCGCGGGCGACCCCGACCTCCTTGAACAGGCCGTACGCAACCTCGTCGAGAACGCGCTCCGCCACGGCGGCGCGACCCCGGTCGAGGTACGTGTCCACCCGGGCGGCGTCGCGGTGCGCGACCACGGTCCGGGCTTCCCGTCCGACGCGTCGGCCGCGTCGGGCGGGGGCGGCAACGGCATCGGCCTGGCGATCGTCCGCTGGGTCGCCGACCTGCACGGCGGCACGGTCGCCCTCGGGCCCGCCCCCGGCGGCGGCGCACTGGCCGAGCTGAGGATTGGTGCTCCGAAACGAGAGCGGTGATCTGGGCGGCCGTGCGGAAGGGCGATGCGGTGCTGCGCCCCTTTAGGGGCGCGGGGAACTGCGCGACCAGCCACACACGGTCCGCAGCCAAATATCCGCCCTCTCAGCGGAGCGTCCCTCATCCTCCCCTCATGATCCGCGCGGCAAGCTGACCCCATGCTTTCGAGAATCCCCGCCCCGCGCGCCCGCGCCATATCCCTGACCCTCGCCGTGGCCCTCGGCGCCGGAGCGGTCTGGTACGCACTGCCCTCGGCGGGCGCCCCGGCGCCCTCCGCCGAAATCCGCGTCGACCAGGCCGGTTATCTCACGGGCGAGCACAAGGAAGCCTTCGTGCTGGGCCGTGACGACGCCCTCGCGGGGGCCCGCTTCGAGGTGGTGGACGAGTCCGGCCGTACGGTACTCGGCGGCGCGCCCGGCCCCCGTACCGGCAGCTGGAACAAGGCGTACGAGTCCGTGCGCACCCTCGACCTGTCCGCGCTCACCGCACCCGGCACCTACCGGTTGAAGCTGACCGGCTCGGCCACCGCCACCTCGCCGCGCTTTCGCGTAGCCCCCGCGAAGGAGCTGATGGAGAAGCTGGCCGCCGACAACGTCCGCTTCTTCCAGGTCCAGCGGGACGGGGCGGACGTCGTACCGGGCGGCGAGCTGAACCGTAAGCCCGCCCATCTGAATGACCGTCAGGCAACCGTCTACGCGACCCCCCACTACAACGGCGACGGCACGGAGCTGACCGAGCCGCTGCGGCGGGTCGGCGGGCCCGTCGACGTGTCGGGCGGCTGGTTCGACGCGGGGGACTTCCTCAAGTTCACCCACACGGCGTCGTACTCCACGGCCCAACTGCTGCTCGCCCAGCGGGCGTTGCCCGATGCGCCGGGGGTCGCCGCCGAGGCGCGGCACGGCCTGGCGTGGCTCGACCGGATGTGGGACGGCCGCACCGGCACCCTCTACGCCCAGGTCGGCATCGGCGCGGGCAGCAAGGACTTCCGCAGCGACCACGACATCTGGCGGCTGCCGGAGGCGGACGACGCGCTGAAGGCGTCCGAGGGCGACCCCGACCACACACTGAAGCACCGGCCGGTGTTCCGGGCGAACGAGCCGGGCGAGCCGATCAGCCCCAACCTCGCGGGCCGGGTCGCCGCCGCGTTCGCCCTCGCCGCGCAGACGGACGCCAAGAGCGACCCCGAGCGGGCCCGGCAGTGGCTGGAGAAGGCCGCGGCGGTGTACGGGCAGGCCGACACGGAGCACACCGGAGAGCTGGTCACCACGTTCCCGCACAGCTTCTATCCGGAGGACTCCTGGCAGGACGACATGGAGTTCGGTGCCGTTGAACTCGCCCTCGCCGCACGGCAGTTGGGCGACGACCGGGCGGACCGCTGGCAGCGGGAGGCGGGGGAGTGGGCGCGGAAGTACATCTCCTCGGACGCGCGCGGGACGCTCGGGGTCGCGGACGTCAGCGCGCCGGCCCACGCCGACCTCGTACGCCTGGCGCCCTCCGACGAGGCCGTCGGCGATCTGCGGCGCCAGCTGACGGACGGTGAGAAGCGCGCGGCCAAGGACCCGTTCCGGGCGGGCGCGGTCTACACCGACTTCGACGCGGTCCCGCACACCTTCGGCCTCGTCGCCACCGCCCGCCTCTACGCGAAGGCGACCGGCGACCACCGCTACGACGCCTTCGCGGCGGGGCAGCGCGGCTGGGCGCTCGGCGCCAACGCCTGGGGCACCAGCTTCATGATCGGCACCGGCGAGGTCTTCCCGCACTGCCCCGAGCACCAGGTGGCCAACCTGGCGGGCAGCCTCACCGGCGAGGGCGCGATCCTGCGCGGCGCGGTGGTCAACGGCCCCAACGCGGCGGCGAGACTCGGCGAGCACAACTCCTTCGACACGATGCGCCCCTGTGAGTCGGGCACCGACACCTGGAAGCGCTTCGACGGCAAGGGCGCCCGCTACCTCGACCACGTCGGCGCTTGGCAGACGGTGGAACCGGCCGACGACTTCACCTCCACCGCGCTGCTGGCGTTCGCCCTCACGGCGGTGTGATCCGTCCGGGGAGCACCCCGGGGGAGTCGCACGTACCTGAGCGGACCGCTCGTGCACCATGTCCGCATGATCTTCCACGACGGTCCGGACCTGCGGCGGGCACGGCGGCGCAGAACGTCCCGGACGCGGCTCTCTCTCGCGCTGGCCGCGTCCGGCGCGCTTCTGCTGGCCGGTGGCGCCGCCCACGCGGTGGACGCGCGCCCCGGGCCGCACCACCGGGCCCCCGGTGACGGCGACTGGTCGGACGCGGACGCGCTCGGCTTCTGGACGCCCGGGCGGATCGCCGACGCCACCGACCCCGCCCGGCCGGGGAACGGCGCCACCACCGGCCTGCCCGGGCCCCCGGCGGCCGCGGCGGGCATCCCGACCGCCGAGCACATCCCCGGGCTCGCGTCGGTCGGCGTCCTGTTCACCACCACCGGCCCGGACCCGACGGACGGCGAGATGCGCGCGCACAAGTGCTCGGCGAGTGTCGTGGAGAGCGGCGGGCGCAACCTCGTCCTGACGGCTGGTCACTGCGCGGGCGGCCGGGCCGTGTTCGTACCGCAGTACCGCTCGGAGACCGAGCTGGAGGACCAGCCGTACGAGTTCTACCGGGTCACCGACTGGTATGTGGACAACAAATACGTCCGCAACACCAAGGCGGCCGTCTCCGACCTGGACTACGCCTTCGCGCGGCTCGCGCCGGGGCCCGGTGGCCGCAACGTCCAGGAGGTGGTGGGCGCCAACAAGCTGGTCCGTACGCCCGGTTACCAGCAGGACGTGACGATGATCGGCTACCCCCGCGTGGGCCGCAATCCGGACGATCTGCCGGTGCGCTGCCCGGCCCGGTCGGGGCGGCTCTCGGGGTACCGGCAGATGCGGGTGGTGTGCGCGGGCATGTGGGGCGGCGTCTCCGGCGGCCCGTGGTTCTCCGACATCGACTGGGACTCCGGCACGGGCCAGATCATCGGGAACGTCGGCGGCTTCCACGGCGGCGGCCCGGACGTGCCCGAGTCCGACCCCCGCTACAACCAGATCACCTACAGCCCCGTCTACGGCGACCGCTTCTTCCGGCTCTACCGGGACGCACAGGACAACCGGCGTCCGCACTACGGGGAGTACGGCTGATACGCACCCGCGCGAGGCGGTTGGGCGGACGGCGGGCGGGCGCCGGGCATCCGGGCCCGCCCGCCGTCCTGGCCGCGCCGCGGCCCACCGCCATGGGTACCCTCGGGGCCGCCTGGCGGGGGCGCAGGAGGCAGGAGGGGGCGGGGCCGCGGGGCGGCCGTTCGAGGGACGAGCGGGGGCGTCACCGGGAAGTCCCGGCGCGCCCCCGTCGTGGCGGAGTCAGGGCGTCAGACGACTTCCATCGTCGCCATCATGCCCATCGACGCGTGGTCGAACATGTGGCAGTGGTACACGTACTTGCCGCGGTAGCCGGTGAAGGTCGCCTGCACCTTCACCTTCTCGCCCGGCATCAGCCGGACCGTGTCCTTGAGCCCGAACTCGGGACCGGACGTCACCGGCACGCCGTTGCGTTCGAGCACCCGGAACTGCACCAGGTGGATGTGGAAGTTGTGCGGCACCCGCTGGTTGACGTTGGAGACCGTCCAGATCTCCGTGTCGCCGTACTGGATGGTGTTGTCGACGCGCTTGTCGTCGTAGAGCTTCTCGTCGATGTACCCGAGGCCGTTCGGGTTCGTCTCGTCGACGCGCAGCACGACGTTGCGGTTGACGGTGGCCGCCGGCAGCTCGGGCAGCGTGCGCAGCCGGCTCGGGACGCGGCTGTAGTCCGCCGCCTGCCGGGTCACCCGGAACTGGAGGACCTGCGAGGCGGGGCTGCCGGGAGGCGCGTTCTCGGTGTTGGTGAGGACGATGGTGGTGCCCTCGTCGTACTTCGAGAAGTCGATGACGATGTCCGCCCGCTCGCCCGAGGTGAGCGAGATCGTGTCGGTCGTCAGCGGGGCCTCAAGGAGGCCGCCGTCGGTCCCGATCTGCTGGACGGTCGAGCCGTCCGACAGCTTGAGGGTGAAGAACCGCATGTTGGAGGTGTTGTACAGACGGAAGCGGTACTTGCGCGCCGCGACCTCGAAGTACGGCCACGCCTTGCCGTTGGCGAGGATGACGTTCCGGTTGCGGAAGTCGTTCATGACGTACAGGAGCTGCCCGTTGTCGTCGAACCGGGCGTCACGGATCGCGATCGGGATGTCGTACGCGCCCGACGGCAGCCCCAGCGCCTTCTCCGGGAGGTCCATCAGCGTGTAGAAGCCGGTGAGCCCGCGGAAGACGTTCTCCGACTCGATGTGGTGCGCGTGGTCGTGGAACCACAGGTTCGCGTTGTGCTGGTTGTTCGGGTACGTGTACGTCTTCTCGTTGCCCGGCTGGATGAGGTCCATCGGAGTGCCGTCGCTCGACTCCGGGACATGGCCGCCGTGCAGGTGGATCGAGGCCGGCGAGGGCAGGCTGTTGCGCTGGGTGACGACCACGCGGTGGCCCGAGCACGCCTTGATCCAGGGGCCGGGGAAGACGCCGTCGAAGGTGCGGACGGTCGTCTGCTTGCCCGGAATGATCTCCGTCTGGACTTCCTGCATCTCAAAGCTGTAGTACGCGGTCGTCCCGGATATCCGGTCCGGCTTCGTGACCTCGGGGACCGGCATCTCCTGCGCGAACTTGGGGATGGTGGTGGGGTCGATGTCGGTCGGGGCCTGACCGTCGGCCTGTGCCGCGCTGCTCAGCGTCGGCACCAGCAGCCCCGCGCCCCCCACGGCGCCGGTGAGCGCGACACCGGCCTTCATCGCGTTCCTGCGTGTGATCATCAAAGACTCTCCCAGCGACACATGCTGAGGACGCCCCCGCGGCGCCCTGGCGGTGATCGTGCGGGCGGCGTACGGAGAGTCCGCAGCCTGCCGCGGCCCGCCACGCGGCCCGACGAGTGGGTCGGCTCGCCGCCGCATGGCCGGCAGTCCCGGGGAACGGCCCCACCTCGTCCGTGAAGCTCTGCCCCGGGGTAGTACGTGGTGGTGGCGCCCTTCCGGGGTGGGGCCCGGCGCGACGCGGTAGATCTTGCCCCCAGTCTCCTGGTGGCGCTGTGGCCGAACAAGCCACTCTGGTTTCAGAGTTGTGTCAGATTTCGCAAATTACTTGTCAGTTGTGTAGGAGCCATGGCATGTGAACGTCAGAGTCCGTCAGGTCCCCGAGGATGGGTTGTGCGGGATCGGGGAGCTATGGTCAGAAGTCAGGATCGGTCGCGTGTCCGGATCCATGACGATGGGAGGTGGTCCGGGCGATGGAGCAGGACGACGCCGTGATCGGCTGCACCGGGGAAGTGCTGATCGGCACGCGCGGCCCCGCGGGCCCCGGCGAGGTCCTGGTGCGCGTCCGGGGCGGCTCCGAGACCTTCCTCGCGTGGTCCGAGGAGCCGCTTCCGCGCGGCGCGAAGGTCCTGGTGGTGGATTCACGCGGGATACGTCAGGTCGACGTCATCGAATGGTCCGACCCGCTCCAGGAACTGGGCATCGAGTCCGCATAGCACCGGCGCTCCACGTCACCGAGTACCGGCTGTTCCAGCACACCAGAAACAGAACAAAAGGGAGACCAGGATGTTCGGTTACCGCGTTCCCGCCCCGGACGAGGCGATGCTGATCTCGGGCGGCAGGCGGGGCCTGGGAGGTGCGCCGTTCCGGGTGGTGACCGGCCACGGCAAGTTCGTGCTCCCCATCTTCCGCAAGACCCGGTTCCTCACCCTCGCCATGTGCGAGTCCGAGGTCACCGAGACCTGTGTGACGCGCCAGGGCATCGCGCTGAGCGTGCGGGCCGTGATCGCCTTCAAGGTCGGCAACGACAACGAGAGCATCGTCAACGCCGGCCAGCGCTTCCTCTCCGACCAGGAGCAGATGTCGGTCCTGACCGGCCGGATCTTCGCCGGTCACCTGCGCGCGATCATCGGCTCGATGACCGTCGAGGAGATCGTGACGGAGCGCCAGAAGCTGGCCGCCGAGGTCCTGGACACCTCCAAGGCCGAGATGGCCAAGATCGGGCTGATCGTGGACTCGCTCCAGATCCAGTCCATCGACGACGGCGACACCGGCTACATCGACGCCATGTCGGCCCCGCACAAGGCGGCCATCCAGCGCCAGGCCCAGATCGCCCAGGCACAGGCCACCCAGGCCTCCGTCGAGGCCGAGCAGGAGGCCGCCCGCAACCAGGCCGAGTACGCCCGCCAGACCGCCGTCGTCAAGGCCGAGTACTCGGCCGAGGTGGACCGCGCCCAGGCCAAGGCCGCCCAGGCCGGTCCGCTCGCCCAGGCCCACGCCCAGCAGGAAGTCCTCGCCGCCCAGACCGAACTGGCCCTTCGCCAGGCGAAGTTGCGCCAGCAGCAGCTGGTGGCCGAGATCGTCAAGCCCGCCGAGGCCGAGGCCGAGCGGATCCGGGTGCTGGCCGTGGCGGAGGCCGAGCGGATGAAGATCCAGGCCGCGGCGGCCGCCTCGTACGACCGTGTCGCGCTGGACCGGATGCTCATCGACCAGCTGCCGCAGATCGTCAAGGAGGCCGCCGGCGGCCTCGCGGGCGCCAACGTCAACGTACTGAACGGCGCCGACGGGCTCGGCGAGATCGCGGCGGGCCTGGTCGGCCAGGGCCTGACGATCCTCGACTCGGTCCGGCAGAACCTGAGCGGTTCCGGCCAGGGCCAGGACAAGGGCGACGGCCCCGGCAACGGCGGCGCCTACCTTGAGCTGCCCGGTTACCCCGGTACGGCAGGTAAGGGCGCGGCGGAAGGGACCCGGGGGCCGAGGGGCAAGGACGACCCGCAGGCCGGGCGCGGTGACGGCCCGGTGCAGCTGGACTAGTCGGATCCCCCTCCTGTACGGCCACGGAATGGTCAAGCGGCGCACGAGAAGGTTGATGGGGGTGTCCTGCGGGTGAATCGTGCGCGAGGATGGGGTTATGACCGCGGCCCATCGCGCCATGGCTCAGTTGGAGACATGGCCGAATCTGGTAAGTGGCCCGCCCCGGTGCGCCGTTGGGCAAGCCTTCCGCACGACGGAGTACGAGGTGGTGCACTTCCACTCGGACAGTGCCGCTGATCTGCACCTCACCCATACGGCGATAGAACGGCTGCTGCCCGAGCTGCGGAGCAGCACGGCGATCCGGGTGACACCCGGATCCGCCTGGCTCACGGTCCTGCTCGACTGCGACGCCGACGTCGAGCTTCTGCTCAGCCTGGTCAGTGTGGCGCTCAAGGCCCACGGCGACGCCCGGCAGCGGCATCCGGGGGCCCCGTGCGAGTGGTACGCGGCGGTCCCCGGGCCGTGCGCCGCGGTCACGGCGGGCGCGGCCCCGGCCGTCGGGCACGGCCTGGTCCCCGCGGCCCGACGCGCGATGGGACGGCTGCTGCCGCACGGGCACAGACCGCTCTGAGAGTTCGCTCCGGCCCGTCGCCTGTCGCCCGTCCGTTCCCGTCGCCGTACCGGAGATCTCCCGGGCTCCCCCGGCAGTCGGTGCGCGGAGGGCGGATGCGAGGATGAGCGCGCCATGACTGCCGGAGACTGTTGCCGCACCGTGCGGGCCGCGATGTTCGCGGCCCTCTGTGTGCTGCTCACGGCTTTCGGGCACGCCCTCATGTCGGGTGCGCCGGTGCCCTGGTGGGCGCTCGGGTGCGCGACGCTCGCCACCGGCGCCGCGGCCTGGTGCCTGGCGGGCCGCGAGCGCGGCTTCGGCCAGGTCGTGGCCGTCGCGGTGGTCGCGCAGGCGGTGCTGCACGAACTCTTCTCGGTGGCCCAGGAGGCGGCGCGGCCGTCGTCCATGGCGTCCATGTCCATGCCGATGGCGCACATGAACATGCCCATGGACATGCCGATGGGCAGGGCGCCGGGGCAGAGCGCCGAAGCCATGGGCCACATGGGCTCGATGGGTCACACGGGATCCATGGCGCACATGGGATCCATGGGTCATGACATGGCGGGGATGTCCTCCACCGGCATGTTCGCCGCCCACCTCCTCGCCGCGCTGCTCTGCGGCCTGTGGCTCGCGTACGGCGAGCGGGCCGCCTTCCGGATCCTGCGGGCCTTCGCGGGCTGGATCTTCGCCCCGCTGCGGGTGGCCCTGCTCCGCGCCGTGGCGCCGAGCCGCCCCCGCCCGCGCGCCCACCGGGACCGTACGGTCCGGGTGCCGCGTCGGCTCTTCCTCGTTCACGCGATCACCTCAAGGGGTCCGCCCGTCGGGACCGCTGTCGTCTGACGACAGCCGGTTTCCCGCGGCGCCTTGGGAGTTGTCCTCCCGGTGCCCCGGGCATCGGCCGCACGCCCGTGTGCCGCCGTACCCCTTTCACCGGACCCGCGCCACTTCCGCGCGCCGGTCCGGACCCGGATCCCAGAAGGACATGCAGGTGATCACTTCTGCCCCGCGCCGCCCGCGCGACGAGTCGACGGACCAGGCGATAACGGCCTGGGCGCTTGCCGCCCGCGGCGGCGACCCCGAAGCCGTCGAGCACTTCGTGCGCGCGCTGCACCGCGACGTACGCCGTTATGTCACCTACCTCGGCGCCGATCCGCAGGCCGCCGACGATCTCACCCAGGACACGTTCCTGCGCGCGCTCGGCAGTCTGCACCGCTTCGAGGGCCGCTCCTCCGCCCGCACCTGGCTGCTGTCGATCGCCCGCCGCGCGGTGATCGACAACCTCCGGTACGCGGCCGCCCGGCCCCGGGTGTCGGACACCGACGACTGGCAGTCCGCCGCCGAGCGCGCCCAGCCCCGGGGGCTGCCCGGCTTCGACGACGGGGTCGCGCTCGCCGATCTGCTGGCCGCGCTGCCGGACGAACGCCGTGAGGCCTTCGTCCTGACCCAGCTGCTCGGGCTGCCCTACGCGGACGCCGCCCACGTCAGCAACTGCCCGGTGGGCACGGTCCGCTCCCGCGTGGCCCGAGCCCGAGCGGCCCTCATCGAGCACCTGAACAACGCTGAGGGTGCGGCGCTGGCGGGCGCGTCGGCGTAGAACACGAAGTTGGCCCGGACCTTTCGGTCCGGGCCAACTTCCAGGGGTGCGGGGCTGTGACATTGTGCGGCTCCGCCGCGGTGCACGGTCCGCACCCGAACGCGAACCACCTTCACCGCACCCCGGGCGCCCCCTGAAACGCGCTCAGAATCCGCTCCGCAGCCAGAGTGGCAGTCAACTGGCCATCCCGAACGCGCTGCTCCAGAGAAGGAGCCAAGGCACGCACATCCGGATGGGCCCGCAGACGGCCAAGAAGCTCGTCCTGGACCATCGACCAGGTCCAGTCCACCTGCTGGTCACGACGCTTCGCGGCGAGCCGCCCGGTGGAGTCGAGCAGCGTACGGTGCTGGTCGAGCCGCTCCCAGACGGTGTCAAGACCGCTGGACTCGCGCGCGCTGCAACTGAGCACGGGCGGCGTCCAGGCGGCGTCCGCCGGGTGCATCAGACGCAGCGCGCCCGCCAGTTCCCGCGCCGCCGACTTCGCGTCGCGCTCGTGCGGCCCGTCCGCCTTGTTCACGGCGATCACGTCCGCCAGCTCCAGGACACCCTTCTTGATGCCCTGGAGCTGGTCGCCCGTGCGCGCGAGTGTGAGCAGCAGGAACGAGTCGACCATGTTGGCCACCGTCGTCTCGGACTGGCCGACGCCGACGGTCTCCACCAGGACGACGTCGTAACCCGCCGCCTCCATCACGACCATGGACTCGCGGGTCGCCTTGGCGACGCCGCCGAGGGTGCCCGCGCTCGGCGACGGGCGTACGAACGCCGCCGGATCCACCGCCAGCCGTTCCATCCGCGTCTTGTCGCCGAGGATGGAGCCGCCGGTACGGGTCGACGACGGGTCGACGGCGAGCACCGCCACCCGGTGGCCGAGCCCGGTCAGCATGGTGCCGAACGCGTCGATGAAGGTGGACTTGCCCACGCCCGGCACACCGCTGATGCCGATCCGCCGCGCGGCGCCCGTGTGCGGCAGCAACTCGGTGAGCAGTTGCTGGGCGAGCGCGCGGTGGTCGGGCCGGGTGGACTCGACGAGGGTGATCGCGCGCGCGATGAACGCGCGCTTCCCGTCGAGCACACCCTTGACGTAGCTGTCGAGATCGATGCGCACGGGCGGCTACAGCTCGTCGTGGCCCAGCGCCGCGCCGAGCCGCGTCACCAGGTCGTACGCCGCGTCCGGGATGACCGTCCCCGGCGGGAAGACCGCCGCGGCGCCCATCTCCAGCAGGGTCGGGACGTCCTGCGGCGGAATGACACCGCCCACCACGATCATGATGTCCTCCCGGCCCTCGGCGGCCAGCTCCTCGCGGAGCGCCGGTACGAGGGTCAGGTGACCGGCGGCGAGCGACGACACACCCACGATGTGCACATCCGCCTCGACCGCCTGCCGGGCCACCTCGCCCGGCGTCTGGAACAGCGGGCCGACGTCGACATCGAAGCCGAGGTCGGCGAAGGCGGTCGCGATCACCTTCTGTCCCCGGTCGTGGCCGTCCTGGCCCATCTTGGCGACGAGGATGCGCGGACGACGGCCTTCCGCCTCGTCGAAACGATCCACCAGCGCGCGCGTGCGGTCCACCGAAGGGGACTCTCCTGCCTCGTTGCGGTAGACGCCGGAGATCGTACGGATCTGGCCCGCGTGCCGGCCGTACACCTTCTCCAGGGCGTCCGAGATCTCCCCGACCGTGGCCTTCGCCCGGGCCGCGTCGACCGCGAGCGCCAGCAGGTTGCCCTCCAGGCCCTGGCCCGGGCCGCGCTCGGCGGAGGCGGTGAGCGCGTGCAGCGCGGCCTGGCAGGCCGCCTCGTCGCGCTCCTCGCGCAGCCGCCGCAGCTTGGCGATCTGCTGGGCGCGCACCGAGGAGTTGTCGACCTTGAGGACGTCGATCTGCTCGTCGGTCTCGACCCGGTACTTGTTGACGCCGATCACCGGCTGGCGCCCGGAGTCGATCCGCGCCTGGGTGCGGGCGGCCGCCTCCTCGACGCGCAGCTTCGGGATGCCCGCGTCGATGGCCTGCGCCATGCCGCCGGCCGCCTCCACCTCCTGGATGTGCTGCCAGGCCCGCCGGGCCAGGTCGTACGTCAGCTTCTCGACGTACGCGCTGCCGCCCCACGGGTCGATGGAGCGCGTGGTGCCCGACTCCTGCTGGATGAGCAGCTGGGTGTTGCGCGCGATCCGGGCCGAGAAGTCGGTCGGCAGCGCCAGCGCCTCGTCGAGGGCGTTGGTGTGCAGCGACTGGGTGTGGCCCTGCGTCGCGGCCATCGCCTCCACACACGTACGCGTGACGTTGTTGAACACGTCCTGCGCGGTCAGCGACCAGCCCGAGGTCTGCGAATGGGTGCGCAGCGAGAGGGACTTGGTGTTCTTCGGGTCGAACTGCTTGACCAGCCGGGCCCACAGCAGCCGGGCCGCCCGCATCTTGGCGATCTCCATGAAGAAGTTCATGCCGATCGCCCAGAAGAAGGAGAGCCGGGGCGCGAACGCGTCGACGTCCAGGCCCGCCTCCTGCCCGGCCCGCAGATACTCCACCCCGTCCGCGAGCGTGTACGCCAGCTCCAGGTCGGCCGTCGCACCCGCTTCCTGGATGTGATAGCCCGAGATGGAGATCGAGTTGTAGCGCGGCATCTTCTGCGAGGTGTACGCGAAGATGTCGGAGATGATCCGCATCGAGGGCTTGGGCGGGTAGATGTAGGTGTTGCGGACCATGAACTCCTTGAGGATGTCGTTCTGAATGGTCCCGGCCAGCTTCTCGGGCGGTACGCCCTGCTCCTCGGCGGCCACGATGTAGAGCGCGAGAACGGGCAGCACGGCCCCGTTCATCGTCATCGACACCGTCATCCTGTCCAGCGGAATCCCGTCGAACAGCTGGCGCATGTCGTAGATGGAGTCGATGGCCACACCCGCCATGCCGACGTCACCGGTGACGCGCGGGTGGTCGCTGTCGTAGCCGCGGTGGGTCGGCAGGTCGAAGGCGACCGACAGACCCTTCTGCCCGGCGGCGAGGTTGCGCCGGTAGAAGGCGTTGGACTCCTCGGCCGTGGAGAACCCGGCGTACTGCCGGATCGTCCAGGGCTGGTTGACGTACATCGTCGGGTACGGGCCGCGCAGATACGGCGCGACGCCCGGGTAGGTGCCGAGGAAGTCCAGGCCCTCCAGGTCCCGCGCGGTGTACAGCGGCTTGACCGCGATGCCCTCCGGGGTCTCCCACAGCAGATCGCCGTCGGCCTTGCCGGTGGACTCCTTCACGGCGGTGCGCCACTGGTCGTCGGAGCCGTCGGCGCCGGCGCCGGAGGTCAGCGGCAGCTCCGAGAAGTCGGGGATCGTCATGACGCCACTCCCAGGCGGTCGAGGGCGGAGGTCAGTACGGCGACCGCGTCGCAGCCGGCGAAGACGTACTCGTCGACGCCCGCGTACGCACCGCGCCCGGCCAGGAACACATGCTTGGCGCCCGCCGCCTTGAGAGCCTTGGCGACCGCCTCGGCCTGCTCCTCGTACAGCGCGTCGGAGGAGCACACGCACGCCACGGCGGCGCCGCTGGCGGCGAACGCCTGGGCGGCCGTGGTGGCGTCCACCGACACCGGGTCGTGGACCGGCTCGATGCCGCCGGCCTGGAACAGGTTGGCGGCGAAGGTCGCGCGCCCGGTGTGGGCGGCGGCCGGGCCGAGCGCGGCGAGGAACACCCGCGGGCGGGCGCCGGTCCCGGTGAGGTGCGCGTCCGAGCGGGCGCGCAGTCCCTCGTACGCCTCGTCGCGGCGCACCCTGGGCAGTCCGCCCGACGGCACGGCGGGGGCCGCCGCGCGCTCGACGGGACGCTCCGCGAGGTGCGGGAACTCGCTGACGCCGGTGACCGGTTCGCGTCGGCGCGCCAGCTTCTTGCTCCGCTCGGCCCAGGTCGCGGCGAGCTCGTCGCCGACCAGACCGGAGCGCAGGGCCGCGGCCAGGCCGCCCGCGCGCTCGATCGTACGGAAGAACTCCCAGGCGGACTCGGCGAGTTCGGTGGTCAGGCGCTCCACGTACCAGGAGCCGCCCGCCGGGTCGATCACCCGGGCCAGGTGCGACTCCTCCAGGAGGATCGTCGAGGTGTTGCGGGCGATGCGCCGGGCGAAACCGTCCGGCAGGCCGAGCGAGTGGTCGAAGGGCAGCACGGTGACGGCGTCCGCGCCGCCGACCCCGGCGCCCAGGCAGGCCACCGTGGTGCGCAGCATGTTCACCCACGGGTCACGGCGGGTCATCATGACCGGCGAGGTCACCGCGTGCTGGCGCTGGGCACCCGCGGCGGGGGCCCCGCTCGCCTCGGCGACGCGCGCCCACAGCCGCCGCGCCGCGCGCAGCTTGGCGATGGTCAGGAACTGGTCGGCGGTGGCCGCGTATCGGAACTCCAGCTGCGCGCAGGCCTCCTCGACGGACAGGCCCGCCGACGTGAGCTCGCGCACATACGCGACGCCGGTGGCGAGCGACGCGCCGAGCTCCTGCGCGGCCGAGCCGCCCGCCTCGTGGTACGGCAGCGCGTCCACGGTCAGCGCCCGCAGCCCCGGGTACCGCTCACCGCACAGGCGCGCGAGTGCCACGGCCGGAGCCGCGTCGACCGCCTCGCCGGTACGGGCCTCGTGGCCCAGCGGGTCGGCGCCGAGGTTGCCGCGCGCCGCCTCGGCGGGGACGCCCCGCTCGGCGTACAGATGCAGCAACTCCTGTGCGGCGGCCTCGAATTCGGCGCCCGCGTCCAGGACGACGGGCGCGAGGTCGAGGTAGACGCCGTCGAGTGCCCGGGCGAGCCCGGAGACCGGAACGCCGCCCCGGCCTACGGCCAGCCAGAGCGAGGTGACTCCGTTCTCCAGGTCCGCGAGCACGGCGGCGTTGGCCGCGGCGGGATCCGGGTCGGCATGGCGCTGTCGTACGCCCCAGCCGTCCGCCGCGTTGCCCTCGGCCCGGCTTCCCCGGACAAAGGGGGCGAAGCCCGGATATCCGGCATCGGGCGCGGAGTCTCGCGCGGTGTACAGGGGCCGGGTGGTGAGCCCGTCCTCCACGGGGGTGGACAGCGCTTCCTCGGCAGCCGCGCCCGAGACATCTTTACCCGATTTGCGCAGCACGCCTTCCACGAGGCGCTGCCACTGCTCATGGGTTGCATCAGGGAACTCGGCGGCCAGCGAAAGCCCGTCGTCAGGCAGGACCGTCATGCTCAGATGCTAGGGCAGTGGCGCAAAGGTGCAGCAGGGGGAAGGGCTGTGACCTTGCCCTCTCCGGAACGCTCTTGATCCTTCCAGGTGGATGCCCTATTTCAAGAACATATTCGAGGGCGCCTTCAAGGGCACCCACTTCTCAGAGCAGCTTGCGCAGCTGATCCCGGGTGATCAGTCCGATGCCCTGGCCGTCGTGCAGCACCACCGCCACCTCGTCGTCCCGCTTCTCCCACTCGGCGAGGACCGCTTCGGCCCGCTCACCGGCGCCGAAGTGCGGCAGCGGCGCTGCGAGGTGGTCGCGTACCAGCGCGTCCGGCGCCACCTCCCCCCGCTCGACGGCTGCCGCCAGCGCGTCCAGCGACACGGAGCCCGCGAGCTCCGGCGCCGTCGGACGGCGGTCGGGGCCCACCGGGCACGGACCGGCCGGCAGGACCGGCGGCAGCCCGAGATCGCGCCGCGCCCGCAGCGCGGTCAGCGCCTCGGCCACCGTGCTGAGCCGGTTCACATAGGGGAGCGGCGCGGCCCGCAGGGAGTCCGGCACCGCGTCCCCGGCCCGCGCCGCGCCGTCCTCGCCGTCCAGGAAGCCGAGCCGCAGCAGCCACGCGTCGTTGAAGTACTTCGACAGATACTGCCGTCCGGAGTCCGGCAGGATCACCACGACCAGCGACTCGGGGCCGAGCCCGGCCGCCACCCGCTGCGCGGCCGCGACCGCGAGACCGGCCGAGCCGCCGACCATCAGCCCTTGCTCCCGGGCGAGTTGACGTAGTGTCAGCAGGGCGTCGCGGTCGCCGACCGGGATCAGCTCGTCGACGACGTCCTGGTCGTAGGACTCGGGCCAGACGTCCTCGATCGTCTCCGGATGGCGCACATGTCCGGCCGCCTCGACGAAGTACGGCCGACCGTCGCCGCCCGAGTACACGGAGGCCGCCGGATCGGCTCCGACGACCCGCACGGCGCCGCCGCTGACGTCCTTGAGGTAGCGGCCGGTCCCGCTGATGGTGCCGCCGGTGCCGATGCACGACACCAGATGCGTGATCCGCCCGTCCGTCTGGCGCCAGATCTCCGGCCCGGTCGTCGCGTAGTGCGCCCCGGGGTTGGCCGGGTTGTCGTACTGCCCGGCGAGCCAGCTGCCCGGCGTCTCCTCGGCGATCCGGGCCGCCGTGTTGAACACGTTCTCCGGATCCTCGACGGGCAGCCCACCGCGCCGCACGACCACCTCCGCACCGAACCCGCGGAGCGTGGCGATCTTCTCGGTGCTCGTCTTGTCGGAGACGACCAGCACGGCCCGGTAGCCCTTGGCCGCGGCCACCATGGCGAGCCCGGCCCCGGTGTTGCCGGAGGTAGCCTCGACGACGGTGGCGCCCGGGCGCAGCAGCCCGTCCCGCTCCGCCTGCTCGATCATGTGCAGACCGATGCGGTCCTTCACACTGCCGCCCGCGCTCAGGTATTCGAGCTTGGCGTAGAGCGGGGCCGAGCCCTCCGGCGTGCGCAGCCGCACCATCGGTGTGCCGCCGACGAGTTCGAGCACTGACTCATGAACGTCCATGCTGTGAGCTTACGAGGCGTGCGGGTGGCGGAAAGGACGTCGGGCCCGCCCCTGGAAGCCCGCTGTGGTGTCCGGCGTCCCCGCGTCCCCGCGTCCCGAAGGGGCGCGGGGACGCGGGGACGGCCACACACGGTCCGCGGCCGAAGCGCACAGTCCCGCGGAGCCCTTACGCGTCGAACGTGTAGAACTTCTTGTGGTCCAGCATGTCCGCCGGCGTCACGTTGTTCCACGGGCGCATGGTGTCGTGCAGATCCACGACGTTCGGCGTCCCGGCGGCCGGGAGGTAGGGCGAGTCCGCGTGGCGCTCCTGCCACTGCGCCCAGAGCCGGTCGATGAAGGCGTGGTGCAGCCAGAACACCGGGTCGTTGGGGGAGACCCCGGTGGCCATCTGGCCGCCGACCCAGACGTGCACCCGGTTGTGCAGATTGACCCCGCGCCAGCCCTCCAGGTGGTTGCGGAAGCCGTCCGAGGCGCTGTTCCAGGGGGCCATGTCGTAGGTGGACATGGCGAGGACGCTGTCGACCTCGGCCTTGGTGGGCAGCTGCGGGACGCCCGCGCCGAGCGCGCGGCGCAGGTAGTTGCGGCCGTCCACCCGGACGTTGATGGTCCACTTGCCACCGGCGGAGGCGAACGGCCCGTCCATCACCTGGCCGTCGCGGCTGCGGCCGGTGCCGCCGAGGAAGTCGGCGGCCCACAGGGAGGAGGCCGTGGTGCGGTCGGCCGTCCAGTCCCAGTACGGCAGCGCGACGGAGGAGTCCACCGCCTGCAGTGCCTGCTCGAACTCTATGAGGAATCTGCGGTGCCACGGCAGGAACGACGGCGAACGGTGGCCGACGCGGTCGGTGTCGTCGTTGTCGCTCATGATGAAGGAGTTGTGCGTGGTGACGAAGGTGTCATAAGTGCCATTGCGCTTCAGCGTCAGAACGGCGTTCACGAAACGCCGCTTCTCGTCCGCGGAGAGAGCCGCCTGGTTCTTGCGTACGGTCATGGAGATGCTCCAGAGAATGGTGCCGTGCGGGCGAGAGGGAAGGTCAGGCGAGCGGGACGAGCGTGGCGCCCTGGAGCTCCACCACGGCGGCGCGGGCCACGGCACGCGGCGTCGCGAAGGTCTCGTAGTGGTTGACGACACTGATCCAGGTGCCGTCGGCGTTCCGCATCACATGCAGTTCCTTGCCGTCTATCTGCACGGAGTAGCCCCCGTGATGGGCGTGTTCGCCGCCCTGCGTGGGCGCGCCCTGTATACGACGGCCCTGGTAGACCTCGTCGAACGGCGCGGGTGCGCTGTGGCCCGTGTGGTCCATGCCGCCCATGTGGCCGCTGTGTTCGTCGCCCGCGGCGGGGACGACACCGTGCGCCGGGGCGCTCGACGTCGCGGCGTAGGCGGTGCCGGCCAGGCCGAGGCCGGCGACCGCGCTCGCGGTGATGCCCAGCGCGCTGCGGCGGGTGAGTTGGGACATGGGTAACCCCCTGTGGTTCAACGGTTGCTCGGTGGTGGTCCCGCGCGACTGAGGGCCTTCAACGCGAACGCGTAGCCCGATCAGCGCGGTTGACGGCTCGCCGACGGGCCTTCGTCCGGCTTGGTCATGGCCGGGAGGCCCGTCGGGGACCGTCCGGACCCATGCCTACAGCCCGGCAACGAAACGGCAAAGCGCGGCCCAAGCGGTTGGCCGCAATACGGACATGTCCAGATTCGAAGTGCAAGATTGAACAAAGATGATCTTGCTGTTCGCCCCTCGCCGACTCCCCAAAAGTGCAGATCCTTCACAGAAGTTGTCAGTCTTGTGAAGATTTTGTTGCCGATGCGGTCACGGTGTGGCCACGCTCACGTGCGAAAGCTGGCCGGTTTCGCGCCTGGAGCGGCGGGGGCGGCGGCGTGATCCACCGGCCCGATCCGGCGGTGCTCAATCAATCTGTACGGCCGCTGTGCGACTGCTGTTGAGCGGTTGTCAATTGCTCGGTCATCCGCTGTGGCGGGGTGGCGCGCACTGGCGCGAACCGCTCGTACACTGCGGGCATGTCCGGAAAGCGCATCACCCGCCTGACCCCCGACCAACGCAGGACCCAGCTGGTCGACATCGGGCTGGAGATGCTCGCCTACCGCTCGCTGGACGAGCTGTCCACGGACGAGGTGGCCCGCCGGGCCGGGATCTCCCGGGGCCTGCTCTTCCACTACTTCGACTCCAAGCGCGACTTCTACCGCGCGGTGGTGGCGAAGGAGTGCGCGCGGTTCATCGCCGCCGTCGAGCCGGACCCGGCCCTCGCGCCCGTCGCCTGGCTGCGGTCGTTCATCGACGGCTTCGTCGCCTACGTACGCGAGCACCGCCTGGTGTTCGTCGCCCTCGTCCGGGGCGCGTCCGGCAGCCATCCGGCGGTCGCGGACATCCTGGGGGAGACGCGTGAGGCCGTGGCCCGCCATGTGATCGACGCGCAGCGGCGCATAGGGCTGCCCCCGTCGCCCCGGCTCGACATCGCCTCGCGCGCGTGGATGGCGTTCGCCGAGGAGGCCGTCACCAGCTGGCCGCTGGAGGAGCCGGACGCTCTCGACGAGCTGGCGGGCTTCCTGGAGTCCAGCTTCGTGAGCCTGCTCGGCACGCTGGACCGCCCCGTGCTCCTGGTGGACGCGGCAGGTCTCGGCCGGGAGCTACAGGGCTGAGACGGCGGCAGCCAGCCCCCCGAGTGCGCTGTGGTGATCGGCTCCGGAGAGCGGGTCGCGGCAGCCGCCCCCGAGGCGTCAGACCAGGCCGAACAGCTGGGTCCAGTACGTGCCCGCGCGGCCCCCGCCCGCGAAGCCGACGCCTATGTGGGTGAAGTCGGGCTTGAGGATGTTGGCCCGGTGGCCGGGGCTGTTCATCCAGCCCTCCACCACCTCGGCCGCCGTGCGCTGCCCGCACGCGATGTTCTCGCCGATGCCCCGGTGCGCGGCCCCGGCCGCCCGCGCCCGGTCCCAGGGCTCAAGGCCCTCCGGTGAGGTGTGCGAGTAGAAGCCGCGCTCGGCCATGTCCGTGCTGTACGCCTGGGCCGCCGAGGCGAGCCGGGTGTCGTCGGCCAGCGGGCGCAGTCCGGCCGTGGCGCGGTGGCCGTTGGTCAGCGCGACCACCTCCGCCACCGTCCCCCGCAGCCCTTCCGCGCTCAGCGGCCTCGCCCAGAGCGCGGTCCAGTAGACATCGCCCGTACGCCGGTCGACGGCGCTCGCGATTCCCGCGTCGGTGAACGCCGGGTCCCGCAGCGGGCGGCGGGTGTGGGGGTCCTTGAGGCAGTACGTCAGGAAGTCGGCCGGGCTACGCGGCCCGGAGACCAGGTGCTCGGCGACGGTCAGATACGCGTACCCCCGGATGGTCACCCGCTGGAAGACGGACACGCCGTCCGGGCTCTCCACGCTGAGGCGGCCCTGGGCGGCCATGGTCGCGGCGTGCGCCTCGGCGGCCGAGACGAGACGTGCGTCGATCGTCACCGGCGGGGCTCCGGCCCAGGCCCGCTCGGCGTTGACCAGCGCCCCGAAGCCCTCGCTCCCGTGGCCTCCGTCCGGCCCGGGGCGCCGGGCGGCCGGGACCGGGGGCATGGGGGGCGTGGGCATCTGGACCGTGGCCATCGGGGGCGCCGGCATCTGGACCGTGGGCGCGTGGGCGGGCGGGGGAGGGGCCGGGTCCTCGTCGGTCACGTCGACCCCGAAGTCGCGGGCCACCCCCGCGAGCCCGTCCGCGTACCCCTGTCCCAGCGCGCGGACCTTCCAGCCCGTGCCCCGCCGGTAGATCTCGGCGAGCAGCAGCACGGTCTCCCGGTCGGGCCTCGGCGGGGTGAAGCGGGCCAGGAGCTCGCCGCCCGGACCGCTCAGACGCAGGCTCGGCACGGGGAGGCGGCCGAGCGGGGTGTCCGGGTCGGCCGGGCTGACGACCACGGTGATCCGGCTCGCCCCGGCCCGCAGACGGCGCGGATCGACCGTGATGACGTCGTCCGTGAGCCGGGTGCCCGGCGCCGACGGCTGGTTGTAGAAGACGAAGTCGGCGTCGCCGCCGACCTTTCCGCTGTCGTCGGTGATCAGTACGGACAGGTCGAAGGGCCCCGGGACACCGATCGTCAGCACGCCGTCCGGGAGCGGCCGATTGCCTCCGGGAACCAACTCGCTCATCGACACCACCCGTTCACACCCAGCCGCCGCGATCCGCCGTCGCGCCGTGCTGTGGGGAGAACGCGGCGGGGGCGGCCCCCGGTTCCCGCCCCCGGCGTGTCGCCCGCACCGATTCACCCGGGCCGCCGACACGTCGTACGACGTGGTCGAAGAACCCCTTCCGGGGGACTCACCGGAACCCCGATACGGGCGGCCCGGCGGCGGGGACTACGGTGAACGCGGTCCGCGTCAGCCCTGCGGGCCGGTGAGGAGGCCGGGCCGGAATGTCCGGAACGCAACAACTGATCGAAGCCGTCGCCGGACAGCCGCCGTCGCAGTCCGTCGCCGCGGCCGAGCTGCCGCGGCTGACCTGGGGGAACTTCCCCTCGCACTGGCAGCTCGACGTGCCCGCGCTGGTGCTCGTCGTCGTGCTCGGCGCGCTGTACGGCTGGGGCGTGCTCCGGCTGCGCCGCCGGGGCGAGCCGTGGTCGGTGGTCCGAACCGCCGTCTTCGCGGTCCTCGGGCTCGGCACGATCGTGTTCGCCACCATGTCGGCGCTGGCCGTCTACGACGAGGTGCTGTTCTGGCCCGCCGCCGTGCAGAACATGCTCCTCGACCTGATCGCGCCGCTCGGCCTGGCGCTCGGCGACCCGCTCTCGCTGGCCCTGCGGGCGCTGCCCGAGCGCACCGCCGGGCCCGTTCGCCGCGCCATGACCGGCAAGGTGGCCCGCATCCTGGCGTTTCCGCTGGTCAGCTCGGCTCTGGTGCTCGCGTCCGAGCTGTGCGTCTACTTCACCCCGTACTTCGAGACCGCTCTGCGGGACGGCGCTGTGCACCAGCTGATGTACCTCCAGCTGCTGCTGGCGGGCAGCCTCTTCGTGCTGCCGCTGCTCACCAAGGAGGAGCTGCTGCCGAAGTGGTGCGGGCACCCGATGCGGGCGGCGTTCGTCTTCCTGGACGGGATGATCGACGCGGTGCCGGGCATCGTCGTGATGACCAGCGGCTCGGTCATCGCGGGCAGCTGGTACTCGCGGCACGCCCCCGACTGGGCGCCGGACCTGCACGCGGACCAGCAGCTCGGTGGCGGCGCGATGATCACGCTGGCGGAGCTGGTCGGGGTGCCGTTCCTGATGGTGATCTTCGTCCAGTGGGTACGGGCCGAACGGGCCGAGACGGCCGCGCTCGATCGGCGCCTGGACGCGGAGCTGGTGCCCGCGCAGGCGCCGCCCACGGCCGTCGCGGCCTCCCCGGTTGCCTCGGCTTCCCCGGCTGCCCCGGCCGTCGCCGCTGCCACGGCCGCCGACGCCCCGGAACCCGCCGAGGCCGAGCTCGTACGCCCTTGGTGGGAGTCCGACAACGGCGTCATCGGCGAGCGGATGCGGCGCCGGCGGCCCTGAGAGCCTGTCTTTGAACCCCCGCCTGCGCTGCGACGCCCGGCACGCACGCTCGCCGCACGGTGTGCCAGGACAGGTGGCTCCGCCACATGACCTGGCACACCGCACGCCGATCGCACACACCGACCGCCGCTGCGCCCGCCCTCCGGGCGGACGACGGGGGTTCAAAGACAGGCTCTAAGCCCGGTCGCCCCGGCCCCGGACGGACGGCCCCGACCGGCTCGTACGACTGGGCTGAACGGGTGACATCGCCGGGGCGGATGCGATCCGGGTGACAGGGGACCAGAATGGAGCCCAGCCGGACGAACAATGGAGGCGGCATGAACGCTAAGTCCGAATCCGCACCGCAGCGGGAGGCGGTCACTCCCGATGCGCTGCTGCACACCGGTTCGGGTGGTGAGGTCACCGCCGAGGACCTGGTGCTGGCGTCCGGGCGCGACATCACGCCCAAGAGCCTGGCGTGGGCAGAACGCCGGCTGGCGGACGACGGCCCCGCCGCCCTGGACAAGCTGCTGCCATAACGCGGACCCCGGAGGCGGGGCGCGGTGCCCTCCCGCCCTGCCCCGGATCCCGGGAGCCGCCGATCCGACCCGGACCCCGGGAGCCGTCGCCTGCGCGCGGCCCCGGGGTCCGTGGCTTCACGCGCGCGTGCCCGTGGCCGGAGCCGCCATGACGCGCGTACGCATGGCCGGGCACCACGATCGGCCATCCATCCCCCCCATCCCCCCATCCGTCCTTCCGGATTCCCTCCAGGTTCCTTCCAGATTTTTGCAACACGTTCTACTGTGCCCCCGTCCCACGGCCCGGCGTTCGGCGCCGTGGGTGCGCACCGCGACGGACACGGGGACGGACAGCGAGACGCCTGGAGGGGCCGTGCACCTCGAATACACGCCTGAGCAGCAGCGGCTGCGCGCCGAACTGCGCGCCTACTTCGTCGAGCTGGTGCCCGACAACGCGTACGCGCGCTATGCCGAACCGGCCGCCCAGAAACGCTTCTACCGCGAGACCGTGCGCCGCCTCGGCGCGGACGGCTGGCTGGGGGTGGGCTGGCCCCAGGAGTACGGCGGGCGCGGGCTCGGCGCCATGGAGCAGTTCATCTTCTTCGACGAGGCCGCCCAGGCCGGGGTCCCGCTGCCGCTGATGGCGCTGAACACGGTCGGCCCGACGCTCATGCGGTTCGGTACGGCGGAGCAGAAGGCGTACTTCCTGCCGAGGATCCTCTCCGGCGAGATCGACTTCGCGATCGGCTACAGCGAGCCGGACGCGGGGACGGACCTGGCCGCCCTCAAGACCAGGGCCGTACGGGACGGGGACGAGGACAGCGGCCACTACACGGTCAACGGCCAGAAGATCTGGACCACCAACGGCGACACCGCCGACTGGGTCTGGCTGGCGGTGCGCACCGACCCCGACGCGCCGCCGCACAAGGGCATCACCATGCTCCTGGTGCCGACCTCGGACCCGGGCTACTCCTGCACCGTCATCAACACCCTCGCCTCGCACGACACCACGGCGAGCTACTACGAGAACATCCGCGTCCCCGCCTCCCGCCGCGTCGGCGAGGAGAACAAGGGCTGGCGCCTGATCACCAACCAGCTCAACCACGAGCGCGTCACGCTGGCCGCGCACGGCACCATGGCCATCCGCGCCCTGCACGACGTCCAGCGCTGGGCGATGGACACCAAGCTCGCCGACGGCCGCCGCGTCATCGACCTCGGCTGGGTTCGGGGCCGCCTGGCCCGTACCCACACCAGGCTCGACGCGATGAAGCTCCTCAACTGGCAGATGGTGAACGCCGTCCAGGACTCCACCCTCACCCCCCAGGACGCCTCCGCCGTGAAGGTGTACGGCTCCGAGGCGCGCCGCGACGCGTACGCCTGGCTGATGGAGGTCGTCGGCGCGGCGGGCCCCCTGAAGGAGGGCTCGGCCGGCGCGGTACTCCGCGGCGACCTGGAACGCGGCTACCGCTCGGCCGTGATCTTCACCTTCGGCGGCGGCAACAACGAGATCCAGCGCGAGATCATCTCCTGGATCGGCCTGGGCATGCCCCGGGTACGCCGCTAGACGGGCGGGCCCTCCATCGGACAGGCCCTAGGGCCTGTCCGGCGTGCGGCCGAATCTGGTGTCGCGGCGCGATCCCCGACACACTGGCCCTGGCAGGAGGTGGCGGCCCATGGGTGGTTCAGGGGTCGGGGACGCGGATCCCGGGTACTTCGGGCCCGAGTCCGTGACCTGGCAGATGCACGGGGACCCGATGATGTGGGTCGCCGGGGTGCGGGCGCTCTATCTTCAGGCGCTGCACCCGCGTGCCGTGCGCGGGGTCATGCAGAACAGTGACTTCCGCAAGGACGCCTGGGGGCGGCTGCTGCGCACCGCGCGGTTCGTGGGCACCCTCTCGTACGGGACCAAGGCCGACGCGGAACGGGCCGGCGCCCGGGTCCGGCGCATCCACGGGTTCCTGAAGGCCGACGACCCGGTCACCGGCGAGCGGTTCCGGATCGACGATCCCGAGCTGCTGCTCTGGGTGCACTGCGCCGAGGTCGCGAGCTATCTGGACGTCCTGCGTCGCTCGGGGTATCCGTTGAGCGACGCGCAGGCCGACCGCTATGTCGACGAACAGCGCGAGGCCGCCCGGCTCATCGGGCTCGACCCGGCCGGCGTGCCGCTGTCCACCGCGCAGCTCGACGCCTACTTCGCGGACGTGCGGCCCCGGCTCGCCGCCACCGCGGACGCGCGCGAGGTGGACGACTTCCTGCGGCGGCCGCCCGTTCCCCCGCTGCTCGTCCCCGTCCGCGCGGTGCTGTGGCGGCCGGTGGCCAGGCTCGCCTATGACTCGCTGCCCGCGTACGCGCACGAGTTGTACGGGAGGCCCGCGCCTGCGGCCGCGCAGGTCAGCCGTCGGCTCCGGGGCGCCGGGCGGCTGCTGCGCCGGATCCCCGCGACCCTGCGCTGGCAGCTGCCGCCGAAGCACATTCTGCGGGCCGTGGCGCGACTCGGGCCCGGAACTCGCCCTTCACCGTACAAACTTCGCAGACAGGCCGCCATACTGGACGGAGCCGGGGAGGGCGCAGCGGAGTGACGGGGGCGACATCGCGCGATGGCGGACACCAGGCTGATCCACGGCCGGTACCGGCTGCTCGATCTGATCGGGCGCGGCGGGATGGGCGAGGTGTGGGCGGCCCGCGACGAGTCGCTGGGGCGGCGCGTCGCCGTCAAGTGCCTCAAGCCACTCGGTCCGCAGCACGAGCAGTCGTTCGCCAGGGTGCTGCGCGAGCGCTTCCGGCGCGAGGCGCGGGTCGCGGCCGCGCTCCAGCACCGCGGCGTCACCGTCGTCCATGACTTCGGGGAGTACGACGGCGGGCTCTATCTCGTCATGGAGCTGCTCGACGGCCGCAATCTGAGCCAGCTCCTGGAGGACAACAAGGGGCATGCGCTGCCGGTCGCGGACGTCGTGGACATCGCCGAGCAGCTGGCGTCGGCCCTCGCGTACACCCATGAACAGGGCATCGTCCACCGGGACTTGAAGCCAGCCAACATCATGCGGCTCGGCGACGGCACCGTGAAGATCCTCGACTTCGGCATCGCCCGCCTCGGCGCCGACATCGGCTTCACCTCGCGGCTCACCGGCACCGGCATCGCCATGGGGACCCCGCACTACATGTCGCCGGAGCAGATCGGCGGCGCCCCCGTCGACCACCGCAGCGACCTGTACTCGCTGGGCTGCGTGCTGTACGAACTGGCCACCGGGGCGCCGCCGTTCGACCTCGACGACGCCTGGGCGATCCTCGTCGGCCACCGCGACACCCCGCCCGAGCCGCCGCGCGGGCGGCGGGCCGAACTGCCCGAGTACATCGAGCGGGTGGTGCTCGACCTGCTCGCCAAGGAACCGGCGCAACGGCCCGCCGACGCCCGGGAGCTGGGGCGCAGGCTGGTCGCCGGGCGCGGCCGGTTCGCCGTCAGCGGCGTGCTGACGCAGGCGCCGTCGGCGCGGGCGCCCCGGCTGCCGTCCTGGACGCGCGGGATGACCACGGGTCACAAGGCGACCGGCGGCGCCGTGCCAGACCCGGCCCCGCCCGACCCCGACGCGAGCCTGACCGGTGCGTGGACCACCGCGCTTCCGCCGGCCCCGCCCGAGCCCGACCGGCCGCCACCGCCGCCGGCGGAGCTCCTGGCCGCGCTCACCGACCGCCACAACGCGGCCCTCGACCTCGGCCTGCGCGGCCGCTGGGCGGAGGCGGGCGAGGTGCACCGCGCGGTCGCCGCCGAACGGGAACTCGCGCTCGGGCCCGACCACCCCGACACCCTGGCCAGCCACTACGAGGTCGCGTTCACCCTCGGCAGGACCGGGCGCGCGGCCGACGCCCTGCGCGCGTTCGAGCAGGTGGCCGAGGCCCGGGCCCGCACGCTCGGCCCCGACCACCCGGCGACCCTCGACGCCCGCCAGGAGACCGCGTACGCGCTGGGCCGCCTCGGCCGCCACTTCGAGGCCCACCAGGTGTACTCCTCGGTGCTCGCCGACCGGGAGCGCACGATGGGCCCGGACCACCCGGCCACCCTGCGCTGCCGCCACAACCTCGCCTTCAACCTGGGCAGTCTGGGGCGCCTTGAGGACTCGTACGCGATGGCCCGCGAGGTGGCACAGGACCGGGCCCGGGTGCTCGGCCCGGGCCACCCGGACACCTTGGTCAGCCGCAACGAAGTCGCGTACACGCTCGGCCAGTTGGGGCACTGGATCGAGGCGTTGCAGACCTATCGCGAGGTCGCCTCGGCGCGTACGGCCGTGCTCGGCCCGGACCACCGCGACACCCTCGCCACCCGGTACGAGATCGGCATCAGCCTGGGCCGGCTCGGGCGCAGCGCCGAAGCCCTTGAGCTGTACCGCGTGCTCGTCGACGACCGCACCCGCGTCGACGGCCCCGACGACCCCGAGACGCTGCGCGCCCGGCACGGTCTGGGCGTCAACCTCGGGCGCCTGGCCCGCTGGGAGGAGGCGCTGGCCGAGTCCCGCGAGGTGGCCGCCGTACGCGAACGGGTCCTCGGCGCCGACCATCCCGACACGCTGGTCAGCCGGCGCGAGATCGCCGTCGGGCTCGGCTGGCTCGGGCGCTGGACCGAGGCGCTGACCGTCTACCGCCAGGTGGCCGACGCCCGCGAGCGAGTCCTGGGCACGGCCCACCCGGACGCCCTCACCAGCCGGAACGACGAGGCGCACTGCCTGGAGCAGCTGGGCCGCGGGACCGAGGCGGTCGAGCTGTACCGGCGGGTGGCGGCGCTGCGGCGGCGGGGCCGGGGGAGCTGAGCGCTTCGTACCCTGGCCGTCGCGGATCACCCCGTGCTAGGAAGAGCCATGCCCGCACAGCAGGTCTATGACACCGTGATCGTCGGCGGGGGCCACAACGGCCTCGTGGCGGCCGCCTATCTCGCCCGCGCCGGACAGTCGGTCCTGGTCCTGGAGCGCCTGGACCACACGGGCGGCGCGGCCGTCTCGACCCGCCCCTTCGAGGGCGTCGACGCCCGGCTCTCGCGCTACTCGTACCTGGTCTCGCTGCTGCCGGACAAGATCGTGGACGAGCTGGGGCTGCGGTTCGCCGTCCGCAAGCGGAACGTCTCCTCGTACACCCCGGTCGTCCGCGACGGCCGTCCCACCGGTCTGCTGGTCGGCGGCGGGGAGGAGCGCACCCGGGCCGCGTTCCGGCGGTTGACCGGCTCCGATGCCGAGTACACAGCCTGGCGGGAGTTCTACGGGATGACCCGGCGGGTCGCCGAGCGGGTCTTCCCGACCCTGACGGAGCCGCTGCCCACGGCCGCCGCCCTGCGGGAGCGTATCGGTGACGAGGCGGCCTGGCGGGCGCTGTTCGAGGAGCCGATCGGGGTCGCGGTGGAGGAGCGGTTCACGGACGACCTCGTACGGGGAGTCGTCCTCACCGACGCCCTGATCGGCACCTTCGCCGACGCGCACGACCCCTCGCTCGCCCAGAACCGCTGCTTCCTCTACCACGTGATCGGCGGCGGCACCGGTGACTGGGACGTTCCGGTCGGCGGGATGGGGGCGTTCACGGACGCGCTCGCCGATGCGGCGCGGGCGGCGGGCGCGGAGATCGTCACCGGTCACGAGGCGACCGCGCTGCGCACGGACGGGCACGCGGCCGAGGTGGACTTCCGTACGGATACCGGTACGGGGACGGGCGAGGGCACGGTCGCGGCCCGGCACGTCCTGGTGAACGCCTCGCCGCAGGCGCTGGCCGTCCTCACCGGCGACGCGGCCCCGCCGCCCGCCGAGGGCGCCCAGCTCAAGGTCAACATGCTGCTCACCCGGCTGCCCCGGCTGCGGGACACCTCCGTCGACCCGCGCGAGGCGTTCGCCGGGACCTTCCACATCGGCGAGGGATACGGCGAGCTGGCGGCCGCGTACGCCCAGGCGGCGGCCGGGCGACTGCCCGACGCGCCGCCCTCGGAGATCTACTGCCACTCGCTCACGGACCCGTCCATCCTCGGCCCGGACCTCGTGGCGCGGGGCTACCAGACGCTGACCCTGTTCGGGCTGCACACCCCCGCGCGGTTGTTCGCCGATGACAACGACAAGAAGCGCGAGGAACTGCTGGCCGCCACGCTGGCCCAGCTCGACGCCCAGCTGGCCGAGCCCATCGCCGACTGTCTGGCCACGGACGCGCAGGGGCGGCCGTGCATCGAGGCGAAGACCCCGCTCGACCTGGAGCGGGACCTGCGGCTGCCCGGCGGCAACATCTTCCACCGCGCGCTCGCCTTCCCGTACGCGGAGGCGGACGGGGCGACCGGCCGCTGGGGCGTGGAGACGGCGCACGCCAATGTCCTGCTGTGCGGGGCGGGCGCGGTGCGGGGCGGCGGGGTCAGCGGCATCCCCGGCCACAACGCGGCGATGGCGGTGCTGGGGCGGTAGGGCCTGTCCGGTGGATCTGGCCGCCAGCGGTGCCGGGTGCGGTTTAGGTGCTGGTGAGCGGGGGGCTGGTGCGTGCGGCTGCAAGGCGGAGGAGGGCGGCGACGCGGAGCGTCGGCAACCGACGACAACGCGGCAGATGTGCGTGCCAGGCCCGCGCGTCCCAGGCAAGATCCACCGGACAGGCCCTAGAGCGCTCCGGCGCGCTCAGTGGGCGATCGCGCGCGCGAAGGCGTCGGCCAGCGCCACGCGCGGCGCCGACCCCGAGCGCCAACCGCGCACCGGATGCACCGAGTTGGCCAGCACCATCAGGAACGTGTCGGTCGCCGGGTCGAGGACCAGGCTGGTGCCGGTGAACCCGGTGTGGCCCGCCGTGCGCGGCGAGGCGAGCGCGCCCATGTACCAGCGCTGGTCGAGCTCGAAGCCGAGGCCGTGGGCGTGGCCGGGATGTGCGGTGTTGAAGTCGGTGAAGAGCAGGGCGGTGGCGTCGGCGCCGAGGATCCTCGTACGCCCGTAGGAGCCGCCGTCGAGGAGCGTACGGGCGAGGACCGCCAGGTCCCCGGCGCAGGAGAACACCCCGGCGTGCCCGGCGACCCCGCCGAGCGCGTAGGCGTTCTCGTCGTGCACCTCGCCCCACACCAGGCCCCGGTCCAGGCCCGACCAGGGCTTGCGGGCGTCCTCGGTGGCCGCGATCCGGGGCCGCCAGGAGGCGGGCGGGTTGTAGCGAGTGCGGTGCATCCCGAGTGGAGCGGTGATCTCGTCGTGGAGCAGGGTGTCCAAAGGGTGACCGCTGATCCGTTCCAGGAGCAGTTGCAGCGCGAGCATGTTGAGGTCGGAGTAGAGGTAGGTGGTGCCCGGCGGGCTGATCGGCGCCTCGTCAAGGAGCCGCCGCAGCTGCCCCGCGTAGGTCGGCTCGTCGTACAGCGGAAGCCAGGCGCGCAGGCCCGAGGTGTGCGTCAGCAGCTGCCGTACGGTGACGCCCTGCTTTCCCGACGCCCCGAACTCCGGGAGATACGCGGCCACTTCACCCTCAAGCGCCAGCTCGCCCCGCTCGATGCGGCGCACCGCGAGCAGCGCCGTGAACAGCTTGGTGAGCGAGGCGAGGTCGAAGACCGTGTCCTCGGCCATGGCGATCCGCTGCTCCGGCGGAAGCTCGACGCCCGTGTCGGTCTTGTCGTCGTACGCCGAGTAGCGCACCGCCGTGCCGACGGCGTGGTGCAGCGCCACGGTCCGGCCGCGCCCGGCGAGGACCACCGCGCCCGCGTACCAGGAATGTATCGGTGACGGTCCGAGGAACTTCTCGGCCACTGTGGCCAACTCGGCCAGGCGGTCGGGGACCAGTCCGGCCTCTGCGGCGGTGCCGCGCCGCAGCACGTTCCTTGTCTCGTCGTTGCTCCGAGCCATGAGCGCCAGCGTAAGTGCTCCGCTGGGAGGGCGGTCATTCGGCTGCGGACCGTGGGTGGCTGGTCGCTCCCCCAAGTTCTCGACTCCGCTCGAACAGGGGGGACCCCCACCGCGGCGGAGCCGCACAATGACACAGCCCCGCCCCCCTTAGAGCCTGTCTTTGAACCCCCGCCTGCGCTGCGACGCCCGGCACGCACGCTCGCCGTGCGGTGTGCCAGGACAGGTGGCTCCGCCACATGACCTGGGACACCGCACGCCGATCGCACGCACCGACCGCCGCTGCGCCCGCCCTCCGGGCGGACGACGGGGGTTCAAAGACAGGCTCTAAGCGGACCCGGGGACGCACCGGCTTCCACAAGGCCGCATCGTCGACCCGAGCGTCCCACCCCACGTCATGAATCTGACGTTGCATCAGAAAATCTCTTCCCTCGGCGCCCCGGCTGCGGCATCCTGCGGCCCATGCAGACGGAGCTGAGCAGGAGACTGGGAGTCGAGCACGCCATCTTCGGTTTCACGCCCTTTCCCGCGGTGGCCGCCGCGATCACCCGGGCCGGTGGGTTCGGTGTGCTCGGCGCGGTCCGGTACACGGCGCCCGACGACCTCGCGCGCGACCTCGACTGGATGCAGGACCACACCGACGGACTGCCCTACGGCCTCGACGTCGTGATGCCCGCGCGCAAGGTGGAGGGCGTCACCGAGGCCGATGTCGAGGCCATGATCCCGGAAGGGCACCGGCAGTTCGTCCGGGAGACCCTGGCCAAGCACGGCGTGCCCGACCTCGCCGAGGGCGAGGCGTCCGGCTGGCGCATCACGGGCTGGATGGAGCAGGTCGCCCGCAACCAGCTCGACGTCGCCTTCGAGTACCCGATCAAACTGCTCGCCAACGCGCTGGGGTCACCGCCCGCCGACGTCGTCGAGCGGGCCCACACCAACGGCGTCCTGGTCGCCGCCCTCGCGGGCAGCGCCAAGCACGCCCGCCACCACGCCGACGCGGGCATCGACATCGTCGTCGCCCAGGGCTACGAAGCCGGCGGGCACACCGGCGAGATCGCCTCCATGGTGCTGGTGCCCGAAGTCGTCGAGGCGGTCGGCCCGTTGCCCGTGCTCGCCGCCGGCGGCATCGGCAGCGGCGCCCAGGCGGCCGCCGGGCTCGCGCTCGGCGCGCAGGGCGTCTGGCTCGGCTCCCTCTGGCTCACCACCACCGAGGCCGATCTGCACTCCCGCGCGCTGACCCGGAAGCTCCTCGCGGCGGGCTCCGGCGACACCGTCCGCTCGCGCGCCCTGACCGGCAAGCCCGCACGCCAGCTGCGCACCGAGTGGACGGATGCCTGGGACGACCCGAGCGGCCCCGGCACCCTGCCGATGCCGTTGCAGGGACTGCTGGTCGCCGAGGCGCTGTCCCGGATCCAGAAGTACGAGGTCGGCCCCCTGCTCGGCACGCCGGTCGGCCAGATCGTCGGCCGGATGAACTCCGAGCGCAGTGTCCAGGAGGTCTTCGACGACCTGACCCGGGGCTTCGAGCAGGCCGTGGACCGTATCAACCGCATCGCCGGAAGGGGTGGGGCATGACCGCCGATCCGCAGCCGCCCAATGGATTCTGGGCGCAGGCCGCGGCCGACCCGGACCGTGTCGTACTGACGGCCCCGGACGGGGTCGCCTGGACGGCGGGCCGACTGCACGCCGCCGTCAACCAGTTGGTCCACGGGCTGCGCGCGGCCGGGCTCGAACGGGGTGACGCGTTCGCCGTCGTGCTGCCCAACGGAGTCGAGTTCTTCACCGCGTATCTGGCCGCCTCCCAGGCCGGTTTCTATCTCGTCCCCGTCAACCACCATCTGGTCGGGCCCGAGATCGCGTGGATCGTCGCCGACTCCGGCGCCAAGGTGCTGATCGCGCACGAGCGGTTCGCGGACGCGGCGACCGTGGCAGCCGACGAGGCGAAGCTGCCGGGCAGCCACCGCTATGCCGTCGGAGAGGTGGCCGGGTTCCAGCCGTACGACCGGCTCCTGGCGGGACAGCCCGCGTCGGTGCCCGACGGCCGCACGCTGGGCTGGGTGATGAACTACACCTCGGGCACCACCGGCCGCCCGCGCGGCATCCGGCGCCCGCTGTCGGGAAAGCTCCCCGAGGAGTCGTATCTCGGCGGCTTCCTGGGCATCTTCGGCATCAAGCCGTTCGACGGCAACGTCCATCTCGTCTGCTCGCCGCTCTATCACACGGCCGTCCTGCAGTTCGCGGGCGCGTCGCTGCACATCGGCCATCCGCTCGTCCTGATGGACAAGTGGACGCCCGAGGAGATGCTGCGCCTGATCGACACGTACGGCTGTACGCACACCCATATGGTGCCGACCCAGTTCCACCGGCTGCTCGCGCTGCCCGCCGAGGTGCGCGCGCGGTACGACGTGGGCTCGCTGCGGCACGCCATCCACGGCGCGGCCCCGTGCCCCGACCACGTGAAGCGGGCGATGATCGAGTGGTGGGGGAGCTGCGTGGAGGAGTACTACGCGGCGAGCGAGGGCGGCGGTGCCTTCGCCACGGCCGAGGACTGGCTGAAGAAGCCGGGCACGGTCGGCAAGGCGTGGCCCATCAGTGAGCTCGCGGTCTTCGACGACGACGGAGAGCGGCTGCCCGCCGGTCAACTGGGCACCGTCTACATGAAGATGTCGACCGGCGGCTTCAGCTACCACAAGGACGAGACCAAGACGCGGAAGAACCGTATCGGCGACTTCTTCACCGTGGGCGACCTCGGCTATCTCGACGAGGACGGCTATCTGTTCCTGCGCGACCGCAAGATCGACATGATCATCTCGGGCGGGGTCAATGTCTATCCGGCCGAGATCGAGGCCGCGCTCCTGACCCACCCGGCCGTCGCCGACGCCGCCGTGTTCGGCATCCCGCACCCGGACTGGGGTGAGGAGGTCAAGGCGGTCGTCGAACCCGCGCCCGGACACGAGCCCGGCCCGGCGCTCGCCGCCGCGATACTCGCCCACTGCGCACAGCGGCTCGCGGGCTTCAAGCGGCCCCGGTCGCTCGACTTCATCGCCGCGATGCCGCGCGATCCCAACGGCAAGCTCTACAAGCGACGGCTGCGCGAGCCGTACTGGGAGGGGCACGAGAAGGCCATGTGACGACGTACGTCAGTCTGTCGTCAGCCTGTGGCCCAGGTCACATCGCGCGACTGTCACGCGTGACGCACCTCGCCCGTCCTGATGCCGACACACCCCCGGGGCCACGAATCCGCCCCCGGGGACGGACATCAGGCATCAGGAGGAACCCCCATGCGTGTTCTCGTCGCCGGAGCCACCGGAGTCATCGGGCGGGCCCTGGTGCCCCTGCTTGCCTCGGTCGGCCACGACGTCATCGGCCTGTCCCGCTCGACCGGGCGGGCCGCGGCCCTGGAGCGGGCGGGGGCGAAGGCGGTCGTCGCCGACGCCCTCGACGCCGCGGCCCTCGACCGGGCGGTGCGCGACGCCGCCCCGGACGCCGTCGTCCATCTCCTCACGGCGATCCCGGCCGAGCTCAACCCCCGTAAAATGCAGAAGGAGTTCGCGCTCACGGACCGGCTGCGCACCGAGGGCACCCGCAATCTCGTCGAGGCGGCCCGGCACGCGGGCGTGCGGCGGATCATCTCGCAGAGCGTCGCCTTCGCGTACGACCCGGACGGCGACGGGCTCGCCAACGAGGACACCCCGCTGTGGCAGGCGCCGCCCAAGCAGTTCCGGCGCTCGCTCGACGCGCTGCGCGAGCTGGAGCTGCGCACCCGGGACGCGGGCGGTCTGGTGCTGCGCTTCGGGCACCTCTACGGGCCGGGCTCGGCGTTCGACACCGACGGACAGTTCACCCGGCAGCTCAGGGACGGCAAGTTCCCGCTGGTCGGCGGCGGTCCGGCGGTCTTCTCCTTCACACACGCGCACGACGCCGCCACCGCCGTGGTCGCAGCCCTGGACCGGAACGCCACCGGCGTCCTCAACGTCGTCGACGACGACCCGGCCCCGATGAGCACCTGGGCGCCCGAGCTCGCCCGGATCCTCGGGGCCCCCGCGCCGAGGCGCCTGCCCACGTTCGTCGCGCGGCTGGTCGCCGGCAGCTGGGGCGTGTCGTACATGACCAAGCTGCGCGGCGCCGACAACGCCCGCGCCCAGCTCAGCCTGGACTGGCGGCCGCGGCACACCTCGTGGCGGAGCGGCTTCGCCGTCGAGTTGAATGGCCCGGCGGCCGCGGCGATCTGATGTCCACGGCCGGTACAGGGGAAAGGACAGGCACGATGGCAGCGCCCGCGCACCAGGGGAATCCGGCGGCCGAGCAGGGTCCCGCAGGGGATCGGGCCGTGGAGTTCGAGCGGTACCGGCCGCTGCTGCTCGGGCTCGCCTACCGTTTCCTCGGCTCCATGTGGGACGCCGAGGACGTGGTCCAGGACGCCTATCTGCGCTGGCGGGGCGTCGACCACGAGGAGATCCGGGAGCCCCGCGCGTTCCTGATCAAGGTGGTCTCGCGGCTCGCCCTCGACCAGCTGCGCTCGGCTCGGGTGACCCGTGAGGCGTACACCGGCCCGTGGCTGCCCGAGCCGGTGGCCACCGACGCGCTCGGGCCGATGGACACGGCCGAGCTCCGCGACACGGTCGCGTTCGCCACCGCGCATCTGATGGAGCGTCTGACACCACCGGAGCGGGCGGTGTTCGTGCTGCGCGAGGCCTTCGAGCTGTCGTACGAGGAGATCGCCGACATCCTCGGGGCGACCGTCGCCAACTGCCGCCAGATGTTCCGCCGGGCCGGGCAGCACCTCGCCGCCGGGCGCGAGCGGTTCAAGCCCGCCGACGAGGACCACGAGAAGCTGTTCACGCGCTTCCTGGCAGCGGCGCAGAGCGGCGATCTCGCCGGGCTCACGGAGCTGCTGAGCGAGGACGTCGTCGCCTGGAACGACGGCGGCGGCAAGGTCCGCGCCGCCCTGCGCCCGGTCCTCGGCCGCGCCAAGGTGCTCGCCTTCCTCACCGGTCTGCTCGGCAAGTACGAGGTCGGAGCGACCCGGATCCTGGACATCAACGGCGCCCCGGCGCTCTACACCTCCCTCGACGACCGCTCCCAGCTCACCTCGCTCGACGTCCGCGACGGCCGCATCCACGGGATCTACTCCGTGCTCAACCCCGACAAGCTCACCCGCGTCCCCGTGTGACGGCCGATGCGGCCCGCCGTGCGTCGGCGGGCCGCACCTGTGGTCAGCGGTGCTCGTGCACCCGCACCACCCGCAGGGCGGGCGAGGCGAGGACGTCCCGTTCGCAGAAGCGGGACGTCACCCAGCGCTTGGCCGAGTACAGCTTCGTCTGGTCGCTGTAGTGCGGTGAGTTGGGGTTCTCGGACTGGGAGTACGTGAGCAGGGTGCGGGCGTCGGGGCAGCCGCCGCCGTGCCAGCCGACCGCCTGGATGTGGCTGGAGCCGGTGGACACCTCGGTGTAGCCGGCCGTCGGGTCCCAGATGCCCTCGACCTTGTTCCAGATGCCGAGCCCTTCCGTGCCGCCGGACAGAGGGATGCGCTTCCCGTTCCGTACGACGTACTGGTGCTCGCCCAGCGGCGAGTCCAGCGCGATGCCCGCCGTGCGCAGCTCGGTGACGGCTTCGGCCAGGGCCCGTGCGACGCCCGGCGAGGCGGTGTTGAGCGTGTTCGGCGTGCGGACCGGGTCGGCGGCGGAGAACGGCACCTTCCACAGTTCGGCGGCCGGTACGGTCGCGGTCAGCTTGCGCCAGTAGCGGTCGAAGAGCAGCGCTCCCCGGCTCGTGGTGTCGACCGTACGGTCCCACTTGGCCAGCACCGCGCACGCCGCCGAGACGTCGACCGCCTTGCCCGCGCTGTTCGTTGCGGTGCCGCCGGGCAGGGCCGCGCAGGCCCTGGCCGTGTCGGCCGCCGTCAGGTTCCCGGCGGGCGCCCGGTCGGCGAACTCCTGCCGCTGGAGATCGGCGACGGTCAGCCGCCCCTTCGCCGCCATCGCCGAGACGTCCTGGACAGCGCCGCGCGTGCGCAGTGAGCGGGGCGTGCCGATCGTGCCGAAGACTCGCTCATAGCCGGTCAGCGGATGGTCGGCGTTGGTCAGCCAGGCGCTGTCGTTGGAGTTCTCGGCGTACGCGGCGTCCTTGAGCACCGGCATCTTCGCGGGCCCGAACACCCCGGGCTGCACGGCGTCCCGGT
This sequence comes from Streptomyces sp. NPDC048696, assembly GCF_043198895.1. Classification (NCBI taxonomy): domain Bacteria; kingdom Bacillati; phylum Actinomycetota; class Actinomycetes; order Kitasatosporales; family Streptomycetaceae; genus Streptomyces; species Streptomyces sp. NPDC048696. The sequence continues at coordinate 192,497 of NZ_JBICVJ010000002.1, read as the reverse complement.
CCGAGCCGAGCGCGCAGTCACCGCGCGAGCCGTCCAGGACGGCGACGCCCGACGCCGGGTAGAGCGCCTTGCCCAGCCGGGTCGAGCAGCGCGCGGCCAGCTCGTCGGTGATGCGCGGGAGCACCTGGGACTGGGTGAACAGGGAGTGCCCCGAGGAGTCGGCGGCGATCGTGTTCACCCACGGCAGGCCCTGGGTGCGGCCGAGGGCCTTGAGCATGTCGGCGGTGCCGCGCGCCTTGGCCAAGCCGAGGCCCGTGTCGGCGGCGCGCAGATTGAGCGCGTTGGGATCGTTGAGCGCGAACGCCGTGGTCTTGGTCCACGGGAGCGGCAGCGAGGGCCCGAGGTTCGCGACGACCGGCCCGTACCGGGTCCACCACTGCGTACGCGTGACGGGCGCGCCGCCCTTCACCGGTACGGTCACCGTACGCCGGGTCATGTGCTCGGACCTGCCGTCGACGAGATACGCGGTCGGGTCGGCCGGATCGAGGCTCAGCTGGTGGAGGCTGAGCGGGACGCCGGTGGCGACGGTGTGGCTCCAGGCCGCCTTGTCGTTGAAGCCGATGCTCACCGTCGCGGTGCCGAGCAGGGCCCCGCCCGAGACGTTCAGCTCGCCCGGGATGGTCTGCTGCATCTGCCAGAAGCGGCGGCCGCCGTGCCAGGGGTAGTGCGGGTTGCCGAGGAGCAGCCCGCGTCCGTTCGCCGTGGCGGCGCCGCTGAACGCGACCGCGTTGGAGCCCATGTCGGCCTGGTCGGCGGCGAACAGCTCGGCCGCCGCCTTGGCGCTGCCGGCCGGGTCCGGGGTGGTCGCGGGGGTGGCCGCGGTGGGCGGCTGCGCGGCCGTGATCCCGTCGACGTCGCGCCCCTGCCCGCCGAGCACGGAGATCGCGAAGCCGTGCGCGGCCACATCGGTGAGCGTCACGGGCCGCACCCAGCGCGCGCCCTCGCACGCCGGGTCGGTGATCCGGTTCTGCTTCAGCCAGGCGTTGTAGCCCGCCGCCCAGCCGCGCATCAGCTCCTTGGACTGCCCGCTCGGCCCGGCGGGCGCGCGGGTCGCGAGCAGCTTCTCGACGACGTGCGCGTCCCGGACTCCCTTGAAGTACAGGTCACTCGACAGGTTCCGGGAGGCCGAGGAGAGCGAGCCGTCGGGCATGCCGTCCGCGCCGAACCACCGCGACCGCTCCCCGCGCACCGTGACGAAGGCGTCCGCGAGGGTGCACACCTGGTCGGCCGCCTGGGCGTATCCGGTGCCGAAACCGAGGTCGGCGTAGTCCTTGGCGACGATGTGCGGGATGCCGTACTCGGTGTAGCGGATGACGGCGGACAGGCCGTCCCCCGAGGGGTGGTGGTCGCCCCGGGTCTCGGCGGCGGCCGCCGGGGAGAGCGAGGCGGCGACGGTGAACAGGGCGATCCCGGCGAGCGCGAGCCGTCTGACCCGGGCGGTCGTGCGGGGGCCGGTGCGCGGGCGGGTGCGTGTGCGCGGGGCGGTGAGCGTGCGGGTGCGGGTCGTCGTGCCGGCACCAGCGGCTGTATCTGTACCTGAGCGCGTGCGGAGAGCCAACGTTCCTCCCAAATGGGCGGGTGACACGGGTAGTTGCTCATGACATACGACGTATCACAGCCACTCATTCAGCCCGACCGCACACCTGTCAACAGGCCGACCGGCGCCACCGCCCGCCCGGGGGCCTCAGCCGTGAGCCGCGGGACCGCTGCGCAGATCGACAATCCGTTTGAACTTGCCCACCGAGCGCTCGATCGTCTCCGGGTCGACGACCTCGACCGCGACCGAGACCCCGATGCCGTCCTTGACCGCCGAGACGATCGAGTCGGCGGCCGCCGCCCGCTGCTCGGGCGCCGTGTCCGCCCGCGCCTCCACCCGTACCGTCAGCGCGTCCAGCCGGCCCTCCCGGGTGAGCCGCAGCTGGAAGTGCGGGGCGACGCCGGGCGTGCGCAGCACGATCTCCTCGATCTGGGTGGGGAAGAGGTTGACCCCGCGCAGGATCACCAGGTCGTCACTGCGGCCGGTCACCTTCTCCATCCGCCGGAACACCCTGGCCGTACCGGGCAGCAGCCGGGTCAGATCCCGTGTCCGGTACCGGATGACGGGCATGGCCTCCTTGGTGAGCGAGGTGAAGACCAGCTCGCCGCGCTCGCCCTCGGGCAGCACCTCGCCGGTGAGCGGGTCGACGATCTCGGGGTAGAAGTGGTCCTCCCAGATGTGCAGACCGTCCTTGGTCTCCACGCACTCCTGCGCCACGCCGGGACCCATGACCTCCGACAGGCCGTAGATGTCGACCGCGTCGATGGCGAACCGCTCCTCGATCTCGCGGCGCATCTCCTCCGTCCACGGCTCGGCCCCGAAGATGCCGACCTTCAGGGAGGTCGCCCGGGGATCGAGGCCCTGGCGCTCGAACTCGTCCAGGAGCGTCAGCATGTACGACGGGGTCACCATGATGATCTCGGGGCGGAAGTCCTGGATCAGCTGGACCTGGCGGGCCGTCATCCCGCCGGACGCCGGGATCACCGTGCAGCCGAGCCGCTCGGCTCCGTAGTGCGCCCCCAGGCCGCCGGTGAACAGCCCGTACCCGTACGCGACATGGACCTTGTGGCCCGGCCTGCCGCCCGCCGCGCGGATCGAGCGGGCCACCACGTCCGCCCAGGTGTCCAGATCCCGATCGGTGTAGCCGACGACGGTCGGGCGGCCGGTGGTGCCGCTGGAGGCGTGGATGCGGCGGATCCGGTCCTCGGGGACGGCGAACATGCCGAACGGGTAGTGATCGCGCAGGTCCGCCTTGGTGGTGAACGGGAAGCGGGCCAGATCGGCGAGCGAGCGGCAGTCCTCGGGCAGTATCCCCGCCTTGTCGAACGCCTCCCGGTAGAAGCCCACATGCTCGTAGGCATGGCGCAGCGCGGCCCGCAGCCGGTCGAGCTGCAGGGCTTCCAGCTCCGGCCTGCTCAGCCGTTCCGCCGCGTCCAGCAGAGGTGCCGCCATGGACCGCTCCCGTCCTCACTCCGTACGAATCGGACGACCGATCATTCGGTCGATCCTCTCGGAGTCAGTAATCCAGTCATCCGGCCGGAGCGTCAAGACCTGTGGACAACCGGGATCACCCCGCGGGTGAATCGGCCCCCGCCGCCACCGCCCGGGCCCACCGGTAGTCCGCCTTGCCGCTGGGCGAGCGCTGGATGCTGGGCGCGATCACCAGCTGACGCGGCACCTTGTAGCCCGCGAGGCGGGTGCGGCAGTGGCTCTGGATATCGTCGAGCGACGGCGTCCCGGCTCCCTCGCGCAGCTGCACCACGGCTGCCACATGACTGCCCCATTTCGCGTCCGGCACCCCGGCGACCAGCGCGTCGTACACATCGGGATGGGACTTGAGCGCCTGCTCGACCTCCTCCGGGTACACCTTCTCGCCGCCCGTGTTGATGCACTGCGAGCCGCGGCCGAGGACGGTGACGATGCCGTCCTCGTCGACCGTGGCCATGTCGCCGAGCAGCACCCAGCGCTCGCCGTCCCGCTGGAAGAACGTGTCGGCGGTCTTGGCCGGGTCGTTGTAGTAGCCGAGCGGTACATGGCCGCGCTGGGCGATCCTGCCCGGCTCGCCGGGCTTCACCGGCTCGTGGGTGGCCGGGTCGACCACCGCCGTACGGGAGTTGACGCGCAGCCGGAAGCCCTTGGCGGGGCCGGAGTCGTCGGTCGCCGTGCCGTTGAAGCCGGACTCGGACGAGCCGAAGTTGTTGAGCAGCATCGCGTTCGGGACCAGCGCGCCGAACTGGGCGCGGACCGTCTCCGACATGATCGCGCCGGAGGAGGAGACGCTGAACACGGACGAGCAGTCGGTGCCCTTCATCGGGCCGCTCAGCGCGTCGATCAGCGGCCGCAGCATCGCGTCGCCGACCAGCGACACACTGGTGACCCGTTCCTTCTCTATCGTGCGCAGGACTTCCTCGGGCACGAACTTGCGGTGGATGACCACGCGTTGACCGAAGTTGAAGCCGATGAAGGCGGTGAGCGTGGAGGTGCCGTGCATCAGCGGGGGAGTGGGGAAGAAGGTGATGCCCTCGCCGCCGGCCGCGACCCGCTCGGCCAGCTCCTGCGGCCGCCCGACGGGCTCGCCGGTCGGCGCGCCGCCGCCGAGCCCCGAGAAGAACAGGTCCTCCTGACGCCACATCACGCCCTTGGGCATCCCGGTGGTGCCGCCGGTGTAGATGATGAAGAGGTCGTCGGGCGATCTCGGCGCGAAGCCGCGCCCGGACGAGCCGGTCGCCTCGGCTTCGGCGAACGGTACGGCGTCGAGCGCGGGCAATCCCTCGGGCCGCTCCCCGACCCGTATCAGATGGCGCAGCTTCTCGGTGTGCGGCAGCGCGCCCGCGACCCGCTCGGTGAACTCGGCGTCGAAGACCAGCGCCGCCAGGTCCGCGTCCCGGTAGAGGTAGACCAACTCCTCTTCGACATAGCGGTAGTTGACGTTCACCGGAACCACTCTGGCCTTGAGGCAGCCGAGCACCGTCTGGAGGTATTCGACGCCGTTGTAGAGGTGCAGGCCCAGGTGTTCGCCCGGGCGGATGCCGCTGTCGAGCAGATGGTGGGCGATCCGGTTGGCCGCCGCGTCCAGCTGCGCGTAGGTCAGCCGGCGCTCCGCGCCCGTGCCGGGGTGGTCGAGGTAGAGCAGGGCCTCGCGGTCGGGGACCACGTCGACGACCGACTCGAACAGGTCGGCAAGGTTGTACTCCACCGCTCCTCCTGACCCCGGAGTCATCCCGTGTGGCCGTCATCAGAGCAGAGCCGACCGCAACTGGGAAGGGCCCCCGGCGAAAGAATCTGACTGACTGTCAGAAAACTCTTGTACTGGGCCCCCGGCTCCTGCAACCTGTTCCAGTCCGATGACGGGAGGCACGCCCATGGGTGGCACCGAACACCTCGCCGTGCGCCGCGAAGGCGCCACACTCGTACTCACCCTCAACCGGCCGCAGGCCAAGAACGCGCTCTCGCTCGCCATGCTCGTCGGCCTCTATGACGGGTGGCTGGAGGCCGACGCCGACGACGCGGTCCGCTCCGTCGTCCTCACCGGTGCGGGCGGCGCGTTCTGCGCGGGCATGGACCTCAAGGCCCTGGCGGGTGGGGGGATGGAGGGCGAGCACTACCGCGACCGGCTCAAGGCCGACCCCGACCTCCACTGGAAGGCGATGCTCCGCCATCACCGCCCGCGCAAACCCGTGATCGCGGCGGTGGAGGGCGCCTGTGTGGCGGGCGGGACCGAGATCCTTCAGGGCACCGACATCCGGGTCGCCGGGGAGAGCGCGGTCTTCGGGCTCTTCGAGGTCCGGCGCGGCCTGTTCCCCATCGGGGGCTCCACGGTCCGGCTCCAGCGCCAGATCCCGCGCACGCACGCGCTGGAGATGCTGCTCACCGGGCGTCCGTACAGCGCGGCCGAGGCGCGGGACATCGGGCTCGTCGGCCGCGTCGTGCCCGACGGCACGGCCCTGGACGCGGCGCTGGAGACCGCCGAGCAGATCAACGCCTGCGGCCCGCTCGCCGTCGAGGCGGTCAAGGCATCCGTGTACGAGAGCGCCGAGATGACCGAGACCGACGGACTCGCCGCCGAACTCAAGCGCGGTTGGCCGGTGTTCGACACCGCCGACGCCAAGGAGGGCGCCCGCGCCTTCGCCGAGAAGCGCCCGCCCGTCTACCGCCGAGCGTAGGCGCTGCGCCGGCGTAGGCCGGTTGGCAACTGCGGGCCGTCAGTGGCTGGTCGCGCAGTTCCCCGCGCCCCTGATGGGCGCGAGCCGCACCGATGAAGGAGGCAACCCCTCGATGCCCGGAATTCTCAAAGCACCGCTTGTCGTCGAATTCCCCTTCACCCGCTCCCTCGGCCCGGTGCAGAGCGCCTTTCTGACCGGTCTGCGCGAGCGTGTCGTCCTCGGGGTGCGGACCCGTGACGGCCGCACCCTGGTCCCGCCCGTCGAGTACGACCCGGGCACCGCCGAAGAGCTCCGCGAGCTCGTCGAGGTCGCCGACACCGGGACCGTCACCACCTGGGCCTGGAACCACGAGCCCCGCCGGGGCCAGCCCCTCGACACCCCCTTCGCCTGGGTCCTGGTCCGGCTCGACGGGGCCGACACCGCGCTGCTGCACGCCCTGGACGCGCCGGGCCCCGACGCCGTGCGGACCGGGATGCGGGTCAAGGTGCGCTGGGCCCCGGAACGCACCGGCGCGATCACCGACATCGCCTGCTTCGTTCCGTACGAGAGCGAACCGGCGGATCAACCCGCCCCGCACAGCGGCGAGTTCGCCGATCCGGTCACCCAGATCGTCGCTCCGGCCCGGCTCGACTACACCTATACTCCCGGCGGCGCCCAGAGCCGGTACATCAACGCGCTCGCCGAGCACCGCACGGTCGGCGAGCGCTGTCCCTCGTGCCGCAAGGTGTACGTCCCGCCCCGTGGCGCCTGCCCCACCTGCGGGGTGGCCACCGAGGAGCGGGTCGAGGTGGGACCGGCAGGCACGGTCACCACGTACTGCATCGTCAACATCAAAGCGAAGAACCTCGACATCGAGGTGCCCTACGTCTACGCGCACATCGCGCTCGACGGCGCCGACCTCGCGTTGCACGGCCGGATCGGCGGCATCCCGTACGACCAGGTGCGGATGGGGCTGCGCGTCGAACCGGTGTGGAGCGAGGGTGGGCGCCACCCCGACCACTACCGGCCCACGGGCGAGCGGGACGCCGACTACGACACGTACAGGGAGCTGATCTGATGGATCCGGTCAGGGACGTCGCCGTCGTCGCCTTCGCGCAGACCGACCACCGGCGCCGCACGGACGAGCTCTCCGAGGTCGAGATGCTGATGCCGGTGCTGCATCAGGTCCTCGACGCGACCGGCTTGCGGACCGGCGACATCGGGTTCACCTGCTCGGGCTCCTCGGACTACCTCGCGGGCCGGGCCTTCTCGTTCACCATGGCGCTCGACGGTGTGGGCGCCTGGCCGCCGATCGCCGAGTCGCACGTCGAGATGGACGGCGCCTGGGCGCTCTACGAGGCCTGGGTGAAGATCCTCACCGGTGAGGCGGACACCGCCCTCGTCTACGCGTACGGGAAGTCGTCGCCCGGCGAGGTCCGCGACGTCCTGACCCGGCAGCTCGACCCGTACTACCTCGCGCCCCTGTGGCCCGACTCCGTCGCGCTGGCCGCCCTCCAGGCGCAGGCGCTGATCGACGCGGGTGACACGGACGAGCCCGCGCTCGCCGGGATCGCGGCGCGCAGCCGCACGGACGCCACCGCCAACTCCCATGCCCAGGTGAGCGGTTCGCGTCCGCAGGGCGACTACCTCGTACGTCCGCTGCGGACCGGCGACTGTCCGCCGGTCGGGGACGGGGCCGCCGCCGTGATCCTCGCCGCCGGGGACACGGCACGCCGACTGTGCGCGCGGCCCGCCTGGATCCGGGGCATGGACCACCGCATCGAGGCGCACGCCCTCGGGGTGCGCGATCTCACCGACTCGCCGTCCACCCGGCTCGCGGCCGAGCGCGCCGGCGCCTTCGAACGGCCGGTGGACACCGCCGAGTTGCACGCGCCCTTCACCTCGCAGGAGGTCGTCCTGCGCAAGGCCCTGCGGCTGGGTGCCGATGTGAAGGTCAACCCGTCCGGGGGCGCGCTCGCGGCGAACCCGGTGATGGCCGCGGGCCTGGTCCGGATCGGTGAGGCGGCCGCCCGCATCCACCGGGGCGAGTCCGACCGGGCACTGGCCCACGCCACCTCCGGGCCGTGCCTCCAGCAGAACCTCGTCGCCGTCCTGGAGGGGGAAGCGTCGTGAGCGCCATGAGCAAGGAGCCGGTGGCCGTCGTCGGGATCGGCCAGACCAAACACGTCGCCGCCCGCCGGGACGTCTCCATCGCGGGACTGGTCCGCGAGGCCGCCCAACGCGCCCTGGAAGACGCCGAGGTGACCTGGGGCGACATCGACGCCGTCGTCATCGGCAAGGCCCCCGACTTCTTCGAGGGGCTGATGATGCCCGAGCTGTACCTCGCCGACGCGCTCGGCGCGGTCGGCAAGCCGATGCTGCGGGTGCACACCGCGGGCTCGGTCGGCGGCTCGACCGCGCTGGTCGCCGCCAACCTGGTGGCCGCGCGGGTCCATGGCACGGTGTTGACCCTCGCCTTCGAGAAGCAGTCCGAGTCCAACGCGATGTGGGGCCTGTCGCTGCCGGTCCCCTTCCAGCAGCCGCTGCTCGCCGGGGCCGGCGGCTTCTTCGCGCCGCATGTGCGCGCGTACATGCGGCGCTCCGGCGCGCCCGACACGGTCGGCTCGCTCGTCGCCTACAAGGACCGGCGCAACGCGCTCAAGAACCCGTACGCGCATCTGCACGAGCACGACATCACCCTGGAGAAGGTCCAGGGCTCGCCGATGCTGTGGGACCCGATCCGGTACTCGGAGACCTGTCCGTCCTCGGACGGAGCCTGCGCGATGGTCCTCACCGACCGTACGGGCGCGGCCCGTTCGCCGCGTCCGCCCGCCTGGGTGCACGGCGGGGCGATGCGCAGCGAGCCCACCCTGTTCGCGGGCAAGGACTTCGTCTCGCCCCGCGCGGGCAAGGACTGCGCGGCCGACGTCTACCGCCAGGCCCAGATCGCCGACCCGCGCCGGGAGATCGACGCCGTCGAGATGTACGTGCCGTTCTCCTGGTACGAGCCGATGTGGCTGGAGAACCTGGGGTTCGCGGCGGAGGGCGAGGGCTGGAAGCTCACCGAGTCCGGCGTCACCGAGCTCGACGGCGATCTGCCCGTCAACCCGTCCGGCGGGGTCCTGTCCACCAACCCCATCGGCGCCTCCGGCATGATCCGCTTCGCCGAGGCGGCCCTCCAGGTCCGGGGCCGGGCGGGGGAGCACCAGGTCGACGGGGCACGCAAGGCGCTCGGACACGCCTACGGCGGCGGTTCGCAGTTCTTCGCCATGTGGCTGGTCGGGGCGGAGCGGCCGGATCGCTAGGGCCTGTCCGGTGGATCTGGCCCGGGACGGTCGCGGGCCCTGTCCGGCCGTCGACCTGGACCGGGCGCGGTACTCCTTCCGTGGCCTGTCCGTCACCGGGCACGATCGCTAGTCTGGCCCCGGACGACAGGGAACCGGGAGGAGCAGGGACGTGGCCGAGAGCACCACCCAGCAGACCCTTGTGGGTTGGGACAAGCCGGAGCTCGATCTCAGCAACGCCGACTGGAGGTCGAGCAGTCAGGGGATGGGGGACGTCCAGATCGCCTTCGTCGAGGGGTTCATCGCGATGCGCAACGGAGGCAGTCCCAGCGGTCCGTCGCTGATCTTCAGCCCGGCCGAGTGGCGCGCCTTCGTACTGAACGCGCGGGACGGCGAGTTCGACCTCACCTGAGAGGCGGACGGAGACGGCGAAGCCGGGCGCATCCGTGCATATCGGGTGCGACCCGGCACGCCCGTGTCTAACGATTGTGGTCCTGGTTACCATGAGACACATGGCCGACCACTCCCTCGTCCTCGACCTCGCCCTCACGATCCGGCACGACGGACACGGGGGCGTCGCCGACGACCTCGACCAGGCCGAGGGGCTGACCCGCTGGGTGCGCGAGCACGCGGCCGCGCCCGGTGCCGACGGCTTCGTCGCGGACGACGCGGCCCTGTCCTCGGTGCGCGCGCTGCGGGCCGCCGTGCGCACCCTGTTCGCGCACGCGGTACGGCCCGGCCCGCCCAGCGCCGCCGACGCGGACCGGCTGCTGCCCGTCGAGGCGGCCCTCGATCTGCTGAACCGCACGGCCGCGGCCGTACCCACCGTGCCCCGGCTGGAGTGGCCCACGGGCGCCGACCCGTATCTGGAGCACCGCGCCGACGCGGCGCCGGACGCCGTCACGGCGCTGTGCGCCGCGCTCGCCCGGGCCGCTGTCGAGTTCCTGGCCGGGCCCGACCGCGAGAAGCTGCGGGCCTGCCACGGCCCGCGCTGTGTGCGGTACTTCCTCAAGGAGCACCCGCGCCAGGAGTGGTGCAAGCCGTCCTGCGGCAACCGCGCCCGGGTCGCCCGCCACCAGCAGCGCCGGCGGGTACCGGCGTAGGCCGCGTCGGCGATCAGGCGTCCATCGCGTCCGCCTCCTCGAAGAGGTGCGCCCACGGCCGCTGGCCCCGGGTCGCGGCCTCGACGCCCGCCTCGGCGTACCGCGCCGTCGTACGCGACCAGGCCAGATTGCCGCTCATCAGCGCCCGCATGCCCGCCACGTAGTCGGCCACATGCGCCCGCAGCCGGTCCGAGACGCCCGCCACCGCGAGCGCGGCCGTCAGCTCCTGGGCGAGCGTCTGGAAGTGCGCCACACGGGAGTTGGCGAGCCGGGCGACCTCGCGGGCGGCGCGCTCCACCGAGAGGCCGGAGCCCTTGTGCAGGATGATGACGCTGTTGTTGACGTCCCCGGCGGCCAGCTCCTTGTCCACGGACACGATGTCGTTCACGAAGATCACCACATCGGCGGTGATCCACCGCATCTCGGCGAGCGGGCTGCCGCTGTGCAGCTCCTGGGGCAGGGTGTAGCGGCCGCAGCGCTCGACCAGATCCAGGCAGGGCTGTACGCCGATGGAGTCGCGGCGCCCGCGCAGGAAGCCGGGCAGCGACGGCAGCCCCGTACGGGTGCGGTTCAGGGCCTCCCAGTGGTACGCCGTCAGATAGTCGCGCCAGTGGTCGCGGAAGCGCGCCTGCCACAGCAGCGGGGTGTCCTCACCGAGGCGGCGCCACAAGTCGGCGAGCGAGTCGGCGAGATGGTTGCTGGGGTCGCCCGGCGCCGGTCCTCGATCGCTCATGGTGCGCAGCATGGTGTCGATCTGTCGGGCGACGGCGTCGGGCTGTCGGCCGATCGGCCCGTCGAACTGGTCGTCGAAGACGAAGAACCAGGCGTTGAGGTCGGTCGCCAGCGCGAGATCGGAATCCGTGGCGTCCGGATAGAAGTACGCCATCAGACGTTCCAGCCCCATCGCGTCGTACTCGGCCGTCGCGTGCTGGCCCGAAAGCATCCCGAACTGGTGAAGCCAGTCGAGGGTGTGCTGACGCGCCACCGTGTGGCGCGGGTGGCAGCGGGCGTGGAAGGGGATGTCTACCAGCCCGGTTCGCGACTCGTGCCGACGCGGGGTTCCTGGGGACGTCATCGCTCCGCCTTCCGCGCTCCGAGGTGTGAGCAGCCTTGGGCGGAGCTGCTGTCCGGAAACCTCATAGTGCGCCGCCGACCGGCACCGCACAAGCCGCGTACGGACCGACGTCGTGCGCCCCCTGCGAGCGCGTCAACACCCAGCAGATCCAAGAAAGTTAGTCAAGCCGACTTTGCAAAGCGGTCACATCGGTGTCACGGTGCGTGTCCGAAAGCGTAGGCTCGGCCCTACTGTCAAAAGGGGACGGCTGTGGCGGACACCAGAGGCCGGCGGACCAGCGGTACGCGCAGGCGACTGTTCGAGCGGGACAATGAACTCCTGCTGATTCAAGGCATGTTGGACGACTTGTGCGGTGCGGGAGGCGACGGGGAGACGTCCGCGCCCAGCGGCGGTCTGCTGGCGATCTCCGGGGCGGCCGGTCTCGGCAAGACCAGCCTGGTCGCCGAGTTGCGCAGAACAGCGGCGGTCCGGGGCTGCACACTGCTCACGGCCCGGGGCGGCGAGCAGGAGCAGGGCGTGGCCTTCCACGTCGTGCGCCAGCTCGTCCAGCCGGTGCTCGCGGTCGCCGGGGAGGACGAGCACCGGCGGATACTCGGCACCTGGTACGACATCGTGGCGCCCGCCGTCGGCCTGGTCGCCGACTCCGCCAACAGCTCACCCGACCCGCAGGGCGTCCGGGACGGTCTCGACTGGCTGGTGACCCGGTTCGCCGTGCAGCACGCGCCGATCGTGCTCATCGTCGACGACGCGCACTGGGCGGACGACGAGTCGCTGTCCTGGCTGAGCTCGTTCGCGCTGCGGGCCGGCGATCTGCCGATCCTGATCGTGGTCGCCTACCGGCCCGAGGAACTGCCCGCACAGGCGGGCGAGTTCCGCAGGCTGGCCGAGCGGCACGGCTCCCGGCCGCTGAACCTCGCGCCGCTCTCCCCGCACGCGGTGGGCCGACTGGTTCACGAGGTGCTGCAGAGCGGCGCCGACGACCTGTTCTCCCGGGAGTGCTGGGCGCTCACCGGAGGCAATCCGTTCGAGGCGGTCGAGCTGATCGCCAAGATCCGCGAGCGGGACATCAAACCGCACTACGCCAACGCCGCCGAGCTGCGCGAACTCGCCTCCTCGGCACGCGGCAGCGGACTCGTCGAACGCCTGGAACGGCTCGGCCCCTCGCCGGTCAGACTGGCCTGGGCCGTCGCCATCCTGGGCACCTCCGTCGACCCGCACATGGCGAGCAGCGTCGCCGGACTCGGCGTCGAGGAGTCGGTCGACGCGATCGAGAAGCTGCGCGTCACCCGTATCCTCGCCGCCCGCCAGGGCGAGCCCGACCGGCTCGACTTCTTCCACCCCCTGGTCGGCACCGCCGTCTACCGCGCCATTCCGCCCGCGATGCGGGTGGCGATGCACGGGCAGGCGGCGGTCTCCGTCACCGAGGCGGGCCTCGGCCCCACGGTCGCCGCCCGGCATCTCCTGGAGATGCATCCGGACAACGACCGCTGGGCGGTCCAGCAGCTGAGGGCCGCCGCGCGCGAGTGCATGCGCGCCGGTGCGCCCGAGGCGGCCCGGCGGTGTCTGGCCCGCGCCCTGCGGGAACCGCCCGCCCTGGAGGACCGGGCCGAGGTGCTCTTCGAGCTCGGCTGCTCGGCGCTGCTGAACGAGCCCGCCACCACGGTCAACCACCTCCAGGCCGCCCTGGAGGAGCCGGAGCTCGCCCCTGCCCTGCGCGAGGCGATCACCTTCCGGCTCGCCCAGGCGCTCGCCCACACCGACCGGCTGGGCGACGCGGCCGACGTGGTCGCCGCCGAGGCCAGGAACTCCACCAGCGCCCGCACCCGGCTGCGGATGCAGGCCGAGGGGTTCATGTGGAACGCGTTCCGGGCCGACGAGGAGGAGTCGGCCGCCCGCTCACGGCGGCTGGCCCGCCTCGCCGACCACATCACCACGCGCGGCATGGCCGAGCGCTACATCCTGGGGCTGCGGGCCTGGGACGCGATGGTGCGGGGCGAGCCGGCCGCCGTCGCGCTGCCGTACGCGGAGGAGGCACTGGGCGAGGGGCTGTCCTGGACCGACGAGAACTGGGGCTTCGAGGTCCCCGTCCTGGTCGCGCTCACCTTCATGTACTGCGACCAGCCCGGCCGCGCCGACGAGCTGTTCACCAAGGGCATCGCGGAGTGCGAGAGCCGGGGCTGGCGCGGCGCCCACCTCTCGTTCGGGCTGACCCTGCTGGGGTACATCCGCTTCCGGCGCGGACGGCTCGCCGAGGCGGAGGACCTGGTACACGGCGGTCTGCGGATCGCCGACCGGGTGGGCCAGCGCATCCCGGCCCAGTGGTTCGCGCTGGGCATCCTCATCGAGATCCTGCTGGCCAGGGGTCGGATCGACGAGGCGCAGGAGCTCTCCGACCGGTACAACTACGGCCAGGTCGTGCCCAACGCCGTGGTCTACCCCGACTCCGAGACCGTCTACGCCGAACTGCTGCTCGCCCGTGGCCTGCGCAGTGACGCCGAGCGCCGGCTGCGCGCGGTCGGGCGCCGCCTCGACCGGCGGAGCATGCGCAATCCGGCCTGGTGCCCGTGGCGGCCGCTGCTCGCCGAGTCACTGGCGCAGAGCGACCCGGTGGAGGCGCTCGCCGTGGCGGAGGAGGGAGTGGAGCTCGCCCGCCGGTTCGGCACGCCGGGCGCCATCGGCCGGGCCCTGCACTCCGCGGCCAAGGTCACCACGGGCGCGCAGAGCCTGGCGCTGCTCGCGGAGGCCGTGCAGCAGCTGGAGCGCTCGCCCGCCGCGTACGAGCTGGCCTGCGCGCTGGTCGACCACGGCACCGCGCTCACCCGCGCGGGTCTCCACCAGGACGCGGCCGACCTGCTGGTACGGGGCATGGAGAGCGCCGTGGTCTGCGGGGCCGACGCACTGGCGGGCCGGGCGCGCGACGAGCTGGCCGCGTCGGGCCTGCGGCCGCTGCGGCTGCGCGCCGTCGGTACGGACTCGCTCACCGCGCAGGAGAAGACGGCCGCCGACCGGGCGGCCCGGGGCTGGGCGAACACCCGGATCGCCGAGGAGCTGGGCATCCGGGAGCGGGCCGTGGAGCTGCTGCTCTCCGGCGTCTTCCGCAAGATCGGCACGGACCTGGCCGGACTGCCGGATCTCCTGCGGCACGCCGAGAACCGGCCGGAACCGGGGGCGGCGGCGCACTGAACCGCCGCACGTGGGCCGGGGCCCGACACGGCGCCCCGGCCACGTACCATGGGCGGCATGTCGTTCCTCCGCCGCCGCAGCTCCGCCACTCCCGCGGGCCCGGACTTCGATGTCCTGGCCATGGACCCGGGCGACTGGCCCGGAAATCTCGGTGCCGGGCTGCTGCCCGCCCCCGACGGAAGCTGCCAGGGCGTCTTCCTGCGCTACGACCTGTTCGGCGGCCGCGGCCCCGCCATGGTCATCGGCAATCTGCCGGAGGGCTCCCCGGCGCGGGACCTGGAGGACGGCCAGGTGCCGTTCGAGGTCTCCCAGCTGCTGGTGGCGCTGGAGAACGAGGAGCCCGTCGAGGTCGTCGGCGCCGAGGACATCCCGGTGATGCAGGGCGACAACCTCTTGATCGTGCGCCGTCTCAAGCTCTCCGAGAGCCGTATCTCCTGTGTGCAGTTCGACCGCAGCGACAATGTGCTCGTCACCATCGCCAGCTGGGACCGGCCGATCACCGACGACCTGTACGCGCTGCTGAAGCCGCTTCCGGCGGAGCTCTTCCAGCAGGGCTGAAGCCGCTGACGGCGGGACTCTTCCAGCCGGGCCGAACCCCCAGGTCGGTCGCCCCTTCACTGGTCTGATCCACTGACACAACCCACGCATGTGGGCGCACTCTTGACGCGCCCTCACCTGGAGTCACACAGTGTGCGCGCACCGCACCAGAGGTGAACTCCCGGCAGGAAGGGTTGTCATGACGTCCCATCAGAGGCCCCGGCTCGCGCTCGCGCTGGCCGCCACCGGGGCCTGCGGCCTCGCCCTGCTCGCCCCCGCGTCCCCGGCGGGCGCCCAGGACCGGGCGACGACCGAGTGCCCGCGCGTCCTGCGGTGCGAATGGATCCCCGCGGCCTATCAGCAGAACGGCGATCCGGCCAACAAACAGGCGTACGGGAACTACGACATCGCCGACCGGCCGTCCACCAACGCCATCAAGTACATCGTGCTGCACGATACGGAAGAGGACTACGCCGGAACGATCCGGATCTTCCAGGATCCCAAGAGAGCCGTCTCCGCCCACTACGTGGTGCGCTCCTCCGACGGACACGTGGCCCAGATGGTGAAGACCAAGGACGTCGCCTGGCAGGCCGGGAACTGGTACGTCAACACGCACTCCATCGGCATCGAACAGGAGGGCGTCGCCCTGGAGGGCAGCACGTGGTACACCCCCGCGATGTACCGCTCCACGGCCGCCCTGGTGCGCTATCTGGCCGCCAAGTACGACATCCCGCTCGACCGCCAGCACATCCTCGGCCATGAGAACGTCCCGCCGACCACGGCCGCCGGCACCAAGAACATGCACTGGGACCCGGGCCCGTACTGGGACTGGAACCACTTCATGGCCGTGCTCGGCGAGCCCACCCACCCGACGGCCCGGCCGAGCAGCCAACTGGTCACCATCAGCCCCAAGTTCGGTGCCAACCAGCAGGCGTTCCGCGACTGCGAGAAGAACGTCGACCTGCCGGTGCAGGGCAGCAGCGCCGTTCCGCTGCACACCGAACCCTCCGCCACCGCCCCGCTGTTCGCCGACCCCGCCCTGCACGCGCCCGGCGAGCCCGGTACCAACTGCGCCAACGACTGGGGCAGCAAGATCAGCGCCACCCAGCAGGCGGTCGTCGCCGAGCGCAGGCCCGGCTGGACGGCGATCTGGTGGTACGGCCAGAAGGCGTGGTTCCGGACGCCCGAGCACGCCCGGGTGACGACGCCGACCGCCGGCCGTGTCGTGCGGCCGAAGGCGGGCCGGGCCGAGGTGGCGGTGTACGGCGTCGCCTACCCCGACAAGGCCGACTACCCGGCGGACTTCACCGCCTCGCACCTCGGCACCCCGCTCCCGTACACGATCAAGGCGGGCCAGTCCTACCCGGGCGGCGGCGAGGCGCCCACCGGCTACTACTACGCGCCGACGATCGACTCGTCCCTGCCGTACGACCACACGTACTTCGCGGGCGGGTCCCGGTATGTGACCGTGCAGATCGGCCACCGGATCGGTCTGGTGAAGGCCGACGACGTGGACATCGTGCGGGTGCGCTGAGCCCGGACGCGGCAGCGCGCCGCGCGCACGGTGTGTCGGCACCTTGCGCGCGGCGCGCTCCTTTTCCCCGGGGCTCGTCCCGCTGAGCAGGTGACGGGCCGGGCCCCCGTTCCGCGGCGGTCAGCGGGTCCCGACCGCCGCACGCACGGCCCGACGCGCCAGCGCGCAGTCGTCGTGCAGCCTGCGCAGCAGCAGCCGCTGCTGCTCCCCGGCCGAGGGCACACCCGGCTGCTGCGCCATCGCGCCCGAGGGCGCCGACTCGCGCATGGTGCGCTGCACGGCCGTCTCGTACGTCCGGATCTCCCGGGTCAGTACGAGCATCAGGTTCACCAGGAACGCGTCCCGCGCCGCGGGGCCGGAGGCCTGGGCCGCCGAGCTGATCTGCCGCCGGGCCACCGGAGCGTCCCCGAGCACCGCCCACAGCGTCGCCAGGTCGTACCCCGGCAGATACCAGCCGGCGTGCTCCCAGTCGACCAGCACCGGACCCGCCGGTGACAGCAGGACGTTCGTCAGGAGCGCCTCGCCGTGCGAGAACTGCCACGCGACCGGCCGGCCCGAGTGGGCCAGACCGTGCAGCAGCTTCTGCAGATCGCTCAGATCCCGGTCGGTGAAGAGACCGAGCTCGTGGTAGCGGGCGATACGGGAGGCGTAATCCAGCGGCTGGGTGAACATCTCGACCGGCGGCCGCCAGGCGTTGACCCGCCCGATGGCCCCGAGGGCGGCCCTCACGTCGGCACGGGGCGGAGCCTCGACCGGGTGCCGGGTGAGGGCCGCCGCACGGCCCGGCATCCGCTCGATCACCAGCGTGCAGTTGTCCGGGTCCGCGGCGATCAGACGCGGCACCCGCACTGGTGGGCGGTGCCGGACGAACGCGCGGTATGCCGCTATTTCGTGCCTGAACCGCTCCGCCCAGCCGGGCGAGTGGTCGAGGAGGCACTTGGCGACCGCCGTGGCGCGCCCGGTGGATCCGACGAGCAGGACGGACCGGCCGCTGCGCCGCAGCACCTGCACCGGATTGAACTCCGGGCAGATGCGGTGCACCGACGCGATCGCCATCCGCAGCTGCGCGCCCTGCGGGCCGGAGAGGTCGATCCTCCCGCTGGGCGGCTGGATGCCCGTACCCGGCCGGCGCGCGCCCCGGCCGGCGCCGAGCGCGGCCGGTGCGGCGTGGGCGGGGTCGAGGTACGGTCCGCCACCCGTCACCAGGTGACGGCGCGGCCGGGGCGGGGCTGACACGGAGGACGATGCTGTGTACATGGGCGAACAGATCCCTTCGTGCGCCGACAAGTTGCCTGCCACCAGCCCGGCCCGGTGGCCCGATCCCACCCTGGGGAATGGGGTCCGCCTGCCGGGGCGGGGTGGCGCCTTCTTACCTGACACCCGACCGCGGGTGGCACACCATGTGGCGTGCCCTGGCGAACCGTGGCGAATAGTCCCACCGCATCTGACAGGGGGTTACTGTCAACTCAGCCGAGAACCTGGGGGCTTGACGTGAACGGACAACCCAACACTCGCCTGAACGACCTCTTCGGCCTCGCCGGCTGGTCCAAGGGCGAACTCGCGAGACTGGTGAACCGGCAGGCGGCCGCGATGGGCCACCCCCAACTGGCCACCGACACCTCGCGGGTGCGGCGTTGGATCGACATGGGGGAGTCCCCGCGCGATCCGGTGCCGCGGGTGCTGGCGGCTCTGTTCACCGAGCGACTCGGCCGTGTCGTGACCATCGAGGACCTCGGTTTCGACCGGCAAGGGCGCGCCGGAAAGCGGCGGGACGTCGGACCCAAGCAGAACCCCGACGGCCTTCCGTGGGCGCCCGAACGGACGGCGGCGGTCCTCACCGAATTCACGGGAATGGACCTCATGCTCAACCGACGCGGTCTGGTGGGCGCGGGCGCCGCGCTCGCCGCAGGCTCCGCACTCAGCAGCGCCATGCACGACTGGCTGCACACCGACCCCGTACTCTCGGCCGACGCCCCCGTCTTCGACGACCCCCTGCACGCCGATCCCGCCGGGTACGACCGCTATGAGGCCGCCCCCATCGGGTCGCAGGAGATCGCCGCGCTGGAGCGCTCGGTGGAGGTCTTCCGCGCCTGGGACGCGTCCCGGGGCGGCGGACTCCAGCGCAAGGCGGTGGTGGGCCAGCTCAACGAGGTGGGCGGCATGCTCGCCTACCGACATCCCGACCATCTCCAGCGGCGCCTGTGGGGCGTCGCCGCCAACCTCGCCGTACTGGCCGGCTGGATGTCCCACGACATCGGCCTCGAACCCACCGCCCAGAAGTACTTCGTCATCGCCGCGCACGCGGCCCGCGAGGGCGGCGACCGCCCGCGCGCCGGCGAAGCGCTCTCCCGCGCGGCGCGCCAGATGGTCCATCTGGGCCGTCCCGACGACGCGTTGGACCTGATGAAGCTCGCCAAGTCCGGTTCCGGCGAGGAGACCCTGCCGCGTACGCACGCCATGCTGCACACCATCGAGGCCTGGGCACAGGCGTCGATGGGGCAGGCCCAGCAGATGCGGCGCACCCTCGGTGAGGCCGAGGAGCTCTTCGTCTCGGACAAGGGCGATGTGCCACCGCCCAGTTGGATGCAGATGTTCGACGAGGCGG
This sequence comes from Streptomyces sp. NPDC048696, assembly GCF_043198895.1. Taxonomy (NCBI): domain Bacteria; kingdom Bacillati; phylum Actinomycetota; class Actinomycetes; order Kitasatosporales; family Streptomycetaceae; genus Streptomyces; species Streptomyces sp. NPDC048696. The sequence goes on along the minus strand of NZ_JBICVJ010000002.1, from coordinate 173,497 downwards.
ACCTCCACGGCATGCAGGCCCTGGCGTTCCGTACGCTCGCCGACCACGACCCCAGCGTGGCCGGGATCGCCGCCCGCCATGCCAAGCAGGCGCTGGAGCTGAGGGTCAACGGCCGCCAGCGCTCCAAGATCTTCGACTACATCTCGCTCGCGTCGGCCTGCTTCATCGCCGACGACCCGGAACAGGCGGACCGCTACGCCCGGCTCGCCCTGGTGTCGATGGGGGAGACCTCGTCCCATCGCACCTGGGACCGGTTGCGCGAGATGTACCGGCTGACCGCGCAGTACGCCGGGTACCAGAAGATCCAGGATCTGCGCGAGGAGATTCAGCTGGCCCTGCCGAAGGGCCCGGTCCGGCGGGGCAGGACCATGGAGGTCTGAGCCCCGCGCAGCAGACAGCGCGCGAGTGCACGTGCACGCGAGTGCAAGTGACAGCGCGTTGACGCTACTCGTATCCGCCGCTACTCATATCCGCTCGGGCCGCCGGGCGTTCACGAACCGATCCCGTTCACGAACCGATCCGTGCCACCAGCACGCACGCGTCGTCCTCGCGGTCCGTCTCGCCGAACTCCTCGACCACCATCCGTACGCCCTCCTGGGCGGTGCGGACGGTTTCGAGGCGCCCGGCGAGCTCCAACAGCCTGCGGCATCCCGTCTCGTCCGAGGTGCCCCGCCGGGTCAGCCCGTCGGTGTGCAGGACCAGCAGATCGCCGGGACGGAGCTGCACCTCGGCCTGTCCGTACCCGGCTCCTGACGTCGCGCCGAGCAACACCCCATCAGGCGGCGTCAGGGCGCACCCCGTCCCGTCTCGGAAGAGCACAGGGGCGGGGTGTCCCGCCTGCGCCCAGGTCAGGGTGCGGGTGGCCGGGTCGTACTGGCAGCAGACCGCGCTGCCGAGGGCCGGCTGGACGGAGTGGTCGAGCAGCTGGTTGAGGTGGCTCATCAGGTCGCCGGGGCGGATGCCCGCGACCGCCATGCCGCGCAGCGCGCCGAGCAGCATCGCCATGGCGCCGGTCGCGGTCACCCCATGGCCCGTGAGATCGCCGACGGTCAGTAACGACCTGCCGTCGGGCAGTTCGAGCGCGTCGTACCAGTCGCCGCCGATGAGCGCGCTGGTGGCGGCCGGCAGATAGTGCGCGGCGATGTCGAGCGCCGCCGGGTTGCCCTGCGGGAGCCGCAGGGAGCCGCGCCACGGCGGCAGCACGGCCTCCTGGAGCTCGACCGCGAGCCGGTGCTCGGTCTGCGCGATGTGCCGCTCGCGTTGCAGCGAGTCGCGCGACTCCCGTACGGCGCGCTGGCTGCGGCGCAGTTCGCTGACGTCGCGCAGGACGGCCCACATCGACGCGGTGCAGCCCTCGGTGTCGAGCACGGGCTCGCCCATCATGTGCAGCGTCCGCACCCGGCCGTCGGTCCGCACGATGCGGAACTCGCCGTCGATCGGCTTCCCGTCCACCAGGCAGTCCGTCACCATCGCGGTGAGCAGGCCCTGGTCCTCCGCGAAGACCATCGACGGGAGTTCGTCGAGGGACATCGCGCCGCTCTCGGGTGCCCGTCCGAATATCTGGAAGAGCTCCTCGGACCAGCTCACCTCGTCGGTGAGCAGGTTCCATTCGGCGCTGCCGACCCTGCTGAGCAGGGATCCGGGCAGCGCGTCGGCCTCGAACCCGGGGTGCTCGTCCTCTTCTTGGGCCTCGTCGTCCGGACCGGCCTCGGGCAGTCCTTCCTTGAGCTGGTCCAAGTGCGTGCCGAGGTCGTCGAGGTGATGGACCGCCAGATCGCACAGCGCCCGCTGCCATCGGCCGTGGGCGTCGTCGTCCACGAGCGCGTCCCGGCGCACCGCGTCGACTCCGCCGCGCAGCCGACGGGTCTGCGTGATCAGCGCGTCGACCGTGTCCCGCTCGGGAGGTTGCGGGCTGGGTCGGTCCGCGAACAGATGGGACGGCATGACGTACTCCGATACAGGCGCGGCTGTGCCAGGTCTGAAAGGATGGACCGGTAACGACTGTTGCACAGCGAGCGATGCCTCGTAAGGGATTTGGCAACACTCGATACGGTGGTGCTTGTGGCATATACCGGAGGCCTCCCGTGCGCGATCAGCGCACCTGGCGCCGAACAGGGAAACCATGCCCCCGCGCGGCCCAAACCACCAAAGCGGCACCGGTTACGAGCGGCAGCGCCGTCCAGGGCAGCGCGCCCGCCCCCGCGTTCTCCAGGACCACCCCTCCGGTCAGCGAACCGGCGGCGATCCCCACGTTGTACACGGTCGCCTGGATCGAGGTGGCCACGTCCGCGTGTTCGGGGCCCGAGACGTCGACCAGAGCGGTCTGGATCAGGGTCGGCGCGCCGCCGAAGGCCGCGCCCCACAGAGCCGCCGCGACCGGCAAAACCCCTGGCACATGCCCCAGCGCACCGAGCGCGGCCAGCACGGCGGCGATCAGTACGAGGGCGCCGAGCAGCGTCGTGCGCAGCCTGCGGTCGACCAGCAGACCGGCCAGCCAGATGCCCGCGACGGTGGCCGCGCCGAAGGCGAACAGGACCGGACTCGCCTGTCCGAAGCCGCAGTTCTCGGCGAACGGGACCAGGAACGTGTACATCACCTGATGCCCCAGGAGCAGCAGCAGAGTGACCGACAGGACGGTCCGGATGCCCGGCAGGGCGGCGATCCGGCGCAGCGGGACCCGCCCGCCGCTCGGCTCCCCGGGGAAGTCGGGCACGTACCGCAGCGCGCAGAGCGTCAGGAGCACGGCGAGGCCCGCGAGCCCCCCGAAGCCCGCGCGCCACCCCACCGCGCCCGCGAGCGCCGTACCGGCCGGAACGCCCAGCGAGAGCGCGACGGTGATGCCCGCCAGGACGATCGCGATGGCACGCCCGCGGCGTCCGGCGGGGACCATCCGGGCCCCGTACCCCGCGAGCATCGCCCAGAGCGTGCCGCCCATGGCCCCGGCGAGCAGCCGGGCCGCGCACGTGAGGGCGTACGAGGAGGAGACGGCGGTGACGGCGTCGGCGAGCGCGAGGCCGCCGAGCGCGCCGACCAGGACGGTGCGGCGGGGCAGTCCGCGCAGCAGGGCGGTGAGCGGTATCGCGGACAGGAAGGAGGCGGCCGCGTACAGGGTGACCAGGAAGCCGACCCGGCCCTCGGAGACGCCCAGGCCGCCGCCCATGTGCGGCAGCAGCCCGGCGGGCAGCAGCTCGGTGAGCACGGCGGTGAACGCCGTCGCGGAGAGCGTGAGCAGCCCGGGCAGCGGCGACTTGGCGGGCCGGACGGTGAGCGGCGCTGTGGCGGGCGCCGGTGGTGCGGTGGTCATACGGCCATGGTGGAACCCTCACATTAGTGTGAGGGGCAAGCCCCGGCCGCGATCGGCTCGGTGGGCATCCGCGCTGAGCTGGGCGGGCGCCCCTTCGGGGCGGGGAGCGAGGTTCGCTCGCGTTCATGACATCCTGTGTCGTCACAGCTCGCCGGACAGACAGACTGGCGGACGTCCGGGGGGCTACAGGGGAAGGTCGATGAGGCTCTGCTTTCTGGTGGAGGAGCACTACCGCCACGACGGCATGCCGGTGGAGGTGATCCGCCAACTCGACGTCTGGGGTCACCGCGTGGACGTGCTGCGTCCCGGCGGATCCCTGCTGCGCATGTCCGAGCTGGTGAACGCGGGCAGCCACGACGCCTGGGTGCTCAAGACGGTGTCCGGCGGCCCCGGTCTCACCCTGCTTGAGGCCGCCGCCTCGGTAGGGCTGACCACCGTGAACGACGCGCGCTCCATCCGTGGCGTACGGGACAAGGCCCTGGCGGCCGCGATCGGGCGCGCCCGGGGACTGCCGATGCCGGCGACCTACGCGGCGGCCGTGCCCGAACTGCTCACCGAGATACCCGAGTCGGAGTACCCGCTGGTGGTCAAGCCCGCCGACGGGAGCGCCGGACGCGGGGTCTGCCTGGTGCCGACGCCGGACCACCTGGTGGCGATGCTGCCGGAGCTGGCCGGTCAGGGCATGCTCGTGGCCCAGCCGTATGTGCCCAACTCGGGCGTGGATCTGAAGGTGTACTGCGTCGGCGGCGAGCTCTACGCCACCGAGCGCTGCTCGCCGCTGCACCCCGACCACTCGGTGCGCGAGCGGCGGGTCGCGCTCCCCGCCGAGGTGGCCGCGACCGTCTCACAGGTCGGTGCGGTGTACGGCCTCGATCTGTACGGCGTGGACGTGCTGCTCGGTCCCGACGGGCCGGTGGTGGTCGACGTGAACGACTTCCCGAGCTTCAGGCAGGTCCCGGACGCGGCGGCGCGGGTCGCCCGGGCCGTCCTGGAACTCGCCCGCACCGGCCGGCAGAGCGGTCCGGGCGCACCGCTGTCCGCCCTGGTCCCGGAGCAGCCGGGAGCGTCGGTATGAGGACCGGTGTCCCGCGGCGGCGGGGTGCGGCCCGATGAGGATCGCTCTGATCACGCCCGAGCCCGGCCATCCGCTGCTCGCCGCGACCACCGCGCTGCTCGGCCAGGGCCACGAGGTGGAGGCGGTGGACCCGGCGGCCGTGGACGTGCTGCCCGGGCCGCTCGCGGATGTGTATCTGCTCAAGTCGCGTACGCCCCGCGCGCTGGCGCTGGCCCGCGATCTGGCGGCGCGCGGTGCGGCCGTGCTGAACTCCCCGGCCGCGACCGCCCTGTGCCAGGACCGCCTGGCGATGGCGGAGCTGGCCGGGCGGGCCGGGCTGCCGTTCGCCGCGACCCGCGCCTGCGCCTCGGCGACGGCGCTGGCCGACGACCCGGACGTGGCGCTGCCGGTCGTGGTGAAGAGCCACCACAGCCGCCGCCACGACCTGGTGGCCCGCGCCGACGACCGCGTACAGCTGCGGGCGCTGGCCGCCGAGTGGGCGGACGAACCGGTCGTGGTGCAGGAGTTCACGCCGAACAGCGGCTGGGACCACAAGCTGTGGGTGATCGGCGAGCAGGTCTTCGCGGCCCTGCGGCGCTCGGAGCTCTCGCCCGGCGGCCGCGGCCCGACCCGCTCGCTGCCGCTCGCCGAGCTGCCGCCCGGCTGGGCCGAGCTGGCCCTGCGGGTCGGCGAGGTCTTCGCGCTCGACGTCTACGGCGTGGACATCATCGACGCGGGCGGGGCCGCCCCACTGATCGTGGACATCAATGCTTTTCCGGGCGTACGGGGGCAATTGGGCGCCCCCGAAGCCCTCGCGGAGCTCGCTCTGCGGGCGGGGAAGAAGTAGCCGCGCTCAGCCCGCGTGCGCGGGCACATCCACCGTGAGGGTCGTGTTCCAGGCCGTGATCACCGGCCGGTCGTGCTCCGTCCCCAGCCGGGACACGGCCCCGGTGCCCAGCAGGAACAGCGATCCGGCCGAGGCGGGCAGCCCCAGATAGCGGGCGGTGAGCACGCGCAGGAAGTGGGAGTGGGCGACCAGTACGACGTCGTCGTCGGAAGAAGCCGAAGCGGCGAGCGCGGCCCGGGCCTCGGCGAGCACCCGGTCGGCCCGTTCGCCGACCTCCTCGGCCCGCTCGCCCGGATGTGCGGCGGTCCCGGCGGCGACGCCGTCCGTCCAGAGGTTCCAGTCGGGGCGGGTGCGCTGGATCTGTGGGGTGGTGACGCCCTCGTAGCCGCCGTAGTCCCACTCGCTCAGATCGGGGCGCACCCGCGGGTCCGTGAGCCCGGCGAGCTCGGCGGTGCGCCGGGCCCGGGCCGCCGGGCTGACCAGGACGAGGCCGATCCGGCGCCCGGCGAGCAGTGGCGCCACCGCCCGGGCCTGGGCCTCGCCGTGCTCGGTGAGGGGCAGGTCGGTGTGGCTGGTGTGCTGCCCGGTCAGGGTCCAGGCCGTCTCGCCGTGCCGTATCAGGATCAACTCGCCCATGGGTGTTCCCGTTCTCCGCGACCGGCCCGCCGGGCTCGTCCCGCCGGGCCGCTAGGGGACAACCATGCCGGACCGGGCGCGCATTCCAGCAGGCGAGAGGGCGAGACGGAGATCACCGCCCCGACGCGGGGCGGACGCCGGTCAGCCGACCGGAACCGGCAGCGGGTTGGCCGCGCAGGTCGTGTCGGTCGCGGGGATCTTGTCGTCGAGGAAGTAGTCGTTGACGAACGCGTCCACGCACGCGTTGTGGTTGCGGTACTGGCCGTGGTCACCGCCTCCGACGACCGTCACCAGCCGGGACGTGGGCAGGACGCGGTGGGCCCGCTGCGCGCCCTCGTAGTACGTGGCCGGGTCGTGCGTGGAGTTGAGCATCAGGACGGGCGGCAGGTTCTTGCCGGTGACCTTGATGTGCGGCGCCGACGAGTGCGGCCAGGCGGCGCAGATCGCGGTGAACGTCAGCTCGCGGGCGCCCGCGAGCGGGTAGTCGCGGGTGGCCTTGGCGCTGTCGCGGATCCAGTCGCGAGAGCTGCGGTCCCACGGGGTGTCGGCGCAGGTCACCGAGAAGAAGTCGGCGAAGAATCCGGCGTACATGGGGTGCTGGAGCTGGTCCGCGATCGCCTTGCGGGCGGCCGCCGGCGCGGCGTCGGGGTGCTCCAGGACGCCGAGCGCGGTGGCGAAGTTCGCGAAGTTGTCCTTGGCGTTGTACATCGCGCCGGTCGCGGCGACGTCCAGGTGGTTGGGGGTGACCAGGGTGCCTTCGAGGTCGAGCGGGTGGTCGTGCAGGGCCTTGCGCAGCCGCTCGTAGCTCGCCTTGGCCTCGGCCGGGGTGCGGCCCTGGTGGTAGGTGGCGTCGTTCTTCGCCAGCCACGGCAGGAAGTCCTGCTCGTAGCGGCGCTGGAAGCTGAGCGGCTGCCCCTTCAGGAACGACTGCCAGTCACCGCTGAAGTCGATGTTGCTGTCCAGGACCATCCGCTCGACCCGGCCGGGGAACTCGGTGGCGTAGTACGCGCCCAGGAAGGTGGCGTAGGACGGACCGTAGTACGAGATCCTGTCGACCCCGAGCAGTGCGCGGTAGAGGTCCATGTCGTGGACGGCCTGGTCGGTGGTGATGTACGGCAGCAGGTCGCCCGAGTTGCGCTGGCACTCCCGTACGTACGAGCCCGCCCGCTGGAAGGTCTGGCGGATCGCCTTGTCCGAGCGGTCGCGCAGGTCGCCGCTGGTGAAGAAGGAGTCCACGGTGGCCTGGTCCGAGCAGACGACCGGCGTGCTGCCGTTGCCCGCGACCCCGCGCTGGTCGAAGCCGACGATGTCGTACGCGGCCGCCAGCGTCGGCTCGTCCTGCGCGAGCCCGGCCGGCCGCTTCAGACCGGAGGCGCCCGGGCCGCCCGCCGCCATCATCAGGACGCCCTTGCGCGCCCCGGTGCCGGTCGCGCGGTGGCGGGACACCTCGACGGTGATGGCCGGCGAGGTGTCCGCGTGGTACCAGTCGCGCGGCACGGACATGGCCGCGCACTCCAGCGCGCCGGACGCGCAGGGCGTCCAGTCCAGCTTCTGGTGCAGGTAGCGCTCGGGTACCTGCGCGGCGGTGTCGGAGGGGCGCGCGGTCGCGGCGTCGGCCGTGGCGAGCGGAAGTGCCGCCGCCACGAGGAGCCCGGCCGTGGCTGCCAGCGACCACCGTGCCGCGTTCCTGAACTTGCTCATGTGTAACTCCCCGTCGGGTTGATCGAACGTGTCGATCTTCCTGCGGCGGGCGGGGCGCGAGCGATCCGGCAGGTACCCGGATTCGGGGTGGTACCAGTACCACCCCACGGGTGTTCAGCGCTCGGCGAGCGTGTTCCAGAACATCGACTCGTACGTCTGGAGCAGCCTGCCGTACCGCCGGGCCAGTTCCGTGTCGGCCGGGGTGCGCACCCCCGAGGCGACGGCCGCGAGCGCCTGGCGTTCGAGGTCGGGAGCGGGCTGCGCGAAGAAGTCGAAGAAGCCGCACGCCTCGTCCCCGAAGCCGTACCGGGCCCGCAGCGCCTCGGCCACGGTGGCGCAATAGCCGCCCCACGCCGCGAAGTTGGCGGTGAGCGCGAGCGCCACGAGGGGCGGCTCGCCGTTCAGTGCCAGCCATGCCACATACGCGGGGTAGGCCTGGCAGCCCGCCAGCGGCTCGTACCGCTCGACGGCGTCCGCGTCGAGCCCGCAGGCGCTCTGGTACGCGCCGAGCCGGTCGAGCGCCAGTGTCTCGCCGGTCGCGAGCGTGCCGAAGAACTCCGCGCACGCCGAGTTCCCCGCGCCCGCCGCGCGGTCGGCGAGGAAGGAGAAGGCGCGCAGGTCGGAGCCGATGATGTGGCGCTGTTCGAGGGCGAGCCCGGCCAGTGCGGTCATCGGGGCGGTGCCCGAGGCGATCAGCGGAACCAGCCGGTTGGCGTCCTTGTCCGGTGCGAGCTGTGCCGTGACGCTCTCCACCAGTTCCCGGGTCGTGCCTGCCATGCGGGGCCCCCCTTTGTTCCGGCCGTGCTCACGGTGGTCGCCCCCAGCCTCTCACTGTGATGCGCTCCGAAGCGGCCGAATGGGGTGGATATGGCGGATATCCACCCTGCCGTCCCGCACGGGTGATTCGGCCGAACTCTGCGTAGCCTACTTAGCTGCCTTGGGCATGTAGTGGAGATCGGCAAGACGACTCTTCGCTTGCGAGGTTCACCCATGACCGAATCCGTCTCCTTCCCCCAGGACCGCACCTGCCCCTATCACCCGCCCACCGGCTACGAGCCGCTGCGCCAGGAGGGACCGGTCTCGCGCGTGTCGCTCTTCGACGGCCGGTCGGTGTGGTTCGTGACCGGCCATGCCGAGGCACGGGCGCTGCTCGTCGACCCCCGGCTCTCCTCCGACCGGCTCCACCCCGGCTTCCCGCTGCCCACCGAGCGCTTCTCGGCGCTGCGCAGGCGCCGCACCGAACTCCTCGGGGTCGACGACCCCGAGCACAACACCCAGCGCCGCAAGGTCATCCCCGGCTTCACCCTCAAGCGCACGGCGGCGCTGCGGCCGATGATCCAGCGCACCGTCGACGATCTGCTGGACACGATGGTGGCGAAGAACCCGCCCGCCGACCTGGTCACGGCGTTCGCGCTGCCGGTGCCGTCGATGGTGATCTGCGCGCTGCTCGGCGTTCCCTACGACGACCACGCCTTCTTCCAGGAGCAGTCCCGGCGGCTGCTGCGCGGGCCGGAGGCGGCCGACACGGATGACGCGCGGGAGCGACTCGACGCGTATCTGGGCGAGTTGATCGACCGCAAGGTGCGCGAGCGCGGCGACGGGCTGCTCGACGAGCTCATCGACGACCAGCTGAACACGGGCGGCATGGACCGCCAGGAACTGGTCAGGCTGGCCGTACTGTTCCTTGTCGCGGGCCACGAGACCACCGCGAACATGCTCTCGCTGGGGACCTTCACGCTCCTCGAACACCCGGAGCGGCTTGCCGAGCTGAAGGCCGACCCGTCGCTGATGCCGACGGCGGTCGAGGAGCTGATGCGGTTCCTGTCCATCGCCGACGGGATACTCCGGGTGGCCGGGGCGGACATCGAGGTGGGCGCTACCACCATCCGCGCCGGTGAGGGCGTCATCCTCGCCACCTCCGTGATCAACCGGGACGCCTCGGTCTACCCGGAGCCGGACGCTCTGGACTGGCACCGCTCCGCCCGCCACCATGTGGGGTTCGGCTTCGGCATCCACCAGTGCCTCGGGCAGAACCTGGCCCGGGCCGAGATGGAGATCGCGCTCGGCACGCTCTTCGCCCGGCTGCCGGATCTGCGCCTCGCCGCGCCCGCCGACCGCATCCCGTTCAAACCCGGCGACACGCTCCAGGGAATGGTGGAACTCCCGGTCACCTGGTAGCGGAGTGGGAGAGTGATTCGATGAGGATCAGCATCGACAAGGACGTCTGCATCGGGGCCGGGCAGTGCGCCCTGACCGCGCCGGCCGTCTTCACCCAGGATGACGACGGATTCAGCGAGTTGCTGCCCGACCGCGCGGACGGCGGGGGCGACCCCATGGTCCGCGAGGCGGCCCGCGCCTGCCCGGTGCAGGCCATCGCGCTCGCGGAGTGAGTGAGCCACGTGCTCCGGCGGTACGGCACGCGCGCCGCACCGCCCGGTACGGTGGTCAGCCTCCCGTGGTGGAGCCCGGCCGCAGGATCATCAGGACGGTGACGACGGCCCAGAGAAGATTGAACACACCGGTGAACATGGCCAGGTGAACGGTTCGACGCACACTCTGATCGGTGGCGGCGGTCTCCGCCCCTTCCAGCTCCGCCAGGATCGCGTCCTGGCGCGGCAGTACGAGGGCTATCAGCGCGCCCGCCGCGACCGTGGTCAGCACGATCGAGACGATGATCCAGGTGTCGCCGAGGATGCCCATGTTCTTCGCCGTGGCGAACCCGAAGACCGGCACCGCGACGCCCACGGCCGCGTAGACCCGGCAGATCCGGTGCAGCAGCCGCACCGACGCCAGCGCTTGGGCGTCGGCGGGCCCGGCCAGCGCGCGGCGGGCCGTCGGCGGGAACATGCTGGCGGCCACCGCGACCGGCCCGATGGCCAGGATCGCGAACAGGATATGGACGGTGAGCAGGAACTTCGTCACGGGTAGAGCGCTTTCGTACGGGTGCGAGGACTCCGGCCGGGGCCCCGGCCGAACGCTATGCCGTCCGTACGAGAGAGAGAAAGTGGCGAGAGTGCCAGTGTTCAACGGGTTCTCGCCAGAGGATGTGACGGGTGTTCCGGGGCGGACACGGGCCTGTCGGTGGCGAATCCTAGGATGGCGAAAGATCACTCCCATTCGCAGCGATCGCCGTCCGGCGCCGGAGGTTTCCGTTGACCCAGCTGAACGAGCAGTTCGTCACCGTCGTCACCGGCGGCAGCCGTGGCATCGGCGCCGCGGTCTGCGCCCGCCTGGCCGCCGACGGCCATGACGTCGTCATCGGCTACCGCACCGACGCCGTGGCCGCCGAAGCCGTCGTCGAGCAGGTCCGCGCGACGGGCCGGCGCGCTGTCGGCGTACGCGTCGACACGGCCGACGAGGACTCGGTCGACCGGCTCTTCGACGCCGCCGCCGACCTCGGCCCGGTCACCGGCCTGGTCAACAACGCGGGGGTCAGCGGCCCCAACGGCCGCCTCGCGGACGCCGACGCGCAGGGCATGCGCCGCGCGATCGACGTCAATGTGCTCGGCTATCTGCTGTGCGCCCGCCGTGCGATACGCGACATGGCCGGGCGCGGGGCCGGGGCCATCGTGAACATCTCCTCGGCCGCCGCCACCCTCGGCAGCCCCGGGCAGTACGTGCACTACGCGGCGACGAAGGCGGCCGTCGACGCGATGACCGTGGGCCTCGCCAAGGAGGTCGCGGCCGACGGCATCCGGGTCAACTGCGTGGCGCCGGGCATCATCTGGACCGAGTTCCACGAGGACCCGCAGCGCCCCGCGAAGCTCTCCGGCACCATCCCGATGGGCCGGGCCGGACGGCCCGAGGAGATCGCCTCGGCCGTCTCGTGGCTGCTGTCCCCCGAGGCCTCGTACGCCACGGGGACGGTCATGCGGGTGGCCGGCGGAATGTAGCCGCGCCGTACCGCCGGCTCAGGTGATCGGCCCCGGCGAGGGCATCGGATCGGGCACGGGGTCGGGCCCCGGCGGATTCGGTACGGGGTCGGGCTCCGGGATGGGCAGCGGCCCGGGCAGCGGTCCGGGCCCGGGGCCGGGCGTCGGCGGCACCGGATCGGGCGGTCCCGGCGTCGGCCCGGGCGTGGGCGGTGCGGGGTCGGGGTGCGGGTGGGTCATCGGGGGACCTCCTGTCGTGCGGTGCGGGGCGGCGCCCGCGCGGTGCTCCGGGAACGGGCGACGCCCCTGGTGTGCGGCCGGGGCGCGCCGTCGTGCCCGGCACGGTCCGGCGCCGCCTCCACTGTCTCCTCCACCGCGTGCCCACGCCCGTCGGCGGTACTCCATCCGTCACCGGGGGCCGTGGTCACCACCGGGTCGGTCGGTCGTGTCCCCGAGGGATTCCAGGAGATCGCGCAGTCCTTCGGCGAGCGTGTCGCGCCGCGCCGGGCTCAGGGCCGCGAGCAGGCGCTGCTCGGTGGCGAGGTGGTCGGGCAGCGCCCGGTCGATGAGCGCGCGCCCGGCGTCGGTGAGGCCCACCTGGACGACCCGGCCGTCGGTCGGGCTCGGCGTACGGGTCACCAGGCCGCGTGCCGCCAGCCGGTCCAGGCGCTGGGTCACGGCGCCCGAGGTGACCATGGACGACCGCATCAGCTCGGCCGGGGTGAGCAACTGCGGCGGCGGGCTGCGGCGCAGGGTCGCGAGCACGTCGAAGGACGCCGGGTCGAGGTCGTGGTCCGCGAAGGTGCGGCGCAACTCGGCCTCGACCAGTCGCGAGAGCCGTTTCAGCCGCCCGATCACCGCCATCGGCGACACATCGAGGTCGGGGCGGCGCTCGCCCCACTGCTCCAGCACCAGGTCCACGTGATCGGTCACGGTTTCACCCTAGCCAATCTCTTAGTGGTGAGATACTTTCTCTTAGCGCTAAGAGATCGCGCGGGACGACGACCAGAAGGAAGTGGACAGCATGCGCATCACCGTCTTCGGAGCCGCCGGGAGCGTCGGCAGCCGTGTCGTGGCCGAGGCGGTCTCCCGGGGGCACGAGGTCACCGCGGTCGTCCGCGACGAGGCCCGCTTCCCCGAACTCCACCCGGCCGCCCTGCCCCGTACGGGAGACGCCCGCAACGTCGAGGACGTGGCCGAACTCGGCGCCGGGCAGGACCTGGTGATCACCGCGACCCGGCCCGCGCCCGGCAGTGAGGGCGAGCTCGTCATCGCGACCAAGGCGCTGCTCGCGGGGCTGGCCGGAACGGGTGTGCGGGTGCTGCTCGTCGGCGGCGCGGCGACGCTCACCGTGCCCGGCACCGGCGGCGCCACCGTCGTCGACGACCCGGAATTCCCGGCCGCCCTGCGGCCGATCGCCCAGGCGTGCACCGAGCAGCTGGCCGTCTGCCGCGCGGAGACCGGGGTGGACTGGGCCTACCTGAGCCCGGCCGCGCTCCTGGAGCCCGGTGAGCGGACCGGGGCCTACCGCCTCGGCGCCGACGAACTCCTCGTGGACGCCGACGGCCGGTCCGCCGTCTCGATGGAGGACCTGGCGGTGGCGCTCCTCGACGAGGCCGAGCGCCCCCGGCACCACCGCACCAGGTTCACCGTCGGGTACTGACCCGCGTCCCGCCCGTACCGCTCAGTGCCCGAGCAGCGTCCTCAACTCGGGCTGGATCAGCTCCCCGTGAGCCTGTACGAGGTCGTCGCACAGGTCCCAGATCCGCTCCACCGGCAAGGTGGCGGCGGTCGCCGGGTCGGTCATGGCCGCGTGCCGCACATGCCGGGGCTCGCCCTCGGTGGCGGCCCTGACCACCAGATCGGTGACGCTCGCGTACGTACGGTTCAGCGCCGCGCACTGCGGCGGGAGCGCGCCGACGTGGGTGGGCTGCACGCCCGACGCGTCGACCAGACACGGGACCTCGACCACCGAGTCGGTCGGCAGGTTGGTGATGAGGCCGGTGTTGGGGACATTGCCGTAGATGGTCCGGGGCGTGCCCGTCACGATGCTGTGGATGATCTGCGGGGTGTACTCCATGGTGCCCTCGACGGGCAGCGGACGGCCCGCTGCGAGCGCGTCGCGGGTCCGCTCGTAGCTGACCGTGTTGTCCTCGATGATGTCGAGATACGCGCCGATCGGCAGCCGCAGCCGCTCCACCTCGCTGTCGTGGTGCAGGTACCACGGCACGTACTCCGAGGAGTGCTCGCTGGTCTCGGTGGGGTAGTGGCCGAGCCTGCGGTACATGTCCACCCGGACCCGGCGTAGCAGTTCGCGGTCCTTCTCGATGGCGGCGTCGAGCAGCGGATGCAGGTCCTGGCCGTCGCGCTCGAAGCGCAGCACCCACGCCTGGTGGTTCATTCCGGCGGCCAGGTACGACACCTCGGAGTAGTCCACGCCGACCAGCTCGGCGAGGTCGTGCATCGTCCAGTACACCGAGTGGCACAGCCCCACCGCCCGCTGCCGGGGCGCGATCCGGTGCAGATACAGGAGGTTCATGGACATCGGGTTGGTGTAGTTCAACAGCCAGGCGTCCGGGCAGAGTTCGGCCATGTCCTCGGCGATGCCGCGCAGTACGGGGAAGGTCCGCAGGGCACGGAAGATGCCGCCGACGCCCAGCGTGTCCGCGATGGTCTGGCGCAGCCCGTAGCGGGCGGGGACGGCGAAGTCGGTGCGGGTCGCCGCGTTCATGCCGACCTGGACGGTGTTGACGACGAAGTGCGCCCCGTCCAGCGCGCCGCGCCGGTCCGGGTGCGCGGTGATGACCGGGGCGACCTTGAGCGCCCCGGCGATGTGCCGGGCCGCCGCCTCGCTGGTGGCGAGCCGCTCGGGGTCGATGTCGTGCAGGGCGATACGGGCCCGGGCGAACTCGGGGAAGGCGAACAGATCGGCCAGCAGCCCCTGGGTGAACACGACACTGCCCGCGCCCATGAAGGCGATCTTCACTTCGGCCGGTTCGGTCATCGCGGCGACTCCAGTCGTGTCGGTCGTCTCGGTCAGGCGGTTCGGGTGGTTCAGGTCGTTCATGTCGGCCATGCGGAACTCCCGCTGTTCGTGGTGCGGTTGACGGGGGCGCAGCCGACGGCCTCGTCCCAGGTGGGCTGGGCCGCAGTGCCGCCGCGGCCCCGGGCGGACAGTGAGCCGCAGGCGCACGCAACGGCGAGCGCGTCCGGCAGCGCGAGGCCGCGCAGCACGGCGGCGAGGAACCCGGCGTCGAAACTGTCCCCGGCGCCGACCGTGTCCAGCGGCTCGACCGGGACCGCCGAAGCCGTCGAGAGCCGGGACCCGTCGTGGGCGAGCGCGCCCTCGGCGCCGTTCTTGACCACGACAAGGCCCGGCCCGCGCCGGGCGAGCGCGGCGGCGGCCCCGGCCACGCCCTCGGCGTCCGGCGCCAGGGCACGCGCCTCGGCGGCGTTCGGCAGCAACTGGTCGGTCACCTTCAGGACCGGGTCGAGCAGTTCGCGGTCCCAGCGCCCGGACGGGTCGTCGTTGGTGTCGAGCGAGGTGGTCGCGCCGAGCTCGCGCGCCCGCGCGAACACCGCCGCCAGCGCCCGCGCGAGGCGCGGCATCAGGAAGAACGAGCCCGCGTGAACATGCCGTACCCCGGCGAGCAGCGCGTCGGGGACGTCCTGCGGGCCGGTCGCGGCCAGACACCCCGGCGCGGTCAGGATGGCCCGGTCGGCGCCGTGGGTGAGCACCGCCGTGAGCGGGGTGGCGAGTTCCGGGTCGGTCGTCAGGGCCGAGGTGTCGACGCCGCGCGCGGCCAGGGCCGTACGCACGAAGGCGCCCGCCGGATCGTCGCCGACGCGGCCCGCGAACGCGACGCGCAGCCCGAGCCGGGCCGCCCCGCACGCCGTGATCGCGGCGGATCCGCCGAGGACGAGATCGGCCCGCTCGACGAGCTGTTCGCGCTGCCCATAGGCGAGGTCGCGCGGCACCGGGCCGAGCACCACATCCGGATTGGCGTCCCCGACGACCAGCAGGTCGAAGGGGCGGGATCGGGTTTCAGGCATGGCACATGGCTTTCCGGGTCGGTGAGTCGACGTATCGCGTCAGCGACACGCGTGCGGTCGGTCCGTGCGACGGCCCTCGGCCGCGCTCAGCCCTTCAGGCCGCTGGACGTCAGCGACTGGATGAAGGTCTTCTGCGCGAACAGGAACGCGAGCAGCACCGGCAGCACGGTGATGACATTGCCTGCCATCACCGCCGCCCACTGGGTGTGGTGCTGCCCCTGGAAGGTCGTGAGCCCCAGCTGGAGCGTGTACTGGGTGTCGTGGTTGATGGCGATCAGCGGCCAGGACAGGTCGTTCCAGGTGGCCAGGAAGGTGAGCACCGCGACCGTCGCGAGCGCCGGGCGGGCCAGCGGTGCCACGATCGAGAACAGCACCCGCAGCCGCGAGCACCCATCGATCCAGGCCGCCTCCTCCAGCTCCCTGGGCAGCCCCAGGAAGAACTGCCGGAAGAGGAAGACCGCGAACGGGGTGACCAGCGAGGGCACGATCAGCGCGCCCAGCGTGTCGATAAGACCCAGCCACTTCATCACCAGGAACGTCGGGATCATCGTCAGCTGGAACGGCACCACCATCGTCGCCAGCATCAGCACGAGCAGCGTCCGCGAACCCCGAAAGCGCATCCGGGCGAACGCGTAGCCGCCCAGCGAGCCGAGCACCAGGTTCGCGCCGACGGCGACGGTCGAGACGATGCACGAGTTGGCGAACCAGCGCGGGAACATCGCGTTGCCCAGGACATAGCGGTAGCCCCCGAGGTCGATCCCCTTGGGCCACAGCGCGGGCGGGAAGCGGTTGATCTCCGCGTTGGTCATCACCGAGCTGAGCACCAGCCACACCAGCGGCAGCGCGAAGCCGATCGACAGCGGTGCGAGCAGCAAGTGCCAGGCGCTGAACGGCAGTCGGCGCCGCCGGGCGGTGCTCGCGGCCGGGGCGGCCGTGGGCGCCGCTCCCTCGCCGACCATGGTGGAGGCGGTCATCGGGCCACTCCTTCCGCGCCGCGCAGCCCGGGCGTCCCGGCGGCGCCGGTCGTACGCTCGCGATGGCGGCGGTACAGCGTCACCGCCGTGCCCGCGAGCAGCAGGGCGACCGCGAGGACGTAGGCGGCGGCCGCGCCGTAGCCCGCCGTGAACGTACGGAAGGCCTGCTCCCAGACGAAGTAGACGATGACCGTGGTCGAGCCCAGCGGCCCGCCCTTGGTCGTCACGTACACCAGGTCGAACACCTGCAACGCGGTGATCAGCTGCCACAGCACCAGGAACGCGGTGACCGGCGCGAGCGTCGGCAGCGTCACATAGCGCAGCACCTGCCATCGGTTCGCCCCGTCCAGGCGCGCCGACTCGACGAGTTCGGCCGGTACGTCCTGGAGCGCGGCGAGGAAGACCACCACGCAGAACCCGACCCCGCTCCACAGCGAGATCATCAGCAGCACGTACAGGGACTGGCCGGGGTCGGTGAGAAAGCCCTGCGGCGAGATGCCCAGCTTGTGCAGCACGGAGTTGGCCGCGCCGAACTGCGGGTCGAAGATGAACGAGAACAGCACGCCCTGGGCCGCCGCCGAGACCACGAACGGTATGAAGACCAGCGTCCGGTAGAGGCCGACGAACCGGATCCGCCGGTTCAGGGCCAGCGCGAGCACCAGGCCACCGGCCAGGCTCAGCGGTACGTAGATCCCCGCGTACGTCAGCGTGTTCTCGACCGCCTTGCGGAACCCGGGGTCCTTCGACAGGGCCCGGTAGTTGTCCAGGCCCACCCAGCGGCCCGGCGTGACCAGGTCGTCGGCGCGGAAGGACAGCAGCAGCGACCAGATCACCGGGACCACGCTCAGCCCCAGGATCACCAGGACCGACGGGGTGATGAACGCCCAGGCGGTGGCCGTCTCGCCGCGTGCCCGCCGGCGCCGGGCGCGCCGTCGCTCCATCGCCGCCCGGTCGGCCGGGGCCACCGTGAGCGGACGGGGCAGGCCCGTTCGGGATGCTCGGGGCACGTCGGCCCTCCTCATCGGGGAATCAGCAGGGCCGCATTGGCCTTGTCGGCGCACTGGCGCACCGCCTTGGCGGGGGAGGCGCGGCCGAGCAGCACGGACACCACGGCCTCGCCGGTGGCCTGCGAGATCTGCGGATAGGCGGGGTGGATGGGCCGCACCCGGGCGGTCTCCAGGGCCTTGGTGAACACCGGCAGACCGACGGTGTCCGCCGAGTGCCGCTGCCAGCCGCTCTCGCGCTCGCTCTCCTTGCTCAGCGGCAGACTGCCGCCCCCTATGTCCCACCGCACGTCCTGCGCGGGGCTGATGAGCCACTGGACGAACTCCACGGCCGCCTTCGCGCGCGCCTTGCCGTTGTCGAAGACGGTCCAGGTGTCGGGGCCCGAGATGGTCAGCGGCTTGCCGCTGTACGTCGGCATGGGGACCACGTCGTACGGCAGCTTCGACTCCAGGATGTTGGGCAGCTGCCACGGTCCGGTGATCACCATCGCCATCCGGCCGGAGACGAACACCTGGTACATCTGCTCGCTGCCGGGCTTGGGGTCGATGTAGACGCTCTTGTCGGCGACCAGCTGGGCCACCGTCTCCAGGGCCCGTTTGCCCGAGTCCACGAAGCCGATGTTCTTGCCGTCGGGGGCGATCACGTCCCCGCCGAGGTCCCACACCATCGGCCACAGCCGCCACACGGTGTCCTCGTCCCCGGCACCCGGCCAGCCGGTGCCGAACACCCCGTGCCCGGAGTCGGTCAGCTTCTTGGCCGTCGCCACGAACTCCGCCCAGGTCCAGCCGGCGCGGGGGAGCGGGATCCCGGCGCGTCTGAAGAGCGTGGTGTTGCAGGCGACCGCGAGCGAGTCGAGCAGCGAGGGCGCGGCCCGCACCTTGCCGTGCAGCGTGACGGCCTCCCTGACGGAGGGCCAGAAGTCGTTCCACGGCGGCGAGCCGCCGCGCAGCGCGCTGGTGAGATCGACGACCTTGGGGCTGCGCGCGATGCTCGCGAGGTCGGAGCCGAAGATGTACGCGATGTCGGGGTAGGCCCCCGCCGCGAGCGCCGCCGTCACCTTCTGCAGCATGGCGTCGGCCACCACACCGCCGCTGTTCGCGTTCACCCGGACGCGGGACTGCGACCGGTTGAAGTCGGCGGCCAGCGCCTCGATCGCCTTGCCGCCGGTCTCGTTCTGGCCGTGCCACATCTCGATGGTGACGCGGCCGTCCGCGCCGATGCCGTCGGAGGTGGTGGCCGCGCAGGCGTCGAGCAGCGGCAGGGCCCCGGCTCCGGCGGCGAGCGCCGCCCCGGCGCGCAGCACCCGGCGGCGCGGCGGGCGGCCCGGGGAGTCCTGGGGCTCACTGGTGCGGTCCAGAGCGGCGGGCATGGTCGTTCCATCCCTTAGCGGGTACGCCCCGCCTCGGACGCGGGACACACGTCCTGGCGACTCGGGCCGGACTTCGGACCTGGTCGGGATCCGCTACCGGCTGGGCGCACCACTCGAAGCGCCGGGCCGTTCGCGGGCCCCGCACTGGCTGGATGAAAGCGCCTCGGCGCACACGCGTCAAGTACCCCGGGCGAGCGCCGTCGAACGTGCCGCCGGGCACCACACACCACGTCGGGGGCACAACAGTGCGCTTCCGGCCGAGGCGGGGCGATCTTTCGGCCTAGTTGCCCCCGGCGGGGCCCGAAGTGATCTCGCCTGCACAAGATGTGAGGGCTCGTCACTGTTCGAATGACCATCCGGAGATCACCGATGATACGTTTCCCGAGGCTGCGCGTCCTCGTGGCCATGGGCACCTCGGCCGTCGCGCTCGCCACGACGGCCCTGCTCGGCGCCGCCCCCGCCCAGGCCGCACCGCTCACGAAGAGCACGCAGAAGGCGGCCGAGACGCCGTCGGTACCGGCCGCGTGCTCGGGCACGTACAAGGGCGACGAGCGGCTGGGCCCGCAGAACCTTCCCAGGCCCTGGGACGACCCGGTCGGCCCGCTGGTCCTCGGCTACCACCGCACCGGCCACCTCACCCCGACCGCCTTCCTCGCCACCTACTGGGACCCCACGGCGGGCGGCTGGAAGTACCCGCCCAACGACGGCTTCGCCAACCGTGCGGACGGCAGCTTGGACAAGCGGGCCGTCAGGCTCGACGTGGGCGAGGACCTGGACCGCTTCGGCTCCGAGTACGGCGCCTTCCTCGCCCCGGCCGGAGCGGGCTACGCCCGCCGGGCGCTGCCCCCGCAGAGCCTGATCACGCGCGAGGCCGCCTACCCGTGCGCGTACCACGCGTACGAGGTCACCAAGAGCTTCACCGTCTGGCAGGGCCGGATCGCCCCCTGGTTCGAGCAGCGCGGCGGCGGTCAGCAGGTCAAGCTCGACCCGGCGTTCGTCGACCCGGGCGCGGGTCAGAAGCTCAATGTGAAGTGGCTCCTGGACCACGGATACCTGAAGGCCGAGAACAATCCGGCGGCGGCCAGGAGCGCGCTCGCGGGGGTGGCGGGCACCAGCTGACGGCTCGGTCCCGTCCGTCATGACCCCCGAGGTAATCGACCAGCTCCCCGGCCCCGGCGCAGAATCGATCACGTAAGCACCGCAGTGAGCGACATCCACGGGGAAGGACCCAGAACCATGCCGTACTTCGAGACCAGCACCGATGGCACCCGCCTCCACTACGTCGACTACGGGCCGCGTGACGGACGGACCGTCGTCTTCGTCAACAGCTCCTACTTCGGTACGGAGATGTGGGAGTTCCAGATGCTTGCGCTCGCCGGGGAGGGCTACCGGTGCGTCGGGTTCGACCGGCGCGGGCACGGCCGGTCCGA
This sequence comes from Streptomyces sp. NPDC048696, assembly GCF_043198895.1. Classification (NCBI taxonomy): domain Bacteria; kingdom Bacillati; phylum Actinomycetota; class Actinomycetes; order Kitasatosporales; family Streptomycetaceae; genus Streptomyces; species Streptomyces sp. NPDC048696. The sequence goes on along the minus strand of NZ_JBICVJ010000002.1, from coordinate 153,252 downwards.
CGACGTGTGGGGCGGGTTCGACCTGGACACCCTGGCCGGGGACGTGGCCGCGCTCGTCGACCACCTGGACCTGAACGACATCACCCTGGTCGGGCACTCGATCGGCACCGCCGAGGCCGTCCGCTACCTCACGCTCCACGGCAGCGGGCGGGTGGCGCGGGTGGCCCTGGTGGCCCTGGTGGCCGGAATGGCACCGGGGCCCGCGCGCTCGGCCGATCACCCCGAAGGCGTCGACCCGGCCCTCATCGAGGCCGGGAACGAGGCCTTCCGCAAGGACCGGCCCGGGTTCTTCGCCGCCGGTGCGGACGACTTCTTCGCCCTGCACCGGCCCGGCAACGAGGTCTCGCCCGCGGCCGTCCAGTACTGGGTCGAGCGCTGTGCCGGCGCCACCGCCCGGGCCGGCAACGCGCTCGGGGAGCTCGTCGTCACCCTGAACGTCGCCCCCGAACTGGCCAAGATCGACGTTCCGGTGCTGGTCGTCCACGGCACCCACGACGCCTCGGCGCCGATCGCCCTCACCGGCGAGCGCGCCGCCCGGCTGATCCCGGGCAGCACGCTGCGCGTGTACGAGAACGCGGGCCACGGCCTGTTCGTCACCCACGCCGATCAACTCACCGCCGATCTGCGGGAGTTCATGAACCGGTAGTGGCGTCCTCCCCTCAGATCGCGGGCAGGCCCAGCGCGGTCCTGGCCTCGTCGAGCAGGCGCCCGTCGAGGCCGGGTACGGTCATCCGATTCTTGGTCAGGGCGAACGAGAAGCGGTGCGCGGGATCGGCGCAGGCCGTGCTGCCGCCCGAGCCGTTGGTGCCGAAGGCGCCGTCCGGGAAGCGCATCACGGAACCCGCGCCGCCGAGCATGAAGCCGTGGCCCTTGAGGATGTCGCGGCCGAGGCAGCGGTCCACGCCCGAAGCCCTGGGCGCCGTGGCCGCCTTGAGGGTGGCATCGCAGACCAGGCGCACGCCGTCGATCCCGCCGCAGGCCAGCGACGCGTACATCCGCGAGACGGCGCGGGCGGTCATCGTCCCGTTGGCCGGGAGCGCGGCGCGGCGGTAGTCGGGGCGGTTCGCGAGCGAGGCCACCGGGAGCACGTTCCGGGGTGCGCAGACGAAGAAGGCGGCGTCCTCGGGGATGGTGTCCAAGAGCGCCGCCCAGCCGCCTTCGTAGCAGGTGGCGAGCCGGTCCACGAGCCGGTCGGGGACGGCGAAGAGCAGCGAGTCGGCGACCCCGAGCGGCGCCGCGATCTCCTCGCGCAGCAACTCGTCGCAGGTGCGGCCGGTGGCCCGGCGCAGGATCTCGGCGAGCAGGATGCCGTACGTCCAGGCGTGGTAGCCGGTCGCCGTGCCCGGCTCCCACAGCGGCGCCTGCCCGGCGAGCCAGTCCCCGACCGCCGGGATGTCGAACAGCTCCTCGGGGGTCAGATCCGGGGGCAGCTGCGGCAGACCGGCCGAGTGGGAGAGCAGCTGCCCGAGCGTGATCCGGTCCTTGCCGTGGGCCGCGAACTCCGGCCAGTGCGCGGCGATCGGGGCGTCGTAGTCGAGCACGCCCCGGTCGACGAGGAGTGCGACGAGGGTGGCGGCGACGCCCTTCCCGGTCGACCAGGACGGCACCAGCGTCTCGCCGTCCATCGGCCGCCCGGACTCGATGTCGGCCAGGCCCGACCAGGCGTCGACGACGAGTTCACCGTCGAGATGGACGGCCACCTGGACGCCGGTCTCCGCACCGGAGCCGGTGACCTCGTCGAGGATCTCCTGGACCCTCGTCTGCGCCGCGTTCGACGGAGGTGTCTCGGTCATGTCGTGTCTCCCCGTGTTCGTGCCGGTGGCCGCCCCGCGCACCGCGCGACGGACGGCCACCGTCTTCGTACCTCCAAGGCTACATACGTCCGAACTCCGTACGGGTGATCACCTGAAAGGGCAGCCACGTCGAAGTGGCCGTCCCGGGCAGGCTGTTTCGGGTGCGCAGCGCGGTCAGCTCGTCGGCCGACAGTGCCTTGCGGGTGATCCGGAACTCGTCGAGCGCCCCCGTCAGCGGGTCGCTCCCGTCGAACGCGGCGCCGAGGCGGAAGCCGTCCACGGCATAGGTGCCGCCCACGGTCACCGCGCCCGCCGGGATCGCCGAGCCGCCGAGCGTCACGCCGTCGACGATCAGCAACAGCCGTCCGCCGGAGCGCTCCAGGGCGACCTGATGCCAGGAGCCGTCGCCGAAGCCCGCCGCCGCCGAGCCGTCCACGGCGGCCACGACGGTGGTCGCGGTGTCCGTCTCGACGGCCGCGTACAGCCGGTCCCGCGAGGGCTGGGCCAGCAGCCGGATCTGCCGCTCCGAGTTCCCCGTGCCGTACCCCCGGAACAGCACCTGGTCCGGACTGCCGCTGGTCGCCGAGTACTTGAGCCAGGTGCTGATGGTGAAGTCGGCCGAGCCCAGGGCGGTGGCCGCGCCGTACGGGAGGTCGACCGCGTCGTCCACCCCGTCGAAGGCGAGCGCGTTGCCGAACCTCCCGGGGACGGTGGCCGCGCCGCCCCGGACGAAGCCGTGCCCGCAGTGGACCGTGGAGTCCGGCGTCGCCGGACCCGCCGCGGGCCTGACGACGTCCCTGGCCCCGGTGTTCTGATTCTCGAACGACCACCACAGCGCGGGCGGATCGGCCGGGTACGCGCCGGACGACCCGGCCGCCGACTCCGCGACCGAGGCGATCTCGGCCGTCGTCAGCGCCCGGTGGTAGACCCGGAACTCGTCGACGTCGCCGGTGAGGACATCGGCGCCGTCGAGCTTCGACCCGACCCGCACGCCCTGCTGCCCGCTTCCCCGGGCGGGCGTCAGTGACCCGGTGAGGCCGCCGACAGTGACCGGCGTACGGGCGTCGACCCCGAGCGTGACCCTGTCGCCGGACCGGGTCAGGGTCATCAGATGCCAGGCGCCGTCCCCGTACGCGGTCGCCGAGGTGGTGTCCGCCACGGCGACGGCCGCGCTGCCCGTATCCGTCCGGACCCGGGCGTAGAGCCGGTCCTGCCCGGGCTGCGCGCGCACCCACAGCTGAGGGCTGCCGCGGCCCGAGCCGTAGGCCCACACCAGCGCCCGGTCGGCGGTGGCGGGGCTCGCCGCGTACCGGAACCACAGGGTGTACGTGAAGTCGCCCGAGCCGACGTCGAGCGTCGGCGAGAAGCCGGTCTCGGCCCCCGGACGGGTACGGTCGACGCGCGCCGCGCCCGATCCGATCCGGCCCTTCACGAGGGCAGGGGCGCCGCCGAGCAGGGTGCCGCTGGCGCAGTGGCCGGATACGTCGTCCTCGATGGTGATCCGCCTGCGGTTCGGGACGACCGCCGTGTCGAGTACCTGGAACGCCAGGCGTGCCCCCATCGAGCGGGTGGCCGAGTCGCTGTCCAGGGTGGCCGCGTTGGCGCGCACCTGGTCGAGCTGACTATCTGTCAAAGCCGTTCGATAGAAGCGGAATTCATCGACGGAGCCGCCGAACGTGTCACCGGCCGCACTGCCGGACTTGGCGCCGATGCGGATTCCGTCGACGCCGTCGCCCGGTGCGTCGGTGACCGGTCCCGCGACGCCGGTCGCCGCCCCGCTGACCGTGCCGTCCACGGTCAGCCGGATCCGCGCGCCCGACCGGATCAGCGCCACGTGGTGCCACCGGTCGTCGCCGAACGCGACGGCGGCCGACGGGTCGGTCAGGGCGAGCCGGGCCCCGCCTTCCGCGCCCTGCACCCAGGCGTACAGCCGGTCGTCGGCGGGCCGGGCGCGCAGCCACACCTGCGGCTCGCCCGCTCCCCGCCCGTACGCCCAGAACAGCACCTGCTGCCTGGACGCCGTCGTGGCCGCGTACTTGAACCACATCGTGTACGTGAAGTCCCCCGCGCCCGGGTCCAGCGTCCTCGCGTACGGCACATCGGCGAAGCCACCCGTGCCGTCGAGGGCGAGCCCCTGCCCGAAGCGGCCGCCGGCGAGGGTCGCGTCGCCTTGCACGTAGGCGTCGTTGGCGTCCGGGCCCGAGTCGGGGCTGGTGCGCCCGGCCGTCGGGCCCGGACGCGGGAAGCCCTTGCCGGTGAAGGTGCCCGGCACGCCGAGCGCGCCGGGTGTGGTCACGTCGAAGCGGATCTCGTCGGCGGAGTTGGTCGGGCCGCCCTCGTAGAGCAGTGCGATCTCGCCGGTGTCGAGTTCGGCGAGGTCGGAGTAGGAGGCGCGGTCGTTGCTGATGAGCCCGTTCGGGGCGGCCGTCCAGGTGGTGCCCCGGTCGGTGGAGTAGCGGATCCGCATCAGCTTGCGGTCGGAGGGGTCCGACGGCGCCGAGAAGATCATGGTGTCGCCCGGGGTGCGCTGATAGGTCTGACGAAGTGTCAGTGCCGATCCCTGGACCTCCGGGGTGATCAGACCGGACACGACCGTGGAGGCGGGCACGGTGGTGCCGCCGTCGGCGCTCACCGCGCGCGTACGGTGGTCGGCGCTGCCGCCGATCTCGTTGCGGGAGGCCAAGTAGACGCTGCCGCCCGGCAGTTCGGCCACCGACACCTCGCCGGGGTTGACGGACCCGGCGACATACGAGTTGGCCGTGGAGCTCGCCCGCCAGGTGGCGCCGTGGTCGTCGGAGTACAGGACGCCCGCGTACCGCGTCCCCGATCGGGGGTTCTGGTGCGCGCCGACGACGAGCCGGCCGGTGTGCGGGCCCTCGGTGAGCTGGACGCCGTGCGAGGGTCCGGTGGCGAACCAGCCGGTGTGGGCCCCGCTGAACGTCGGCAGGGCCCTGGGCCTGCTCCAGCTGACCCCGTCGTCGTCGCTGCGCTGCACCCACGGCAGCCGAGGCCCGGTGGGGGTGGCCTCGTTGGAGGTGGACAGCAGGAACACGTTGCCGCTCGCGCGGTCCACCACGGGTGCCGGGTTGCCGCGGGTGTAGGGCGCGGTGGGATCGTCCGGGCTGCCTTCGAGGACGACATGGGCCGGTCCCCAGGTGCGGCCGTCGTCGGTGGAGCGCCGCATCACGAGATCGATGTCGCCACGGTCGGCGCAGGTGGGCGACTTGCGCCCTTCGGCGAACGCGAGCAGGCTCCCGGCCCTGGTCTTGACCAGAGCCGGAATCCGGTAGCAGCCGTAACCCCCGACCCCGGAGCGGAACAGCACCTGCTCGGCGCCGACGAGAGCGCGCGAGGACACCAGCGGACCGCTCGCGGACGCGACGGGCCCGGCGAACAGCACGGCGACGGCCGCGACGGCGAGTGCGAGCACAACGGCGGGGGAGCGGACCGGCGCCCGTCTCCGGCGGGTGACCGAAGGGCCGCCTGGGGCCGGTGGGTTGTCTGGGGGGAACGGCATACAGATCATGGTGATGAACGACGGGTACGGGAACCGGCCACCATCACATGGCGGGTCGCTGAACACCGGATGAAATGTGCCCGCGGTGGGGCCTTACGTGCGCGGGGCGGCGTCAGGCGCGCGCCGCCCGGAGCAGTACGGCGGCCGCCTCGCGCGCCTGGAGCGCGGGCTCGCGGTCCTCGAAGATCCCGGCGGTGACCATCGCGCCCTCGGCGAGCAGGGTCAGTTGGTCGGCCAGGCTCGCGGGCAGTCCGGCGTCCGCGACCAGGTCGCCGACGTACGCGCGGAAGGCGCGCTTGTGGGCGCGCGCCTGGGCGGCGACGCGCGGTGAAGTGGCGCCGAGCTCGCCGTACGCGTTGATCCAGGCGCAACCGCGGAACCCGGGCTCGCCGAACCAGCGGTGCAGATGGTCGTAGACGGCCAGGATCCGCTCCTCGGGCGTCCCGTGACGCTCGACATGGTCGGCGAGGCGGCCGCGCCAGTCGGTGTCCCGGCGCTCCAGATACGCCTCGACGAGCTGGTCCTTGGCGGGGAAGAGCGCGTAGAGCCGCTTGAGGGAGAGCCCGGAGGCGGCCCGGATCTCGTCCATGCCGACGCTCTGGACGCCTCGGGCGTAGAACAGCGCCTCGGCGGCGTCCAGTGCCCGCTCCCGTGCGACCGCGCTGTCCATGGTTCCACCACTCCTTGAAATGAGAACGAACGTTCTCTAGGGTAGCGGCAAGCCGGGAGAACGATCGTTCTCCCGACCCTGGCCCAGCCGACCGAAGGAGACCGTGATGGACGCCCGCCCGCCCCTGCCCCCGTTCGACCTGCACACCGCCCGGCAGAAGGTCCAGGCCGCCGAGGACGCCTGGAACACCCGCGACCCGCACAAGGTCTCGCTCGCGTACACGGAGGACTCCCGCTGGCGCAACCGCGACACCTTCGTCACCGGCCGCGCCGAGATCGTCGAACTGCTCACCGCGAAGTGGGCGCGCGAGCTCGACTACGCCCTGCGCAAGGAGCTGTGGGCATTCGGGGACGACCGCATCGCGGTGCGCTTCCAGTACGAGTGCCGCGACGCCTCGGGGCAGTGGTGGCGCAGTTACGGAAACGAGCTCTGGGAGTTCGACGAGCGCGGTCTGATGGCGCGCCGCGAGGCGAGCATCAATGACGTGGCCATCGCACAGTCGGATCGGAGGATCTTCGGAACGCGCCCCGAATCCGAGCGAGGTGTTCCCTTTCCGCTCCGCTGAACAGGGGAATTTTGGAGTGGTTGGGTGAGCCGGGTCGTTCTTCCAGGGCGGTAGGTGTCCGTCAGAAGTCCATCAGACCCAGAGGGATGGAAGTACACATGAAGCTCACCAAGCGGGCCGGCCTCGCGGCCATGATGACGTGCATGGCCACGGCGGCGGCGGTCGCGCCCGCCGCCGCCGGACAGTCGGTACCCGTCGTGGTGCCGCTGGAAGGTCTGGAGACGGCCCTGCCGCTCGACGCGCCCACGGTGAGCACCGGCGTTCCGATCCCGATGCCCGGCTCGCCGGGCGGCCCCCGGCATGTCGTCGGCTCGCTGATGCCGGCCCCGCTGCTGCCCTCGCTCCCGGTCACCACCGAGCTGCCGTCGACCCTGCTCAAGGCGCCTCTGAAGGACCCGCTCACCGACGACCACCTCGGTTCGGCCGCCCTCGCCACGCCGGAGTCGCCGGTACGCGCCGAGAGCCCCGGGGCGGTCCTCGGCGCGCCCCTCACGCCGCCGAAGGCCGAGCTGTTCGGGCTGCCCGCGCTGGACGAGCCGCACGCCGGTCTGCTCGCCCCGACCCTGCACGGCTCACCGGCCGCCAACCTCGGCCTGCTGTAGACCCCGCAGGGCACATAGCGCATCACGCGTATCCCTGTCAAGGGCACTAGAAATGCGCGGACTTGGGCTCGTAGCGTCGCAGCAGCCCCCACTGTTGGACGAAGGAGCTCTTCCATGGACCACTCACGTCTTGTCGCGGTCACCGAATACGTCAACCGGAATGCCCCTCACCTCGCATTCGAGAAGTCGTCATTCAGCGACCTCGACTACTCCAAGGATTGCGTCGGATTCGCCGTCGACGGTGACAGCGTCGCGGTGACCCATACCAAGCACGCCGACGCGCCCGTGCTCCGCTACAGCCGCTCCGAGATCGCCGCCATGGTCCGCGCGGCGAAAGCGGGACAGCTGGACAAGTTCTGCTGAGCCGGGCCCCTCGCATCGCCCGCGGCCGCCCCCGAGACACGGCCGCGGGCGATGCGCTGTTCTGATCTTGTGCTGGTGGACGCAATGTTCCGGCCGAATCGGTGGCCTCGGACACGCACTTGTGAAGCCGTCCTCACAACCCCCCGGCGCCCTCCCCGGCGCCCCGTCGGCCGGTGACGGCGCGGTCACAGGCCGTTTGCACCGCCCGGCGGCACCGGGGTCGGCCGTCCCCGTACGGGGTACGGGATCCCCGAGGGCATACCAATTTGCGTCACCGTCCGCACAGTTTCCACATCCGTGGGCGAATTTGTTCGCGAAGTCGGTCACTATCACGGCCGTTGAGTACGTCATAGAAGCGGATACCGAACAACGCCCGGCGAGCGGCCGCCGGTGACTGTCCCGACAAGGGGGGCGACATGGAAGAGATCTGCGTTCCACTGTATGTCGAACTGCTGCACGAGGGTGATGCGATGACCCCCGTGGAAGCCCTGATGGCTTACGACCCCGCGGACCCGCTCGCGGTATCCGTGGAATTCGTCTGCGGCAATGGCATGCATACGACATGGACCATGGGCCGTGACCTCGTGGCCGAGGGCCTTGCCTCCCGCTGCCCGGTGGGCCTGGGCGATGTGCGCGTCTGGCAGTACGGCGAGAGCGGGCTGCGGATCCGGCTCCACTCGGACGAGGGCAGCGCCGACCTTCTCGCCGAGCTGGAGGACGTCTCCGACTTCCTGTCCCGTACGTACCAACTCGTCCCGGAGGGAAGCGAGTTGGACGACATCGACGTGGACGAGGTGATACGGATGCTGCTCGCGGCGACGCCCGTGCAGGGGAGCTGCTGGTGCGGCCGGGAGTGCCCGTGCCACGACCACGGCACCGGGTGACGTCGCCTCTCGGAACATGGGTCCCGGTGCATGCGTCTCAGTGCGGGCGTCTCAGTGCATGGGGGAGGCCCCGAACATGGCCAGGCGGTCCGCCGTCGTGCTGTTCGGCGGCGGGGTGAACAGGACCAGGCGGTGATCGCCCTCGGGGGCGAGCAGCACCTGGCAGAACAGGTCGAACGGGCCGAGCTCCGGGTGCAGGACGCGGACACGGTCGCGCCGCCGCACGGCGACCTCGTGCAGCTCCCACAACTCGGTGAACTCCGCGCTCGCGCCGTGCAGCCGTGAGATCAGCCGGGCCGACTCCGCGTCACCGAAGCGGCGGGCCGCTGCCGCGCGCAGATCGGCCACGTGCAGATGGCTGTAGTAGCTGTGCTCCTCCTCCGGATACGGGGCGCGGGCCTGGGGCACGGTGAACCAGCGCCACACCACGTTGCGGCCGTGCTCGGTCTCCGCGCAGACCTCGCCGAGCAGCGCCCGGGCCATCCGGTTCTGGACGAGGATGTCGCCGAGGTCGCTCAGCACCACGGCCGGGGTGGTGGGCAGTTGGTCGAGCAGATGCAGCAGCCCGGGGCTGACCTCGCCGTCCGAGGAGTGCGCGGCGGGTGGGCGGTGACCGGCGAGAAAATACAGATGGTCGCGCTCGTCGGCGCTCAGCCGCAGCGCGCGGGCCAGCGCGCCGAGCATCTGCGGCGAGGGCTGCGGGCCGCGGGCCTGCTCAAGGCGGATGTAGTAGTCGGCCGACATCCCGGCGAGCTGGGCGACCTCTTCGCGCCGCAGTCCGGGCGTGCGGCGGCGCGGCCCGGCGGGCAGTCCGGCGTCGTGCGGGGTGACCCGGTCACGGCAGCGGCGCAGAAAATCAGCGAGCTGGCCGCGGTCAGTCGTCATGATCCACATAATGGCGGAACACGGACGTGGAAACCAGGGACCGTCGGTACCAGGGTCCGCTGGACTCCGGCTCAACCCCCGGTCTCCTCCCACTGGTCGGACCGGTTCGCATTCCGTAAGGCTGGTGCAAGGCAACCGACAGAGCCGTGGCCACGATGGGGTTCATGGAACCCACGACACAGCGCAACGAGGCGGCCGACCGGCTGCTCGTCGACATCGTGGAAGCGGTTCTGGCCCGTACGGGGGTCGGGCCGGGCACCGGTCGATGGCGGGTGAGGGAGGGGGAGTTCTGGTGTCACGTCGCACCGCCGGACGAGCCGGTGCGGGTCCAGGGCTGGAAGCTGCACATCGCGGCGACACCGCTGTCGGCGCCGCTGGTCCTGGCGCGGGCGGCCGCCGTGCTCGTCCGCCACGGGTGCCGGTTCAAGTTCGCCGGGACCGTCCTGCGCGCCGGTGAGCTGGTCGCCCACCGCTACGACCGGGGCGGTGGCGGGAAGTTCCTCACCGTCTACCCCGAGGGCGACGACGCCTGGTTGCGCGGCCTTGCGAAGGAGCTGCACGAGGCGACGCTGGGGCTGCCCGGGCCCGCGATCCTCTCCGACCGGCCGTGCTTCCCGCACAGCCTGGTGCACTACCGGTACGGGGTGTTCACCGGGGTGCGCGCGCTCGGCGACGACGGCGTCCTCGGCGCGATGCTGGTCGCGCCCGACGGACGGCTCGTGCCCGACCGGCGCCGGGCCTGGTTCGCGCCGCCCCCGTGGGCGCCGCGCGACCCGTTCGCGCACGGCGAGTCCACCGGGGTGCCGCCCCGGCGGCCCGCCCCGGCGGCGGTGCTCCTGGACGGCCGCTATCTGGTGCAGGGGGCGATACGGCACGCGTTCGGGGGCGGGGTGTTCCGGGGCGTCGACGAGAACACCGGTGCGCCCGTCATCATCAAACAGGCGCGCCCGCACACGACCGCCGCCCTGACCGGTGAGGACGTACGGGACCTGCGGCGCCATGAGGCGGCGATGCTGGAGGCGTTCGCCGGCAGCGGCTTCACACCGGGCCTGGTGGCGCTCTTCGAGCAGCAGGGCGATCTGTTCCTGGTCCAGGAGGCCCTGGACGGGGTGACCTTGCGTCAATGGGTGCTGGACAGGCTGGAGTTCGACGACGACAAGGGGTGGGGCATACCGCTCGCCGACGCCCTGCGGCGGGCCCGGGCCCTCGCCTGTCTGATGCGGCTCGTGCACGCCGAGGGCTGGGTGCTGCGGGACTTCAACCCGAACAACGTGATGGTCGCCGACAGCGGCGAGGTGCATCTGATCGACCTGGAGATGCTCGCCCGGCCCGGCGAGCCCGCCCGTCGGATCCACACCCCCGGATACGCGGCGCCGGAACAGCTGACCGCGCCCGGGTACGGCCCCGCCCCCGGCATCGCGTCCGATCTCTTCGGCTTCGGCGCGACCCTCTTCCACCTCCTCACCGGGGTCGATCCGCTGCTCGCCGCCGACGACCCGGGCGAACGCACCCAAGCGGAGCGGCTGGCGGCCTGGCTGGCCCGGCTCGCTCAGGGCAACACGGCGGCCCGGCTGCTCGCCCCGCTCGTCGTCGCCCTGCTCGCCGAGGACCCGGCCCGGCGCCCCGGCCTCGACGAGGTCCTGGACCGGCTGGCCGAGACGGCCCGCGCCGCCGACGAACACGCCGACCTGGTGTACGAGCCCGAAGGCGGCACCGAGGCCGAGTCGGCGGAGCTGATCGCGCACGGCGTCGCCCATCTGCTCGCCACCATGGAGACCGGCGGCCGGGACCGGCTGTGGCCCTCGGGACCGGTCGGCGCGGCGACGGACGCGTTCGCCGTCCAGCACGGTGCGGCGGGCGTGCTCGGGGTGCTGGTGCGCGCGTACGAGACCGGCGAGGATCCGGCGGTGCTCGACGCGGTCCGGGGCGCGGCCGAGTGGATCAGCCACCGGGTCGGCCGCGAGCCGCGCACCCTGCCGGGACTGCAATACGGCCGCTCGGGCACCGCCTGGGCGCTGCTCGAAGCGGCCCAACTCCTGGGCGACGACACGCTGTTGGGGCACGCCATGGAGCTGGCGGCCCGGGTCCCGGTCCGTTGGCCGAGCCCCGACATCTGCCACGGGGTGGCCGGGGCGGGGCTCACGCAGCTGAGGTTCTGGGAGGCCACCTGGGAGCGGCGCTATCTGGACCGGGCCCAGGAGGCGGGCGCCGAACTCGCCGCCCTGGCGCACCGGCGCGAGGGCCAACTGGTGTGGCCGGTGCCGCGCGAGATCCTGGGCACCCCGGACGACGTCGTCCACTACGGATTCGCCCACGGGGTCGCGGGCATCGGCGCGTTCCTGCTCGCCCTGGCCCGGGCGACCGGCACCTCGGCGTACGCCGAACTCGCCGTGGAGGCGGCGCAGACGCTGCTGGGCGCCGCCGAGGTGGCGGACGGGGCCGCGTACTGGCGCTCCGGCGAGCGGGGCGGCCCGCGCAAGACGCACTGGTGCAGCGGCTCCTCGGGGGTGGGGACGTTCCTGGTGCGGGTCTGGCAGGAGACCGGCGAGAACGAGTTCCTTCAGTGCGCGCGGCAGGCGGCGGTGGCCGTGCGCCGCTCGCGCCGGCAGATCGGCACGTCGCAGTGCCACGGTCTGGCCGGGGACGGCGAGTTCCTGCTCGACCTGGCGGACGCCTGCGCCGACCCCGTCTACCGCGACTGGGCGGGGGAGCTCGCCTCGGCGCTCCATGTACGCAACGTCCGGCGCGGCGGGCGCACCCTGGTGCCGGACGACAGCGGCACCCAGGTGTGGGCCGACTACGGCACCGGCCTGTCGGGGGCGCTGGCCTTCCTGCTGCGGTACGTCCACGGCGGGCCGCGGCTGTGGCTGCCGCGCGCGCTCACGGCCGGCTGGGCCCAGCACTCCGGCATCGTCACGATGTCGGCCCGAGAGCACGCCGAGAGGGGGTGAACACCGTGACGGAATCCGATGTGACCGCTCTGCAGATGCTGGAGGAAGAGGAGGCACCCGGCTCCGAGTCCTGGCCGCCGCCCACCGCCGGCTCGTGTTGCAGCACGTTCTGAACGGGCTTGTCGACGGACACCGGTCACCGTTGCCGAGCGGGAGCGGCAACGGTGACGGTCCATCAATTTTGTGGTCAGGGCGCCCTGTTCGGCCCGTATCGCAGATAGGTGAGCACCGCAGTGACCCGGCGGTGCAGCTGGGACTCCTCGACCAGGCCGAGTTTGGCGAACGTCGAGTTGACATGCTTCTCGATGGTCGACTCGGAGAGCGACAGCGACTCGGCGATGTTCCGGTTGTTCTTGCCCTGCGCCATCTGCCGCAGCACATCGAGCTCCCGGCGCGTCAGCTGCGCGAGCGGTGCGTCGACCGTGCGGATATGGCTGCCGACCAGCACCTCCACGATGCGCGGGTCGATCACCGAGCGCCCGGCCGCGACCTCGCGCAGCGCGCGCAACAGCTCTTCCAGCTCCCCGATCCGCTCCTTGAGCAGATACGCGAGACCGTCGGTTCCCTGCTGGAACAGGGCGAACGCGTAACTCTCGTTGGCGTGCTGGGACAGCACCACCACACCGATGCCCGGGTGGGCGGCCCGGATGGTGTGCGCGGCGGTGATGCCCTCCGTGTGGTGCTCGGGCGGCATCCGGATGTCGGCGATCACCGCGTCCGGCCTAAACCGGTCCACCGCGTCCAGCAGCTCCTCGGCGGTGCCCACCGCCGCTATGACGTCGACCTCCCCGGTGTCCTCCAACAGCCGCCGGGTGCCCTCCCGTACGAGGTAGTGGTCCTCCGCGATCACGATGCGCATGCGCGCGGGGGCGTCAGGCATGGGCCGTCTCTCGTGAGCGTTCGGTGAGCTGGGCGCACAGGGTGGTGCCGCCGCCCGGGCGGCCGGTGATGGACAGCCTGCCGCCGACCGCCTCGATCCGGTCGCGCAGCCCGGTGAGCCCCGAGCCGAGGCGGGACGCTGCGGGCAGGCCCACGCCGTCGTCGCTGACGTCGAGGCGGAGCGAGCCGTCGACGCGGTCGATCCTGATGGTCACCCCGTCGGCCCGGGCGTGTTTGAGGACATTGGTCAGCGCCTCGGAGACCAGGAAGAACGCGGCTTCCTCGATCTCCGGCGCGAACCGCGCCGAGGAGACCGAGGGGTCGATCTCGACGGTGACCGGAATGGGCAGCCGGCGGGCCTTGGACAGCACGGCGGCGGCCAGCCCCTGGTCGGTCAGTACGGGCGGGTGGATGCCGTGCGCGAACTCGCGCAGATCGTCGATGACCCGGCAGGCGTCGTCCTGGAGCTCGGTGAGGGTGGTGTGCACGGTGTCACCATTGCGGCAGAGCTGGTTGCGGGCGAGTGCCAATTTGGCCACCAGGGCGACCAGTTCCTGCTGGATGCCGTCGTGCAACTGCCGTTCGATGCGCCGTCGTTCGATGTCCTGCGCCTGGACGATCCGGGTCCGCGACGCGTCGAGCTCGCACGCCTGGCGCTGCACCTCGTCGACCCGCCGCGACAGCTCCGCGGTGAGCAGCGCGTTGTGGACCGCGAGCGCGGCCTGCCGGGCCAGCGTCTCGATGAGGTCCTGGTCCTCGGGGGTGAACCGGCCCTCCTCCTTCGATCCGTACTCGATGGCACCGAGCTCGTCGTCCCCGTACCGCAGCCGGACCTCGCCCCACGGCAGCTCCCCGTCCGCCGCCCGCACGCCCGCGAACCCGGCTCCGAACGGCGGGTGCCCGTCCGCCCCCAGGCGTACGCACACCCAGCGCAGATCGAGCCCGTCCCGCAGGGTGAGCGCCAGCTGCGGGCCCAGCCGGGTGAGGTCGTAGGCGTGCTCCAGGGTCGTGCCGCACTGGACGAGCAGTTCGAAGCTGGAGGGCCGGGCCCCGAACACCCGGCGCGCGGCAAGGCGGTTGAGCTGGCGGTGCACGGGCTGGAACAGCATGGTCGCTCCCACCGCCACCAGGACCGCGAGGCCGATCGGCAGATACTGGCCCGCGGTCAGCCCGAGCGCCGTGGTCAGCCCCAGATACCAGGCGCCGATGATCGTCCACAGCAGCCCGTAGACCATCGAGCGCCGGATCGCGAAGTCCATGCCCGGCAGCCGGTGCCGGAACGCCGCGAAGACCAGGCCCGCCGAGATCACGACGTACGGGAGGGCTCCGACCGTCGAACCGACGAAATAGGCCATCCCCTTGTCTTCCAGCCACAGCCGGAACAGCCGCGCCGAGCCGCGCGCGGCGAACACCACGAAGGCGATCAGCGCGATCACCCACACCCGGTCCGTTTGCTCCGCCCGCCCGGCCCGCTGCTCGCGTGCGTCGAGCAGGGACCGTACAAGCAGCAACCCGGCACCCAGACCCGGCATCCAGGCCTCCGGCTGGACCAGCAGCCAGGGCAGCACCCGGTCCGACACCGACGCCATCAGCGTCACGGGATAGGGCACGAGCAGCCAGAGCGCGCGCAGGACCACCCGCTCGTAGCGGTAGCGGATACGGCCGTCGGGCAGCAGGGCGAGCAGCCGGCAGAGCATCACCGCGGCGAGCACGTCGAAGGTCCGGGCGACGGCGAGGACGGCCCACTCGCGCGCCGTGTTCGAGTGCCAGCCGGTCGCCGGGGGAGACGTCAGCGTGAACCGCACGGCCATGCCGATCGCCGCGAACGACCCGGCCGCGAGCAGCCGTCGGGCGACGGGATGCAGCGGGCTGTGCCATGACAGCGAGAGTCCTGCCACATAGGTGGTGAGGATGCACGCCAGACTCCACGGCAGCGTCTGCGCGGCGGAGATCCACACGCCCAGCGGTATCCCGTACACCAGCCCCAGCCCGCCGCAGATCGCGAGCACACGCATCGGCCGTCCCTCACCAGGCTCTTGCATGGTGCCATTTTCGCGGCGTGCCGGGCCCGCTGTACAGAAAGCCCGCCTCACCGCCCGTATGGCGGACAGCCTCCATACGGGAGCGAGGCGGCCCGCATTCCCCGGACCCGCCCCGCCGCCCACACTGAAGCGGTGGAGTCCGGCGGACGGGGAGCCGGACCTCCGGTTCACGCGCCCGACCAGCGCGCCGGCGGACCCCACCCGTGAGTACACGGCGAAGGAGCACCGTCCGACGGGGCGGGGCAAGGGGGACAGATGAGTACGGCTCAGATGGCAGCGCCCGGCCAGGAGTTCGCCGCAGCGGAGGGGGAACATGCCGGGCCGCCCCGGCAGTCGGGGGTGCCGCCCCGCCCGACGGTTGCGCCGCCGGGCGGCGGCCTGCTGGACGCGGCCGAGGGGGGACGGCTGGCCATGACGCACCAACTGCTCGGCGAGCCCGCCCGGGTGCTGGAGATCCACCGGCGCACACACCTCACGGGGGCCGCGACGCCGGACGAGATCACGGCCCTGTCGTGGGCGGCCGTCGCGTTCTGCGCCCATGGCGAGCCCGGCCGGGCGCGGGTACTGGCCCGGCTCGTGGTGGGGGCGCTCGGGCACTGCGCGGAGGCGGGCGCGCAGGCGGTCGGGCACGCGGCGGCCGCCGTCGTCGCGGCGTGCGACGGTCGGGGGGCCGTCGCCGAGCACCACCGGGAACTGGCCGAGCAGGCGGCGTGCGCGTCGGGGGACCCCGCGCTCGTCCTGCTGGTCAGGACCGGCGCCGCGCAGGAGCGGATCGAGCAGGGCGCCGCCCGCGATGTGCTCGCCTCGCTCGACACCGCGCTCACCGCGGCCGCCGCCGGACCGGAGCGCACCGAGCTGCCGCAGCTGCGGCTCGCCGCCGGGTGCCTGCGCGGCACGGCCCATCTGGCGCTCGGTGAACTCGACTACGCGGCCGCCGAGTTCGGCCGCTCGCTGGCTGGATACCAGCGGCTCGGCGAGGCGCTGGGACATGCGGCGCTCGGTGCCCAGGCGCTGCTCGGGCTCGGCGATGTGCACCGCGAGCGCGGCGCCCTCGGCCCGGCCCGGGCCGCCTATCAGGAGGCGGTGGTACGGGCCGAGCAGTGCGGCGACCGCCAGGTGCTCGCGGCCGCGCTCACCGGACTCGCGCTGGCGCGCGGCGCCGAGGAACCGCGCGCCGCCGCCCTGCTGGCCCGGCGCGCGGTCGCCCAGTGCGAGGGCCGCACCCGGATCAGGGCACTGGTCGCGGCCGGCTGGGTCGCGCTCGCCGACGAACGGCCGGAACTCGCGGCCGATTCGGTACGGCAGGCGGCGGGCGAGCCCGGCGCCCAGGGCTGTCGCACGGTCTTCGCCGAGCTCCTGGAGCTGGAGGCGATGTGCACCCGCGAACCCTGCGCCCGCGCACGGCTCCTGGAGGACGCCGAGGCCATGTGGACCGCCGCGCGCCGACCCGTCGCCGCGGCCAGGACGGCCTTCGCCCGGGCCCGGCTGACCGGGTCAGGCGACGCCGCGCGGGTGCGCCGGACGACCGCCCGGCTGCGCCGGCTGGGCATCCCGGAGGCCGCCGCCGACGCGGCGGGACTGCTCAACCGCGCGACCGCCACCCGCCGCCCCTCGGCCGCCGTCAGGGTGCTCGGCGGCTTCCAGGTGCTGCGCGACGGCAGCCCGGTCGGCCCCGAGGAGTGGCAGTCCAAGAAGGCCCGCGACCTGCTCAAACTCCTGGTGGCGCGGCGCGGGTTGCCCACCCCCCGCGAGGTCGTCGTGGAGGCGCTGTGGCCCGGCGAGGAGCCGTCCCGGTGCGCTAACCGCCTCTCGGTCGCCCTGTCGATCGTCCGCCTCGTGCTCGACCCGGAACGCCGCCTCGCGCAGGACCACTTCATCGCCGCCGACAAGCACGTCATCGGCATCGCCCGGCTCCGCGTCGACGTCCAGGACTTCCTGGCGGCGGCCCGGCACGCCCTGGCGGTCGCCGAGCGCTCCGGCGGCCACGCCTTCGCCGCGCTCGCCGACGCCGAACGCCTCTACCGGGGCGACGTGCTGGAGGACGAGCCGTACATGGAGTGGGCGGTCGCCCTGCGCGAGGAGGCCCAGGCCGTCCACACCGAACTGCTCGTCCGCCTCGCGACGGCCGCCGCCGAGCGCGAGGACCACCACGCCGAGGTCCACTTCCGGCTGCGGCTCCTGGAACGCGACCCCTACGACGAGGAGACCCACCTGGGCCTGGTGGCCCTGCTCGCGGAGGCGGGCCGGCACGGCGAGGCCCGGCGCCGCTACGGGCTGTACGCGGACCGGATGCGGGAGATCGAGGTGGCTCCGGCCGCCTTCCCGCGCCCGGGTCAGCGCGGCGCGGGCCGCGACTGATACAGCCGGGCGTGATAGCGGCCCGCGCTCTCGAGGCCGATCGGATCGTGCCCGGCGAGCACGGTCTGCGCGATGGCGTGGTCCCGCTCCACCGGCCCGGTGAACAGCCGCTGCGGGTAGGCCCGCGAGGGATCCGACTCGGTGACCAGACCGTGGGCGGCCAGCGCGGCGCGCACCGGCTCGTACGAGAAGGTCCGCAGGGCGAACGCGCTCACCCACACCGGCCGGGCCGCGCAGCCGAGCAGGGCGTCGAAGGTGCGGCTCGTGACATAGCCGACGCCTCCGGTGACGGTGATCAGACCGGTGCGCGCGACGGCCGCGCGCAGCTGCTCGCTGGGCGGCCCGGCCTCCAGGTTCTCGGCGTACGCCTCGTCGAGCAGCCCGACCGCGAGCGCGTAGCCGACGGCGTGCCGGGCGGCGTCGAGACCGATGACGGGGGTGGCGTCCGCCCGGCGCCGGGCGGCGTAGAACCGCCGGTCGCGCACGATGAGTTCGGCGACCGACAGCTCCTGCGCCCGCGGGGCGGTGTAGTGCGCGTAGAGATCGGCGAGCGTGAGGTGGTGGTTGAGGAGAGCCGCGTTGATCCCGTACGAGCAGCACAGGTCGAGCACCGTGACCGGTTCGCCGGAGCCGTGCGCCGCCGCCCGATGGGCCAGATCGCGGCGGAAGACCGCCTGCGCATGATGCGGAATCTCGTACTCCAGCGGGGCGAGCCGACGGAAGTAGGCGCGTGGGTCGGGCTCGTCGTAGATCTCGTCGAAACGGGTCTTGCCCGCTGACACGTGGCTCGTTCCTCGGCTCATGGGCGCACCTTTGCAGGCTGGGCAGCAGATGTTCCGCGCCCGAACCTCTATCGGACTCCTGGAGTGCGCCGGTAGGCCGCCGGGTGCGAACCGGCCACCCGGACCGCCGCGCCGCAGGCCGTCGTAGGCTGTGATCCATCATGAGTCTCTTCGCCATCAGTGACCTGCATGTCCGCCATGCGGAAAACCGCGCGATCGTCGACGAGTTGCGGCCCGAGTCGCCGGACGACTGGCTGATCGTCGCCGGGGACGTGGGCGAGCTGGCCGACGACGTCCTGTGGGCGATGGAACGGCTCGCCGAGCGCTTCGCGACCGTCGTGTGGACCCCGGGCAACCACGAGCTGTGGACCCCGCCGCGCGACCCGGTCCAGCTGCGCGGCGAGGAACGCTACCGGTATCTGGTGGAACGGCTGCGCGGCCTCGGGGTGGCCACGCCCGAGGACCCCTATCTCCAGTGGCCGGGACCCGACGGGCCGGTCGTCGTCGCGCCGCTCTTCGTGCTCTACGACTACACCTTCCGCCCGGACGGCACGCACACCAAGGAAGAGGCGCTGGAGGTCGCGCACCGCGCGGGCGTGGTGTGCACGGACGAGCATCTGCTCCACCCCGACCCGTACCCCAGCCGGGACGCCTGGTGCCGGGCCCGGCTCGCGTACACGCGCTCCCGCCTCGACGCGATCGAGCCGACGCTGCCGACGGTGCTGGTCAACCACTTCCCGCTGGTGCGTCAGCCCACCCGGGTACTGCGCTACCCGGAGTTCGCCCAGTGGTGCGGAACCGAGGCCACCGCCGACTGGCATGTGCGCTACCGGGCGGCCGCCGTCGTCTACGGCCATCTGCACATTCCGCGCACCATCGACGTCGACGGGGTCGCGCACACCGAGGTCTCGCTCGGCTACCCCCGGGAGTGGGGCAGCCGGTCGGCCCCGCCGCGGGGGCTGTGCCGCATCCTGCCCGAGCCGGTCTCGGTCGCCCGATGGTGAGCGGCGGCCTGCTGGAGGGCCTGCTCCCGGCGGACGTGGTCGTGGTGGAGCTGTTCGCCGACCCGGCGTCGGTCGAGCTGTTCCCGCAGGAGGCCGAGCTGGTGGCGCAGTCTGTGGACAAGCGCCGGCGCGAGTTCGCCACCGTACGGCTGTGCGCGCGCACCGCGCTGGCCCGGCTCGGACACGCGCCCGGCCCCATCGTGCCCCTCCAGGAGGGTCCGGCCTGGGCCCGGCGCGCACCGCGCTGGCCGGACGGCATCGTCGGCAGCATGACCCACTGCGACGGCTACCGCGCGGCGGCCGTGGCCCGCAGCTCCCAGGTGGCCTCGGTGGGCGTGGACGCCGAGCCCAACGCCCCCGTCCCCGACGGCGTACGGGAGATGGTCACCCTCCCCGAGGAGCGCGCGACCCTCGACCGGCTCGCGCTCTCCCACCCGGACGTGGCCTGGGACCGCATGCTGTTCAGCGCCAAGGAGAGCGTCTTCAAGGCCTGGTTCCCGCTGACCGGCCGCTGGCTCGACTTCACCGACTGCGTGGTCACGCCGGACCCGGACAACGGCACGTTCACGGGCGAGTTGAAGGTGCCGGGGCCGGTGGTGGGCGGCGTGCGCCTGGACGGCTTCACCGGCCACTGGCGCACGGTCACCGCGGACGACGGCGCGAGGCTGGTGGCCACGGCCGTGGTGGTGGGCCGCGCCGCCTCCTAAGCGTCGGTGCGGGGCCCGGACGCGGCCGCGATGTGGTCGCGGATCTCCTGGGTGATGGCCGGAAGGTGGCCGTCGATGAAGAAGTGCCCACCGGAGAACACCCGCATACGGAACGACGCCGAGGTGTGCCGCTCCCAGAGCGCGACCTCGTCGAGCTCGACCACCGGGTCGTCGTCGCCGGACAGGGCGATGACCGGGCACGTCAACGAGGAGCCCGGTTCGGGGCGGTAGGTCTCGATCGCGTGGTAGTCGCCGCGCAGCGGCGGCAGGATCATGCGCACCAGCGCCTCGTCGGCGAAGACCTGGTCGTCGGTGCCGCTCAGCAGCTTCAGATCGGCCAGCAGGTCCTCGTCGCTGCCGAGGCGGACGCGCGGGTCGCGGTGGACCGAGGGGGCGCGGCGGCCGGAGGCGAAGAGTCCGAGCGGGACGACGCCCCGCCGCTCCAGCCGCAGCGCGACCTCGTAGGCGACGGTCGAGCCCATGCTGTGGCCGAACAGCGTGACGGGCCGGTCCAGCCAGGGGTTCAGCTCGTCGACGATCCGGTCCGCCAGGGTGGATATCTCCGTGATGCACGGTTCGTTGATCCGGTCCTGGCGGCCCGGGTACTGCACGGCCAGCACGTCGACGTCCGGCGCCAGCGCCCGGGAGGTCTGGAAACAGGACGTGGCCGAACCGCCCGCGTGCGGCAGGTAGACCAGCCGGGTGGCGGCCTGCGGGGCGGGGTGGAACCGCCGGATCCAGCGGCTGCTCAAGGACGTTCCAGCCACGTTCTCATTCCCTCTCGTCGTGCGCGTTCAGCATGTGTGATCTTGCGGGGTGGGCTGTGGTCAGCCTAGGCGTTCGGCCTGACGCTTCGCCTCCACCCGCCGCTGGTGGACCCGGAGATGGAGGGTGGCCAGGTCCAGCAGTGGCGTGGGCACCGACAGGGCGCGGGCGCGGGTCACCAGGTCGCCGAAGATGTGCTCCACCTCGGTCGGGCGGCCGGCGACGAGATCGCGGTACATCGAGGACGCGAACGCCGAGTCGGTCTGGGTGACCAGGGCCGAGGTGGTGGCGATCTCGCTCTCGGGAACCGGATAGCCCGCCGCGGCCGACACCGCCGCCGCCTCGGCGACGACGGCCGGGCCGAGCTCCGAGCCGCCCGGGACGGCGTTGACGTCGCCGACCTCGCTGCGCATCAGGCAGGTCACCGTGGACAGCGTGGTGATGAAGACCCACTTGTGCCACATCGACGCGAGGATGTCGGGCGCCACGCTCGCGTCGATGCCCGCGTCCGCCAGGACCGCGCGGACGGCCTCGGTCCGGGGCGAGGCCGAGCCGTCCGGCTCGCCGATGGTGAGCACGGCCAGCGGGGCCAGGCGCACGATGTCGCCCTCGTCGTTCAGCGTGGTGATCACCTTGGCCACGCCGCCGAGCACCGGCCCCGTGCCGAAGCGCGCGGTCAACTCGTCGACATGGCGCAGGCCGTTGAGGAGCGGCACGATCACCGTCTCGGGGCCGACGGCCGGGGCGAGGTCGTCGATGGCCTGCTTCAGGGCGGTGGACTTCACCGACAGCAGGATCAGGTCGTACGGGCCCGCGAGTTCGTCGGCGGTGACGAGCTTCGGCGTGATCACCTCGTCCCCGCCCGTGCCGGTCAGCCGCAGACCCCGCTCGCGCAGGACGGCGGCGCGGTGCGGGCGCACCAGGAAGGTGACATCGCGTCCCGCTCGGGCGAGCAGGGCGCCGAAGAAGCCTCCGGTGGCTCCGGCGCCGACGACCAGGATCTTCATGGACGTACACCTTTCGTCGAATACGTCAGGAAAATGCGACAGGCAGATCAGGCAGATCAGGAAGGTGAGGAGCGGTCAGTCGCGCAGGGGTTGCAGCAGGCGGTGCGGGCGGCGCAGGGCCAGCGACACCACGTCGTCGTCCCCGTCGCCCGTGCCGAGTCCGGGGCCCGGGGTGACGAGGGTGTCCCGCACGTCCACCGCGGTGTCGCAGCGGGTGCAGCGGCCGTCGGGCGTGAGCGGTGCGTCGTCGGCGGCGTGCCGGAAGATCCGGCGCGGTCCGGCCGTCGCGTAGTGCTCGTCGCCCCAGCTCGTGAGCGCCCGCACCACCGGCCACAGCGACACGCCCTTCGGCGTCAGCTCGTAGACCTCGCGCCGCCCGGCCCCCGGCACGCGCGCGAGCACACCCGCCTCGACGAGGTTGCCGAGCCGGTCGGTGAGCACGGCACGCGGGACCGAGAGGTGCGCCGCGAAGTCGCCGAAGCGCCGCACCCCGTAGAACGCGTCCCGGACGATGAGCAGCGTCCAGCGCTCGCCGACCACTTCGAGCGAGCGGGCGAGGGAGCAGGACTGGCCGGTGTAGTCGCGGGGCAGTGTCACACGCAGACCCTAGCCGAAATGGTTCGGTGAGTGAACTGAAATCTTGAACGGCTGTCCTGCGCCGATTACGGTGGTGCGGACCCCCGTGTGCAGCGCGTGTTCGACCTGGTGCACGATCTGGGGGTACGTGGGGAGCTGCGCGCCGATCGAGATGACTGCCCGGCGCTGTGAGCGAGGGGTTGATCAGCCAGTGTTTCAAGTTGCCGACGGTCGTCGTGACGGGGTCGAAGGCGGCCACGCGGACGGCGTCGCGGGGGCGGGGGCGACGGGGGAGCAGGCCGGGCAGGACGACGGCCGCCGGGCATGGGTCGACATGTCATTGCGCTGTGTACGTTTCGTCGCGCGCACCTTGCGCGACGAGTTCCAGGGCATCGTCCTCGACCCCGTCCAGCAGCTGGTGAACCGGGGGCTGCGGGCGCTCTTCCTGGGCGTCCTCGCGTGCGTCGCGGTGGTCTTCTTCCATGACGCCGCCGCGACACACGCGGGCTCGGTGGTGATCCGGCTGGTCGGCGAGGTCAAGGCCGATCTGCCGCTGTGGCTGGCCCTGCTGCGCACGCCCATCTCGCTGTTCGTACCGGCCCTCGACCTGCCGGTCTGGGCGGGTCTGACCCAGCTCTTCCTCGGGTTCGCGCTCGCCGAGCTCACCCTCGGCCGCAAGCGCACCCTGGTGATCGCGTACGCCACGACGCTGGCCGGGACGATGAGCGCCCGTGTGATGATCGCGCTCGGGCCGGGCACCTGGGGCGGCCTCGGGCTGCCGCCGGAGATCGGGCAGGTGCTGGACACGGGGCCGTCGGCGGCCGTGGTGGGCCTGTTCACCTATCTGTCGGTGATCCGGCGGGCGCCCATCGTGTTCGGGCTGACCGGCGGCTCGATGCTGTTCGAGGCGATGTACAAGCCCAATCTGGCGGGCCGCGAGCACTTGATCGCCGTCGGTATGGCGATCGTGCTCGGTCTGCTGCACGGGCGCGTGGACCTGGGCCCGGCGGCGCTGCGGCGCAGGCTGGCGCGCTGGCGCAACCGCCGGGCGATCGCGGCGGTCGAGGCGGCCGCCGGGGCCACGGCCTGACAACGCTCCGGCGGATTCGGCTGCCGAGCCGATCGCCGAAATGGGCTGAAATCGTCACTTTTGTACACGAAACGCATAAAACTTCTGTGTGTATCGGATAACCCGTAAAGCTACACATAAAGGGCAGATAAGAGCACACTTGAGTCGCGACCGGATGTCGCAGCGGGCCAAAGACTTGCAGGCATCAGAAGGAGGCGAGTCACATGGCCGACGTCTCTCACCGACCAGGTGACATATCCGGGCACCCTGACGTATCGGAGATGCGTGACCGATACGCCGCCGTATTGCAGACCAGGGGCGTGGCAGCGGTCGAGGAGTTGGTGATCCTCGCGGGTATCTACGCGGCGATCTCCGGCTGGACCGTGCACTTCTCCGCGGCCCTCCCGACGCTCGCCCTGACGAACCTGATCGTCGGCATCGCTCTCGCGGTGATGGGTCTGTGCATGTCCATCGCTCCCGAGCGGTCGCAGGACCTCAACTTCGTGGTCCTGCTGATGGGCGCCTGGCTGATCGTCGCCCCGTGGGTGGTCGCACGCCACCCGGGTACCGGACCGGCCCTGAGCAACGTCATCACCGGTGCCGTCACCTGCCTGCTCGCGCTGGTCGCCGGCGGCATCCTGATGAGCAAGAACAGAAGGGTGACCTGATCCACGGCGGCCGCCCGCACGGCCGCCCTCCCCAGGGCCTCCGCCCGCGCCCGAGCGCGGCCGGGGGCCCGCGCCGCGTCCTCACCGCGTACGGCGAGGGCGGTTTCCCCTATCTTCCGATCGCCGCCGACCGGGTCCCAGCCATGCGCCAACTCGGTTGTCGGACACGGATACTGAGGTAGCGGCGGTAGGTGAACGAGATCGGGGCGCTCCCCCCTATCGTGGTCGCATGTCTACCGCAGAGTTGATCCGGATCGTCTCGCGCGACTCGCCGATGGCGCTCGCGCAAGTGGAACGTGTGCGCGGCGAACTCGCCGCCCTCCACCCTGATGTGACCACCGAGGTCGTCCCGGTCAAGACGACCGGCGACAAGTGGATGGGCGACCTCTCGCTGGTCGAGGGGAAGGGCGCGTTCACCAAGGAGGTGGACGCCGCGCTGCTCGCGGGCGAGGCCGATCTCGCCGTGCACTGCGTCAAGGACGTGCCGGCCGACCGCCCGCTGCCCGCGGGCACCGCCTTCGCCGCGTTCCTCAAACGCGACGACATCCGCGACGCCCTTGTCCACCCCGACGGCCTCACCCTCGACGAACTGCCCGCCGGTACCCGCATCGGCACGTCCTCGGTGCGCCGGATCGCCCAACTCGCCGCCTCCCACCCGCACCTGCGCTGCGTCCCCATGCGCGGCAACGCCAACCGCCGCCTGGAGAAGCTGACCGCGGGCGACGCCGACGCGCTGCTGCTCGCCGTCTCCGGACTCGAACGCATCGGCCGTACGGACGTGATCTCCGAGGTCCTGTCGACCGAGGTGATGTGCCCGCCGATCGGCGCGGGCATCCTCGCGCTGCAGTGCCGCGAGGGCGACCGGGAGCTGATCGACCTGGTGAGCGACCTCGGCGACCCCGACGTCCACCGGGAGGCCACGGCGGAGCGGATGTTCCTGCACGTCCTGCAGGGCCACTGCAACAGCCCCATCGCCGGATACGCCAGAGCCGCCCTGGGCGGCGATCTCTCGCTGCGCGCCTGTGTGTTCACGCCCGACGGCAAGACCGTGCTCAACGCCCACGAGTGGGCGGGCCCGCTCGACCCGGCGACCCTGGGCACCTCGGTCGCCGTCACACTGCTGCGGCAGGGGGCCCGTGAGCTCATCGACTCCATCGCGCACTGAGACCGGGAAAACCGCGACCCGGCATCGTGAGCCTAAGCCCATCGGAGGAGACGAAGCCCGACTCCAGACCGATCCGTCGAAGATCGTCCCGCCGCTAGGGTCTGTCCGGTGGATCTGGCCGCTTTCGGTGCGGGTCGCTGTTTCGGTGCTGGTGAGCGGGGTCGTGGTGCTTCCCCAAGCTCTCAACTTCGTTCGAGCAGGGGAGACCCCAATGCTGCAAGGCGGAGGAGGGCGGCGACGCGGAGCGTCGGCAACCGACGACAACGCGGCAGATGTGCGTGCCACGACCCCGCGGCCCAGGCAAGATCCACCGGACAGGCCCTAGCATGGCGCCACTCGCCGGCTTCGTCGTCGATGCCCAGTCCATCGGCGAAGCCGGCGAGAACGTAGGTTCAGTGGAACGTGACAGCGACTGGACCGGAGGACATCAGCACATGCTCAGCCGTCGTACGGATGTGATCGAGTCCCTGATGGCGCGATTCCCGCAGGTGCCGCGGGAGGCCGTCATCAAGGAGGACCTGCTGCGCGGAGGCATCGCCTTCGACGAATCGGCCCTCAGCGACAACGAGTCGGGAGAGGTCAAGCCGAAGTCGTACTTCATCTTCTCCTTCGACCACCGCACCCTGCCCGAGCTCGGCGAGGCCGCGCTGCGCCGCCCGCCGGAGGAGATCGTGCTCACGGGAGGGCCCTACGACCTGCGCCGCACGGTGGTGTCGGTGCGGGTCAACCCGACGTCGCCGTACCGGGTGGCGGCCGCCGAGGACGGAATGCTCGGCCTGTATCTGGACGGGAAGCGGATCTCGGACGTCGGGCTGCCGCCGATGCCGGAGTACTACCGGCACAAGCTCTCCAACGGCAAGTCCGTGATGGAGGTGGCCCCGACGATCCAGTGGGGGTACCTGATCTACCTCACGGTCTTCCGGGTCTGCCAGTACTTCGGCGCCAAGCAGGAGTGCCAGTACTGCGACATCAACCACAACTGGCGCCAGCACAAGGCCGCCGGGCGCCCCTACACCGGCGTCAAGCCGGTCGAGGAGATCCTGGAGGCCCTGGAGATCATCGACCGTTACGACACCGCCAAGGCGTCCACCGCGTACACCCTCACCGGCGGCGCGATCACCTCGCACGTCGGCGGGCGCGACGAGGCCGACTTCTACGGGATGTACGCCAAGGCGATCGAGGAGCGCTTCCCCGGCCGCTGGACCGGAAAGGTCGTCGCCCAGGCGCTGCCCAAGGAGGACGTGCAGCGCTTCCACGACTACGGCGTACGGATCTACCACCCCAACTACGAGGTGTGGGACCGGCGGTTGTTCGAGCTGTACTGCCCGGGCAAGGAGGAGTACGTCGGCCGCGACGAGTGGCACCGGCGCATCCTCGACTCGGCGGAGATCTTCGGCCCGCGCAACGTGATCCCCAACTTCGTCGCGGGCGTCGAGATGGCCGAGCCGTTCGGCTTCACCACGGTCGACGAGGCGATCGACTCCACGGTGGAGGGCCTGCGCTTCTTCATGTCGCGCGGCATCACCCCGCGCTTCACCACCTGGTGCCCCGAGCCCACCACCCCGCTGGGCAAGGCCAACCCGCAGGGCGCGCCGCTGGAGTACCACATCCGTCTCCTGGAGGCCTACCGGGCGACGATGGAGGAGTACGGCCTGACCTCCCCGCCCGGATACGGCCCGGCCGGTCCCGGGAAGGCGGTGTTCTCGGTGAGCTCGTTCATGGACAGCCTGCCGGTCTGATCCCGGGCGGTCGGCTCGGAAAAAAGATGGCTGTGTCCGGGAACCCCCGGACATGATTTATCGTTCATCTATATACGAGGCGGAAACGCGACGCCGTACCGCCCGTCCATGGACCGCCCCGGCTGGCTTCCCCCGTCCAGCCGGGGCTTCTCCATGTCCGGGCGCGGTGGGCCGCCGGGGCGGTGTTGCGCATTCACCCGGATGGGGTCACGCTGGTTGCGATCCCTCCGTGATCGATTGACTACTTTCCGAGTTCTCGGGGCTGTCCAGTCAAGGACGCGGCCGGTCCGCCGGCCGCTCTGATGAGGAGCGCAGTCGTGGGCGTGGTCGTGGAAATCAACCGTCAGTACACCCTTGAGCTTGAAGCCGCCCCCGAACGGGTGCCGCAGATCCGCCGGATCGTCGCCGCACACCTTCGGTACTGGAATCTGGAGTCCCTGATCCATCCGGTCGGCCTCGGGGTGTGCGAACTGCTCGGCAACGTCTACCGGCATGCCGAGGACAAGCGCTGCACGCTGGAACTGCGCTGGACGGGACGGCGGCTGACCGCCGCCGTGCTCGACCGCGACCCCCGGCTTCCGGTGCTGGGCGGCGGAGCGCCGCTCGCGGCCCCCGGCCGGGGCCTGACCATGGTGGCGTCGCTCAGCGACAGCTGGGGTACGCACGCCACGGCCGAGGGCAAGGTCGTCTGGTTCACCCTGCGGGTCGAGTCGCCCGCCCGGGAGCCCCTGGCCGCCGTGGCGCCCCTGCGGACCCTCGCGGCCGAGCGCCGTGTGCCCGTGGCGGCCATCGCCTAGTCGCCGACAGCAGGCCCGTCGGCCCGCTCAGGGGACCTCGCGCAGATACAGCGCACCGCAGGTGTGGCAGAACGGCCGCGTCTGCTCGGTACCCCAGGCGTCGGCGGGCAACTGCTTCTCCGCGAGGTCGAGTTCGCGGCCGCACATGGCCACCTCCGCGTCGCCGCGGACCATGTGCCACTCCTTCAGCGTGCTGCCCCCGGGCTCGGTCATCTCGGCGATGATGTGGTGTTCCATCGTCTGCTGCTCCTTCGTGTGGCAGGACCCGTGGGAGCCGGGCGAGCCGGGCGGGCCGTGTGCGGCCCGTCCCCACTCTGACGCCCGTCCCGGACGCTCGCATGTCGCCCATGGGCCGTCCAGGTGATCTCGGCGAGTGCCCGAGCGGTTACGTAACAACCCTGCATGGGAATGAAATCGAGCTGAAACCTTCCCATTCAAGATTCAATGTTCAGGCCACTTTAGAAACCAAAGTAGAGGCGGCTTTGCGCCTTCTTCTCCATGGCCACCCATCAGCCCGTCAAGGCTTTACCAGGGTCTGGCCTGCAACTTCAAGTGATCGTCAAGTGGCTGAGGGTGACTGGATTCGTACACGATGTTATGCGGCACTCCCGGGACTGGTTAAGACTCACGTTCGTTCTTCCATCCCTGAATGACAGGAGTGTTCGATATGCGTAAGACGCTTGGGCGTACGACTCTGGTGGCCGCGCTGGCGCTGGTGGGCGCTGCGGTCGCCGTACCGGGTGCGGCCGGCGCCGATCAGCACAACACCTCGGGTGCCACCGCGAGCCCCATGAGCCTGTACGCGCCGTCCGCCCTCGTGCTGACGGTCGCGCCGGGCTCGGGCGACGACGGTGCCTCCGTGATGCGCGCGGTCACGCTGACCTGCGCGCCCGGAGCCTCCGGCACGCACCCGGACGCGAAGGGGGCCTGCGCGGAACTCGCCCGTATGAACGGCGACTTCTCCGCGCTCATCGCGGCCCAGCCGACCGCGGTCTGTACCAAGGAGTGGAAGCCGGTCACCGTCACGGCCGACGGCGTCTGGCAGGGCAAGCGCGTCTCGGAGCGCCACACCTTCGGCAACCCGTGCGAGAAGTCCGCGGGCCAGGGAGTGGTGTTCAACTTCTGACCTGTGCGCGCGGCTCATCGCCGGTGAGCAGGTGTACACGGCGGCGGGACACCCCGAATTCCGAGGGGCTGTCCCGCCGCTTGTCGTGGTGCGGGGGATGGCGGGGTGCCGGACAATGGAGGGCGGTCGGAGGTGTCGATGGATCCCGTGACGGCCTTGCGGCGGATCGCGTTCCTGCTGGAGCGCACCCAGGCCCCCACTTACCGTGTGAAGGCGTTCCGCACGGCGGCCGCGATCGTCGCGGAGATGGCGGACGGCGAGGTCGAGAAGCGGGTCGCCGCCGGATCGCTGGAGTCGGTGCGGGGGATCGGCCCCAAGACGGCGCAGGTGGTGCGCGAGGCGCTGGACGGGCGGCTGCCGGACTATCTGCGGCGGCTGGAGGAGGAGGGCGCCGGCGGTCCGCTGGCCGAGGGCGGCGAGCGGCTCCGTGCCGAGCTGCGCGGGGACTGCCATCTGCACTCCGACTGGTCGGACGGCGGCAGCCCGATCGAGGAGATGGGGCTCACGGCCGCGGAGCTCGGCCATGAGTGGGCCGTGCTCACCGACCACTCGCCGCGGCTCACCGTGGCCAACGGCCTCTCGCCGGAGCGTTTGCGCGAGCAGTTGGCCGTGGTGGCCGAGGCCAACAAGCGCTGGGCGCCGTTCCGGCTGCTCACCGGCATCGAGTGCGACATCCTGGACGACGGCTCGCTCGACCAGGAGGACGAACTCCTCGACGTGCTGGACGTCGTCGTCGTGTCCGTGCACTCCAAGCTCCGCATGGACGCCGACTCGATGACCCGCCGCATGGTCGCGGCCGTCCGCAATCCCTACGCGAACATCCTGGGGCACTGCACCGGACGGCTGGTCACTGGCGGGCGGGGCCGACGGCCGGAGTCCGCGTTCGACGCGGACGAGGTCTTCGCCGCCTGCGCCGAGTCGGGCACCGCCGTCGAGATCAACAGCCGCCCGGAACGGCTCGATCCGCCGCGTCGGCTGCTGCGCCGCGCGGTCGACGCCGGGGTGCTCTTCTCCCTCGACACCGACGCGCACGCGCCCGGTCAGCTCGACTGGCAGGTCTACGGCTGCGCCCGGGCCGAGGAGTGCGGCGTCCCGGCCGAACGTGTCGTGACCACGTGGACCGCGAAGGAACTGCTGGCGTGGACACGGCACGGCAGGACACCGGCCCGGGTGTCGGGCTCGGGCTGACCGGCCGGACGCCTACGGGGTCGGTATGCCGAAGGTGGTGGGCAGGTGCTTGACCGTGCCCCGCACCGCGTCGGAGAGGGACGCGATGGCCGAGGTGTGCGACGGGCCGGGCTCGGGGAAGGCGCCGGTCAGCGACAGGCCGATCGCCGTGGCGAGACCGGCGGCGACGAGAGAGGCGCGGAGCACGCGAGGGGTGGTGCGCATGGCGGATGATCCTTCGGTTGCTCGGTGGGGCCGAGGCGGGCCTTCGACGACTTCGACGCTACGGGCCGAGCGTCAAGGCCACCCGTACGCCGTGTAACAGACACCGGGCTTGTTCGTCTCGAACGTGTTGATGGTTCGTCGTTCAATGAATCACCCGAACAGCAGGCACGCCGTGTCCATCGGCGGCGTCGGCCGGTTGTCAGAGCGTGATCTCAACACGACGTATCGCCACAGTCCTCGCCCTCGCCGCCGGAGTCTCGGGCCTCGGTGCGTCGGCGGCGAGCGCCGCCCCGATCGGCGGCATCAAGCCCATCGACGTCTCCCCGATCAGCACCCTGGACCAGGTCACCGCCGCTGCCGTACCGGCGGACCAGCGGAGCCAGATGCCCACCCTCAAGGCGCAGCTCACCCAGCTCAACAAGCTGAACGACCTCAACCAGCTCCACCAGGTCACCGACCTGGCCACGCCCCTCATGGGTCTGGTGCCCGCCGTCGAGTAGTCCGGCCCCACCGTCGCGGCCGCCCCCGCCGGTGCGGGCCACGTTCCTCGCGTCGCACCCGGTTCCGTACAGGTCGATGCCTGGGACAATGACGCGCACCAACGGGGGCACCCGGACGGGGGGCGCGCGTGATGCGGTACTGGCGGCGCGGGATCTGGGTGGGTGCGGTGCTCGCCACCGGGGCGGTCGTGGCGGTGGCCGTCCAGGACCGCAGCCTCAGCAGTACCGGATCGCTCGTGTCCGTTCTCGGCTTCGTCGTCTCGCTGGTGGGGCTGATCGGCAACACGCTCGGCGCCGGCGTCGGCCCGGTCCCCGGTGAGCCGTCCCCGGCCGAGCATCTGGACCACGCGGCCGACGCGCTCGCCGAGGCGGTGCGCCTGCACTGGCAGGCGGAGTGGCGGCTGCGCAGGCTCCAGGACCCCCGGCCGCTGCCGGTGCGCTGGACCACGGCGCCGCCGTGGCTCGCGGACTTCGACGAGAACACCGGGCTGCGCCACGGCGGCGCGGCCGAACTCGACGGCGTACTGGACGACATCACCCGGGTGTTCGCGCGTGTCCCGTCGCGGCGCCTGGTGGTGCTCGGCGCGCCCGGCAGCGGCAAGACGGTCCTCGCCGTCCGCTTCACCCTGGACGCCCTGGCACACCGCGACACCGGTGACCCGGTGCCGGTGATCTTCCCCCTCGCCACCTGGCAGCCCGACACCACCAGCCTGTACGCCTGGCTCGCGACCCGGCTCGCGGACGGCTACCCGGCGCTGGGCTCCGTCCAGCCGTCGGGCGCGCTGCTGGCGGCGGAACTTCTGGAGACCGGCCGCGTCCTTCCCGTACTGGACGGCCTGGACGAACTCGCCGCGCCCGTACGCGCAGAGGCCGTGCGACAGCTCAACTCCGGCCTGGACCAGGGAAGTCCGGTGCTGCTGACCTGCCGCAGCCAGGTGTACGCCCAAGTCGTCACCGACGGCGACGTGTTCACGGCGGCGGCCGTCGTCGAGCTCCAGCCGCTCGCCTTCGAGGAGGCCGCCGCCTTCCTGCGGCTCACCGCCCGGCCGCTGCGCGGACCGGCGGGGGAGCGGACCACCGCCTGGGACCCGGTGCTCGCCCGCTCACGGCCCGGCGACCCGATACGCCAGGTGCTGGCCTCGCCCCTGATGGTGGCGATGGCGCGAGCCGTGTACGGGGAGTCGGGCAACGACCCCATGGAGCTGGTGCGGCGGCCCGAGTTCGCCGACGCCACGGCCCTTGAGGAGTACCTGCTCGACGGTTTCGTCCCCGCCGCCTTCGCCGGATCCACGCGCTGGGACGCGGGCCGCGCCGGGCACTGGCTGCGCTTCCTCGCCCGCCACCTGGAACACCGGCACACCCGGGACCTGGCCTGGTGGGAGCTGCACACCGCGCTGCCCCGGCCGCTGCCCCGGCTCGGCCCGCTCCTGCTGCTCGGGCTGCTCGGCGAGGCGGTGTGTCTGCCGCTGTGGGCGCTCGGCGGCGACCCCGCGCTGCCGGCCGTCACCGCCGCCACCGTGGCCGGGGCCTGCGCGGGATACGCCGCCGGGCCCCGGCCGCGCCGCCAGTGGCTGCTGCCGCTGCTGTACGCGGTCCCGCTCAGCCTGCTCGTCGGGCTGACCCGGCCGCTGAGTCAGGACCCTTGTCTCGCCGTGCCGTTCGCGGGCATGCCGCGCGCGCTCGGCTGGCTCGCGGTGGGCGGGCTCTACGGACTGGTGATCGCGACGGGCCTCGCGGCCATCAACATCCCGACCTCGCCCCTTCCGTCGACGATGCCGTTCTTCGGCCGCAGACGCCGGCGCAGACCCCTGCGGCGCCGGGCCGCCCGGGGCGAGCCGGGGGATGCCGCTGCCACGACGGCGAGAGCGCGCGACCCCGCCGGGCGGGCGCGCCGACTGGGCCGGGCCATGACGCACGGGCTCTCCGTCGGGCTGCTCGCGGGCCTGGCGCTGGGGGCCGTGTTCACGGTGACCGAGGGAGCCTCGGCGGCGGTACGGGCGGTCGTGCGCGACGACTTCCCGGTGCGCGGCCCGGTGGCTCACGCGCCCGACGGTTCCCGGTACGTCGACGCGCCGGACGGCACGCGCTACGGCCTGCGCGCGGACGGGGGCACGTATGCCGTTCTGCCGGAACCGGTCCACGGCACGCTGGTCCAGCACTCCGGTACGGACGCATTCGCGCTCCCCGACGACGTACGCGACCTCGGCCTCTGCGACCCACCGGCCCGCTGCACGGCCGTCGACCAGCGGCTCACGATCGCCGCGCACGACCACCGATCCGACGGCGAGGTCTTCACCGTCCGGCTCACCGACGGCCGGAGCGTCGGCTCATACGATCTGTCACCCCTGCTGAACACCGCGCAGAGCGAGTGGCTGACCCGGCAGAGCCCCGGCCGGATCCTGCGCTCGGCGGTCGTCTTCGGTCTGGCGGGCGGCCTCGGCCTCGGCCTCGTCGCCGGGATCGCGGCGGGGCTGCACCGGTGGCTGGGGGCGCCGGCCGATGTGACCCGCAGCCTCGGCCCGTCGGCGAGCCTGGCGACCGACCGGGGCACGGCGCTGGTCCGCGCGCTGCTGATCTATCTCGCCGCCGTCCTGGTGGGCGGCGCGCTGCCGCGCCTGCTCGCGCTGCCGGACGCCGCGACCGTCGGCGCGTACGCCCTGATCCCGACCGGTGTGGTCACGGCCGCGCTGTCGGCATGGGGGCGGCTCGGCGCGGCTCGGCTGTGGCTGTGCGCGTGCGGCGCGCTGCCCTGGCGGCTGATGGCGTTCCTGGGCGAGGCCCATCGGCTGGGCGTGCTGCGGCATGCCGGCGCGGTGTACCAGTTCCGGCACGCACGGCTTCAGGAGCGCCTGGCGCTCCCGCCTCGGAGCGCCGACGCCGTCGATGGACGGTGATCGCGCGTCTACTCGTCCCAGGCCTGCACCACGGTGTGGTCGATGATCTTGCCGTCCTTGAGCGAGGCCATCGAACTGGCCATGACGCGTACGCCGTCGGGGTACTGACAGGACTCCGTGTAGGCGATGTGGTCGCCCTGGATCACGCACTGCTCCAGCTTGTGGGTCATGTCGCGGCCGTAGACGTCGTTGAGCATCTTGCTGATCTCGGACTGGCCGTGCATGACCGTCGGGTGGCTGGGCTGGGAGTTGCGGTCGATGACGCGGATCTCGGCGTCGTCGGCGTAGAGCGAGAGCAGCGCGGACGCGTTGCGGCCCTCTATGCCTTGGCGCAGCGTTTCGGTGTCGAAGGCGGGACCTATGCCCATGACGACCTCCTCGGAAGGGTCGCGGCCCGCGCCTGGTGGGTCGCGACGGGCCTACGTTTCGAGCGTCCTCCCGTGGGGCGCGGACAGCAAACCGTGCGACACGCGCGGATCCGTCCCGCGCCGTCCGGTCGGACGACCGCGTCGATCAGCATGAACACGGCAACCGCGAGCAGCACGTACGCGAAGACCTTCCGCAGCGTGCCGCCGGAGACCTTCGCGGACAGCCGCTTGCCGTCCCACGCGCCGAGCACGGCGGCCCCCGTGAAGGGGCCGCCGACCGCCCGGTCCAGCCCTTCGGCGGTGCCGGTCCGGGCCGGCAGCGCGGCCGGCGAGTTGACGGTGATGACCAGCAGACTGGTGCCCACGGCGGCCCGCATCCGCAGGCCCACCACACCGACCAGCGCCGGAACCGCGAGAAACCCGCCGCCCACCCCGAGCACCCCGGTCACCGCCCCGAGCCCGGCCCCGGCGCCGACCGTGCGCCGCCACCCGGCGGGCTTCTCCCTGTATGCGGAGTCCGGCGGGCGCAGCATCCGCACCGCAGCCACGCCCGCGATCACCGCGAACGCCCCGGTCAGTACGGCGTCCGGCACCCGGCCCGCGACCGCTCCGCCCAGCGCCGCCGGGACCAGACCGGCCGCCGCGAAGAGCCCGTCGCCGCGCCAGCGGACCCGGCCGTCCCGGGCGTGCGCGCAGAGCGCGGCGGCCGAGGTCGCCGTCACGATGATCAGGCTCGCGGTGGTCGCCGCGACCGGGGTGAAACCGAGCAGACAGATCAGCGCGGGCACCGCGAGCACACTGCCGCCGCCTCCGAGCGCGGCCAGCGCGAGCCCGATCACCGCCCCGGCGGCCAGGGCGAGAACCAGGGCGCTCACGCGCGTGCGGCGGTCACGGCGAGCCCGGCCTCCCGTGCGGCGGTGAACGCGTCGTCGACCGCGACGACCTCCCGGCCCGCCGCGTCGGCGAGTGAGGCGGCGATGGCGGCCCGCATACCACCCGCGCAGTGCACCCACACGGTCCCGGGCGGTATCTCCCCGAGCCGGTCCCGCAGTTGATGCACCGGCAGATGCAGTGAGCCCACGACGTGACCGGTCGCCCGCTCGGAGTCGCGCCGTACGTCGAGGACGACCACGTTCCCGTCGGCGGCCGCCAGGTCGGCGAAACGGGCGCGCGGGAACGAGCGCGGGCGCTCCCCGTCGCGCACCCAGTCGACCGGCGAGCCGATGGCGGCCGCGGCCGGGCGGTCGATGCCGGGGCGGGGCCCGCCGCGTTCAGCGGGCCCATGTGCTCGTAGTACGCGGGTACGTCGTCGAGCCCGGCCGTCAGTCCGGCGAGGAAGGTCTCGACGTCCTTGACCAGCGCCTCGTTGCCGGCGCGCTCCTTGCCGACGGTGGTGGGGCCGCCGTCGGCGGGCGCCGAGGAGCAGAAGCTGCCGAAGCCGTGGGTGGGCAACACGGCGGTCTCGTCCGGCAGTTCGGCGGTGAGCCGGTGAGCCGGGCGAGCTCCAGACCGCCGGACACGTAGTCGTTGTGCACATGCGTCTCGCAGACGTACGCGATCCGTACGCCCCGCCGTGCGGCGGCCGCGATCACCCGGTCGACGTCCCTCGGCGGGTCGATCACCACGGCGGTGCGGGCGCCGCCCGCCAGATAGCCGCGGTTGCCGAGTCCCGGCACCTCGATGGTGTCGATGAAGAACACGTCGTACTCCTCTCGTTTTCCGTCGCGGCGGCCGAAAATTACCCCCCGGGGTATGTGCGGGCACGCTGGAGTGCGCGTACCCCAAGGGGTATTTCGAAACCTCGTGCGGGAACGAGGAGCGCGCCACCCCGTGGACGCTGTGTCGCGCCGCCCGGAAGCGGCGCCCTCGGGAGATCGTTGGCCCAGGGCACGGCGAGCGGCGGAGGCGGCATGAAGAGCGACGGCACCCCGGGGCTCGTCCTGGTCACCGGCGCCACGGGGTACATCGGCGGCCGTCTGGTGCCCGAGCTCCTGGACGCGGGGTACCGGGTGCGCTGTGTGGCGCGTACGCCGGAGAAGCTGCGCGACTACCCCTGGGTCGACCGGGTGGAAGTGGTACGCGCGGATGTCACCGACGCCGCTTCGACGGGCGCGGCGATGCGGGGCGTGGACATCGCGTACTACCTGGTGCACTCGCTCGGCGCCGGGCGGGGTTTCGAGGAGACGGACCGCACGGCCGCCCGCGTCGTCGCCGGGCAGGCGGCGAAGGCGGGGGTGCGGCGGATCGTGTACCTGGGCGGCCTCACGCCCGTGGGCGTGCCCGAGCGGGAGCTGTCGCCGCATCTGCGGTCCCGGGCCGAGGTCGGGGAGATCTTCCTGCGCTCCGGCGTGCCCGCGACCGTACTGCGCGCCGCCGTCATCATCGGCTCCGGATCGGCCTCGTTCGAAATGCTGCGCCATCTGACCGAACGGCTACCGGTGATGATCACCCCGAGCTGGCTGAGCAACCGGATCCAGCCGATCGCGGTACGGGATGTGCTGCGCTATCTCGTCGGCAGCGCCCGGATGCCCGCCGAGGTGAACCGGACCTTCGACATCGGCGGCCCCGAGGTCTTCACCTACGAGCAGATGATGCGCCGGTACGCCGAGGTCGCGGGGCTGCCGCACCGGCTGATCCTGCGGGTGCCGATGCTGCCGCCGAGGCCGTCCAGCCACTGGATCGGCCTGGTCACACCGGTGCCCCGGGCACTGGCCCGGCCGCTCGCGGAGTCGCTGCGCCATGAGGTGGTCTGCCACGAGCACGACATCGCTGGCTTCGTCCCCGACCCGCCGGGGACGCCGATCCCCTTCGACACGGCGATCGCGCTCGCCCTCAGACGGATCAAGGAGGCCAATGTCGCCACCCGCTGGTCCTCCGCCGCGCTGCCCGGCGCGCCCAGCGACCCGCTGCCCACCGACCCCGACTGGGCGGGCGGCAGCCTCTACACGGACCGCCGTGAAATCATCGTGGACACCTCACGGGAAGCGTTGTGGCAGGTCATCGAGGGCATCGGCGGCGAGAACGGCTGGTACTCCTTCCCGCTCGCCTGGGCCGTACGCGGCTGGCTCGACCGGTTGACCGGCGGCGTCGGCCTGCATCGCGGCCGCCGGGACGCGGCACGGCTGCGCGTCGGTGACTCCCTGGACTTCTGGCGCGTCGAGGAGATCGCGCCGCCGCGCCTGCTGCGCCTGCGCGCCGAGATGCGGCTGCCGGGACTGGCCTGGCTGGAGATGCACGCGGACCGCGACGCGGACGGCCGCACCCGCTACCACCAGCGGGCCCTGTTCCACCCACGTGGCCTGCTCGGCCATCTGTACTGGTGGAGCGTGTCGCCGTTCCACGCGGTGGTGTTCGGCGGGATGGCCCGCAACATCGCCCGGGCCGCCGAGCGGGCGCGGGCGGGCAGCGCCTGAGCCGTGGCGGCCGTACCCCTCATGTGGGCGGCCGTTCCTCGATGCCCGGAAGGTGGACGACGATCAGAACGAAGCCCGCCAGCATGAAGTTGCGGGCCGCCGCGTCCAGGCCGTTCCACGCCTTCGACTGCCACATCGCGAACCACTCGCCCCCGATGGCGATGAATCCGGCGCCGAACAGCAGCAGCACCATGAGCAGCCCGGCGGTGCTCAGCCGCCGGGCCCGGCCGAACCCGCCCGAGCGCCGCAGACCCCGCGCCCAGGCGCCGCACGCCACGACGAGCACCAGCGCGGCGACCGTCTCCCAGGCGATGATCAGTACGTAGGCGATGTCCTGAAGCGTCGTCGAATCGACCGACCGCCACATGAGGTCCGGGTCCTTGAACGTGGTGTCCATGGCGAGGACATGGCGGACGAAGGCGCGGTTGGTGTCGAAGTCGGTGATGTTGCCGAAGGCCACAAGTGCCATATAGAGGGCGACAGTTGCGGTGAGCAGCGCGGCGGCGAGGGGAAGCGCGGGCAGCGGGGCCCGGTTGCGCGTTGCCGAGCGTGCGCGGGACAGGAGCGTGGACCTGGAGGGCATGCCGGACTCTCCCCGGCGGATCGCCCGGCAAAACCCCCGACCGGTCAGCCGATGGCGGGCGGGTCCGCGATCGCCGTGATCATCAGGTCGCCCGGCCGGACGGTGTAGGCGACATCGGCGCTGGTGCCGTCGCCCCACTTCTCCGTGACGACGAGGTGCGATCCGTCCGTGCCCACGGGCTTGAGCGTCCAGGAAGCCGGGACGTTCGGCGCCCGGAACACCGGATCGGCGTCCTTGTGGGTGGCCGCCCACGTGGTGAGCGCCTGATCGAGGTCTTTGGTGAGGTACTTGCCCCGCACCTCGGCCGGGGTCGCGTCCTCGGTCGTGCCGAGGCGGGCGTTGCGGTACGCCGTGAGGAACGTGTCGACCCGGTCCTGCGCGCCCGGCGCGGGGACGGTCGCCGTGGCGGGCGTGGGCACCGGTTCGGCGGCGGCGGGCGGTGCGCCGACGAGGCCGAGCAGCGCGGGGGCCGCGGTGAGCGTGGCGGCCGCGGCGAGCGAGGCGGCCTGGAATCGCGTACGTCCGATACGTCCGATCATGATCCCGAGTCAACCATCGATCACACGGGATGTAGATCGCCCACTCGGGTGGCGCACGCACCAGCGGGGCACCCGTTCGGCCGCGCCCCGGACATCAGGCGTCAGGGGTGGCCGGGCGGGCCGCACACGGGGTGCGGCCCACCACGGGTCCGTCAGAGCTGGCCGGACTCGGCGATGGTGATCTTCGCCTTGGTCGTGCCGCTCGACGAGCCGAGGCCCTCGATCTTCTGGACGAGCTTCATGCTCTCCTCGTCCGCGACCTCGCCGAAGACGACGTGCTTGCCGTCCAGCCAGCTGGTCACGACGGTGGTGATGAAGAACTGCGAGCCGTTGGTGTTCGGACCCGCGTTGGCCATGGACAGCAGGCCCGGCTTGTCGTGCTTGAGCTTGAAGTTCTCGTCGGCGAACTTCTCGCCGTAGATGCTCTTGCCACCGGTGCCGTTGCCCCGGGTGAAGTCGCCGCCCTGGAGCATGAAGGCGGGGATGACACGGTGGAAGGACGAGCCGGCGTAGCCGAAGCCCTTCTCGCCGGTGGCGAGCGCGCGGAAGTTCTCCGCCGTCTTGGGAACCACGTCGTCGAACAGGTTGAAGACGATCCGCCCGGAGGGCTCGTCGTTGATGGTGATGTCGAAGTAGACCTTGGTCGTCATGCCCCCATCCTGACACCCCGCACCGACAACCCGCTCCCCGGGCACCTCGTACGGGCGGTTTCGCGGGTACGGGGCGGTCGGCGACCGCCCGAGCGGCCCGGGAACCAGCGGCTCAGCTGTCGGCGTTCGCCTCCAGGCAGGTCAGTTCCATCTCGTCGAGATAGGCCTCGTTGGTCTTGCCGGTCAGATGGGCGTTGGTCTCGATGCCGACCGCCGTCCACCCCGTGATGCTCATCAGCAGCACGCGCAGCCCGTCGGTGCCGTGCTCGGCCAGCACCTCGTCGGCCACCCGCAGCGCCTCCTCCGGCACCCGCTCCGCGGGTTCGAGTCCGACCACCGCTCGCAGCAGGCGGATCGTGGTCCGGGTGATCTCCGGTGCGATGAGCCCCAACCGGCGTTCCTCTTCCTTGTCCACACGCCCCTCCTCGCTGGTGCACAGCGGAACGGTACGGCCATTCCCGGCCAAGTGGACCGGCAAGCCAACTCACCGCGCGCGCGGTTGGATTGCCCCCTCCCGTGCGGACGGCCACCCAGGAACGGGGGCGCGGTCAGTCGGGTTGCCGTCGCAGCGTTCCCAGCTGACCGAACGCCGCGCCCGCCGCCTCCGTGTCGCCCGCCGCCAGGCTGAGCCGGGCGAGGTCGTGCAGCGCCCCGGCGAGCCCGCGTTCGTAGGCGGCCGGGTCCTGGGCGTGCAGACGCCGGTACGCCTCGACCGCGAGCGAGATGGCCGCAGGCGGCGCCGGGTCGTCCGGCCGGGACGGGTCGAACAGCCCCGTGGCCAGTGAGTGCAGCGCCCGCGCCACCGTTTCGAGCCGCTCCACCGGAAGGTCCTCGCGCGCGACGGCGATCCGCAGCCAGCGCAGGCACCCGTCCACGTCGTCGTGGTCGTTCATGGCGACCTGCGCGATCCGCAGCAGCGCCTCCGTGTGACCGGCCCGGGCGGCGGTGGTCCACCAGCGTTCGGCCTCGGCCCGCTCCCCGCGTTCGTACAACAGGCCCGCGAGCGCGTGCGCGGACAGTGCCTCGCCCGACTCGGCGGCCGAACTGAGGGTGACGGTGGAGCCGGTGCCCTGCGGCCGGTGGGAGCCGGTGAACTTCTCCGGGTCGCCCAGGTGCTCGGCCGCCGCGCGCCACCAGCGCTCGGCCTCGGCGGTGCGCTCGCTCCTCGCCAGCAGATGGCCGAAGTAGAACGCGCCCATGCTGCTGCCCTGCTCGGCGGACCGGCGCCACCAGCGCTCCGCCCCGGCCAGGTCCCCGGCCTCGTGCCGCAGGAATCCGAGGTGAACGGCTGCCTCCGCGTTGCCCGCCTCGGCCGCGCGGGCCCACAGCTGCTCCGCTTCGGCCGTGCGGCCCTGCCTGCGCAGCAGGATGGCCAGGTTCTGCGCCGCGTTGGGCTGGCCGTTGTCGAGGGCCAGCTTCCACAGCGTCTCGGCCTGGCCGGTGTCACCGCGCCCGGCGGCGAGCGCGCCCAGCCCGACGGCCGCCGCCCAGTCGCCCTCGTCCATGGCCTGCCGGTACCACCGCTCGGCCTGTTCCGTGTCGCCGCGCTGGAGCGCCACCATGCCGAGGTTGTTGAAGGCCACGGCGACGCGGTGCTCGACGGCCCGGCGGTACCAGCGTTCCGCACCGGCGAGATCACCCCGGTCGTGCAGCAACTTGCCGGCCATGAAGGCGGCTTGGCCGCTGCCGGCCTCGGCAGCCGCCGTGTACGCCTCGACGGCCTCATCGAGCCGGCCCGCCGCCGCGTGCCGGTCGCCGAGCTCCCGGTGGTGCAGGCTCTCGCGCGGCTCGGGGTCCGGGCCGGAC
This sequence comes from Streptomyces sp. NPDC048696, assembly GCF_043198895.1. NCBI lineage: Bacteria > Bacillati > Actinomycetota > Actinomycetes > Kitasatosporales > Streptomycetaceae > Streptomyces > Streptomyces sp. NPDC048696. The sequence goes on along the minus strand of NZ_JBICVJ010000002.1, from coordinate 112,193 downwards.
CGTGAGGGACCTCGCATGAGGCCGGTGCCGTCCCTCGACACATGGGCGGCGATCTCGAAGTGCCGTTCCCCCTCCTCCTCCCGGCCCGGGCCGCTGTCGGGGGCGGCCGGGTCCCAGTGGTCGGGGAACTGTTCGTGCACCGACGCCGGGGTGCGGGCGCCGCCCGGGTGGAAGGCCGACAGGCCGGTCTGGGCGGTGACGGTCAGGCTCCAACTCGGCGTGTACGTACGGCCGTCGCAGACGATCTCGGCCGTCAGCCGCCAGTGCACCCAGTGCTGAGCCCCGGTGACGGGTGCGAGCACGACGGTGGCGGCCCCGCCCGCCGGGACCGTCAGCGGCAGCGCGGGCGCGGTGTCCCCGAGACGGCGTACGGCCCCCGGATCGCCGTCGAGCAGCACGTCGAAGTCCGGCCGCGCCAGCGGTTCGTACGCCTCGACCGAGCGCTGGATCGACTCCAGGAGGTCGGGGCTGAAGACCATGTCCGGTACGCGTCGGTGCGCCATGCTGATGCCGTCGACCGCGAGCGGGCGGTGCTCGGTGACCTGTGCGTCGAGGCGTACCAGCGTGACGTCGCGCGACCCGTCGGCGGTCAGGGAGAGCACCACGTTGTGGCCGGTCAGCGGGATGTGGACGGCTTCGGCGCCCGTCCCCGAGCCGGGCGCCGCGACGAGGGCGAGATGGGTGCGCGTCACCACCCGCAGGGCGAACGGCGCGTCCCCGGCGAGCCCTTCGGCGGGTACCCCTCGGACCGGCCGCTGCATCGCGTAGACGGCGGTGCCGCCCTCGTCGGGCGCGGGCTCGGCCCGCCGGGGAGGGTGTGCCGCTCTCGCGGCCCGGCGCAGCGCCAGGGCGCCGGACGCGGCGGACACCCCGGCGACGGCTGCCCACGGCGGCCACTCGGACAGCCCGCCCGCGAGCAGCACCGCGCTCCCCAGGACGAGCGGGACACCGGTGGTCAGGGCCGCGCCGCGCAGCGCGCGTGCCGTCGTCATCGGGCGGCCGGACGGGGGTGGCGGGCGGCGGTCCGCAGCGGACGGCCGTCGAGGTCGACCCGGACGCTGCCGCTGCGGCCGCCGCAGGACCAGTCGAGCCACAGCACCCACCGCACGTCCCCGGCCTCGGTCCTGACCTCCAGATCCAGCACCTCCACCTCGTCCGTGCCCACCTGGTACGGGAAGTCGCTGGACGACAGGGCCCGTACCCGCGGCGGCTCCTCGTCGAGCAGCACCACGAACCGCCGCACCGGGATTTCCGCTGCGTGCCGCGACAGATCGCCCGACCGGTCGGCGCGGGAGACCACCTCGACGCGCAGGTCCGTCAGGACGACGGGAAGGGGCCCGGCTCCGGTGACGACCAGCCGGACGGTGTGGCCGCTCGCGGGGATCTCCAGGGTCTGCTCGCCGTCGTCGAGCACGACGTAGTCCTGGTTCCTGATCGTCATCGAGACGAGCAGCGGCTCGGAACTGTCCGACTCCCGCCCCGCCCGGCGCCGTTCCAGCCGGGCGCCGAGCTGCCGGGGCAGGTCCTGGCTCAGATACGCGGCGGCCGCCGCGGCGGCGACTCCGCCCGACCACGACAGCACCCCGCCCGGCGCCCAGAGCAGGACCGCGCCCGCCGCGCCCGCTCCCGCCCCGCCGATCAGCCAGGCGCGAGCGCGCCCCCCGAGCCCCACCATCGCACCCCGTTCCGGACCGTCCACACGGTTTCGCCAGGACACGGTAGCCGCGCGGTGATCGCGGTGTCAGGGACTCAGGGAATCAACTCCTTCTTGACATCGGCGACGTGCGGGCCGGAGTCCGTGGCCGGGACGGTCCAGCGGTCGGCGGACGCGGTGCCGTCGATGTAGTCGATCCGGCCGCCATTGGCCTGGGCGGGGGTGAGGTCGAAGACCTTGGCGCGGAGCTGGTGGGCGCCCGGCACGATGGCGTCGCCGTGCCGGAACCTGGCCAGCGCCACCCGGCCGGCGTTGCCCGAGTCCTCGGCGATGCGGTGTCCGTCGGGGGCGATCCAGTGCCAGCCGCCGCCCTTGGCGAGGCGCGTCTCGCTCGCGGGGTTGGCGCTGAGCGACTTCTCGTCCATGGTGACGATCGCGAACGTGCCGTACTTCGCCGTCTGCCCGCCGCCCTTCTTGACGTAGACGACGGAGTTCGGCGTGATCTCCAGGATGCCGACGGTGCCGGCGCCCACGGTCCGGGACGGCTCACCGAAGGCCTGGGCGGCCGGCCCCGTGTCCGGCGCTGTGGGTGACGGCGCGGGGGTGGTCGGCGAGGGCGCGGTGGGCGGCGGAGTCGTCGGCGACTTGGTGGCGTTGTTGTCGCTGTGGCAGGCGGTCAGGGCGAGGCAGGTGGCAGCGGCGGTCGCGAGCAGGATCTTGCGCATGGTTCGTCCCCCCAAGGTCTGGTACGCACTGTGAACGTACCGCCACACAGTGGTCATCAGGGGTGCCGGTCATCGAACCGGGACGAAGAGGGGACGGGGTTGGCGCAAGGGAATCCACCCGGTGCCACCGAGGGGTGGTACCGGGCGGTGTCGCGCCTGTCCTCCGTGCCTATCTCCCGCGCGCGATCAGCACTGCGGCAGCCCCGCCGGCGGGTCGTGCGGCGTGTTGACGTTGCCGCCCCACACGTACACCTCGTCGAGGTAACGGCTGCCCGTCCACACCGAGCCCTCGTACCAGACGCTGGTGTGGAACCCGCCCGAGTCGACGTAGTCGCCGCGCACCCAGCACTCGACGTCCATCGGGCGGCTCTGCGTGGTCGTGTAGACGACCGTGCCCGCGCGGACGTGCGGGGTGGTCCGCACATTGCTGTTGCCGTCGACGCTGTACGTCCCGCTCAGCGCGGGCCGTTGGGTGGCGGCGGACGCCTGTCCGACGCTGAGTCCCGTCACCGCGCACACCGCCACCAGGGCGCCGGCGAGCGCGCTCCTGCGCACATTGAGCATGGTGTTCCCCCTCGTATCCGTACGGCGTGGCGGGTCGGTGCCACGTGAGCCCCATGGTGCGCCGGGCGTACGGCCGCGCGCGTCCACCCAGCGCGGTGATGGGGGTAAACCTGGGCGGTAGTCGCGACGGATCGAACACCCCGCCCCGGCCGCCTAGGGCCTGTCCGGTGGATCTTGCCTGGGACGTGGGGGTGTGGCATGCCCATCTGCGGCGTTGTCGTCGGTTGCCGACGCTCCGCGTCGCCGCCCTCCTCCGCCTTGCAGTTGGACGCACCACACCCCCACTCACCAGCACCGAAACGGCGTCCTGGACCGAAGGCGGCCAGATCCACCGGACAGGCCCTAGTCGAGCACCGCCTGCATCACCTTCTTGGCGATCGGCGCGCCCAGCTTGCCGCCCGAGATGTCCTCGCGGGAGATGTCCATCGCGGTGGGGTCGATGAACACCGCGACCGCGACCACGGGTTCGTCGCCCTTCTTCGCGTAGCTGACGAACCAGCCGTACGGGACTTCCTTGTTGACGTCGACGCCCCGCTGGGCGGTGCCGGTCTTGCCGCCGACCGTGACCCCGTCGATCAGGGCGCGCTTGGCGCTGCCCTCCTTGGCGGTGAACTCCATCATCTCCTGGACCTTGCGCGCGGTCTGCGGCGAGACGGGCTTGCTCATCTCCTTGGGGTGGTGCTTCTCGATGGTGGAGAGGTCGGGGGCGCGCACCTCGTCGACGAGGTACGGCTGCATCAGCCTGCCGTCGCCCGCGAGCGCGGCCGTCACCATCGCCATCTGCATCGGGGTGCTCGTGAGGCTGCCCTGGCCCATACCGGTGAGCGCGACGCCCGGCTTGTCGAGCTTGTCGGGGTACAGGCTCTTGGAGGCGAGCAGATCGCCGAGTTCCTTGTCGTACACGTCCTTGTTGAAGCCGAACTTCTCCGCCGTCTCGCGCATCTTCTCCGCGCCCACCTTCGACGCCGCGTCCAGGAAGACGTTGTTGCAGGAGTGCTGCATGGCGGTCTTCATCGACGCCTTGTCGCACACCTCGTTCCCGGCCTCGCTGCCGACGGTGGTCGTGGAGAGCGGCAGACGGTACGGGGAGGCCGCGCCGGAACCGGCGTTGATGTCCGTGACCGCGCCGGACTCCAGGGCGGCCGCGGCGGTGAGGATCTTGAAGGTGGAGCCGGGCGGATAGGTCTCCCGCAGCGCCCGGTTGGCCAGCGGCTTGCTCTTGTCGGCGCCCAGCGCCTTGAACTTGTCGCTCTCCTTGAAGGACTCGCCCGCGAAGACCGAAGGGTCGTACGAGGGGGCGGAGGCCAGCGCCAGGACCTTGCCGGTCTTCGGGTCGAGCGCGACCACCGCGCCGCGCGCGCCGATGTCCGTCAGCCCCTTGTACGCCGCCTCCTGGGCCTTGGCGTTGATGGTCGTGAGCACATCCGCGCCGCGCGGTTTGGTGCCGGTGAAGAAGTCGGTCGCGCGCTGGAGGGAGAACCGGTTGTCCGTACCGGCCAGCGGCTTCTTGTAGATGGACTCCAGGAAGGTCTCGCCCTGGGTCTGGGAGGCGTAGCCGGTGACGGGGGCGTACATCGGGCCGTTCTTGTAGACCCTCTTGTACTTGAGGTACGAGCCGGACGGCGACTCGACCGAGCCGGTGATCGGCTTGCCGTCGACGATGATGTCGCCCTTGGGCTGGGCGTACTGGCGGATCTTCACCCGGCTGTTGTGGGCGTCGTTGTCCAGGGAGTCGCCCTGGACGAACTGGACCCAGGTGGTCCGTACGAGCAGGGCGAGTATGAGGATCCCGCAGAATACGGCAACGTGCCGCAGCGGCTTGTTCATCGTCGTGTTCACTCCGTACCGGCGATTGCTGTGCGTCTTCCTTGTGAGGAGGATGTGAATGCCGGTACGCGTGGTTCCTCGGAGATGAACTTTAGTTCGGAATTGCCCGATATCAGAGAACGCCGTTCAAAGGCAACGCGGACGGGCGGCCTCCGGACCGCTCGTCGTCGTTCCTCACCAGGTGAGCGGCAGTGCCTGCGGGCCCCGGTTGATCGAGCCCCGGCGCCAGCGCACCTGCTCCGGCGCGACCGCGAGGCGCACGTCCGGCGCGCGGCGCAGCAGGGTGGCGAGGATGACCTCGCACTGCATCCGGGTGAGCGCCGCACCGAGGCAGTAGTGCGCTCCGTGGCCGAAGGCCAGGTTGGGCGACTCGTCGCGGGACAGGTCGAACCGGTCCGGCTCGGTGAACACCTCCGGGTCGCGGTTGGCGGCGAGATACGAGACGTACACCGCCTCCCCGGCCCGGATCACCACATCGCCCACCGGGACGTCCTCGGTCGCGATCCGGGGCAGCCCCACCCCGTTGCGCTGCGGGATGAACCGCAGCAACTCCTCGATGGCCGTCGGCAGCAACTCCGGATCCGCCCGCAGCCGCGCCAGCTCCTCGGGGTGGGTGAGCAGCGTGTACACCATGGTGGAGCACTGGTTGCGGACCTGGTCGAGCGCGTTCAGCACGATCATCACGGCCAGCGAGATCAGCTCGGGGGTGCTGAGTTCGCCGGTGGCCCGGGCCGCGACCAGCTCGCTGAACAGGTCGTCGCCGGGGTGGTGCAGCCGGTGTTCGGCGAGCTCGCGGAAGTACCCGGCGATCTCGGCCTTCACCGCGTTGCTCTCCTCAAGGGAGTGGTCGCTGGAGAGGATGACGGCTCGCCAGGCCTGGAGCCGGCCGAGGTCGTCCTCCGGCACACCGAGCAGCTTGCCGATCACCCGCTCCGGCATCGGCCCCGTCACGCACTGCGTCAGATCGGCGGGCGCCCCCCGCTCCAGCATGGCGCCGACCAGCTCCTCGGCGATCGCCTCGGCCTCCACCTTCAGCGCCGCCACCCGCTTGCGGTTGAAGGTCTGGGCGAGCAGACGGCGCAGCCGGGTGTGGTCGGGCGGGTCGGTGCGGCCGATGCCCCCGGCGGGCGCCACCACGTGCGGGGTCATGCTGGTCACCGGCCGGTCGACGGTCAGCGCCCGGCTGAACCGCGGGTCCGAGGTGACCTCCTTGACGTCCTGGTACCGGGTGACCAGCCAGGCGCTGCCCTCGCCGAACCGCATCCGCACGAGCGCGATGGGCTCCTCGCGCAGCAGCCGGTGCAGCAGCGGGTCGAACTCCAGGGCGTCCAGGTGCTCCACCGGCCAGAAGTGCGGGGTGGCGCAGTCGGCGGAGCGGGGCGCGCCGGTGCGTACGTCCTCGGTCATGAGGTGATCCCCGCGTTCACCGTCGGCGCCTGTACGGGAGGCGTGTGCCGCAGCGGGGTCAGCTGCTCGATGTCGTACCGCACACGCAGCTCTTGCACCGCGGCCGGGTCGATCTCGCCGCCGCTGTTGAGGAGTTCGAGCAGCTCGTCGAAGTAGCGCTCGTGGTCCGGGGGAGGGGCGGCCTGGAAGAGCATGCGGGCGGGGCGGCCGGTCGGGTTGGCGAAGGCGTGCGGGCAGCCGGGCGGCACCAGGATCATCGTGCCCGCCGTCGCCCGGATGTGGCGCTCGCCGGAGCGGGACTCCCACTCGCGCCAGTCGTCGCGGGTGCGCACCTTCGGCTCGAACGCCATGACGTCCAGCTCGCCTTCGAGGAGGTAGAACAGCTCCTCGCTGCGGCTGTGGGCGTGGGCGCCCACGTCGAAGCCCGGTGGCACCACCACCTCGAAGGTGGAGGCGACCGTCGAGTGGGCGCCGGTGACCTTGAAGGTCACCTGCTGCGCGGCGGTCCGGACGGTGCGGCCGCCGCCGGGCGGGATCACCAGACCGTCGGCGGGGCGGGTGCGACGGGAATGCGGATCGAGGTCGTCCACGGCTGTCTCCTCTCGGATGGTCACTGACGGTCCGTCGGATCCGTCACCACGTCACCGGCAGTTCCTTCGGTCCGCGGATCAACGCCCCGCGCTCCCACACCAGTTCGTCCTCGGGCGCGGCGAGCCGGAGCTCCGGGAAGCGGTCCCACAGCGAGCGGAGCAGGATCTCGGACTCCATCCGGGCCAGGGTGGCGCCGGGGCAGTAGTGCGGGCCGTGGCCGAAGGCGACATGGGGGTTGTGGGTGCGGTCGAAGTCGAGCTGCTCCGGGTCGGCGAAGACCTGCGGGTCGCGGTTGGCGGTGAGGTACGAGACGTATACGGGGTCGCCCTCGGGGATGAGCACCCCGCCCACCTCGACGTCCTCCAGGGCGATCCGGGAGAGGCCGACCGCGTTGCGGTGCGGGATGTAGCGCAGCAGCTCCTCCACGGCCTGCGGCAGGAGTTCGGGCTCGGCGCGCAGCCGGGCGAGGTGTGCGGGCTTGGTGAGCAGCGCGTACACCATGTTGGCGCTGTTGTTGCGCACCGCGTGCCCGCCGCCGATCTGGATCAGCACGGCGAGCCCGACGGCCTCGTCCAGGTCGAGCGTGCCGTCCTCGACGGCTCCGGCCAGCGCGCCCGCCAGGTCCTCGCGCGGCTCGGCCCGGCGCCGGGCCAGCAGGTCGTGGAAGTACGCGGCCATCTCGGCCTTGGCCTCTTCGCTCGCCTCGCGGCCGCGTCCGGCCGAGATGATGGTGTCCGACCAGTGCGCCATCCTGGACTGGTCCTCGTCGGGCACGCCCATCAGCGCGCACACCATGGCGAGCGGGAAGGGCCGGTTGAGGTGGGCCACCAGGTCGAGCGGGCCGCCCTTGCGCTCCATCCGGTCGAGCAGACCGTCCATCACGCCCTGCGCGTGCTCGTGCAGTCGGCGCATGGAGCGGGCGGTGAAGGCGCTGGCGACGACGCGCCGCATCCGCGTGTGGTCCGGCGGGTCGGCGAATCCGACCGCCCCGGCCATCGGGATGAAGTGCGGGGCCAGCCTGGTGACGGAGCGTCCGACGACGGCCTGCCGGCTGAACCGGGGATCGACCGACACGAACCGGACGTCGTCGTAACGGGTCGCCAGCCACGCGTGCCCCTCGCCGTTGGGCAGCCTGACGCGGGCGACCGGCTCCTCGTGCAGCAGTCGGTGCAGCATCGGGTCGAAGGCGAGGCCGGGCAGATCCGGCGGAGCCCAGAAGTGGACGGTCGATTCACTCGCCGTGTCGCCCTGTCGGGTCTTGTCGTTCTGCACAGCCCTCTCCTCCACGGCCGGTTGCCTCTCCACGGATTTCTTCGGCACCGCCGTCGACGTCCAGTGGCCCAGCGCCACTTCGGCGGTGATACCGGGCCCGAACCCGGCGATCAGGCCCTTGGCCCGGTGCTCGGCGCCGCCCTCGTCGAACAGGCGGCCCAGCGCGTCGAGGACGACGGCGCTGGCGATGTTCCCGTACTCGGTGAGCGTGGCCCGGCTGAAGCGGAACGCCTCCGGTGGGACCCCGAGGTATTTGCACAGGTCGTCCAGGATGCGCGGGCCGCCCGCGTGGACGATGTAGAAGTCCAGGTCCGACGCGTTCCAGCCATGTTCGTCCGCGAGCCTGCCGAGGGCGGGCGCCAGCGCTTCCATGGTGCCCGGGACCCGTTTGTCGAGCAGGAAGTGGAACCCGGTCTCGCGCACCGCGTACGCGATCCAGTCCTCGGTCCGCGGGATCAGATACGAGCCGTTGCGCTCAAGGCGGATCCCGGTGCCGCCCGAGCCGCGGACCACGGCGGCGGCCACGGCGTCACCGAACAGGCCGTTGGAGAGCAGCGTGCCGACGCCCAGGTCGGTCGGCTGATAGCTCAGCGAGCAGAACTCGCAGGCCACCACGAGGACGTTGGCGTCGGGGTAGGCGGTGCAGAAGTCGTGCGCCCGGTTGATCGCGCTGCCGCCCGCGGCGCAGCCGAGCTGGGCGATCGGCATCTGGCGCGTTTCCGGCCGGAACCCCATGGTGTTGATCAGCCAGGCCGTCAGGGACGGCATCATGAACCCGGTGCACGACACATAGACGATCAGATCGATGTCCCGTGCCGTGAGCTCCGCGGTGTCCAGCGCCTGCCGCACGACCTGCGGCACCCGTGCCTTGGCCTCCGCCTCGTACAGCTTGTTGCGCACCTCGAACCCGGGGTGGCGCAGGGTGTCCTCCAGCGGCTGCACCAGATGCCGCCTGGCCACCCCGGTGTTCTCGATCAGGCGTAGCGCGAGCGCGAGCTGGGGGTGGTCGGCGTGCACGCTGCGCACCAGGTCGAGCGTCTGCTCTGCGGTGATCACATGCTCGGGCACGGCGACGGCAGGTCGGCACAAGACAGCCATGGGCGGAACATCCTGGAGGGGTAGACGACACCGGCCTCGTGACGCGGGGCGGGTGGGCTGCCGGACAGCCGTGGGTGATCATTCCAGGCCTATGCCGCAGGAAATCCCAGATCCATCTGAAAGTACACAAAAGTGTCATTCGGATGGTGCGTGTGACGCTTGACGGTCGCGGACGCGCGGTGTGGCGCATCCGCGACGGTGCTCGGCCCCGGGCGCGCCGACGTGTGCGATCTTGGGACGGCGGGGGCGCGGAACGACCGGGGATTACGAGGGGGAGGCGTCATGTCGTCGTCACTGCTGGCGGGCCGGGTGGCTCTGGTGACGGGTGCGAGCCGTGGTATCGGCGCGGCCGTCGCCCGTGCCCTGGGCGCGCACGGCGCGTCCGTGGCCGTCAACTACCTCCGCAGCGCCGAGGCCGCCGCGCGCGTGGTCGCCGACATCGAGAAGTCGGGTGGCCGGGCGGTCGCGGTCGCGGGCGACGCGAGCGATCTGGCGCAGGTGCGGGCGATGGTGGCGACGGCCACGGCGGAGCTCGGCACCCCCGACGTCCTGGTCTGCAACGTCATGGTGGGCGCGGACCGGATCGGCGCGAAGGCCGGGGCGGCGCGGGCCGGGGCGAAGGCCGGGACGCCGGGCGGGAGCTTCATCGACACCCCCGACGGCATCGCCTCGGTACGGGACGCGGTCGCCTCCCAGCTCGACGCGACCCTCGCGTGCTGCCATGCCGTCATCCCCGGGATGCGCCGGGCGGGCGGCGGTTCGATCGTCCTGATCGGCGCCTCCACCACGCACAACCCGTACCCGGTACCCGTCGAGATAGCGGCGGCCAAGAGCGCCCAGGACGCCGTCGGCCGGTCCCTGGCAAGGGAGTTGGCGCCGGACAACATCCGCGTCAACACCCTCGCCCCGGGCTTCGTCCCCACGGACGCCAACGCGGGCCCGTTCCAGGCCACCCTGATCGCCCACACGGCCGAGGTCACCCCCTTGCCGAACCCGATCACGCCCGAGGACGTGGCGGACGCGGTGGTCCTCCTGACCAGCGACCTCTCCACCAAGATCACGGGCACGTTCGTGCCGCTGGACGGGGGCAGGACGCTGATCTGAGGGGCGCGTGCGGCTACCGGGTGGACGAAGGGGCGGTTGAGGGGGTTCCGGTGGCGTCCTGCGCCGCGGCGTCGCCAGGTCGGAGCGTGGCCAGGTAGTTCGCCACCGCGTCGCGGTTGCGGGTCAGGCAGTTGATGCGAGCCGTCATGCGGTCGCGGTGGAGTTCCAGGCCGGTGATCGTCTCCGGGGTCATGTCGGAGAGGTGGACGGTCCCGGGGTCGTCCAGGCACGGCAGGATCTGCTTGATGATCCTGGTCGGGAGACCCGCGTCGAGCAGGCCCCGGATCTGCAGGACCCGGTGGGGACTGGCGTCGTCGTACTCGCGATAGCCGTTCGGCGTGCGGTCCGCGCCGAGCAGACCCTGCTCCTCGTAATAGCGCAGCAGCCTACGGGGCGTGCCGGTGCGTTCCGACAGCTCTCCGATGCGCATTCCGCTCACCCCGTGTCCGTGTCCCGTCGCCCGGCTCCCGGGCGCTCCAACCTTCACATCCATGTGATGGTTCAAGCGTAACGCGCGCCGTGTGATCGGCTTGACCCTCACGTCACGTGAGGCAGCACGCTCGATCACGACGAAAGGCACCGCGATGAGTTACTCCGTCGGCCAGGTCTCCGGGTTCGCCGGGATCACCGTGCGCACCCTGCACCACTACGACACGGCGGGGCTGCTCACACCCAGTGAGCGCAGCCCCGCGGGCTATCGGCTCTACAGCGACGCCGACCTCGCACGGCTCCAGCAGATCCTCTTCTACCGGGAGCTCGGGTTCTCCCTCGACGAGATCGCCACGATCCTTCAGGACCCGGAGGCCAACGCCCTGGACCAACTGCGCGCCCGCCACAAGCGGCTGAGCGAGCAGATCGGCAAGCTCCAGCGGATGATGGACGTCGCCGAGCAGGCCATGGCCGTGCAGCAGACCGGCGTACGGCTCACACCGCAGGAGCGGTTCGAGGTCTTCGGGGAGATCGCCTTCGATCTCAGTTACGCCACCGAGGCGCAGCTCAAGTGGCAGGACAGCGAAAGCCACCGGCAGTCCATGGCCAGCGCCGCCGCCCACACGAAGGAGGACTGGGCGCGGATCATGGCCGAGGCGGCGGCGTGGCGCGAGAACCTGCTCGCCGCCTTCGACGACGGCCGTCCCGCCGAGTCGAAGGCGGGCATGGACCTCGCCGAGGAACACCGCCGCCACATCGCCCGCTGGTTCACCGCCTGCCCGCCCGAGATGCATCGGCGCATCGCCGACGACTTCGCCCGGGACCCGCGCGCCTTCGCGCTCATCGTGCCCGCGTCACAGCAACGGCCCGGCCTCGCCACGTATCTGCGTACCGCCGTGGAGGCCAACGCCGCACGTCATGCCGCCTCCGAAGGACACCTCACGTCCGACGGACACCACAAGGACAGCCATGAAGATTCTGATCACCGCTGCCGGATCGTACGGTGACATCGCCCCGTACACCGGTCTCGGCGCCCACCTCCGGCGCGAGGGACACGAGGTCGCGCTCGCGGCCCCGGCGTCGTTCGCTTCTCTCGTGAAGTCCGCCGGGCTCGAATTCCGGTCCCTGCCCGGCGACCCGCGGGCGACAGCCGTACCCGGGGACGGGGACGAGGGCGGGGCCGCGTCCCCGCCCGGCAAGCGTGCGCTGATGCGCGCGGCGGGCGCGTATGTGAAGGAGCTGGCCGGCGGGCTGGCCGACACCGTCGAGCAGGGCACCGAACTGATGCTGCTCTCCACGACCACGGCTCCGCTCGGCTGGCACATCACCGAGGCCACCGGGATACCCGGCCTCGGTGTCTACCTCCAACCGACCCACCCGACACGGGAGTTCGCCCCGGTGGTCGCGGGCGCCAAGTCGCTCGGGGCGTGGGGCAACCGGGCGATGGGACGCTTCTCGCTGCGGATGGTCGACCGCGTCTTCACCGAAGCCGTCAAGGACCTGCGCGCACGGCTCGACCTCCCCGCCGCGACGCCGGGCGAAGCGCGCCGCAGGGCCGAGTCCGACTGGACCGTACTGCACGGCTACAGCCCGGCCGTCGTGCCGCAGCCGGGCGACTGGCGCGACGGCCTCGAAACGGTGGGCAACTGGTGGCCGTACCACGCCCCGGACGCCGAACTCCCCGCATCCGTCGAGGACTTCCTCAGCTCGGGCCCGCCCCCCGTCCTCATCGGCTTCGGCAGCATGGCGGCGGGCGAGGGCGAACGCCTCGGCGAACTCTCCGTACGGGCCCTGCGCTCCGCGGGACTGCGCGGCATCCTCCAGACGGGCCAGGCCGGACTGCACGCCTCGGGCGACGACGTGCTCACCGTCGGCGAACTCCCGCACGCCCTGCTCTTCCCGAGAGTGGCGGCGGTCGTCCACCACGGGGGAGCGGGCACGACGGCGGCTGCCCTGCGCGCCGGGGTGCCCGCGGTGCCGGTGCCGGTGACGGCCGACCAGCCGTTCTGGGCGGCCCGCCTCACCGCCCTGGGCGCGGCGCCGTGCGCCATCCCGTTCAAACGCCTCACCGCCGAGCGCCTCGCCGACGCACTCGGCCGGGCCGTGCGCGACCCCGCCCACTCGCGTGCGGCGGGCGAGCTGTCCCGCCGTATGGCGGGGGAGGACGGGGCGGGCCGAGTGGCGTGGGCGGTGGCCCGGCCGGCCGGGTGACGCCCGGCTCGTGACTACGTGAAGTGGTGCGCGCGCCGTTCCAGAACGGCCAGCGCCCGCTCCGCCCAGCGGATGTTCTCCTGCTCGAACGCGCGGCCCCGCATCAGGGTCAGATACGGGCCGACGCGTTCGGCGCCCGCGAGGAAGTCGTCCTCGGTCCGCCCGTCGAGCAGCCGGGTGCGCAGCCGGTCGTAGCGGGCCAGCTTGGCCCGTGCCCACTCCAGTCGTTCGGCGATGGAGGCACGCACGGCCTCGGCGTCACCCGCGTCCACGGCCTGCACTTTGACCAGGAGTTCATCGCGGATCGCGCTGGGCCTCGGCGGCTCGGCGGTGAACGACCGCAGTGCCGCGTACCCGGCGTCGGTGAGGGAGAACAGGCGCTTGTTGGGCCGCCGTTCCTGCTGTACGACCCGGGCCTCGATCAGGCCGCCGGACTCCATCCGGTCGAGTTCGCGGTAGAGCTGCTGCGGGGTCGCCATCCAGAAGTTGGCCACGGACGCGTCGAACCCCTTGGCCAGGTCGTACCCCGAGGCCTCGCCTTCAAGGAGCGCGGCGAGGACCGCGTTGCGCAATGCCATCGCGCCAAGCTATCACTTGTATGAATAGGTGAGTATGCGAGTAATCAACTTGATGACCGATTTTCTCGTGATTGCCTTGTGTCTTTGCCTACCGTGGGTGCGCCGGTGCGGGTGCGGCCCGTGTGTTGATCGTGAACGTGGCGCCGTCGGGGTCCCGGACCGTCGCCCACGGGCCGGTGGTGCCGGTGCCCTGGTCGATCACCACGCCGCCGTGCGCACGGGCGGTCGCCGTCTTGGCGGGGACGTCCGACGTCACGAAGTGGACCTCCCAGTGCGGACGGAGCGTGGGGTCCGGTGCCGCTTCGAGGGCGCCGGAGCTGAGGCGGGCGACGATGTGGCCCGCGTGCCGCAGCACGACCTCGTCGGCCTCGTACTGGACGTCGCAGCAGCCCGGCCGCTCGTTGGCCCAGTCCAGGACCTCTCCGTAGAAGATCGCCGACTCGAAGGCGTTACGGGTGCGCAGCCGCAGCCACGCGGGCTCCCGGTCGCGCCAGGACTCCCAGTCGGCGACGAGCTTGCCCTGCCAGATGCCGAACACGGCGCCGTCCCGGTCGGCGGCGAGCGCGCCGCGGCCGGTCTGGAAGGAGACGGGGCCCACGGCGACCGTGGCGCTCCGCTCGCGGATGCGTCCGGCGGTCGTGTCGGCGTCCTCGACCGCGAAGTAGGGCGTCCAGGCGACCGCCACCTGCAGTTCCGGCGCCAGGGCTCCGATACCGGCCACCGGCTGGCCGTCGTCGAGGGCCACCCGGAACTGCTCGCCGAGCCGTCCGGTCCGGAACGTCCAGCCGAACACGGCCCCGTAGAAGTCGAGTGCGGGAGTGAGGTCCCGTGCCATGAGGCTCACCCAGCACGGCGCCCCGAACACCGCCGCGCTCGATGAGGCCTTGGAATCCGGGACTGTGGTTGTCCTGTCCATCGCTGATGCCGATCGCTATCGCTTGACGGCTTCCTGCCTCACCATCTTCCCGCAAAACGGACGTCTCGCATCCAGTCACCTCAGATGTCGACTACGTTGCGTGATGAATGGGGTGGATCGATGACTTTCAGTTACTTTCGAGGGCTCGCTCGGCGGGGACGCGGCCGCGGGCGGCGCGCTGGTAGCTGGCGCCGTCCCTGGTCCGGGTCAGCAGGCCTGCCGTGATCAGGTAGCGGCGCAGCGCCGGGTAGTCGTCGTGCACGGTGAGCAGCGCGTCGTTGACCTCGCGCTCGGTGTAGGTGACGTCCGGCTCGAACAGCGTCTCCTGGAGGTGCGCGAGCAACTGCTCGCGGCGGGCCGCCTTGCGGGGGATCGCCGTCAGGCGCCCCTGCGAGAAGAGCGCGGCCACACCGTGGGACGCCGCTCGGGAAGTGCTGGTCGTGTTCTCGGACATGGCCGGAAGCCTGACGTACCGGTTGTCGGCCCGGCAACGTATTTTTGCCGGGAGGGGGCGGTGCCGGGGGCTCGGTCGGTATGCGCGCGAGGGTCGGCGGCGGGCGGTGACGGCCGCGAAATAGCGGGCCCCGTGCGACAGTTGAAGAGAAACGGGGAGCGGGATGGCCGAAGCTTTGCTCGACGCCGTACGAACATTTGTGCCATGCTCGCGCCCCGGTCGGACGTCTGGCACGGCGGGGGTGTGAGATGGGGCTGGTGAGCGAGTTCAGTACCGCGTCCGTGCCCGCGGCGGAACGGTTCGCGCTCTGGACGGAGTTGGCCGGACAGACGCACGTACGCAACTGGCTGCGCAGTGAGTCGGCGCGGGACTTCCATGCCTCGCTGCGCGTGCTCGACCTGGGCGATGTGCGGGTGTCGACGTTGACGTACCCCAGTGTGGAGATCAGCCGCACACCGAAGCTGATACGGCAGGACGACCCCGAGGTGTACCAGGTGAACGTCCTCATGTCGGGGCGCGGCCGGGTCTCGCAGGGCGGGCGCGACGGAGTGCTGCGGGCCGGGGAGCTGGTGGTCGTGGACAGCGGCCTGCCGTTCGAGGGCGGGTTCGACGGCGAGTTCTCGTCCATGACGGTGGTCCAGCTGCCCCGGACCCGGCTGCCGCTGCCCGGGGACGTCGTCCAGCGTGTGACCGCGACGCCGATCGCCGCTGACCGCGGGATGGGCGGCGTGTTCGGGCGCTGGCTCGCCGACCTCGACGCCCGCGCGGACGAGTGCGCCGCCGACGACATCCCGGCCCTGGCGTCGGTGACGATCGACCTGCTGGCCGCCGTGCTCGGCCGTCGGCTGGCCGTGGAGGACCAGATGACGCCGGAGTCGCGCAAGCAGGCCCTGCGCGTCGAGGTCTGCGACTTCATCGACCGGCATCTGAGCGACCCCTCCCTCACCCCGGCGACCGTCGCCGCCGCGCACCGGATGTCCCTGCGCCAGCTCCACCAGATCTTCGACTCGCGCGGCATGACCATCGCCGCCTGGATCCGCTCCCGGCGGCTCGAACGCTGCCGCCGCGACCTGACCGACCCGGGCCTGCGCCGACGGCCGGTGTACGCCATCGGCGCCCGCTGGGGCTTCATCGAACCGGCCCACTTCAGCCGGGCCTTCCGCACCGCCTACGGAATCAGCCCGCGTGAGTATCGCGAGGCAGCCCTGAACCGCTGAGCGGGCCGCCCGTGCGGGAGTGGTAGTAGAGGAAGCCGTACTCGTCGCACCAGCAGGCGTCGCCGGTGAAGTTCCAGCCGTTGCGCACGTAGTCGCGCTGGCGCTCGTCGTCGAGATAGCGGCAGCCCGTGGGCCCCTTGACGGCCAGGGCGCCGACCTCGCCGTGCGGGAGCGGGCGCCCGGACTCGTCGACGATCGCGATGAGATAGCCGGGCACGGGCCGGCCGATCGCGCCGGGACGGATCCAGGCCTCCTCGCCGCGCATCGCGACGAAGATGTGGAACATCTCGGTGGAGCAGAGCCCGTCGACGAGTCCGCTGCCGGTGCGCCGCTTCCACATCCGGCGGGTCTCGGTCGGCAGCGGCTCACCGGCCGACACGCTCTCACGCAGCGAGGACATGTCGTAGGTGCTCCGCTCGGCACAGACCGCGCGATAGACGTCCGGGGCGCCGAAGCACACGGTCGCCTTGAACTTCGAGATGGAGCGGGCGAGTTGGCGGGGCGTGGGATCGTCGAGGAGCACCGTCGTCGCGCCCACGTACAGGGGGAACAGGAGCAGCCCGCCGAGGCCGTACGTGGAGGTCAGCGACGCGGAACCGATGAAGCGGTCTTCGCTGGTGGCGCGCAGGGTGTGCCGGGGGAAGGAGTTGCACGCGGCCATGACGTCGCGGTGCGAGTGGACGGTCGCTCTCGGCGTTCCCGTGGTGCCGGAGGTGAAGGCGATCAGGCACGGATCGGTCGCGGCGGTGTCGACCGGGAGCGACCAGTCCGGCTTGGCCGCCATGGCCTGTTCCAGCGTGGTGTCGGCGCCCGCCTCCGTCTCGTCGGGGTCGCCGAGAAAGTACATCGTCCGGGGCGCCCGGCCCGCCGCCGGCTCGGAGCGCAGCGCGGACTCGCACAGGACATGCGTGACCCGCGCCTTGTCGATCACGTGGGCAAGCGCTTCACCCCGCAGTGACGGGGGCGCGGCCACCACGATCCCGCCCGCCCTGACGACCGCGAGCCAGATCGCCGCCAGCATGGGGGTGTTTCTCCCGCGCAGCAGCACCCGGTTGCCGGGCACGAGGTCCATCTCCTCGGTGAGCACATGGACGATACGGGAGACCTCGGCGGTGAGCTGCCCGTACGTCCAGTGCACGCCGTGCGGCGACAGCACGGCGAGACGCTTCGCCCGGTCCAACGACCCGGCGCCGTCGAGAAGTTCCCACGCGCAGTTCAGCCGCGCCGGGAAGCGCAGGTCGGGCATCCCGAGGAGCAGGTCGGGCTGGAGCGGGGCGGGCGGTAAGTTGTCCCGCACGAAGGTGTCGGTGTGGGCTGATCCGTGGTCTGCTGGCGATGGGGTGTTCAACTGCCTGCCCCTCCTGGTCGGCTTGTGCCTCATTCAACGAGGCCCGACTTGAGATGTCCTTGACGATGCGTGCACGCACGTTGCCGGATCGTGCACGCCCGCCCGGCCGCACCTGGTGGGACGCGTGGCGACTCGTCCGGGCGGCGGCAGGTGCCCGTGGTCGTGAAAGCGCAAACCACGCTTTCCGGTAGCCGTGAGGAAACGTTTGATCACGGTGGGTGACCTCTAATGTGATCTTCGTTCGCGCCTTCGCGCGTCCGTTTCCTGTCCTGTTCCTGCCTCGAAGCTCTCCGAAAGGCTTACTCCATGCGCTTTCGCACCTCTGCCGCAGCTGTCGCGGCCGCTTCCTTCGCGTTCCTGCTCGCCGTGTCGGGCACGGCGAACGCCGCGACGGGCGACTTCTCGTACAAGTACGTCGGCCTGAACGGCCAGCCGCAGTCGGTCACGTTGCACGGCCCGGTGAGCGGCGACTGCATCACGCTCGCGGAGGTCGCGGACCCGAACGCCACCGAGCCCGCTTTCGCTCCGCACAACGACACCGACGAATGGGCGATCGTGTACACCAACACGGACTGCACGGGCGACTCCTGGACGCTGCGTCCGCACGGCAGGCCCGCCTCCGACCGCCTCAAGCTCCGGTCGGTGTTCCTCTCTCAGCGCTGAACAGCCCGGCCCGCGGGCCTGAGTGTGCCCAGGCGGACTCGGGCCTGCGGGCCTGCGTGCCTGCTTCGTCGAGCGCGGCTCCGGGTGGGCGCGTCGGGAAGGTGCGGACCCGGCGCGGCGGTCTCGCAGTTCGAATACTTGAACTTCCCTCGAACGGTGGGGAGTCGACCCGATTCCCGCCGGGAACACCTTTCAGTACAGACCGACTCACCGGTTCCCCGCACGCTGATCCCCAGCGCGAGTCATCCCCCCAAGGCTCATCCCCCCACACGCGAGCCCCGCCCCCAGGGGCTCAGCTCTGGAGACCCCCATGCCCGAACTCTGGCTTCCCGGTGCCCAGCGCATCGACGTGGGCGACCACGCCCCCACCGACTCCGGATATCCCGCCAAGGCGATCGCCCACATCACCTGGGACAAGAACGCCACCGCCGCCCACCCACAGGACCAGGTGCCGTACGCGAACCTCCAGGACTGGTTCGGCCGCAACCCCGACGGCAAGTCGTCCGCCCCGCACCTGCTCTGGTCACCCTTCACCGGGGCATTCACCCAGTTCTTCCCGGCGAACTCACGCTCGAAGTCCCTCGTCGACTTACCCGGCGGGACCCGTACCAACAGAGCGGGCTCGGTGGTCATCCAGATCGAGGCGCACTTCTTCCCGTACTGCCGGGTGAACGGCAAGGTCTACGCCCGGCTCGTCGACACCCCGTGCGTCGGCTGGGCGGGGCTGAACGCGTGGGTGCGCTCCTGGGGCGTGCCCGACACCTGGCCGATGGGGCGGCCGGTCGACTTCACCTCGAACCGCGACGAACACATCTGGGAGACCCGGGGCGGGTGGTACGGCCACCAGCAGGTTCCGGAGAACGACCATCAGGACCCCGGCTCCTGGCCCTGGTTCATCGGTGGGCCGCCGCCCCCGGCCGGGCAGGTGTCGCTGGCGCACGTCATCGCCGCGGCTCAGCGCGATCCGGGCCTTCCGCAGGGCGGGACCACGTACAAGGCGGACGTCCTGATCGTGGAGCGCGCCCTCAACGCGGAAGGGCTGCTCGACGCGGCCTGGGTGGACGGCTCCTTCGGGACCAAGACCAGGACGGCGTACGCCGCTTGGCAGAAACGTTGCGGCTACTCGGGTCCGGACGCGGACGGGATCCCCGGCCGTGACTCCCTCACCCGGCTGGGCGCGCGCCACGGCTTCACCGTGGTCTGATCCGGCCCCGCGCCGGGGATCCCGGGGGTGACGGCCCCGTCGGCGGCCACCGCCACCCCCGCTGCCCGGCCCCGGCCGGGCGACTGCCCCGGACGGGATCAATTTCGGCCCCTCAGCCGTACCGGACCTGCCGTCGACGAGCCGAGCGCCTAGGCTCGTGGCCGTGCTGCGCATCGTGGATCATCTGGCCGGACCGGGACCGCTGCGGGTCTGTGCCCATGTGCCGGTGGGCGAAGGACCGGGTGAGCTGACGGGGCTGCGGGTGCTCCTGGCCGCCGACGTGCTGGGCCGTGTGGTCGAGCTGCGGGGCAGAGCCGTGCTCACCGGCTGGACCGGCCCCGACGTCCCCTCGGCCGACGCGGCCGGCATCCGTCCGGCCGACGCCACCGGCACCCCCGAGGAGATCGCCGAGGCCCTGCACGGCCCACCGGCCGTGCAGTTGACCAGCCGGGCGTACGAGGGCGGGGGCGGCGCGTGTCTGCGGATCGCCGAGGCGCGCATGACCGAGCCCGCGACCGGCCCGGCGGACCCGGACGCGCTCGCCGTACGCCTCGTGCTGCTCGGCAGTCCGTACCACGAACCCGTCGAGGTCACCGCCGAAGCCCTCGACGAGGCGGATCTGCGGCTCTCGCGATGGCGGCGCGCCGTGGCCGGGTGGGCCGAGCACCCGTCCAAGCCCCTCCACGCCGACCTCGTGCGCACCGCCCGCGCCGCGCTGGAGGACAGCCTCGACGCGGCCGCCGTGCTGCGGCTCCTGGACGAACTGGAGACGGCGGCCGACGTGGCGCCGGGTGCCAAGTTCGAGACGTTCGCCCGGCTCGACCGTGTCCTCGGCCTCGAACTGACCCGTGAGATCGGCCGCTCGCCCGCCGGGGCCCGGGCATGAGGCCGCTGCGGCGGCTCGTGGTCCTGCGGCACGCCAAGTCGGCCTGGCCGGAGGGCGTGCCCGACCACGAACGGCCGCTGGGGCCGCGCGGGCTGCGCGACGCCTCGGCGGCGGGCCGATGGCTGAGCGCGGCGGACTGCCTGCCCGACCTGGTGCTGTGCTCCACCGCCCGCCGCACCCGCGAGACGTGGGAGCTCGCGGCCGCCGAACTGGGCAGCCCACCGCCGGCCCGCCACGACCCCCGCCTCTACGCGGCCGAGGACCGCGACCTCCTCGATGCCGTGCGCCAAGTCCCCGACATCATCGGGACGTTGCTCCTGGTCGGGCACAACCCCGGTGTCCAGGACCTGACGCTGCTGCTCACCGGCGAGGCGCTGGGCGACACCCTGGACCGGGCCCGGACCAAGTTCCCCACCTCGGCCATCGCGGTGCTGACCTGGCGCGGGCCCTGGGCGGTGCTGGCCCCCGGCACCGCCCTGCTGACCGACTTCGCCGTCCCGCGCGGACAGCGGCCCTGAACGCCGGTCAGACCAGCGAGCGGCACAGCAGCGCGTCGGGGCGGCCCCGGTGGCCGATGGCGTTGGTGTAGGCGAGCCCCGCCGCGTACTCGTCGGACGCGCACTGCCCCTTGTAACTGCCGTACGCGAAGTCGCCGCCGGGACCGCCGGGCGGGCGGCTGTCGCCCCGGTCGAACCAGACCGTACGGGACGTGCCCGCGAGCGTCCTGCGGGCGGGCGCGCAGAGCGCGGCGGAGACCGCGTCTGCCCGCAGGCTGTAGCCGAGCAGGAACTGGCCCTGTGGACACTGGAGTTTGCTGTACCCCGAGGCCCAGTCGCCGCCCGGAGGTACGTACCGCTCGTCGCGCACCACGCTCTGGACGGGGTCCGACGTGCGCAGATCCCCGCCGGTCGCGGTGTCCGTGCACAGCCCCCGGCCCTGGGTGTGGCTGATGCCGATGAGCCGTTCGCCGTCGGGGCAGACCGCCTTGCGCGCCCCGCTGTCCCAGTCGCCCAGGGCCCGTACGCGCAGTGATTGGACGGCGTCGCTGTGGTCGGTGGTGAGCATGTGCCAGGCGGCAACGGGTGGGACGTAACCGGACTTCTGCGGGGCGGTCATCAGCCCGTGCCATGCGTCGGCCCGCCAGTCGGGGCCGTCCAGGAGCCCGGAGCGGTGCCCGTCCCGGTCGTAGCGGAGCAGCGCCCAGCTGTCCCCGCCCGGCCGCCCCTGGCCGTCCGTGCTCCAGCCGACGAGCGGCCAGTACGCGAAGTCCGCGTCGGCGGTGGTGAGATAGCCGGTGAGGTGTCCGAACCAGGCGCGCGCGGCCGCTCCGCCCTCGTCGGAGCCGACACCGAACTCGCTGATCCACACGGGCGCGGTGAAGTGCTGCCCGCTCTCGGCCGAGACGTAGAACGCCTCGTCGTGCAGGGCGGCTTCCAGCTGGTCGGGGGTGAGGTCCTGGTAGCGGGGGTCATGGGTCTCGCCGAGGCCGGTGGCGCCGCTGTGGTGGGGGCCGGTGTAGCCGTAGAAGTGGGCCGAGTAGACGAGTTTTCCGGAGACCACGAGGGTGTGCGAGAGCGTGCGTACGGGGGTGAGGAGCGGGCGGCCGTGGGGGAGGCCGTCGGCGGGGATGCCGGTCCAGTTGATGCCCTCGACGATGATGAGGAGGTTCGGATCGGCCTCGGCGAGGATGCGGTCCCCGGCCTCCTGCGCGGCGGCGAACCAGTCGTGGCCGTCGCCCAGGCCCCAGTTGGGGTCGTCGAGGATGTCGCGGCGCACCTCGTTGTAGAGGTCGGCGCCCACCACACGGCTGTTGTCCCGGTAGCGGCGGGCCATGAACACCCAGTCGTCGGCCCATTGCCGGGTGGTCTGGCGGCTGTTCCAGCGCTCGTTGCCGTCGACGCCGCAGCACCAGCGGGTGGTGTTGGTGTGGTTGTTGAGGACGACGGCGAAACCGTCGGCGGTCAGCGCCGCCACCACCGCGTCGTAGACCTGCAAGGGCGTCTTGCCGCGCAGCCCGGGGTTGGCGGCGACGGCGGAGTCCGGCACCGGGGCGGTGGTGTGGATCATCTCGTTGGAGAACGGCAGGCGGACGCTGTTGATGCCCAGGGCGTGGAAGTCGCCCAGGAGCGAGGGGATGGCGACGCGGTCCAGGCCGAGCGGGATGCCGTGGGAGTCCTGGCCGCTGTGGTGAGTGGCCGGGTCGTTCACATCGCCCGAGCCGGTCCAGGAGCCCTGCGCCCCGTCCCAGTTGGCCGATTTGAGCCGGAACCGCTTGCCGTCGGCGTCCACGATGTAGCGCCCCCGGGTGGACAGCGGAGCGGTCCACGCCCCGGCCTCCTGAGTCGCGGCGGACGGGGCGGGGCGGGACGAGGCGGAGGTCGCGGCCGCGCCGGGGACGGCGACGCCCGTCAGCACCACCAGGCCTGCCACCAGTGCGCGGCACACCGCGCGTACGAACGTCTTCACGTCACCTGCCTGGTCGTGGGCGGCGGTGCCCGTCGGGGGCCGCCCGGCGAGCAGCCCCTCGGCGCGGTCGCCGCCGACGAGGGCAGGGACAAGTTACCGGCGAGTCGGTGAAGCGGCCAGACCCGTGCGCCCCCGAACCTGCCCGGGACCGCCGCTCACTGGTCGACGGCCGCCGGGGCGTCGGCGGTGGCCACGACCTTGGCCACGAACGCGTCCAGGTTCTCCATGGTCCGCGCGACCTTCTCGGCGAGCCCGATCGTCTCGTCGTGCCGTCCCGCGCGCAGCTTCGGCCGGCGCTTGCCGCGTATGTAGAGGGAGCAGGCGAGGTCGGCGCAGAAGTAGATGCCCACGGTGTTGCCCTCGCGTCCGCGCGCCCCGGCGAGCGGGGCGGCGAGCAGGGAGACACCGGAGGAGGCGTGGGCCGTCAGACACACCTGGCAGATGCTGGACTTGAAGGCACTGGTGCGGCCGACGCCGGGCACGCGCAGGGTGATGCCGAGGGGGCCGTCGGGCCGGGGGATGACGAGGTGCGCGCGCAGCGGCGCGCCCGGGTCCACCCAGCCGAGGAAGTCCAGGTCCTGCCAGGGCAGCTCGGCGAAGTCGAGTGGCAGCCGCAGTCGGCGTGCCTCGCCCTTCGTGCAGTTCACGAAGGACGAACGGATGGTGTTCTCGGTCAATGGCTCCACTCGGTGGACCGTACACAGATCTCGTCGGGCGGGCATCCGAATTCGAGCTCGGCCATCGGGGTGATGAATCGTTTCGCTGTACGGGTCCACGGTGGTCGGCGTGATGGAGTTGCCCGCACCGGCAGATCACCCCGCGCGAGAGGACAGACGGCGATGCAGTACGGCTGTCCTGGCTGTGACGCCCTGCGCGCGGAGGCCCGTAAACCGGGAGCCGACCTCGCCGACCTGCTGCTCCGCACACAGCTGCACGAAATGGAGCCGCACCCCGCCCGCCCGGGCGCCCCGGCGAAGAAGGAGCGGGGCGGGACGAAGCGGGACTGACGGCGGCCGGTCCGGGCATCCGGATCGATGGCGCACCATGCGGTGGTTTTCGGCCAGGGGAGCGGGCGGCAGGCCGGGGCGTTTGTGCCGGATTGGTAATCTCGGCGTGTTGATCTTGGTGATGTCCTCGACTCACCCGCCCCAGCACTCCGGAGCGGCGTTCCCCAAACGCCCCTGCCCCGACCAGAATGCGAAAAGAATTGGCTCACCGTCAGCTTCGCCGTCGTTTCCGCCTCGCGGGTCACCTGGTGGCCGGCTCGGTCGTCCTCGCGGTACTGCCCGCCGCCCCCGCGCTCGCGGACTCCGGCACCACGCCGTCCGCCCCGTCGGCGACCCCGCACCTCGACGCCGTGGAACAAGCCCTGCGCCAGGTCTCGCCCGGCCTGGAGAACAGCGTCTGGGAGCGCACCGCCGGCAACCGGCTCGACGCCTCCGCGGGCGACCCGTCCGACTGGCTGCTCCAGACCCCCGGCTGCTGGGGCGACGACAAGTGCGCCGAGCGCGTGGGCACCGAGCGCCTGCTCGCCAAGATGACGCAGAACATCTCCCAGGCGACGCGCACGGTCGACATATCCACCCTCGCACCGTTTCCCAACGGCGCGTTCGAGGACGCGATCGTCGACGGCCTCAAGGCCTCGGCCGCGTCCGGCAACAAGCTGAAGGTCCGCATCCTGGTCGGCGCCGCGCCGATCTACCACCTGAACGTGGTGCCGTCGAAGTACCGCGACGAGCTGACCGCCAAGCTGGGCAAGGCGGCCGAGAACATCACGCTCAACGTGGCGTCGATGACCACCTCGAAGACCGCGTTCTCGTGGAACCACTCCAAGCTGCTCGTGGTCGACAACCAGTCGGTCGTCACCGGTGGCATCAACGGCTGGAAGGACGACTACATCGACACCGCGCACCCGGTGTCGGACGTCGACCTGGCGCTTGCGGGACCCGCCGCCGGGTCCGCCGGCAAGTACCTCGACACGCTGTGGTCGTGGACGTGCCAGAACAAGTCCAACATCGCCAGCGTCTGGTTCGCCTCGTCCAACGGCGCCGGCTGCATGCCGTCGCTGGCCAAGGACGCCCCGGCCGCCGCCCCGGCCGACGGCGACGTCCCGGTCATCGCCGTCGGCGGCCTCGGCGTCGGCATCAAGGACAAGGACCCCGCCTCGGCGTTCCGCCCGACCCTGCCCACCGCCGCCGACACCAAGTGCGTGATCGGGCTGCACGACAACACCAACGCCGACCGCGACTACGACACGGTCAACCCCGAGGAGAGCGCCCTGCGCGCACTCGTCGCGAGCGCGCGCGACCACATCGAGATCTCGCAGCAGGACCTCAACGCCACCTGCCCGCCGCTGCCGCGCTATGACATCCGGCTGTACGACGCGCTCGCCGCGAAGATGGCCGCCGGGGTGAAGGTGCGTATCGTCGTCAGCGACCCCGCCAACCGCGGCGCCGTCGGCAGCGGCGGCTACTCGCAGATCAAGTCGCTCAACGAGATCAGCGACACGCTCCGCGACCGCCTCGCCCTGCTCACCGGCGACAAGGGCAAGGCCCGCACCGCGATGTGCTCCAGCCTCCAACTGGCCACGTTCCGCAGCTCGGCCAACCCCACCTGGGCCGACGGCCACCCCTACGCCCAGCACCACAAGCTGCTCTCCGTCGACGACTCCGCCTTCTACCTCGGCTCGAAGAACCTGTACCCGTCGTGGCTCCAGGACTTCGGCTATGTGGTGGAGAGCCCCGACGCGGCCGCCCAGCTCAAGGCGAAGCTCCTCGCCCCGCAGTGGCAGTACTCGCAGGCGACCGCCACGTTCGACTACGAGCGCGGTGTCTGCCAGGCCTGACCCTGCATCAGATCCTGTCGTCCATCGCCTCCAGCCGGGTGGGCGGCAGGAACTCGCGTACGTACGTCCGTTTCCAGCACGCGCCCGTCGTCCGCAGCTCGTGCCAGCTCGTATAGCGGTAGCGGAACAGGCGGGCCCGGATGTAGCGGGGCGGGCTGTCGGGCGGGAACGGGGAGCGGCGCAGCCTTTTGGCGTTTGAGCAGCGCCGCTCACGCAGCAGTGGTGAAACCCGCCAAGTCCACGGCCGTGATGCCGGACAAGACGTTCACCGATCGGTGAGCGATCATGCAGCGAGTCCGCGGATCGCCGAAGGGGACATCGACGAGCCCCTTGCTCACCGCCCGCAGTGTCTGAGGGTCGTAGATGACGCCCGAGACTCCCCAGGAGTGGTTCCACTCCGCATAGGCGGCCACGTATCTATTGATGAGGCGAGGGCAGCTCATGACTGGCCTCGGGGGCACATGACCGGCACACAGGCGGCGCCGTGGTTCGTTCGCCCTCCCGGATCGGCTGACCGCGAGCGCTGTTCATGACATAGAGCTGCCTGGTGTCACTCTCCTCGATGGTCAGTCCGCCGTAGACCTGGCACAGCAGGTCGTACATCGCGCGCCGCTGACGGTAGGCGTGGACGGTCGGGAACAGGGCCTTGCCCCGGCCTCGACCGAGGCCCTGACGCACCCACAGGATTCCGTGTTGGTCACGGTCCATCGGGCCCTCGTCGGCGAAGTAGATGCTGGGGCCGGCGCCGCTCACCCGGACGCCGAGCCGGGGCACGGTGATCCTCTCCGAGTCCCAAGCCGTGATGAACGGGACGGTGAGGCCGCCCTGCCTGTAGCGCACCTTCGCTGAAAGCAGTGCCATCGAAGTCTGCCGCCCCGACGCGTGGTGCGTGCGGACATGGCCGCGCTTGATCGGTCGGTAGATCAGATGGTTCGTCGTCATCACCCACGGGCCGAAGCCCTCCAGCATCAACACGCGCTCCGTGGCACCGCCCCTGTTGCACATGTCGTTCACGCGTCGGTAGCGGCCCGCTACGAGGACGTAGTCACCCACCGCGATGCCGTTGGGTGTGCAGTGCTCCGGCTGCGTGTTGGGCGGAGCCGGAGGGCGGTGCTCGGTCCCCTCAGCCTTGGCCGTGCCTGCGAGTGTTCTCGCGTAATCCTGTGCCATGGAATTTGTCGTCCTAACGGATGGCGAGGGGGCCGTTCTGTTGGTTGTTTTGTGGCTAGAATCGGGGGCTCCGAGACGCCTCGAAGAATGGAGATCTCCCATGCCTCAGATCGCCTGTCAAGGTGGAAAGATCAAGGCGCCGGAGCCTCCTCGGATTTCCTCAGTGCTGCGGCCGGCGGACGGGGCTGAGCTGGAGGACGACGCGATCCTCAAGAGCCTCCACTTCGACGGCGACACCTTCGTGGGCCTAGAGGCCGAGGCGGTAGAAGCAGATGGCTGCGCCTTCGCCAACGTCCGCTTCACCGGTACCAGCCTGCGCCAAACCCAGTTCAGCGACAGCGAGTCGGACACATGTGACTTCTCTCAGCTCACTGCCGCGGATGTGTCGTTGATCCGTTGCGCCGTCTCCGGCAGCAGGCTCACCGGGTCCTCGTGGAAGTCCGGCACGTTCCGAGACGTGCGGCTCTCGGGCTGTGTCGCAACCCCGGGAATGTTCCGGCACATGAAGATCTACGCGACGGTATTCGAGGACTGTAGGCTAACCGGTGCTGACTTTCAGTTCACCGAATTCCACAACGTCAAGTTCATGAATTGCGACATGACTGGTGTGCAGTTCGGAAACGTGAAAGTCGGTTCCATGCGATTCGAGAATTGCACGCTGCTCGACGTGGGAGGCGGGGCGAACCTGAAGGGAACCACCGTGGCAGGCCCGGGGTCGATGGAGCTGGCCCTGAGCCTGGCACGGGAGGCCGGCATCGCCTTCGAGTAGCAGCTCAGGCGGCGACGGCTGGACGGTAGCCCGCGTACTCGCGGCTGGTGAGGGCGCGGGCTACCTGGTCGAAGTCGAGCGGTTCCTGCTTCACCCAGTCGCTCATCTCGTCCAACAGGAGTTGGCCGTACGGGGTGAAGAACGCCCGCTTGCTGAGCATGTCGGTGCAGGCGTCACGCATCGAGTCCGTGTACTTGCTGACGAGGTCGTTCCCGCCCTGGTGGTTCTCCATGAACATGAGCGGGACCGCGACGGCCGCAGCGTGGAAGGCGGCATGAAGGGGGCGCTTCTGACCGATCTTCACGGCCGACAGAGCGCGGTACTCGTCCTTCTCCAGCTCGGTCGGAGGCAGGGTGAACATCGGGTACACCGTGTCCAGGATGAACAGGCCGCTGTGCAAACCCTCGTGGACGATGCACTGCGCGTAGTTCAGAACGCTCCAGTCCGGCCCTGGGCTCATGAGCACTACGCCGGGCATCTGGTTGGCGCTGCCGCCCCCGTCCACACCCGAGTTGAACACCACGATGTCCGTGACAAGCAGATCGACCATGCGACGGAGATCAGGGTGGATGTGGTGGATCATGTCGAGGGCGAGCGTGGTCTTCGTATCCCACTCCTCACGGGCGGGACCGTCAGACGAGGTCGCGGGCCCCACGATGTGGGCGAAGATCCCGCTCACCTTGCAGAAATCTGCCCACCCGCTGTCCTCGTAACCGATCTTGATCCCGGCCTCATCGGCCTGCAAGACGGCGGGACGGAGGGTGTTGATGGCCTTCACGTACTCCGGGTGGAGCGTCTTCGGGTTGCCGGGGTGAGACCCGTTCACCGCGTTGGCGAAGCGGGCCGTGGTCTCGTACAGATGTCCGAGGTTGAGCATGTGCACGGCTGTCTGTCCTTCCGGGTGAATGGGTGCGCGCCCGGAGCGGAGCTGATCCGCTCCGGGCGCTCTGTGCAGGGGGAGTCAGCCGCGGACTAGTCGGTCCAGCCGCCCATCATCACGACCGTGCCACTGTTCTGGGCGGCCTCGACGCGCGCCTTGATGCCGGTCGCCACGCTGGACGGGTCCTGCCGGACCGCGTCCATCAGCTCGTTCAGCGTGCCGGTAGGCGTCGCGGCCGTGTCAGCCGCAATCTTCACGGGGCTCATAGGAACCACTCCTTGTCTCGATGGACTTGAACGGTGGAGCAACCCGCCCCGGAAGGGACAGGTGTCTTGGGGTCAGCCAGAGGCGATCCGGCTGACGCAGAGGGCGACGACTGCGGCCCAGATCGTTCCGAGGGCTATGTCGCCCATCGTGGGGCGCCTCCACTTCACGCCGTGCGCCTCTCCTGGGCGTTGCTGGCGCGGTGGATGGGGCACTTGCATGGAGGCCATACGAACGTCACCAAGGGGACGGGGGGTTTCGTCCTGTCGATGTCGAACGTGGTCTCCTGGTCGAAGCTCTGGCCGTTGTCACGGGAGACTCTGATGGTCATGGCCACCGGCATCACCAGAGGGAGACGGGACGGCCCCAGTGGGGGTGGTGCAGTATCACGCGGTTGCACTCACCCCGTCGGCGGAGATCGCCTTCCTCGATGGCGGTCGAGCGGTCTTCGTCGGCGCTCGCGCAAGTCAGGCACCTGGTGTGCGGAGGGGGGTCCGTCGGGGGTGGCGCCGCCTCCGGTATCGGCTTCTGGTTGGGGCTCATGAGCGTCACCACCGTCTGCACCTCCGTAGTCACCTGCCGTGTTGGCGTGACGTAAAGCATCGAAGCGCTGGAGTGACTTCGCCACGACTTACAGGCGACATCTGAGGCATCGTCATTGACGTAGAAGTCGTCCGGAGGACTTCGAGCCGACTTCGCTCCGCCTCACGCCAGAACGACCCCTAACCAATGGCAAGTTGGTGATACTCCAGAAGGGACGCTCGACAAGACACGGGAGAGCCGGCATGGCGGAAGAGCAGGAAACACTCCTGCGCAAAGAGGAGCAACATCCTCTCTGTCGGTAGTGCAGCACCCGCACATTACGGAAGAAGACCTGCTCATGACTGCACACGACGCCGCCTCGCACGCGGGCGACGCCGCTTCCAGGGCCCTGACTCCCGAGACGATCGCGATTCTCCGCACCCAGCTCCGGGGCCTGGCGCGTAGCTACCACCAGAAGCCCGCTGCCGAGATCTTCATCAAGGCCAGAAGCATCCGCGACACCATCGAGCGCCGGATGCCGCTCACGCACCGCCCGAACCAGTCGTCCGACCTGTTTCTCCTCGCCGGACAGGTGTGCGCGCTCCTCGCGTCCGCCGCATTCGACCTCGGCTCGCAGGACGCTGCCGAGACCCTGACCATGGCGGCCCTCGCCTACGTCAGGCCCATCGACCACGCACCGCTGATCGCCTGGTGCGGAGGGAACCTCGCCCTCCTCGCCTACTGGGACAGGCGGCCGGCCGAAGCCCTGGAGCACGTGAAGTCGGCACAGGATCTGGCCACGTCCGGTACGGCCAAGCTCCGACTCCACAGCATCGCGGCGCGCACCTACGCGCACCTCGGGGACCCGGACTGCGTCCGCTACGAACTCGAAGCGGCCCAGCAGGTGGATCAAGACATCCGCGACGATCACCACGACGACATGGGTGGGGAGTTCGGCTTCTCCCGCGAGCGAGCAGCTATGTCAGCCGGAAGTTCGTGGCTGCTGATCCAGGACGGAGCGAATGCCGTGGAGGCGTCCTCCCGCGCGCTCGAACTCGTCCAGGCCCGTACCGAGGAGCAGAGGTCTGTGAAGGTCGAGATGGAGGCCACCGCGGACCTCGCGCTCGCGCAGCTCCTGAACGCCGACCTGGCGTCTGCGATCGCGACCCTCGGGCCGGTGTTCGAGCTGCCGCCCGAACAGCGTGTGGACGGGCTCCTCCTGCGCCTCAACGGTGTTCGGAGCCAGCTCACCGTTCCCGCGCTCCACAGGCAGCGTGAGGCCGTCGAGCTGGGACACCACATTGAAGGGTTCAGGCGGGACTCCGCCAGGTCGACCCTGCCCGGAGCCCCGCGCTACCAGCTCGGGAGCTAGCGAGCGTCCCACGCAGCGAGCAGGGCGGCTTCCTTCTCCTCGGAGAGCCCGATGTGGGCCGCCCTCTCGTTCTCCACGGCAGTCTCTCCGGAGGACAGCCACGCCCAGGTATCAGCGATGGTTTCCAACAGAGGCCGGCACCTGAGACCAGCCTCCTTGGCGCGCACGCCAGAGACGGCCCACGTTCCCGGGTACGTCCTCCAGAGTGGAAGCTCCGTCCACTGCTTTGCCCCCTGGTCGAGTAGGAAGTCCCCGTCCACCCACTCCAGGGTCGCGTCCGACCCGGTCACCTCGATGCAGGTCCGGAGGAAGCTCTCCATCGTTGCGTGGGTCTTCGGGGCGGTCAGGTTGAAAACCTCGGCCCCACTGGCGACCTGGGCTCGATCGCAAGCGAAGGTGGCGACATCCCGGGCGTCCACGGGGGCGATGGTCTGGTCCGGATTGCCGGGCGCGAGGACGCGCCCACCCTGCTCGATCCGGCGCAGCCACCAGGGGAGCCGTCCTACGTACTCCTCGGGGCCCAGGATCACGCCAGGGCGCAGGATGGTCAGCGCACGTCCAAGGTTTGCCCGTGCGGACTTCTCGGCATTGGCCTTGTCCACCCCGTACGACACGACTACGTCATCCGGCATACCTGACACCGGATCGGCCTCCGCGAGAGTCGGAAGATCCTCTGTGAGGGGAATTAGCGGCCATCCCGCATAGACCGAGACGGTGGACACGTAGACGTACCTGCTCGTCGCCTCGGCCAGAGTCCGAGTCGCCAGGTCCACTACGTCGGCGGACATCCCGGAGGTGTCGATGATCGCGTCCCACGGACCGATGCCGGCCAGGCGCACAAGGTCGTCCTGATTGGTGCGGTCTCCCTGGATGGCATGGGCGCCATCAGGGTTTCTGCCGGTCTTGCCACGGTTGAAGACGGTCACGGACCAACCGCGCCGCAGGGCCTCTGCCGCGACTGCGCGACCGAGGAAGTGGGAGCCACCCATCACCAGAACGGAACTCGTCATGAGGTCTGATCCTGCCGTCTCGGAAGCAGCGGTGCCAGCTCCGGCTGAGGGTGATTGCATGAACTAACTAACTGTCCACCACCTTCGCGAGGGCTAGTGCCGTGCCTTCGTCGCCATCGATCTTGCGGACCTGTACGCGTTCAGCCACCAGGACAGCTTGACGGAAACCGCACGTCCCAGGCAGCAACCGGGCGGCAGGCCGCCAGCCGTCCGGTGCGGGAAGGGGAACCGTTGCGTCGGTCTACAGCTGATCGAACGTCCAGGTGAGTATGACCTGTCCCGTTTCCGCGACGCCGCCAGCGCGGCGGTACGTCGCCAGTGCCGCCGCATTCTCTTCGTCCGTGATCGTCCACACGCCGTAGCAGCCCCGTTCACGTGACAGGTCCGCAAGCGCCGACACCAGAGCCTGGCCGATGCCACGCCCACGGAACGAGGCGTCCACGCCCAGCTCGTACAGGAACATCTCGGTTCCCTTGTCCGGATGGGTCATCTCGACACCGGTGACCATCCCCGCCGGGATGTCGTCCACGTAGGCGATCAGGAGGTGATGGCACTCGTCCGTCAGGAACCGTTCAGTGGCCTCCCGCCCTGGGGCGGTGTCGAAGAGGTGTCCAGCGGCGTTGACTGCCTCAACCTGAGTGGCACGACGGATCTCCATTCGAGGATCCTGACACGCTCCGGTCTCGGGGGTCGGCCATTTTGCCGCGGAGTGATCCCGACGCCGAGTCCAGCTCCACGGCCTTCGGAACCCCACCGCACTGACCTCAGCCGTTTTCTCAGCAGGGCGAACGCTGCCTGATGCGGCACTAGTTCCTGCGATCGAAGTTGGGATGCGGCGTGCCGGACCTCGCGCCTGCGGACGTTCGTTCGGTCACTCGAAGTTGGAATGTGACTCAGGTGGTGGGATGAGGCGCACGGGAGGGAGCAGGTCCCGTACGTACTCGCGATGCCAACACGCCCTCGTTTCTCGCAGCTCCCGCCATGTCGTGAACCGGTATCGAAACACGCGAGCGCGGACGTAGGCCGGGGGCTGGTCCGAGAAAGGGTTGTGTCGGATCAGACGAAGCGTGTCTCGGTCATTCAGCAGCAGCCGTAGGACGAAGCCCTCGAACCACGAGCCGCCGTAAGCGGGGGAGAGGGCCACAAACCAGAGCAACCAATCAAGCCTCAAGTGGAAGGGCGCGAACTGTCGTGGCCACCGCTGTGGCTCGCTGGGCTTGCCGTGGAAGCCGTACTCCTGCCACACCGCATCGGCGGGAACTTCCTGGTCAGCGCGTTGTAGCACCGCCTGACCCACGCTGCTACGCTGCTTGTACCAATCCGCTTGGTGCCAGTCGAGCCGCAGATGGTACGGCGCGAACTGGCGCGGCCAGTACCGCAGTTCGCCGGGTTTCCCCTTGAACTCGTACTCCCGCCACTCGGAGTCCATGAGCGGCACCGGATCGTCGGTCCCCTCGACGACCACCTCGAACCGCAGCCGGCTGACGCTGCCGAACGCGCCGTAGGTGTTGACCAGGTGCAGCGGGTCGAAGGAGTAGTTCATGATCTGGCGGCGCGAGACCATGTTGCGGGCCGGGCGGTAGCTCAGCGCGAGCAGACACCCGGCGACCACCAGCGCCACGACCTCGTACCAGACCGGTGTGCCCGCGAAGTGGTGGGCCGAGGTGAGCGGGGAGAAGTCGACGGCGGTCACGGCCAGCGCGACCGTCGTCCAGTTCAGCCACGAGAAGTTGCCCGACAGGATCAGCCACAGCTGGGTCAGGATCATCAGCGACGCCGCCGCCGTGGCGACGGGCTGCGGAGTGAACAGCAGGACCGGTACGAGAAGTTGGGTGACGTGGTTCGCGGCCGCCTCCACCCGGTGGAACGGCTTGGGCAGATGGTGGAAGAACCAGCTCAGCGGGCCCGGCATCGGCTGGGTCTCATGGTGGTAGTACAGACACGTCAGCCTGCGCCAGCACTCGTCGCCGCGCATCTTGATCAGCCCGGCCCCGAACTCCACGCGGAACAGCGCCCAGCGCATCAGGAACAGCACCACGATCGGCGGCGCCACCTCGTCGTTCCCGAGGAACACCGCGAGGAAGCCCACCTCAAGGAGCAGTGACTCCCAGCCGAACGAGTACCAGGTCTGCCCCACGTTCACGATCGACAGATACAGCGCCCACGGCAGCAGCCACAGCAGCATCGCGCCCCACAGCGGCACCCTGCCGTCGACCCCCGCGAGCAGCCCCGCCGACACCAGCACACCGGCCCACGCCCAGCCCGCGAAGAACCGGTCCGAGTAGTGGAAGTGGAACACGCTCGGGGCCCCGCGGAACGGTATCCGCTCGACGTACCAGGGCACCGGCAGCATCCCCCGCTCGCCGATCAGCGCACGGAACTGCAGCGCCGCGCCGAGGAACGCGACGAGGTAGATCGCGGCGAGCGTGCGCTGGAAGACCAGCCGGCTCAGCCAGTAGTCGGGTGCGACGAACCACTCCACGGTTTCATTGTGACGCTGAGTGACGTGTTGTGCCTGCGGGGCGGTCGGACGGCGTACGGGGCGGGGGCGTACCGCCGTTCCCCGCCAGGGTCACCTCGATCAGCCGGACGTCGGCGAGCACCGGCTCGGCCGATTCGTCCGTTGCCGCACGCGCGACCCGCCGGATCGGGCACAGTCGGTACATGAACGGCTACGAAGACGGAGTACCGGCCTTTCTGCAGATCCGTGTGACGCCGCAGGAAGGCCCGATCGCCGCATTCGCCGAACAGGAGGCGTGGCAGGCGCGACAGCGCTACCCGGACATCCTGGGCGTCGGGGTGCCGGAGTTCTTCCACGCACGCGAGTGCGAGCAGGGCGGCTGGGAGCTGAGCGAATACAGCACCGACACACCGCAGGGCGCACGGGACTCGCTCGGCCATCACTTCCGGATGGCGGCCAAGGAGGCCGAGGAGGCCGGGGACGACAAGGCGCGGCGCAAGTGGCTGGCGGCGGCGGGGCGGATGGACCGCGAGGTGATCGACGACGTCCGCGTCCTGGGGGAGCGGTTCCGGATCGTACGGGCCTCGCGCTTCATCCGGATGGGTCCGGCGGGTCCGGAGCCCCCGCGCCCGTCCGACCCGGACGCCGCCGAGGTCGGGGAGGCCCACCGCTTCCCCTCCCGGACCAAGGGTTTCGTCATCGACCCGTACACCGGGACGGGCCTGGCGGACGGCATCCTCCGCCTCGACCTCGTCCACTTCGTCGGATCGGCCCCCGGCGCACCCCGGGAGGTGACGGAGGACGCCTGGCGGGCCGCCGAACGCTATCCCGGCGGGGTGCTGTTGCCCGCCGTCTTCATGGTCTCCGAACGGGACGACGGCAAGTGGCGCGCCCATGACCCCGGGGCGGCACACTCGACCCCGCAGGGCGCGCGGGACTCGCTGGCGGCGTGGCTGCGGGTGATGGCCCCGTTCATGTACCAGCTCGACGAGGCCGAACGTGTGGCGTTCGCAGAGGCCGCGGACCGTCTCGACGCCAAACGCTCCAACTCCCTCACGGTGGACGGCCACCGCCTCCGCGTGACCCGAGTGGAACGCCTGGTCCGCATCGGCCCCGACGGCCCCGAGGGCCCCCGACCCTCCGACTTCGACCCCCAACCACCCGTCGAGGTCCACGTACGCCAGCTCAAGGAACAGGGGCTCTGGAAGGAGGAGGACGAGGAGGACGACGAAGAGTCACTCGAACTCAAAGAGAACGCCCGCGAGTTCGCCCGCCTGTGGGAGCAGGAGCAGGCTCGGGCGGCCGAGGCGAAGGAGCGGAGGAGGCTGGGGGAGGGGGTGTGAGGCGGAGGCCGTGCTCGCCGTCGCGCGAACGGCCTGCGGGCTTGCGGGGGAGCGGCCTGCGCGGGAGCGGTGCTGCTCCAGCACCGCTCCACTGCGCCCCCACCGGATGCGGCTAGCCTCCGCTCGGACTCCGGCCGTATAGGCCGTATAGAGCGTGTCGACGGGGTGCCCTCGGCTCGGCTGCGAGGATGCCGGGACAAGCCGATGCGGGAGAACGACGAAGCGAGGGCAGCATGTTCAGTGGCACGCACGCCATCTTCTACAGCACGGACGCCGATGCCGACCGGGCCTTCATCCGGGACGTGCTGGGCTTTCCCGGCGTGGACGCGGGCGAGGGCTGGCTGATCTTCAGACTGCCCCCGGCCGAACTCGCCGTCCACCCCACGACCGACGAGCCCAAGCACGAGCTGTACCTGATGTGCGACGACATCGCGTCCCAGCTGGCCGAGTTCTCCGCGAAGGGCGTCGAGATCGTCCGCCCGGTGAACGACCGCCCCTGGGGCCGCATCGCCTCGATCCGCCTCCCCAGCGGATCGGAACTCGCCTTCTACGAGCCCCGCCACCCGGTCGCACACAGCCTCTGAGCGGGCGCCCCACGAGCCGTACGCAAACCCGCGACGTGTGTACGTCGGCGTTGTCACGCGGTCGGACACTCACCGCTCAACAGGGGAGCACCGGGAGCCCGGCGACGCGGTGACGCTACGGTACGCGCATGCGTATGCATTTTATCGGTGCGGGTTTCCGCGCGCTCATGATGGCACTCATCGACGGTGATCCCCTGTGGCCCGCGGTGACGCTCTTTCTTGCCTCCATCGTGATCGCGATTGTCGTCGCCATGGTTCGTGCCTCCCGTAGGAGCGCGTCAGACCACTGAGCGGCCTCCCTTTGCTCACGGCCAGAGCAGGTGACGCTCCCACTCCGCCTCCGGGCGTGCGCGTTCGTAGCGCAGTCGGGTGTGGACGCGGGTTCCGGCTGCCTGCCAGAACTCCACCGCTACGGGGGCGAGCGTGTACAGCGTCCAGTCCTCGGCCACCAGATCGGGGTTCTGTTCGACGCGCCGGGCCGATTCCGTGATCGATGCGTCGCGGTGGGCGAGGTTGTCGAGATGCCGGCTCTGGTGGCCCAGCAGGGCCTCCGCACGGGCCGCGGGGGAACGGGCCAGGGAGTCGGCCGTGTTGGCGTCGGCGGACCCGGGCGTCACCGCGCCCCTGATGCGGATCTGGCGGCCCCGGCCGGGCCAGTAGAAGGTCAGTGCGGCGCTCGGGTGCGCGGCCAGTTGCCGCCCCTTGGGGCTGCCCGCGTGTGCGGCGAACTGCCAGCCCGCCGCGTCCACGTTCTTCAGGATCAGCACCCTCGCCCTGCTCGTCCACGGTCGACAGGGTCATGGCGTGCGGGCCGGGCTCGCCCGCCTCCACCGCCTCGGTCAGCCACGCCAGGAACAGCTCGACCGGCTCGGCCGGAGCGGCTGCCGGGTCGAACGTCGGCAGTCGACTGGGGAAGGCATCCAGGCTCCGCAGCCACGTCCGTACGCTGGTGGTGTCCTCGCTCGCAGCCATCGCGCTCCTCTTGTCGTTCGCTCCTCTTGTCGTTCGCCTTCCTGCGAACGTATCACCGCAGGGGAAACGTGTTTCCAGATAGCGGAATTGTAGTTCCGTTGTGCGGAATCCTGATTCCGTGCCCTTGAGCGCCCCGGCAGCGCATACGGGCTTGCCGTGCGGACGGCGGGGTACGGGCTCGCCGGGTTGCGAAGCGGAGCGCTTCGTACCGGTAGTCGTAAATCCTTTCCGGCCAGGGGGTCCCTGATTCATACGAAGCCCTTACCCTTGGGCGGGTAGCCTCGGTAAAGAGAAGCCAAAGAGGTGCGTGAGGCCACTGCCGTCCTCACGCACCACAGCGAAAGGCACGGCTTATGGCCCTCACCTTTGCGCACAGGGTCACCGCTCGACGCGCGTCCCTGCAGGATGTGAACGCCATCGTTCGCCTGCTCTCCGGTGACAACGGACTGCCGCCCGAAACCGCCGCTCTCGTCTCGGCCTCACAGGCCCAACTCCGCCTCATCCTGGCCCACTTCGGCCTGGAGACCGGCAAGGTGTGGGTCGCCGAGACCGGTTCCGGCGCACCCGAGGCGGCGGCGGTGTGGATACCGCCCGGTGTCTCCATCGACGAGGACGAGCACCGGGCCCTGTTGCGGCTGCACGGGCTGCGGCCCGCGCTGGTGCCCGCGCGCGACCATGAGGACCGCATACCGGGCGAGGAGGACCACTGGCTCCTCGCGGCCGTGGGCATAGCTCCCACGGCCCACCCGGGCGCCCTGGAAGCCGTCCTCGACCCGGTGCTGCGCACGGTGGACGCGGCGGGTCTGCCCGCCTATGCCACCGCGCCCGCGTCCTTCCAGGCGGAGCTCCTGGCGGCCTTCGGCTTCGAGCCGTGCACCTCGGGGCCGACGCGCCCGGAGCCCCGGCTGCGTCGCCCGCCCAAGGCCACGTTCGCCGACTGAGGCCTCCAGCCTGGGACGAATTGGACGAAGACGGCCGCTGCCCGGACTGCGATCGCAGTCCGGGCAGCGGCCGTTACGGTCGGGCGAAGCGTTACTGCTGCAGTCCGGCGGCCTTGCACGCCGCCTTGTACTTCGGCGTGCAGATCTCGTCGATCGTGTAGAGGCCGTCGCTGACGACGGTGGAGCGGATGTTCTCCTTGATCACGGCCACGACCGGGACCAGTGCGGTGGGGATGTCGCTGGCGGTCGGACTGTTGGACTTGGAGTTGGCGATCGGCGTGACGCTCTGGCCCTTGGCGAGCGCCACGGCCATCTGCGCGGCGATCGGGCTCTCCTCCGCGTACGACTTGTAGACGCTCATGTACTGCTCGCCCGCGACGATGCGCTGGACTCCGGCGAGCTCCGTGTCCTGGCCGGTGACCGGCGGGAGCTTGGAGACGCCGGCGGCCTTGAGAGCGGTGATGATGCCGCCCGCCATGCCGTCGTTGGCCGAGTAGACACCGATGATCTTGTCCTTGCCCAGAGCCGAGATCGCGGTCCGCATGTTCGCGGCGGCGTTCTCCGGCTTCCAGTCCTTGGTGTCGAACTCCTTGCCGATGTTCACCTTGCCGTCGAGCTCGGTGTGCGCGCCCTTCTTGAACTGGGCCGCGTTCGGGTCCGTGCGGGCGCCGTTCATCATGACGATCTGGCCGTCCTTGGCCGTCGCGCCCAGCTTGTCCAGCAGGGCACGGGCCTGGACGTGGCCGACGTCCTCGTTGTCGAACGAGACGTACGCGTCGACCGGGCCCTCGGCGAGCCGGTCGAAGGCGACCACGGGAATGCCCGCGTCCTTGGCCTTCTTGACCGCTCCGCCGATGCTCTTGGAGTCCACGGCGTCGATGATCAACGCGTCGACCTTCTTGGCGATCATGTCATCGACCTGCTGGTTCTGCCGCGCCGCGTCCTGCTCCGCGTTCGCGTAGATGACCTGACCCTTGTTGCTGGTCAGCTCGCCGACCATCTTCTCGATCAGCGGCTTGTCCGACTTCTCGTAGCGAGCAGCCTGCTTCTCCGGCAGCAGCAGACCTATCTTGAGGTCCTTCTTCTTGCCGGATCCGGCAGCCTTGTCGCCGGACTGGCTCCCACCGCCGCATGCGGCGAGGGTGACGGCCATCGCGACGACACCTACGGTCATCGCTCCACGGCCGGTACGCGTGCTCACTTAAAAACAACCTCCCTGACATGGCCGCTTAAATATCGGCCGAGGTGGCTGGAAGCCAACCCTGCCTTCGCGATGCCGTCAAGAAGTTAGCTCTTAACGAGATGACAACGGAATTATCCGATACGGGCCCGACAGCCCAAATCTGCCTGGCAATTCGGGGTGAAACGGTCGTACGGCAGGATTTCGTTTGCCCGGATATTTGGTGATGGTTCGTCAGTTTGACACCTCGCGGGATTGCTACTCCCCAGTCCAGGGGCGGTTGTGTCGTCGAGTGGTGTCCAGGTGGTCTGATCATGGTGGTGCCGCTTCACCTTGAATACGACTGAGAGGATGGATCGGCTGGAACCGTTCATTTATTGAACGAATGGGAATGTTGATCATGGCGAAAATGGTCTATACCTCAACTCCTTGCGTTTGAGTTCCTGGATCAATCGGTCATGCGGTTATTGGTGGTTGTGAAGGTTCTGGTGCAGACCAGGTGTTCGGGGTCTGAAGTCTTGACGTGTCCATGTATGACTCTTAGCTTCACGCCTTGAAGAAAGGTGGGAGCCCATGACGATGCTCGGAACATCCGCCTCCGCTCCGCGCGGCCCTCGGCGAACACGCGCGAGATCCAGGTCCCTGGTGGCCGTCGTCGGCGCGCTCGCCGCCGCACTGGCCCCCGTCGTCGCCTTCGCCCCCGGGGCCGAGGCGGCCGCGCCGCCCACCGGGTGGGTCACCGTGTCCGCGCGGCACAGCGGCAAGTGCGTGGACGCGGCGTCGGCGGCCACCGCCGACGGCACCGCCGTCCAGCAGTACGGCTGCAACGGAACCGCCGCCCAGCAGTGGCAGTTACGGGCCACCGACAGCGGCTACGTACAGATCGACAACCGCAACGACGCCACCAAGGCGTGGGACGTCACCGACGTGTCCACGGCGGACGGGGCGCCCGTCCAGCTCTGGGCGTACGGCGGCGGCGACAACCAGCAGTGGCGGCCGGTGCAGGAGGCGGGCGGTGCGTACCACTTCGTCAACCGGCACAGCGGCAAGTGCCTCGACGTGCCCGGCGCCTCCACCGCCGACGGCGCGCGCATCCAGCAGTACACCTGCAACGGCAGTGCCGCCCAGTCCTTCGACGTGAGCCCGGTCGACACCACGCCGCCCACCGGTGACACCCCGGACCTGGGGCCCAACGTCTCGGTCTTCGACCCGTCGATGTCCTCGGCCGCCATCCAGAGCCGTCTCGACCAGGTCTTCCGCCAGCAGGAGACCAACCAGTTCGGCGCGCAGCGCTACGCCCTGCTCTTCAAGCCGGGCAGTTACGACGTCGACGCCAACGTCGGCTTCTACACGCAGGTGGCGGGGCTCGGTCTGTCGCCGGACGCGGTGACGGTCAACGGAGCCGTGCACGCCGAGGCCGACTGGTTCCAGGGCAACGCCACCCAGAACTTCTGGCGCTCCGCCGAGAACCTTTCGGTCACGCCGAGCGGCGGCAGTGACCGCTGGGCGGTCTCCCAGGCTGCCCCGTACCGCCGTATGCATCTGCGCGGCGACCTTCAGCTGGACGACGGCGGCTGGTCGAGCGGCGGGTTCATCGCGGACTCCAGGATCGACGGGCAGGTGCGCTCCGGCTCGCAGCAGCAATGGCTCTCCCGCAACAGCCAGTGGGGAAGCTGGAGCGGCGCCAACTGGAACATGGTCTTCGTCGGCGACACCAACGCCCCGGCCAACACCTTCCCCAGCCCGCCCTACACCACGGTGGCGCGGAGCCCCGTGACGCGCGAGAAGCCGTTCCTCTACGTGGACGGCGCGGGCGCGTACAAGGTGTTCGTCCCCGCTCTGCGCACCGACACCCAGGGCACGACCTGGGCGAACGGGAACCCGGCCGGCACCTCGCTCCCGATCGACCAGTTCTTCATCGTCAAGCCCGGCGCCACGGCGGCGGACATCAACGGCGCGCTGGGGCAGGGCAAGAACCTCCTGTTCACGCCGGGCGTGTACCACCTGGACCAGACGATCGACGTGAACCGCCCGGACACCGTCGTGCTCGGTCTCGGCCTGGCCACCCTGGTCCCGGACAACGGGATCACCGCGATGAACGTCGCCGACGTCGACGGGGTCAAGGTCGCCGGACTGCTCATCGACGCCGGCCCTGTCGACTCCCCGCTCCTGATGCGGGTGGGCGCCCCGGGCTCGACCGCCCGGCACACCGCCGACCCGACCTCGCTGCACGACGTCTTCTTCCGGGTGGGCGGCGCGGGCGTCGGCAAGGCCACCCGGACCCTGGTCGTGAACAGCTCGGACGTCATCGGCGACCACCTGTGGCTGTGGCGCGCCGACCACGGCGACGGGGTGGGCTGGGGCGGCAACACGGCCGCGAACGGGCTGGTCGTCGACGGGACCGACGTGACCATGTACGGCCTGTTCGTCGAGCACTACCAGCAGCACCAGGTGATCTGGAACGGGGACGGCGGACGTACGTACTTCTTCCAGAACGAGATGCCGTACGACCCGCCGGGCCAGGCCGCGTGGATGAACGGCTCGACGCGCGGCTACGACGCGTACAAGGTGGCCGGTTCCGTGACCCGCCACGAGGCGTGGGGTCTGGGCAGCTACTGCTACTTCAGTGCCGACCCCTCGGTGGTGGCCGACCGCGCCTTCGAGGCACCGGTCGCGCCGGGCGTCCGCTTCCACGACTTGGTGACCGTTTCCCTGGGCGGTAAGGGGACCATCGGCCATGTCATCAACGACGCGGGTGGAACAGCAGATTCCGGTACGAATGTGGTGGATCTCGTCTCGGGTCCCTGAGTTCGGACTCAGGTGGCACCGGGTGGCACCGCTTGGTGCCACCCGGTGCCATGTGGTGCCATTTCGCGTCACGCAAGACGTGTGAGCCAGTGTGGCGTCATGGTGGCGCAGCGGGCCCCCTTCTTGTTTCCGCAGGTCATGTGGGTTGACTGCAAACTCGACCCACGTGTGGTGTCACTTGCGCTTGCGTGTGGCGCCATAGTGGTGCCATGATGACGTCATGGACCTCACGCCGTATGTCGACACCCTTCGCCGCGAACTCGCGGTGGCCGCCGAAGCCGGCGGGGACGATGCCCGCGAGCTGGCCGAGCGGCTGACCGCTCCGCTGGAGTCGGCGACTCGTCTGACCATGCTCAATGTTCTGTCCGCCGCGATGGACGAGATCACCCGCGACCTCGCCCCCGGCTCGGTCGACGTACGGCTGAGGGGGCTCGACCCCGACTTCGTCGTGATGCTGCCGCCGGCCCACGGCCTTCCCATGGATGCGGTGGAAGCGGTCGCCGCGCCCGTCGAACCGCTCGCGGCGCAGACGCCCGTCGAGGGTGACGAGGGCGGCACCGCCCGGGTCAATCTGCGGCTGCCGGCCCACCTCAAGGCGCGCGCCGAGGAGGCCGCGTCCCGCGAGGGCCTGTCGGTCAACGCGTGGTTGGTGCGGGCCGTGTCGGCCGCGGTCGAGGGTCCCTCGCGGCCGCGTACGACGGAGAAGAGCCACACCTTCGGACAGAGCTTCACGGGCTGGGTGCGGTAACGCTCCGCTGGAAGCGCGGGTATTCGACTGCGGGCCGTCCGTGGCTGGTCGCGCGCACGCGACGGAGTCGCATATCGACTCAGCCCCGCGCCCCTTTGGGGCACGCGGCACCGCATCGGACTTTCACAAGACCGCTCAGCCCGCGCCCCATCCGCACCACTTCACCCGCAACATCTCACCCACACCACGTCCCACCTGCGGGGACGATCCAAAGACCCAAGAGGACGGAACAGCCATGCCTTCTTTCGACACTCCTCAGCCGATCTCGGTCAACGCCAACGTGGCCGCCGGTTCCATCCAGTTCTCCGCGGGCGACCGCCTCGACACGGTTGTCGAGGTGAAGCCCCGCGACCCGAAGAAGGACAAGGACGTGCGGGCCGCCGCGCAGACCGAGGTCATGTACTCGGGCGGCGAGCTGAGCGTCAGGACGCCCAAGGGGCGCTACCTCGTCGGGCCCAGCGGCGTCGTCGACGTGGTGGTCGAACTGCCCACGGGCTCGCGGATCGACCTCACCGGCGCCTGGACCCAGGTGCTCGGCGAGGGCCGGCTCGGTGAGGTCCGTGTGAAGACCTCGTCCGGCGACGTCCGCCTCGACACCACCGGGCCGCTCCAGCTGACCGCCTCCCACGGCTCGATCACCGTCGACCGCGTCGAGGGCTCCGCCGAGA
Source organism: Streptomyces sp. NPDC048696 (assembly GCF_043198895.1). Lineage (NCBI taxonomy): Bacteria > Bacillati > Actinomycetota > Actinomycetes > Kitasatosporales > Streptomycetaceae > Streptomyces > Streptomyces sp. NPDC048696. Next base: position 69,042 of record NZ_JBICVJ010000002.1, on the reverse strand, counting down.
TCACCACCAGCTCCGGCAGCCTGCGCGTCGGCAGCGTCGACGGCACCGCCGTCCTGAAGAACTCGCACGGCCACACGGCCGTCGGCACCGCGACCGGTGACCTGCGGGTGAGCGGCGCCAACGGCGACATCGACATCGCGCGCGCCGAGGGCTCGGTCACCGCCACCACCGCCCACGGCACGCTGCGCGTCGCCGATGTCGCGCGTGGCACCGTCCAGTTGGAGACCTCCTACGGCGCCATCGAGATCGGCATCCGCGAGGGCACCGCCGCCTGGCTCGAAGCCAGCTCCGGCCTCGGGCAGGTGCGCAACACGCTGGCCGCCTCCGAGACCCCGGACAAGACCGAGGAGACCGTCGAGGTCCGCGCCCGGACCCGCTACGGCAACATCGACATCCGCCGCGCCCGCGCCTGAGCGCTCACTTCAGTCCACGGTCCCCGTCTCCACTGTCCCCGTCTCACCCTTCAACCGGGAGAGCCCATGCCTTCTTCTGACATGCCCATGTCCATGCCCACGCCCAGGCGGAGCGGTGGTACACAGTCGCCCGCCGCCGTCTCCACCATCGGTCTGCGCAAGTCGTACGGTGACAAGACCGTGCTCGACGGCATCGATCTGCGCATCCCGGCCGGGTCCGTGTTCGCGCTGCTGGGGCCCAACGGTGCCGGCAAGACCACCACCGTGCAGATCCTGTCCACGCTCATCGCCGCCGACGGCGGCCAGGCCCAGGTCGCGGGCCACGACGTCGCCACGTCGCCGGACGGGGTGCGCGCCGCGATCGGCGTCACCGGGCAGTTCTCCGCGCTCGACGACCTGCTCACCGCCGAGGAGAACCTGCTCCTCATGGCTGACCTGCTGCGGCTCGGCAAGCGTGAAGGGCGCTTGCGTGCCCGGCAGTTGCTGGAGCGGTTCGGTATCGCCGACGTCGCGGGCAACCGGGCCGCCACCTTTTCCGGCGGTATGCGGCGCCGGCTCGACCTCGCCATGACGCTGGTCGGCGACCCCCAGGTGATCTTCCTGGACGAGCCGACCACCGGGCTCGACCCGCGCAGCCGCCGCACCATGTACGACATCGTGCGCGAGCTGGTCGCGGGCGGCACCACCGTCTTCCTCACCACCCAATACCTGGACGAGGCCGACCAGTTGGCCGACCGGATCGCCGTCCTCGACGGCGGCCGGATCGTCGCCGAGGGCACCGCCGACGAGCTCAAGGCCCGCATCCCCGGCAGCCACGTACGGCTGCGGTTCACCGACCCCGACGAGTACGAGCGCGCGGCCGCCGCCTTCCCGGGCGCGGCCCGCGACGACGAGAACCTCGCCCTGCGCGTGGCGGGCGACGCCGGTCTCGACGCGCTGCGCACCCTGCTCGACCGGCTCGACGCCGTCGGCATCCGGGCCGCCGACTTCTCCGTGCACACCCCCGACCTCGACGACGTGTTCCTCGCCCTGACCGGCGACGGCACCACCGGCGCGTCCCTCCACGTCAAGGAGACCCTGCGATGAGCACCCTCACGTACGCCGTGCACGACTCGATGACGATGCTGCGGCGCAACCTGAAGCACGCGATCCGCTATCCGGCGGTGGGGTTCGGCAGTGCGATGACGCCGATCCTGATGCTGCTGCTGTTCGTGTACGCCTTCGGTGACTCGATCGGCGCCGGGATGGGTGGCGGCCGGGACGCGTATGTGAACTATCTGACGCCCGGAATCATCGTCATGGGGGTGGCGGCGGGCTCGATGTCGACCTCGATCGCGGTCTGTTCCGATATGACCGAGGGCATCATCAACCGCTTCCGCACCATGAACATCACCCGCTCGTCGTTCATGACGGGCCATGTCCTCGGCAGCGTCGTCCAGACCATGGTGTGCATGGTCCTGGTCGTGGGCGTCGCGCTCGCCGTCGGGTTCCGGTCGTCCGCGAGCCCCGTGGAGTGGCTGGCCGCCGCCGGACTGCTCGCGGCCATCGCGTTCGCGGTGACCTGGCTGGCGGCGGCGCTCGGCCTGATGTCCAAGACCGTCGAGTCCGCGAGCAACAAGCCGCTGCTGATCCAGTTCCTGCCGTTCCTCGGCTCGGCGTTCGTGCCGGCCGACTCGATGTCGCCGGGGCTGCGCTGGTTCGCCGAGAACCAGCCGTTCACGCCGATGACCGAGACGTTGCGCGGGCTGCTCTCCGGGTCGGCGATCGGCGACAACGGCTGGATATCCCTGGCCTGGTGCGCCGGCATCACGCTGGTCGGCTACGTCTGGTCGCGCTCGCTGTTCAACAGCACCACCAAGCGCTGAGGGCGCACGCGTACCAACCACCAGCGGTTCGGCCACGACTTGTCCGAAATCCGAGACATGGGCCGCTGACGTGCGAGGGGAGGCACAGCATGTCCTCAAATAGGTGTGGCCGGTGGGAAATTCACCCGAGTGGGCGAACCGGTGCGGGCTACGCTCGTGTGGTGACCGGGGGAGTTGAAACGATCGGCCGCGCCCTGCTGGGCGAGGCGACGGACGCGGTGACCGTGCCGGATCTCGGGCGCGCGCTCTCGGACGAGCTCGGCCGGATCGTGCCGCACGACGGATATGTGCTGGCCGGGCTGGATCCGCTGGCCAGAGCCAGTTGTCTGTTCACCAAGGAGCACGGCTACAACGAGGTGTCCGAGCGCCGGATGACGGCCGCCGATACCGAGACCCACGACGTCGAGCGGCTGCTCGCGGGTTCCCGGGTCGGGATAAGAGTGGGGCACGGGCATCGCGTGAGACTGGGCAATGTCACGGTCCCCGAAGGGTTCGGCGGTGAGCTGCGGATCGCGCTCACCCAGGCCCGGCTGGCGTGGGGCGGGCTCATTCTCGTACGGGAGAAGGGCAGCCCGCAGTTCTCGGCGGCCGAGGCGGCCGACGCGGACGCCCTCGCTCAGCCGCTGGCCGCGGCCCTGCGGCGGTTCGTCGCCGCGATGCCGCTGCGGCCCTCGCGTTACAGCCTGTCGCCCGGCGTCGCCGTCGTCGGCGCCGACGACAAGATCACCTCGGCGACGCCCTCGGCCCATGAGTGGATGCGGCTGCTCGCCCCCGTGGCCACCACGACCGACGAGGACGATCTGGCCGCCACCGTCTGGAACGTCGCCCACCTCGCCCGGCGCGCGGGCGGGCAGGCGCTGAGCCGGATCCCGACCCGCGACGGCTGGATAGCCCTGCACGGCCAGCTGCTCGAAGGCCCGGAGGCGGGTGCGGTGGCCGTCACGATCCAACCCGCCCCGGGCCGCCTGCTGTTGCCGGCGGTCTCGGTCTGGTACGGGATCACCGCCAGGGAGCGGGCCGTCCTCCAGGAGGTTCTGGAGGGTCTGCCCACCAAGCACATCGCGCGCCGCCTCGACCTCTCCCCGCACACCGTCAACGACCATCTCAAGGCGATCTACCGCAAGACGGGGGTCAACAGTCGGGAAGAGCTGCTGACGGGCCTGGCCTGACGGCCGCCCCGGCGGTCCTCAGCCGGTCAGCCCGTCGTGTCGCGGCGCTCCACCCGGAATCGGAACGGCACGGTTCCGGGGTCGATCGCCGTCACCCCGCCGTCGACGGTGAGCACCGCGCCGTTGACGAAGGACGCGGCGGGGGAGAGCAACCAGGCGATGGCCTCGGCGACTTCGGCCGGCTCGCCGGGGCGGCCCAGCGGAAGCAGTCGGGTGGCCGCCTCGTACGCCGCGTCGACGTCGCCGTCCGCGAGACCCGCCTGCTCGGCGAAACGTGCCATGCGCCGGTCGGCCATCTCGGTCCGCACCCAGCTGGGGCACACGGTGTTGGCGCGCACCCCGTCGGGCCCGTAGTCGACCGCGACGGAGCGGCACAGCTGGGCGAGGGCCGCCTTGGACGTGGCGTACGCGGCGTTGCCCATCCCGTTGCGCAGCGCGGAGACGGAGGCGACGGCGACCACCGAGCCGCGCGCCTCCACCAGGTGCGGGACCGCGCTGCGCAGCAGCAGGAACGGGCCGGTGAGGTTGATGCGCATGACCTCGTCCCAGTCCTCGACGGAGGTGTCGCCCACGGCTCCGCTGCGTCCGGTGCCCGCGTTGAGCACGACACCGTCCAGCCTGCCGTAGGTGTCCACCGCCGTGTCCACGAGCTCCTGGACGGCGGCGGGGTCGCCGATGTCGGAGGGGTGGGCCAGCGCCCCGGTCTCCTCGGCGAGCTGCCGCAGCGGCTCGGGCCGACGCCCGGAGACGACGACCTGGTGTCCGGCGCCGCGCAACAGCCGTGCGGTGGCCGCGCCGATCCCCGTACCGCCGCCGGTGACGATGACAACTTGCCGTTCGGTCATGCCCGTTCAGCCTCCGTGGTCGCCTGCGGTCCCGCCGACCGGCAGTTGTTTCGATCATAGGCCCGCGTGGTCCGCACCCGGCCTGTCGGCTCCCGCGAAGCCTTGACACGCCGGCGCCTGGCACTTAATCACATACCGGACCGCTTTTGGTCCAGACCTTTAGGAGTCCGGTATGCGAAGACCCCTCACCCTGCTCCTGGCCCTGCTCGGAACAGTGATCCTGTTTCTCGCTCCACCGGCGGACGCGGCGGGCGGCGTGTCCGCGGCGTTCGTCAAGACCTCCGACTGGGGCACCGGTTACCAGGCCCAGTACACCGTCGCCAACGGCTCGTCGGCCGCTGTCAACGGCTGGAACGTCTCCTTCGACCTGCCGTCGGGAACGACGGTCGGCAGCTACTGGGACGCGCTCATGACGAAGAGCGGCAACCACTACTCCTTCACCAACCGCGACTACAACGGCGCGGTCGCCGCCGGTGCCACCGCCGCGTTCGGCTTCATCGTCTCCGGCGGTGGCACCCCGGCCAACTGCACGCTGAACGGCGGCTCCTGCGACTCCGGCTCCGGCGGCCCGGCGCCCTCGGTGCCGACCGGCGTCACGGTCGGCTCGGCCACCGGCTCCTCGCTCACCGTGCGCTGGAACGCCTCCACCGGCGGGTCCGGGGCGGTGTCGTACGAGGTCTCCCAGGGCGGCGGCGCCCCGGCGGCCGCATCCGGCACCTCGTACACGGCGACCGGGCTCCAGCCCTCCACCACGTACAGCTTCCGGGTGCGTGCCAAGGACGCGGCGGGCAACACCTCGGCGTACAGCACCGCCGTCAGCGGTACGACCTCCGGCTCGGGCGGCCCCGCGCCCGGCACCGTCCACACCGCGCCCTATGTCGACATGGGCGCCTGGCCCACGCCGAGCCTTCCGGCGGCGGCCTCCGCGAGCGGGCTGAACAGCTTCACCATGGCGTTCGTGACCGCCTCCGACTGCAAGGCGATGTGGTTCAACGCCTATGATCCGCGCAGCGGTTGGGCCAAGGACCAGATCGACGCCGTCCGGGCCGCCGGCGGTGACGTGAAGGTCTCCTTCGGCGGCGCCAACGGCGTCGAACTCGCCCAGGCCTGCACCGACGCCGACGCGCTGTACACCGAGTACGCGGCGGTCGTCGACGCGTACCACCTCACCTATGTCGACTTCGACATCGAGGGCTCGGCCGTGGCGGAGCCCGCCTCCGTCGCGCGCCGCTCGCAGGCGCTCGCCAGGCTCCAGCGGACCCACCCGGGCCTGCGCGTCTCGCTCACCCTGCCAGTACTGCCGGAAGGGCTGACCGGCGACGGTCTGGGTGTCGTCAAGTCGGCCCGGGACGCGGGCGTCGACCTGGACGTCGTCAATGTGATGGCGATGGACTACTACCGCGACACCGACTACGGGACGGCCGCCGTGCAGGCCGCGCAGAGCACCCAGGCGCAGCTGAGGACGCTCTATCCGGCGAAGAGCGACGCCCAGGCGTGGGCCATGGTCGGCGTGACGCCCATGCTCGGGCAGAACGACGACGGCCGGATCTACGACCAGGCCGCCGCCCGGCAGTTGGTGGGCTTCGCCCAGAGCCACCACCTGGGCATGCTGGCCTTCTGGGAGGAGACCCGGGATGCCAACGCCTGCAACGGCCCGCTCTACAAGTGCACCAACGTGACCCAGCAGCCGTACGAGTTCTCGAAGATCTTCGCGGCGTACACCGGCTGAGCCATGGCCGCCGGGCTCCGGGTCCCGGAGGTCTCAGACCCGGAGCTCCGGCGGGAAGCCGGTCCAGCGCAGCTCGGGCGGCAGATGCCTCATGTCGTTGTAGAAGACGACGGACGCGGGCCGGTCGGTCGCGTAACGGATCACGGTCAGCGCCGCGTTGGCGTGATTCAGGCCCATCCAGCGCCACGCGGGCGCGTCCAGCGCGGCGCGCACGAGCCAGCCGATCAGGAAGTTGTGGGTCACGACCAGCTCATGGCGCGGCTCGTCCCCCTCGACCGGCCCGGCGAAGCGTGCGAGCGCGGCGGGCGCCAACGCGCGCCCCCGCTCGCTCTCCTCGGCCGGGAACCGCGCCAGCCGGTCGAGCATGGCATCGGCGTACTCGGGCGGCAGCTCTTCCTTCGGCGGTACGTACGGGATGTAGTCCCCGGCGATGTCCGACGACTCCAGCGGGACGCCGTCGAGTTGGTCGGCGATGAGCCGGGCGGTCCGGGTCGCGCGCGGCAGCGGGCCGTGGCAGATCGACGAGAGCGGGCTGCCCCGGAGCCGCTCGCCGAGCAGTACGGCCTGCCGGCGCCCGGCGTCCGTCAGATCGCTCTCGTCGGACGTGGCCTCGCCGTGCCGCGCGAGATAGAGATACCGGGTGGCGGTGGGGGCCATGTGGGCTGTCCTCCGGCGGTGTTCATGATCGTGTGGATGTCCGGAAGGACGTCGGCATCCGCCGGTTCGGTTCCGTTTCCGCCGCCGGTGGGGGAGTCGTGCGGTGCGGTCCGGTTCCCTGCTGTCACCCGCCACCCCCGTGGGCGGGCGACAGCAGGAAACCGGACCGCGACGGTCCGGCCCGTCAGGGCCGGTCCGCACCCCCCCGTCCGATCGGCCGACCGCCGCACGCATATGCGGCAATGGCCGTGCGGTGGCCGATATTGAGCCAGGTCCGCTGTCCTGTCCTGGCCTTGACCACCTCTGCCGTCACAGACTGCTGCCGAGGCCGACCGCTGGTCTTGTAAGAAGGCGCACTGTCCTTCCGGATTCCGGTCGGCGGAACACGCGCAGGGTGAGGAGAGGGTTGCAGGTGGAGGCCAAAGCATCCTTGAATACCGAAGACCGAGGGGAGAGTGTGGAACGGGCGGCACCTGACTGGCTGCGGGGTCAGGTCGTCAAATACCGAGGCAGGCGCACACCGGCAGGAATGCCGGCCCGGCTGACGCTGCCCGCCGCGACGGTCACGCTGATCGTCGGCTGGGGAGACCCCCTGCATCTGTTCGGCGCCGGGGAGAAGGGGTCCGCGGGCGGAACCGGAAGCTGGCACGCGATGGTCGGGGGCCTGCGGACCTCGCCCGTACTCGGCGGCTATCGCGGCGCGGGGCAGGCGGTGGAGGTCGATTTCACGCCGCTCGGCGCCTATATGTGTCTCGGCATATCGATGCACAACCTGGCGAACGAGACCGTGCACCCGGACGAGTTGGTGGGCAAGCGGTGGACGGAACGGCTGACCGAACGGCTCGCCGCCGCGCCGGACTGGGAGGCGCGCTGGTCGGTGGTCGACGACGCGCTGGCACGGCTGCTGGCCGACGGCCCGGCGCCGTCGCCCGTGGTGGCCGAGGCGTGGAGCAGACTCAGCGCACGGCACGGCGGGATGACGCTCGGCGAACTGGCCGGCGCCACCGGCCGGGGCGAGCGCAGACTCCAGGTGCTGTTCCGGGAGCAGATCGGGCTGCCGCTCCAGTCCGTCGCCCGCATCCTGCGGTTCCAGCACGCGCTCGCGCTGCCGTACGGCTCGTACGCGTCGCTCGCCGAACTCGCGGCCGCGTGCGGCTACTACGACCAGGCGCATCTCAACCGTGACTTCCGGGCACTGGCGGGCCTGACCCCCGCGCAGCTGTGCGGACTGGCCAACCAGGCCGCCCTGGACGGCACGGCCCCGATCGAAGGGGGCCGCACGAGCGTCTTCAACCGCTGACGACCACAGGTGAACGAGGGGTGCTCGCGGACCGACCCGGGGGCACCCCTCCCGATGTCCGCTCACCCGCCGAAGAACTCCGTGAGGACCGGGGCCAGCACCGCGGCCGAGAACTGGTGCGACTGCCCCGGCAGAGTCAGCGCGCGGCCGTCCGGCACGGCCTCGGCGACCGCGACGGCCGGGGAGCGCAGCCACTCGGGGCTCGCCCCGCCCGCGATCGCGAGTACCGGCGCGGTGATCGCGGCCAGCCGCTCCACGGGCAGCGCGGCGTCGCCGAGCACGGCGTTCTCGTACGCGAGCGTGTGCGCCACGGACTCCATGCCCGGCCACATGGGCGACTGCCTGGCCTGGGCGATCTGCTCCGGGGGCGCGCCGACCCGGGTCATGAACAGCTCCACGGCGTCCCCCCGTCGTTCGGCGGCGAGCAGTTCCCGCAGCCGGGCGGCGTACGTCACGTTCCCGGCGCGCCGCTCGGCCGCGAGCGCGAACGGCGGCTCGTACACGGCGACCGCCGCCACCGGCAGCCCGCTCGCCGCCGCCTCCAGGACCAGCGCGCCGCCCGAGGAGAGCCCGTACAGGCCCGCTGTGCCGCCCGCCTCGGCGATGAGCGCGGCCAGGTCCTCCACCTCGCGGGCGACGGCGTACGGGAGGGTGTCGCCGCTGCCGCCCCGGCCGCGTCGGTCGTAGTTGTAGACGGTGAAGCGCGGGGCAAGGAGGCGCGCGAGTTCGCGGTGCGTCTCGCGGGTGCAGAAGGCGCCCCCGGCGAGGATGACCGGCGGTCCCTCGCCCAGCCGGTCGTAGGCGATGGGGGTGCCGTCCCGCGACGGGATCGTGTGGGTCTTTTCCATGTCGTTCACGTCGTTCGTGTCGTTCGTGTCGTTCGTGTCGTTCGTGTCGTTCGTGTCGTCCATGAGAGGTGGACCGCGCGCGGGCGTGGAAGTCATCGCGGTCCGCCGATGAATTTCCGTGGCGGCGGGAGTCTCCCTTTCAACCGCACTGGCCGTGCACCGCATGGGCTTCAACCGTACTGACCGGACAGCGAAGGTGGACCGATGACCAGCCTGCACACCCTCCTCAAGACGAACGTCGGTGACGGCCGGGCGCCGGGCGCGGTGGCCCTGGTGGCCCGTGGCGACCGGGTCGAGGTGGAGGCCGTCGGCTCGGCCGACGCCGAAGGCACCACGCCGATGCGCCGGGACTCGATCTTCCGGATCGCCTCGCTCACCAAGCCGGTGGTCGCCGCGGCCGTGATGATGCTGGTCGACGACGGCCGGATCGCGCTGGACGACCCGGTGGCGCCGTGGCTGCCGGAGCTGGCCGCGCCGAGCGTGGTCCGTACGCCGAGCAGCCCGCTCGACGATGTCGTCCCGGCCGCCCGGCCCATCACGGTGGCCGATCTGCTCACCTTCCGCGCCGGGTACGGCTTTCCGTCCGACTTCTCGCTGCCGGCGGTCGTGCCGCTCTTCACCGAGCTGCGGCAGGGGCCGCCGCAGCCGCAGCTCGTGGCGGCGCCGGACGAGTGGATGGCGGCGCTCTCCCGTATCCCCATGCTGCGCCAGCCCGGCGAGGCGTGGCTCTACAACCTGTGCTCCGACATCCAGGGCGTACTGGTGGCACGGGTTTCGGGGAGTCCGCTGCCCGACTTCCTCGCGGACCGGATCTTCGAGCCGCTGGGCATGAGCGACACCGGATTCGCGGTGCCGCCCGCCGACCTCGACCGGTTCACCGGGTACTACCGCGCGGTGGAGGGCGGTCTGGAACTCGTCGACGCCCCGGACGGCCAGTGGAGCGCCGTGCCGCCGTTCCCGTCCGGCGGGGGCGGGCTGGTGTCGACCGCGGACGACTGGTACGCCTTCGCCCGCATGCTGCTCGCGGAGGGCGCCGCGGGCGGGCGTCGTCTGCTGTCGCCCGAGTCCGTGCGGCAGATGACCACCGACCACCTGACCCCGGCCCAGCGCGCCCAGAGCACGCTGTTCCTGGAGGGACAGGGGTGGGGGTTCGGGGGCTCGGTCGACGTCGAGGCGGTCGATCCGTGGAACGTGCCGGGGCGGTACGGGTGGGTCGGCGGCACGGGGACGGCCGCGCACCTCGTTCCGTCCACGGGTGCGGTGACGGTTCTGCTGACGCAGCTGGAGATGTCGGGGCCGACGCCGCCTGGCGTGATGCGGGAGTTCTGGCGGTACGCGGCGGATGCGTGAGCCCGCAGTCGAACAGCGGTGTTTGCACGCCCAGTTCAGCCGAGGATCGGCGCGGACATACCCATTTGGCCAGAACGGCAGGGTTGCTGATGTGCCGTGAGGTGCGCGAGCGTTAAGCGTTATGGATCGTGATCGTAGCGCCGCCGCGTTCTCCCTCTCCCGTCGTCAACTGCTCGCCGCCGCAGGGGTGGCCGGGGCCGCCACCGCCATCGGGTCGACCCCGGCCCTGGCCCGTACGCGTACCGGGCCCGCGCTGACCTTCACCGAGGCCACCAACGGCTCGGCGACCCTCTCGCCCGCCGGGGACCGGCTGATCGTCGAGATCCAGAGCGTCCTGTGGTCGCTGCCGCGCCGTGGCGGCAAGGCCGTTCCCCTCACCCCGGCGGCCCTGGAGCCCAACCGGCCCACGTACTCCCCGGACGGCTCGCTGGTCGCCTTCGGCGCGTACGAGGGCGGCGGCTATCACATGTGGACCATGCGTCCGGACGGGTCGGAGGTGCGCCGCCGCACCGAGGGGCCCTGGGACGACCGGGGTCCGGCCTGGTCGCCGGACGGCACCCGGATCGCGTTCGCCTCCGAGCGCGGCGGCGACCCGGTGACGGGCGGCCCGTACCGCATCCACGTACTGGATCTGCGGACCGGTGAACTGACCCGGTTGACGGGACTCGCCGGACAGGAGGGGCCGTTGCAGGACGGGGCGTGGGAGGACTTCGACCCCAGCTGGTCGCCGGACGGGAAGCGGATTCTCTTCGTCCGGGCGCAGGCCGTCACCACGCCGACCGGTCCCGGTCTCGCGGCGCGGACCGTCGCCGCCGTCCCGGCCCGAGGGGCGGGAGCGGTCGTCGTCGAGCACACCGAGACCGAAGCCGCGCAGGTCATGACCCCGGCGCTGGCACCGGACGGGCGGCGCCTGGCGTACCTTCGGACCACCGCCGCGCCCAACGCCTCCTGCGTCCTGGTTGTCGACGGCAAGCCCGTCCCGGTCGCCGGGGACGTGGCCCCGGTGCCGCCGCGCTGGACGGCGGCGGGGGAGCTGCTGCTCACCGTGGACGGCCGGTTCACCCTGGTGCGCCCCGAGAAGCCGGGTGAGCCGGAGCGGGTTGATTTCGAGGGCGTCCTTCCCGTTCGACGGCCGCGCTACCGGGTCAAGGACTACGACCTCGGCGACGGGCGCGTACGCCCGGTGCGCGGCATCCATCTGCCCGCGCTCTCGCCCGACGGGCGGCGCGTCGCCTTCGCTGCGCTCAACTCGCTGTGGCTGGCGGACACTTCGGGTGCCCGGCCGCCCGAGCGGCTGCGTCAAGCCGAGCCCACCCGCTATCTGCTCGGACCCGTCTGGTCGGGCGACGGTCATTCCCTGCTGTACGCCGACGACCGCGACGGGCTGCTCGGTGTCTACCGTCGAGATCTGGCCACCGGCGACGAGACGGCGCTGGCGACGGGCGGCCGGGTCCATCCCGCGCTCTCGCCCGACGGGAAGCGGCTCGCGTGCCTCGACATGGCGGGCCGACTCGTCGTACGGGACCTGGCGGCGGGCACCGAACGCGTACTGGTGGCGGCCCTCGGCGCGGGCGGGCTGCCCGGTCGCCCGAGCTGGTCGCCGGACGGCCGCTATCTCGCCTTCTGCGACCGCAACCGGCTCAACCTCCGCTTCCGCGAGGGCTACAACCTCATCCGGGTCGTCGACACCACGACCGGCGCCGACCGGCTGCACGCGGTGGCGCCGCATGTCTCGGTCTCCGACCGCTACGACTCCGGCCCCGTCTGGTCGCCCGACGGGCGCTGGATGGCGGTGATCGTCGAGTCCGCGCTCTGCCTGCTGCCCGTCGCCCCCGACGGCACCCCGCAGGGCCCGCCCCGCACCCTGACCAGCGAACCGGCCGACCACCCCTCCTGGTCGGGCGACTCGAAGACGCTGCTGTATCTGTCCGGCGACCGGCTGCGGCTCGTCGACGTCGACGGCGGTCCGGCCCGTACCGTCCGCGTACCCCTGGAGCGCCGGCGGCCCGCGCCCGCCGACACCGTGGTGCACGCCGGACGGCTGTGGGACGGCACGGGCGAGAGCGTCCGCGACGACGTGGACATCGTCGTGCGGGACGGGCGCATCGCGTCCGTCGAGCCGCACCGCAGGCGGGCGGCGCAGCGGCGGATCGACGCCTCCGGGCGTACGGTCGTGCCGGGTCTGTGGGACACGCACACGCACCCGTGGCAGAGCACCTACGGCGGGCGGCAGACCGTCGGGCAGCTGACGTACGGCATCACCACCGCCGTCTCGCTGGGCGGGTTCGCCTATGAACAGGCCCGCATCCGCGAGGCGGTGGCGGCCGGAGAGCTCGCCGGGCCCCGGCTGCTCACCACCGGCGAACTGCTCGACGGCTCCCGGGTCGCCTACAGCATGGGGCGGGCCCACCGCACCGAGGAGGGGCTGCGGCGCTCGCTGGAACGCGGGGCCGCGCTCGACTGGGACTTCGTCAAGACCTATGTACGGGCGCCCAGTTGGGTCATGGAGGAGGCCGCCCGGTTCGCGCACGAGCGCCTGGGGGTGCGCTCCGGCAGCCATCTGCTCTCGCCGGGCGTCCAGAGCGGCCAGGATATGACGACCCATCTGCAGGCCACCCAGCGCGCCGAGTTCGGCCACGCCACCACCGCCTCGGGGCACGCCTACGGCGACGTGGTGGAGGTCTACAGCGCCCGGGGCGTCGACTTCTCGCTCATCGCCACGCCGTTCACCTCGGTACCGCTGATCGGCGCCGCGCCCGAGCTCGCCGAGGACCCCCGGGTCACCGTGGTGATGCCGCCGTGGGACGTGGCGGTGGTCAAGCAGTCGGCGTCCGTGGCGCCGACCGCGGCCCAACTGGCCACCCTGCGCACCGAGACCGACGTCTACCGCCGGGTCCTGGCGGCCGGCGGCATCGTCGCGCTCGGCACGGACGCGCCGCTCGTCCCGGTCGGCCTCTCCCTCCACATGGGCCTGCGCGCGCTGCACCGGGGCGGACTGTCCCCGGCGGCGGCCCTGCGCACGGCGACCGTGCTCCCGGCCCGGCTCTTCGGCGTCGACCGGGACCTGGGCACGCTGGAGGAGGGCAAGATCGCGGACCTGGCGGTGGTGGACGGCGACCCGTTCACCGACTTCGACTCGCTCGTACGGACGGTGGCGGTGCTCAGGGGCGGAGTGCCCTATGTGACCGAGGAGTTGGTGGCCGCCTTCGCGCACCCGGGCGTGGCTCCGCGACGCGCGGCCGCCGAGGGCGACTGGCTGGCGGTGGGGCGGCTGATGCGGCGGGACGGGTGCTGCGACATGGAGTCCGCGTTGCCGTAGCGCTGACGGCCGGGGCCCGGGGCGGCACGCGTCCCGGGCCCGCCGCCCGGCGTCAGGTGAGCCGCACCAGTGCCTCGGGCGTGAGGTCGGCGAGCGTGGGGTAGCCGTCGACCGCCATCAGCAGATCGGCCTCGGCGAGAAGCGAGCGCAGGACGTGGACGAGGCCGTCCGTACCGCCGACGGCGAGACCGTAGGCGTACGGGCGGCCGACGCCCACGGCCGTGGCGCCCAGGGCGACGGCCTTGACCACGTCGGTGCCGCTGCGGACGCCGGAGTCGAACAGGACCGGCAGCCCGTCCGCGGCCTCGACGACGCCGGGCAGCGCGTCGAGGGCGGGCAGCCCGCCGTTGGCCTGGCGGCCGCCGTGGTTGGAGCAGTAGATGCCGTCCACGCCGCCGTCCCTGGCGCGGCGCACGTCCTCGGGGTGGCACAGGCCCTTCACGATCAGCGGCAGTGAGGTGAGCGAGCGCAGCCACGGGAGATCGTCCCAGGTCAGCGGGTTGCCGAAGAGCTGCGCCCAGTGCAGGGCGGCGCCTCGGGGGTCCTCCTCCGGGGTGCGCTCCAGGCGTGCGCGGAAGACCGGGTCGGAGGTGTAGTTGGCCAGGCAGTGGCCGCGCAGCTGAGGGAAGTTGCCGATGCTCAGATCGCGGGGGCGCCAGCCGGTCACCCAGGTGTCCAGGGTGACCACGATGGCCTTGAACCCGGCCTTCTCGGCCCGGTGCACCAGGCTCTGGGCCAGGTCCCGGTCGGTGGGGGTGTAGAGCTGGAAGAACCCCGGCGTCGGGCCGAACTCGGCGGCGACCGCCTCCAACGGGTCGACGGTCAGCGTCGAGGCGACCATCGGGACACCGGTGCGCGCCGCCGCCCGGGCCGTGGCCAGATCGCCGTGCCCGTCCTGCGCGCACAGGCCGATGACCCCGATCGGCGCCATGAACAGCGGCGACGGCAGCGTCATGCCGAACAGCTCGACGGACAGATCCCGCCGGTCGGCCCCGACGAACATCCTCGGGTACAGCCCCCAGCGCTCGAAGGCCGTCACATTGACCCGCTGGGTGCGCTCGTCCCCCGCGCCGCCCGCCACGTACGACCAGAGGGCGGGCGCGAGGGCGGCCTTGGCTCTGGACTCCAGCTCGTCGTGGGTGAGCGGGAAGCGCGGCACCACGCCGCCCAGGCCCTCGAAGTAGATCTCGTTCTGGTAGAAGCCGAACGACTGACTCATCAAGCAGCCCTTCCCCTCGCGACCCGCTACGCCACGGGCGCCCCGTACGGTACGCCGATCGGCGTCCGGTGGAGGCTCCTACCCCGTCATCCGGGCGCCGCCACGCTCCTTTACGGGCACCGTAAGTGGCATGGTGGAGAGTGAGAGCAGAGCTCTGGGCCCCTGGGAGACATCATGATCGACACGATTTGTCGTCGGCTGCTCGGCACGCTCGTCCGAGCCCGCACGGCCCTCGCCGTGGACCACGACGCCCCGATCGAGGAATGACGGCCATGCGCAGCCGCTTCCAGCCCGACCGGCAGCTGACCGCCCGCATGCTGGTCACGGTGTTCCTGCTGGGACTGCTGTACGTGGCGTTCGTCGCCGCGCTGCTCGTCCTGCTCAAGTCGACGGTGCTGGTCGTCGTCATCGCCGCGGCCCTGCTCTTCTGCCAGTACTGGTTCTCCGACCGGATCGCCCTGTACGCCATGCGCGGCCGGCTCGTGACCCGCGAGGAGCAGCCCCAACTCCACGGCATCATCGACCGGTTGTGCGCCACCGCCGACATGCCCGTGCCCCGGGTCGCCGTCTCCGACATCGATCTGCCCAACGCCTTCGCCACCGGCCGCAACGCCGACAACTCCGTGGTGTGTGTGACCACCGGACTGCTGCGCCGCCTGGAGCCCGAGGAACTGGAAGGGGTCCTGGCGCACGAGCTGTCCCATGTGGCGCACCGCGATGTCGCGGTGATCACCGTCGCCTCGTTCCTGGGAGTCATCGCCGGGCTCATCGTCCGGTTCGCGTTCTACTCCCAGATGTTCGGCGGCCGCCGCCGGGGCGACCAGAACACCTTCGCCATCCTGATGGCCGTCATGGTGGTCTCGGCGCTGGTGTACGCGCTGAGCTTCCTGCTGATCCGGGCGCTCTCGCGGTACCGGGAGCTGGCCGCCGACCGGGCCGCCGCCCTGCTCACCGGCCGGCCCTCAGCGCTCGCCTCGGCGCTGACCAAGCTGGACGGCGACATCGCCCGCATCCCCAGCAAGGACCTGCGCACGGCCAGCGCGTTCAACGCCTTCTACTTCGCCCCCGCCCTCGGCGCCGGCGCCTCGCTCTCCCGCCTCTTCTCCACCCACCCCACCTTGGAAGTGCGGCTCGACCGGCTGGCCAGGATCTCCGCCGAGCTGGGCCGCCCGGCGTGAACGGCAGGGCGGCCCCGGTACGCACGACCCGACCCGTCCCGGGGCGCACGACCCGACCCGCGTCCCGGGGCGCACCCGGCACAGGACGGAGCCACTGATCCACATGGGCTTTCTGGACATCCTGCTCGGGCGTACCAAACCCGTCGCCCCCGACCTCGACCAGCTCTTCGCGGTGCCGTCGACGGCCCTGACCCTGGAGGCGGCGGCCGGGTTCACACCGACCGGGCGGGGCTCGGTCTGCTTCACCACGGTCGAGGGCGGGGCCTTCACCCAGATCCGCCAGGACGTCGAGGCACTGCTGAACGCGGACACCGAACGGGACGGCACGCCCGTGGAGTTCAGCCGCGACGAGTACGGCTACACCTGGCTGCTGTCCCGCCGGACCCCCGCCGAACTGCCCGAGCTCGTCGGTGATCTGCACGCCGTGAACTCCGCGCTCCAGGACAGCGGCTTCGGCCCGCAGCTGCTGTGCTCCCTGGTCGGCTTCCGGGACGCCGAGGGACAGGCCTTCGCGCTGGTCTACCTCTACAAGCGCGGCACCTTCTATCCGTTCGCCCCGCTCGCCGGCTCCGGCGAGAAGCGTGACAGCGCGCTGGAGCTGCGCATCAAGGCCGTGATCGCGGACGACCTGCGGATCGAGCAGGACCTGGCCCGCTGGTTCCCGGTGTGGGGCGCGCCGGGCCTGGACGTCTGAGCGCGGTCTATGCGTGTACGGCGGCCGGATAGCCGCGCTCGTCCACGACGTCCCGGGTGAGGCGGTCGAAGGCGCGCGCGGCCGCGCTCTGATAGGCGCTCTCGCGCCGCAGCAGGGTGACGGTCCGGGCGGGCAGCGGGGGTTCGAGGGCGACGGGCCGCAGCCGGGGGTGGTCATGGGTGACCGCGTCCGGCAGGACGGTGGCCAGCGGGGTGCGCCGGACGATCTCGGTGAGCGCCTGGATCGAGTTGGCCTCGACCGCGATGTGCGGCCGCACCCCCTGGGCGGCGAGGTAGCCGTCGATGTGCGTACGGGTGGCGAAGTCGCCGCTGAGCAGGGCGAGTCGGCGATCGGCGAGGTCCCGTGCGGGCAGCGGACCGGACGGGCCGCCGTCGGGTTCGTAGTCGGCCGCGACGACCAGGCTCAGCGTCTCGGTGAACAGGGGCGTCGCGGCGATCCCGGACGCGTGGGCGCCATGGAAGGCGATGCCGAGGTCGAGCTCGTCGGCCAGCAGCGCGGATTCGATGCGGTCCTGTGTCATCTCCCGCACGTCCAGGGTGATCCCGGGGTGGCGGCGGTGGAACTCGGCGACGAGCGGACCGGTGAGATACGCGGTGAACGTCGGTGTCACCGCCAGGCGCAGGCCGCCGTGCGAGAGGTCGGCCACGTCCAGGACGGCACGCTCGGCGGCGGCCAGATCCCGCAGGGCGCGGCGGGCGTAGTGGACATAGGTCCCGCCCGCGTCGGTGAGCCGTACGGCCCGGCCCGTGCGGTCGAGGAGCTGCGTCCCCACGGTCTTTTCGAGCTGCTTGACCTGCTGGGAGAGCGTGGGCTGCGAGATGTGCAGCTCCTCGGCGGCGCGGGTGAAGCTGCCGTGCTCGGCGACGGCGAGCAGATAGCGCAGATGACGGAGTTCCAGAGCCATGAGAACAACTATAGATGTCATCGATAGGCGTCATGGATTTTGCGTCTTGGACACTATAGGTCCAGGTCATGCATGGTGGATCTCGTCAGCCCCACGGGGCGGACAGCCACTGAAGGGAGTGACCATGCAGGACCTCACCGAGGGCGTCGCGCGGTTTCGCCGGGACGTCTTCCCGGCCAAGGCGGAGCTCTTCGCCCACCTGGCCGACACCCACCGGCCCACGACGCTGTTCATCAGCTGTTCCGACGCCCGTGTGGTGCCGGAGCTGATCACCCAGGGCGAGCCGGGCGAGCTCTTCGTCGTCCGCGCCGTCGGCAACCTCGTCCCCGCCTACACCCCGGGCCCCGGCCCGCACGGTGTCGCGGCCGGTATCGAGTACGCGGTCGCCGTGCTCGGGGTGTCCGACATCGTGGTGTGCGGGCACTCCGCCTGCGGCGCGATGACCGCCCTGGCCGAGGGGCACGACCTGAGCGGCGCGCCGACGGTCGACGCCTGGCTGCGGCACGCGGACGCCGCACGGGCCCGCGCCACCACGGTCGACGCGGGTGCGCACCCGGTGGACGCGCTGGTGCGCCAGAACGTGCTCGCCCAGCTGGCGAACCTGGCCACCCACCCCTCGGTCGCCCGCGCACTGGCCGCGCGGACGGTCACTCTGCACGGCTGGGTCTACGACATCGGCACCGGAACCGTCGAAGAGCTCGACCCGGCGACGGGCCGAGGCACCGTACTCGCCGCCTGACCCACCCCGAAAACCCCGATCGACCTCGATCAACCCCTCGAAAGGAAGCCCTCTCATGGTGCACGCCCAGTTCGACCCCACCGCCCGTCAGACCCTCGCCGCCACCGCCGTCGAGGCCAAGACGCGCAAGGACCTCACCTGGCAGCAGATAGCCGACGTCACCGGTCTGTCGGTCGCCTTCGTCACCGCCGCCGTGCTCGGCCAGCACGCCCTTCCGGCCGACGCCGCCACCGCCGTCGCCGAGCTCCTGGGCCTGGACGACGACGCCGCGATGCTCCTCGCGACCATCCCGACCCGGGGTTCCATCCCCGGCGGTATCCCCACCGACCCGACGATCTACCGCTTCTACGAGATGCTCCAGGTCTACGGCACCACGCTCAAGGCCCTGGTCCACGAGGAGTTCGGCGACGGCATCATCAGCGCGATCAACTTCAAGCTCGATGTGAAGAAGGTCGCCGACCCCGAGGGCGGCGAGCGCGCGGTGATCACCCTGGACGGCAAGTACCTGCCGACCAAGCCGTTCTGATCCGATACGGCCAGCGGCGGCGGGTCGTCCCCCACGACGACCCGCCGCCCACCCACCACCTCTGACCTACGCCGCGTGCAGGGCCAGCGTCGGGGAGAGCCGGGCCGCCCGTACCGCCGGATACAGACCGGCGATCGTGCCGATCACCAGGGTCGCGCCGAAGCCGCCCACGACCGCCCACGGGGGAACCACCCAGGGCAGCCCGCCCGAGTAGGCGTACACCCCGGTGGCCGCCGCGCCGAGAGCGACGCCCGCGATGCCGCCGAGGCCCGAGAGCATGAGGGACTCGGCGACGAACTGGACGCGGATCTGGCCCCGGGTCGCACCCAGCGAGCGGCGCAGACCGATCTCGTGGCGGCGTTCGAGCACCGAGATGATCATGGTGTTGGCGACGCCGACCCCGCCCACGAGCAGCGCGATGCCGCCGAGTCCGAGCAGCAGAGTGGAGAGCGCGCCCTCGGTCGCCGCCTTGGCCTGCAACGCGGCCGAGGGATCGCTGACCGCCACGTTCTGCGGGTTCTGCGGATCGACCGTCGCGGCGAGCAGCTTGTGCACCGAGCGCACGGAGGCGTCCGTCGACCGCTCGTACACCGCCGTCGGGTGTCCGTCGAAGCCGAGCAGCCGCTGCGCGGCCTCCCAGCCGACCAGCGCCGAGCGTTCGATCTCGGGAGCGAGCGGCATCGGGTCGAGGACGCCGACGACCGTGAAGTACCGGTCGCCGATCCACACTTGCTGCCCGGGCCCGGTGATGCCGAGCCGGTCGGCGGCGACATGGCCGAGGACCACGGACGGGTAGCGCCCGTTGGCGGCGTTCAGCCAGGTGCCGGAGCCCATCGTCCCGCGCAGGACGTCGATCAGCCGCTCACCGGCCGCCTTGACGGCGATGCCGCCGGTCTCGTCCTTGGGGATCTTCTCGGTGCGGCGGACGGACTGCTTGAGGTCACCGCTCGCCCCGACCTCCTGGACCCCGGCGATCCGGCCCACCATGCCCGGCGCGTCCTTGGGCAGTTTGACCTGCTGCCCGCTGAACATGCCCTCGCCCGGCTTCGCCACCAGCATGTTGGTGCCGAGCGCGT
Organism: Streptomyces sp. NPDC048696; assembly: GCF_043198895.1. NCBI lineage: Bacteria > Bacillati > Actinomycetota > Actinomycetes > Kitasatosporales > Streptomycetaceae > Streptomyces > Streptomyces sp. NPDC048696. Next base: position 49,190 of record NZ_JBICVJ010000002.1, on the reverse strand, counting down.
CGAGCTGGCGCATCAACTGGGCCTGGCTGGAGGCCGAGATGCCGACCACGGCGATCATCGTGGCGATGCCGATGGCGATCCCGAGCGCCGAGAGCACCACCCGCACCGGACGGCTGCGCAACCCGGCCGAGCCGACGTGCAGAACGTCCCGGGGGCCGAGTCGGGCCGCCTTCAGCCGGGTGCGTGAAGTGCCTGTCGTATGACGGGAGGTGTCGGTTTCCGCAGTGCCGGGAGCCTTCACGCCGCGACCTTTCCCCGGGCCGTGTCCGCGACGATCCGGCCGTCGCGGATGCGCACCTGGCGGGGGAGCCCGGCGGCGATCTCCGTGTCATGGGTGATGACGGCGATGGTCGCGCCCTCCCCGTTCAGATCGTGGAGCAGTTCCATCACCGCTTTCCCGGATGCCGAGTCGAGCGCGCCGGTCGGTTCGTCGGCGAGCAGCAGGGCGGGCTCTCCCACCACCGCCCGGGCGATGGCGACACGCTGTTTCTGGCCGCCGGACAGCTCGTGCGGGCGGTGCCGCATGCGGTCGGCGAGGCCGACGCGGGCGAGCGCGTCGGCGGCCAGCGCGCGGCGCCGGGCGCGGGGCAGCCCCGAGTAGAGCAGCCCCTCGGCCACGTTGTCCCGTGCGCTGACGCCCGGGACCAGGTGGAACGCCTGGAAGACGAAGCCGATGTGCTGGGAGCGCAGTGCGGAGAGCCTGCGGTCGGTGAGCGCGGCCACATCGTGGCCCGCTATCTCCACCGTGCCGGCGGTGGGCCCGTCGAGGGTGCCGACGATGTGCAGCAGTGTGGACTTGCCGGAGCCGGACGGGCCCGCGATGGCCAGCAACTCGCCCTGTGCGATGGTGAGATCGACCCCGTCGAGGGCCCGGACGCCGCCCGCGTACTCCTTGGTGACGCCCTTCAGTCGGACGACCGTGCTCATACGGACGGCACCCCGACCTTCATTCCCTCGCGCAGCCCGGCACCGGTGATCTCCACACGGCCCTGTCCGAACATGCCGAGCTCGACCGCGACCTCGCGGGTGGCGCCGTTCTCCACCACCTGCACCCCGAAGCCGCCGCCCGCCAGGGCGAGCAGTGCGTTGACGGGGACGGACAGGACGTCGCTGCGCGTCTCACCGGTGAGCTCGACCGTGACGGGTGCCTGGTCGAAGCCGGTCACCTTCTCCGGGCTGTCGAAGGACACCGTGATGTCGATCTTCGGTGTCCTGTCCTGCGCGTCGTCGCCTGCCTTCGCGCTCTTGCCGACCCCGGTCACCTTGCCGGACGCCCGGGTGCCGTCCGGCAGCTGGACGGTGACCTTGGTGCCGCTCTTCGCGGACTTCGCGTCCGCCACCGGCACTTTGAACCGTACGACCCGCTCCGAACCGGTCACCGTGAGCACCGGCTTGCCCGGCGCCACCGGGTCGCCCGCCGCCGCGCCCGCCTCCTTGATCCGCACGGCGCTGCCCGCGAACGCGATCTGGTCGGGGCCGATCTCGCCCGTCTGCTGCAGGCCGTGCGACTTCTGCCAGCGCTTGACCGCGGTGGCGGTGGCGGTGCTGTACGCGTCGTCGACGGTGAACCCGGTGTAGCCGAGCGCCGCCAGGTTCTCCTCGACCTGCCGTACGTCCTTGCCCTTGTCGCCGCTCTTCAGGGTGCGGTACATCGGCTCGGCGCCGTACCACAGCCGTACCGGCCTGCCGTCGACCTCGTACAGCCGGTCGTCACGCTTCACGGTGGCACCGGCGCCCGCGATCCAGTTGAGCGTGCCGGTGGCGCCCGCGTTGATCCGGCGCTCGCCGAGATAGCCGAGCGTGCCGTCCTGCTGGGTGCTGTCGCTGAGGTCGCCCCGGGTGATCGGGGCCGTGGCGGGCGGGAGCCCCGAGCGGTCCTCGGACTTCTTGTGGTCGGGGGCGCCGAGGGCGGTGACGGCGACGCCGCCGCCCGCGACCAGGACGATCGTGCCGAGCGCCACGGCGAACCTGCGCCGGGTCATCGGCCGACGCTCTCGCACGCCTTGTTCGCCTTGTCGAACTTCTCCTTCTCGGCGCCCTCGGGGATCCGCTGCGCCGACGTCATCCCGCCGTCGAACTTCGGGTCGGGCATGTTGAAGCCGTTCTTGCGCATGCACTGCGCGTACTTGACCATCTTGTCCTTGTCGGCCTGGGTGGGGCCGCTGCCACCGCCCGAGCCGCCCTTGCCGGCGCATGCCTTGAGCGCCTTCTCCATCTTCTCCTTCGACATGTCGCCGCCGTCGATGCTCAGTGCCCGGTCGTCCTGCCCGGGCTTGGGCTCGGACACCTTCAGCCCCTGCTCGCGCAGGCACTTGCGGTGCTCCAGGGCCTGATCGGCCTTCTTGCCCTCGTCGCTCACGCTGTCGCCGCTGCCGCCCGAGCCCTTGCCGCCCGAGCAGGCGGTGGTCAGGAGCGCCAGGGAGGCCAGGGCCGTGGCGGCCAGGGTCCTGCTGAGGTGTCGCCGGTAAGTCGTCATGGCGGGAGCGTGCCGCGAGGGGGTGTTTCGTTTCCCTCAGCGGAAGTGTTAACAACGGCGAAAGGTCACTTTCGGCTACACAGGGGCCATGCGTGTACTGGTGGTGGAGGACGAGGAATTCCTCGCGGAGATGATCGCCGAGGGGCTGCGCCGCGACGCGCTCGCCGTCGACGTCGCGGCGGACGGCCTGGAGGCGCTGGACAAGCTGCGGTTCGGCGCGTACGACGTGATCGTCCTCGACCGCGATCTGCCGGGCCTGCACGGCGACGACGTGTGCCGGCACGTCGTCGAGCGGCGGCTGCTGACCCGGGTGCTGATGCTGACGGCCGCCACGACGGTACGGGACCGGGTCGACGGGCTCGGGCTCGGCGCCGACGACTATCTCGCCAAGCCCTTCGCGTACGACGAACTCCTCGCGCGCGTGCTCGCGCTCGGCCGCCGGGCCCGGCCCGCCCTGCCGCCCGTCCTGGAGCGCGCCGGGATCGTCCTGGACACCGCGCGCCGCCAGGCCAGCCGCGACGGACGCCATCTGCATCTGTCGCGCAAGGAGTTCGCGGTGCTCGAAGCGCTGCTGCGGGCCGAGGGCGCGGTGGTCAGCGGCGAGGACCTGATCGAGCAGGTGTGGGAGGAGCACACCAGCTACCGCACCAACGCCGTACGGGTCACGCTCAGCAAGCTCCGCGCCAAGCTGGGCGAGCCGCCGGTGGTGGAGACCGTGCCGGGCGCGGGCTACCGGATCGTGGCATGAAGTCCGAACGCGCGCGGCTCACCGCCCTGTACGGCGGACTCCTCGTCCTCGCGGGCGTCCTGCTGACAGCCGTCGTCTACCTCCTGGTCCGCCAGGGTCTGTACGCGTCGATCAGTACGGCGGTGACGACGGCCGTACCGGCCAAGCAGCTCAAGGACCTGCCGACCACCGGCGAGTGGGCGAGCGCCGCACCGGCGACGCCCGTACCGCTGCCACCAGGGGTGGTCCGGGGGATGGCGGTCACCCGCACGCTCAGCGACGCGGCCGAGCACGCCGCGCTGCGGCGCCTGCTCGCGGTCTCGGTCATCGTGCTGTGCGCCTACGCCGTGCTCTCCATCGCGCTCGCCTGGTGGATGGCGGGCCGGGTGCTGCGCCCGGTCGCCGTGATCACCGAGACCGCGCGGCGGCTGTCCGGCCAGAACCTGCACGAGCGGATCACGCTGGAGGGGCCGCCGGGGGAGCTGAAGCAGCTCGCGGACACCTTCGACGGGATGCTCGGGCGGATGGAGCAGCTGGTGTCGGCGCAGCAGAGATTCGCCGCGAACGCCGCCCACGAGCTGCGCACCCCGGTCGCGGTGCAGCGCGCGGCGGCCGAGATCGGGCTCGCGGGGGAGCCGGACGCGGACAAGGTCGCGCGGATCCGGGCCAAGCTCATCGACGTCGCGGACGACAGCGAGCGGATCATCGACGGGCTGCTGTTGCTCGCCGCCTCCGAGCAGGGCCTGGAGCGGCGCGAGCCGGTGGCGGTGCACGAGCTCGCGCGGAAGGCGGCGGGCGCGCTGGCGCGGGAGGCCGAGGAGCGCGGCGTGGCCGTGGTGCTCCGCACCGGGCCGCTGACCGTCCCGGGGGACGCGGTGCTCCTCGATCGGCTGCTCCACAATCTGCTCGCCAACGGCATCCGCCACAACGTGCCGCACGGCCGGGTGGAGCTGCACACCGGCCCCGACGGCATCACGGTGACCAACACCGGCCCGGAGATCCCCAGGGAGACGGTGCACCTGCTCTTCGAACCGTTCCGGCGCCTTGAACAGCGCCATCGCCATGCCCCGGGCGAGGGCGCGGGCCTCGGCATGTCGATCGTGGCGTCGATCGCCCGCGCCCATGACGCCAGGGCGACGGCCTACGCGAACGAGGTGGGCGGTGGCCTCACCGTACGGGTGGTCTTCGCGGCCGGGGACGAGCCGCCGTCGCACGGGTGACGCGGACGCCGGGGCTCAGCCGCTGTCGACCAGCCGCTGTCGACCAGCGGCCGTCGATCAGTCGCCGTCGATCAGCCGCTGGAGCCCGGGGGAGTACAGCTCCACCAGACGCTCGGGCTTCGCGCTGTTGCCCGCGCCCGGCCGGTGCAGGCTCAGGGTCGCACCGAGCCCCAGCAGCTGACCCGCGATCAGCTCGGCGCGCAACTCCCGGTCACGGCCCGGGAGTTGGTCGGCGAGGCGGGCCGTGACCTGCTCGCGGAAGCGCTCGCGCAGCAGCGCGCGCTCGTCGTCGTTGCCGAGCGCGAAGACCACGCGCAGGAGCGGGTCGCCCCGGAACTCGTCGCGCAGCCGCAGCATCGTGACGACCAGATGCCGCCCGAGGTCGGCGGGCGCGGCCGCGAACAGTTCGTCGGCGGCGGGCCGGAAGTCGGCGACCGTGGTGAACAGCTGCTCCTTGCTGCCGAAGCGCTTGACGATCAGGGACGCGCTCACCCCCGCGTCGGCGGCGATGCCCCGCATGGTCACCTCGGCGTACGGACGCAGGGCGAACGCGCGGCGCGCCGCGCGCAGGATGGCGTCGCGGCCGGTGCCGTGCTCGGGGGCCGGGCTCTCACCCCGGTCGGCGGCGGCGTGCTCGGCGGTGGTCATCTGCCCTCCAGGGCCGCGGGCGTCGGGCTCGTCCCGTCGACCGTACCGGGGACGGGCGCCGAGGGGCGTGGTGCCCGCCCGGAGGGCAGGAACAGCGTCGCCACCAGAGCGGCCAGGGCAGCTCCGGCCGCGACGAGGAAGACCAGCAGATAGGCGTGCAGCGTGGGAGCCGTACGCCCCGCCGCGACGAAGGTGACATGCGAGAGGACGGCGGTCACCACCGCGCTGCAGCAGGCCTGGCCGACCGAGCGCATCAGGGTGTTGAGGCCGTTGGCGGCGCCGGTCTCGCTCACCGGGACGGCCCGCATGACGAGCGCCGGGAGCGCCGAGTACGCGATGGCCGTACCGGCCGAGACGACGGTGGCGCCGGCCACGATCAGCCAGAGGCTGTGGCTGGTGAAGAACCGTATGACATAGCCGACCGCCATGACGCAGGCGGCGATGGCGAGCGCGGTCTTCGGGCCGTACGCCGCCGATATCTTCGCGGAGACGGGTGAGAGCGCCACCATCGACAGACCGCCGGGCAGCAGACACAGACCGCTGACGACGATCGAGGCGCCGAGACCGTAGCCGGTCGCCTTGGGTTCCTGGACCATCTGCGCGGTCACCAACGAGTTGGCGTAGAAGGCGAACCCGATCAAAAGGGCTGCGATGTTGGTGAGCAGTACCGCAGGGCGCGCCGAGACGCGCAGGTCGACCATCGGGGACGCGGTGCGCAGTTCGTAGCGGCCCCAGAACAGGGCGATGACCACGGCCCCGGCGAGCAGGCCGAGGGTGCGTGCGGAGGTCCAGCCCCAGTCGGCGCCCTGGGTGATCGCGAGCAGCAGGCCGACCAGCGCGGCGGTCAGCCCCAGGGTGCCGAGCACGTCGAAGCGGCCCGGGGTGCGCACGGGCGACTCCGGGACGATCCACAGCACGAGGACGAGGTCGAGGAGCCCGAGCGCGGCCGACGCCCAGAACATGGTGTGCCAGTCGAAGTTCTCGACCACCATGGCGGCGACCGGAAGTCCGACGGCGGCGCCGATGCCGAGTGTGGAGCTCATGAGGGCGATGGACGGCAGCACGCGCTCGGGCGGCAGCTCGTCGCGGATGATGCTGATGCCGAGCGGGATGACCGCGAGGGCCGCGCCCTGCAGCGCCCGGCCCGCGATCAGCACCCCGATGTCGGAGGTGGCGGCGCACAGCACGGATCCGGCGGTCAGCACCCACAGCGAGGCGAGCAGGACGCGCCGTTTGCCGTACATGTCGCCGACCCGGCCGAGGACCGGCGTGAAGACCGCGCCGGTGAGCAGGGTGATGGTGACCAGCCAGCCCGCCGCTCCCGGGGTGCTTGCGGTGAGGGCCGGGACATGGGGCAGCAGCGGTACGACGAGGGTCTGCATCACGGCGACGACCACGCCGCAGAACGCCAGGACGGGGACGACGAACCGCGCGCGCGAAGGGCGGGCGCCGGTGGGGGTCGGTGCGGCTGTCGCCGGGGTCATGCTGCTCCAGGGTTGGTCCACAAAGGGGTGCACAAGCGTTTACCCCGCCTAGGGTAAACGCTTGTGCACCCCCGTGTCCCGCCCTTCGGCGCGGTGCTACGGCCGCGGCGACGCCAGCCGCTTCAGGGTGTCGATCACCGCCACCGACGCCTTCGAGCCCGGTTCGATCAGGGTGTAGTGGCCGATGCCGGGCAGGGTGACGAGCTCGGCGTCGTGGTGGACGGCGGCGTAGTCGGAGAACTGGCCGAGCGGCACCTCCTCGTCGACCTCCCCGTGCAGCACCACCGTCCGTACGCCCGTGGAGCCCTTCTCGCGCAGGATCGTCAGCGGGTCGACCAGCGGGAGCCTCGCCTCGACCTGGTCGGCGCCGCCGAGCAGTTGCAGGGCCGCGCCGTCGCTGAGGTCGTCGCGGATGGTGGCCCGCAGATCCGTGAGCGGAGCCAGTCCCAGGACCGCCGAGGGCAGTCGGGTGGTGTGCCAGGGCGAGCTCTCGGGCAGCAGGGCGCGGGCGCCCGCCCACAGGGCGAGATGGCCGCCGGAGCAGTGGCCCGCCAGGACGAACGGGCGTCCGTCCGGGATCGTGTCCACGGCGAGCGCGATGTCGTCGAAGGTGGCGGGATAGCCGCCCGCGCCGCCCGAGCGGCGGAATCCCGGCAGGATCGTGGTGAGCCCGTGCTCGGCCAGATGCGCCGCGAAGGGCGTCAGGTGCATCCGGTCGTAGCGCCAGTAGCCGCCGTGCAGCAGCATCACCACCGGGGCCTCGGGGTCCTCGGCCGGCCACAGGTCGTACACCTGGTGGGGATGCGAGCCGTACTTGCGGTGGACGGGGGCCAGCACCGGCCGGATGCTCAGGACCCGGCGCTCCTCCTCGGCCGCGAACGCGGAAGGGGTTCTAGACATAGCCACGCGCCGTCCACAGCTCGGGGAACACGGACCGGTTGGCGCGCTTCTCCAGCCACGCCACGCCCGGCGAGCCGCCGCTGCCCGCCTTGGCGCCCATCGCCCGGCGGGTGGCGAGGAGATGGTCGCTGCGCCAGCGCAGCACCAGCTCGGCCACCTCGGTCAGCGCCTCGCCGAGCCGCACCAGCGGGTCGTTCTGCGGCCCCGCGTAGATCTGCCGCCAGACCTCCTCGACCCAGCCGTCCGGCTGGTACGGCTCGGTCACGTCCCGCTCCAGTACGTGCTCGGGGACGGGCAGCCCGCGCCGGTAGAGATAGCGCAGCACCTCGTCGTAGAGCGACGGCTGGGCCAGCGCCTCCTCCAGGTCCGCGTACACCGCCGGGTGGCCCCGGTGTGCCTGCACCATGGAGCGGGACTTGTCGGCGAGCAGGAACTCCATGTGGCGGTACATCGCCGACTGGAACCCCGACGCCTCGCCGAACGCCGCCCGGAACCCGTTGAACTGAGCGGGCGTCAGCGCGGCGAGCGGCTGCCAGGAGTGGTTGAGCGCCTGGTGGGAGCGTTGGCTGCGGCGTAACGCGTCCAGGGCCAGTTCGAGGTCGTCCTTGAGCAGCGCGTCCCGGGCGGCCCGCCACTCGTACACGATGAGGGTGAACCACAGCTCCATGACCTGGGTGGTGACGATGAACGCCATCTCACCGGGGTCGTTGGAGAGCGGTCGCTGGAGGGAGGACAGCACCGAGGCGTGGATGTAGTCCTCGTACGGTGTCGTGCCCTCGAACCGCAGCTGGGGCGCTCCGTCGGGGGCTGAGGACGTGGCAAGGGCCGTGGTGTGCTCGGTCATGGGTCTCCGTAGGTCGGGAAAGGGCCGGGTGGTCAGGCCGGCATTCCGATGTGCGCGCCCCCGGTCGCGTCCAGGCACTGGCCGGTGACCCAGCGGGCGTCGTCGCTCGCCACGAACGCCACCACGTCGGCGATGTCCGACGGCTGGCCGATCCGGTTGAAGACGGAGGCGGCGGCGTAGGCGTCGAGCACGCTCTGCACCTTGAGCGTCGGGTTGATCTCCGTGAACGTGAACCCGGGGGCCACCGAGTTGACGGTGATGCCGCGCGGGCCCAGGTCCTGGGCCAGGGTGCGGGTCAGGGTGTCGAGGGCGCCCTTGGTCATCGAATACGCGGCGATGTGGGGCACGGCGATCCGGGTGACGGCGGACGAGATGTTGATGATCCGGCCGCCGTCGCGCAGTCGGCCGAGCCCCTGCCGGATCACGAAGAACGGGGCCTTCACGTTGACCGCGAAGAGCCGGTCGTACTCCTCCTCGCCGGTGTCCGCGAGCCGCTTGGGCAGGGTGATCCCGGCGTTGTTGACGAGGACGTCCAGGCCCGGCCGGGCGCCGTACGCGTCGAGCGCCCGGTCGAACGCGGTCCACAGCGCCCCGGCGTCGCCCGGCACACCGAGCTCGGCCCGCAGCGCGAACGCCCGCCCGCCCGCCGCCTCGATCTCGGCGACGGTCTTCTCGGCGGCCTCGGTGCGGGTTCCGTAGTGGACCGCCACCAGCGCGCCCTCGGCGGCGAGGCGGAGCGAGATCGCCCGGCCGATTCCCCGGCTGCCGCCGGTCACCAGCGCCGTCCGGTCGCTCAGCCTGCCCGCGTTCGTCATGGTCACTGCGCTCCTGTGGTGTCTGGACGGGGTGGTGAGGGGGGGTGTTCGTAGGTGTGCGTGACTGCTCAGGCGTCGAAGTCGAGCGCGATCTCGTCGGACTCGGGCCGGGCCCGGCAGGGGAGGGTGTAACCGGCGGCCAACTCGGCTGCCCCGAGCGCGTACTGACGGTCCATCACCGCGCTGCCCCGGGTCACCTTGGCCCGGCAGCTGCCGCACAGGCCGTCGCGACAGGAGTACGGCGTCTCGGGCCGGGCGCGCAGCACCGCGTCCAGCACCACCCGGTCCTCGGGCCGCATCACGGTCTCGGTGGTGCGCCCGGCGAGGCGGGCCGAGATGAGGCCGGTGCGGCCCAGCGGCTCGGGAGGCGGCGCTGGGGGCAGCCCGCCGCCGGTGGAGAAGAGCTCGAAGCGCACCCGGTCCGGGTCGGCGCCCCACCGGGTGAGCGCTTCGCGCACGGTCTCCACCAGGCCCCACGGGCCGCAGAGGTAGAAGTGCGCGCTGTCGTCCGGCTCCGCGCCGAGCAGCGCGAGCAGCCTCGGCAGCCGTGCGCCGTCGATCCGGCCGGAGAGCAGTTCGCTCTCGCGCGTCTCGCGGGACAGTACGTGCAGGACGAAGAACCGCTCGACGTAGGCGTCCTTGAGGTCGGTCAGCTCGTCGGCGAGCAGCACCGACTGCGCGGACCGGTTGGCGTAGATCAGCGAGACCCGGCAGTCGGGGTCGTCGCGCAGCGCCGCCGCCGCCATGCTCAGCAGCGGGGTGATGCCGCTGCCTCCGGCGACCAGGACATGGTGGGCGCCGGGCGTCGGCGCGAGCCGGAAGTCACCGGTGGGCGGCCCGAGTTCGAGGGTGTCGCCCGCGACCAGCTCCGTCGTGGCGTACTCGGCGAAGCCGTCGGCGCCCAGGCGTTTGACCACCAGGCGCAGGCCCGACGGGTCGTGCGGCGGCAGACAGACCGAGTAGCTGCGGCGCAGCTCCCGCCCCTCGGGCCGGTGCCGTACGACCACGTGCTGGCCGGCGCGGTGGGCGAAGACGTCCGCGAGGCGGGCGGGCACGGCGAGGCTGATCGCCACGGACTCGTCGCCGACCGGCTGCACCCCGGTGACCGGCAGCCGGTGCCAGCCGGTGGCGCGCCGCGCCGGGGTGACACTCACGGAGTCGACGTCCGGTGTCGTCGATGTCGTCATGATGGTGCGTCACATCGCCTTCAGATGCGCGAAGGTCTCCTGGCACGCGGTGCAGACCAGGACGGCTTGGCAGCGGGTCGCCCCGAACGGGCTCTGCGGACGGGTCGCCACGGAGCCGCAGTTGGGGCAGGGGACACCCAGACCGACCCGGACCGACAGCGGCGCCTTGGCGGGGCCGGGCGGCACGATGCCGTGGTCGGCCAGCTTGCGGCGGCCCTCGGCGCTGATCCAGTCGGTGGTCCAGGCGGGCGAGAGTACCTGGCGCACCCGTCCGTCGGGGTGACCGCTCTCGGCGAGCACGTCCCGGATCCCGGCCTCGATCGCGGGCATCGCCGGGCAGCCGAGGAACGTCGGCGTGATGACGACTTCCAGGGCGCCGTCGGCGGCCGTCTCCACCGCGCGGATGACGCCGAGGTCGGCCAGCGAGACCATGGGCAGCTCGGGGTCCGGGACGGTGTTCACGCGCTCGCGCACCTCGTCGGCGGGGAGCGGGGCCGTGGCGCTCACCAGGTGCCTCCCGGGTACTGGAGCCGCACGGACCGGAACTCGGCCATCAGCGGGCCGAACGCCTCGGTGTGCAGCCCCGAGCGGCCACCGGTCGCCTGCCACGAGGACGTCGGAACGGTGAGGCGGGCGTCGTCGATCACGGCGCCGACCTCCCGCTCCCACTCCGTACGCAGCCGCGCCGGGGCGACGGCCCTGCCCTCGGCGTCCAGCCGCTGCGCCAGGTCGTCGGGCTCGAACAGCTCGGCCGCGTAGGGCCAGATGTGATCGAGCGCCGCCTGCATCCGGCGGCGGCTCTCCTGGGTGCCGCGGCCCAGTCGTACGGTCCACTGGGAGGCGTGCATCTGGTGGTACTCGCCCTCGCGGGCCGCCCGGGCCGCGAAGGCGGCCAGCGTCTCGTCCGAGGACTTCTCCAGCGCGCCCCAGAGGAGCCGGCTGTAGTGCGCGTACACCAGCTGCCGGGCGATCGTCACCGCGAAGTCCGCGGGCGCCAGCTCCATCAGCAGCGCGTTGCGGAACTCGCGCTCGGTGCGGTGGTAGGCGAGCTCGTCGTCGCTGCGCGCGGTGCCGTCCAACTGGCCGCTGTAGGTGAGCAGAAGCCGGGCGTGGCCGAGCAGGTCGAGGGCGATGTTGGCGAGCGCCAGGTCCTCCTCGATGGTGGGCGCCCGGGTCACCAGGGCGCACAGCCGCTGGCTGAGGACCAGCGCGTCGTCGCCGAGCCGCAGCGCGTACGCGGCGAGATCGGGGTCCGGTGTTCCGGTCTGACTAGCCGTCATGGCCGCTTTCCTCGTTCAACGGGACGTAGTGCTCGGGGTATCGGTACGGCTTGTGGGAGGCGTTGCTGAAGAACGGGTCCTTCTCGCTCGGCGAGGCGGCGTGCACCGCCTCCGAGCGCACCACCCACACCGAGACGGTCTCGCCCCGACGGGTGTACAGATCACGGGCGTTGGCCAGCGCCATGTCGGCGTCGGCCCCGTGGACCGAGCCCACATGCTGGTGCGCCAGGCCCCGGCGCGGCCGGATGAACACCTCCCACGGCGTCTGCACCCGCGCGGACCGCTCGCTCATGACACATGCCTCTCGTCGTCCAGACCCGCCGCGTACGCGTCGACCGCCGCACGCACCCAGGCACCGTCGTCGTGCGCGGCCACCCGGTGGGCGAGCCGCTGGCGGCTGCACTGCGAGCCGTCCCCGAGCGCGCCGCGGAACATCTGCCAGTCGATCGGGCTGAAGTCGTAGTGCCCGCGCTCCTCGTTCCAGCGGATCGCCGGGTCGGGCAGGGTCACCCCCAACCGCTCCGCCTGCGGTACGCAGTTGTCGACGAACCGCTGGCGCAGCTCGTCGTTGGTGTGCCGCTTGATGCCCCACGCCATCGAGCGCTGCGACACCGCCGCGCCCATCGCCGCCGTACGGTCGTCCGCGCCGCCCGCCACCGTGTCGGGCGGGCCGAACATCAGCGCCACCGCCGGCAGCCACCAGCGGTTGACGGCGTCCTGCGCCATCTCCCGCTGCCCGTCCGTGCCCCGGCACAGCGACCACAGCACGTCGTAGCCCTGGCGGACGTGGAACGCCTCCTCCTGGCAGACCCGGCGCATCGCCCGGGCGTACGGCCCGTACGAGGTGTGGCACAGCGGCGCCTGGTTCACCACCGCCGCGCCGTCCGTGAGCCAGGCGATGGCGCCGGTGTCGGCCCAGGTCAGGGCGGGGTGGTTGAAGGTGGCCGCGTAGCGCTGATGGCCGCTGTGCAGGGAGTCGAGGAGGTCGGCGCGGTCCACCCCGAGGGTTTCGGCCGCCGAGTAGAGATACAGCCCGTGACCGGCCTCGTCCTGCACCTTGGCGAGCAGGCTCGCCTTGCGGTGCAGCGAGGGGGCCCGGGTGAGCCAGCCGCCCTCGGGCTGCATACCGATGATCTCGGAGTGCGCGTGCTGGGAGATCTGGCGGATCAGCATCCGCCGGTAGCCGTCGGGCATCCAGTCCCTCGGCTCGATCTGCTCCCCGGCCGCGAGCAGCGCCTCGAAGTGCGCGTTGAGCTGCTCCACGCCGTCGACCACTCTTCACCCCTTCGTCCCGGAACCGCCGTGGTGGTGGTGCCTTCACAGATAAAGAGGTCTGACCTGGGGCGTTCAATCCCTGGGTGCGCCCGGTGCGGCCGTGACGAAGGTCACGCCGGGGCCGGGGAGTGTGCGCGGCCGGGCGTGCCTCTCTCTTCGGTAGTCAGTGAAACGAGAAGGGGAACACTCATGAGCACCATCAGGACGATGCTGGTCGAGCTGACCGGAACGCCCGAGTTCGCCGAGGCCGTCGGTGACGACGAGGACCTCAGCGCCAGCGGGATCGACTCCGGCGACCTGGTGCGGCTCATCCTGCTCATCGAGCAGCGCACCGGCGTCGAGGTCACCGCCGAGGACATGGAGGGCCTGACCACCATCGCCGACTACGAGCGCTTCCTCGCCGAGCGCGGCACCGCCACCGAGCAGCCGGGCGCCGCCTGATGTGGCTGACCCAGCTGGCCGAGCGCAACCGCCAGTGCTTCCCGGACCGGATCGCCCTGGTGGACGAGCAACGCTCGGTCACCTGGGCCGAGTTCCACGACCGGGGCGTCACTCTCGCCCGGGGGCTCGCCGGTCTGGGCATCCGGCGCGGGGACCGCGTCGCGGTGCTCTCGCTCGACCGGATCGAGGTGCTGGAGTCCTACTTCGCGCTGGCCCGCATCGGGGCGCTGTTCGTGCCGCTCAACCACAGCCTGACACCCGCCGAGGTGACCGGCATCGTGGAGCGCACCGGCGCGGTCGCGGTGATCGGCGAGAGCGCCCTGCTCGCCCGCCACCCCGACCTTCCGGTCCACACCCGGATCCCGCTGGACGACGAGGAGTTCGCCAAGCTGGGGGCCGACGGCGGCCCGGCGCTCGCGGACATCCCGGACGACGCTCCCGCCGCGATCCTGCACACCTCGGCGACCACCGGCCAGGCCAAGGGCGTCACCGTCGACCACGCCTCGTTCCGGGCCATCGCGCTCGGCTGGCTGGCCGTGGCGCGGCCCGCCGACGACATGGTGCTGGTCAACTGCTGCCCGCTCTACCACGGCAGCATGGTCGTCTCCCTCACGTACATGGCGGCGGGCGCGACCGTGGTGCTGATGCCCGGTTTCAAGCCGCAGACGGCCCTGGCCGCGATCGAGACGCACCGTGCCACCCACATCTGGCTGGTCCCGCAGATGCTGCGCTTCGTGCTGCGGGCCAAGTCCGCGCAGAGCACCGACCTCTCGACCCTGCGCGAGATCCTGTACGGCGCCGCGCCCATGCCGCTCGACATCTACGCCGAGGCCGTCGAACGGCTCGGCTGCGGATTCCGGCAGGTGTACGGAATGACCGAGGTGGGCGGGCCGTTCGTCACCCTGGGCCCCGACGAGCACCCGGCGCCCGACGCCGTGCCCGAGGTGATTCCGGCCGGGCGGGTCATCCCCGGGATGTCGGCGCGCGCCCTGGACCCGCAGGACAACGAGGTCGAGCCCGGCGCCATCGGGGAGATCGTCGTCCGCGGCCCCGGCCTCATGCGCGGCTACTGGGGCAACGACGCCGCCACCGCCGAGATCACCGTCGACGGCTGGATCCGCACCGGCGACCTCGGTTTCATCGACCGCGACGGACTCATCCGGCTGATCGACCGCAGCAAGGACCTGATCATCCGGGCCGGCCAGAACGTCTACCCCTCGGAGATCGAGCGCGCGCTCCAGGCCCACCCGGCGGTGCGCGACGCGGCCGTGGTCGGCATCCCCGACGAGGACTTCGGTGAGGTCCCGCTGGCGTATGTGGTGGCCGAAGAGGGCACCGGCACCGTCGAGTTGCAGAAGTACCTGGCCCAGCACCTCGCCGCGTACAAGCGCCCCCGGCGCATCGAGTTCATCGACCAGGTGCCGCGCAACCCGGCCGGAAAGATCATCAAGAAGCTGCTGCGTGCCTGAACCCGGAGCGGCGCACCGCTTCGACGCCCGGCCCGAGGACGCCTCGGGCCGGGCGTCGGCGCGACGGGCGCTGTTGATGCTGGAACCTGTCCTGCGCGAACAGGGCCTCCGCCTCGGTCTGGCGTACGCGCAGGACGCCTCGGCGTACCCCGCCGGGCCCGGTGAGTGGGAACTCGCGGCCGCCATGGGGCCGGTCCGCCGCCGCGACTTCCTCGCCGGACGCCAGGCGGCCCGCCGGGCGCTGGCCGAGACGGGCGGGCCCGAGGAGGAGATCCTGCGGGACGGCAGACGGCCGAGGTTCCCCGTCGGCCGCGTCGGCTCGATCAGCCACTCCGGCGGCCTCGCCGTCGCCCTGGCCGCGCCCGCCGCGCGCTTCGACGCCGTGGGATGCGACCTCGAACTGCGCGAACTCCCGCTGAACACCGCGCACATCGTGCTCGGCCCCGACGAGCGGACCTGGCCGGACGGCACCCCGGACGCGTCGGCGGTGCGCCGACTGCTCGCCGCGTTCTCGGCCAAGGAAGCGGCCTTCAAGGCGTTCGGCGCCCTGCTCCCGCAGTCGCAGGCGCCCGCCACCCTGCTCGCCATCGGGACGCGTCCGGTGCCCGGCGGCTTCCTGGCCTGGCCGAAGCGACTGCCCGGGCAGGTCCTCGACGTACAGGTGCGCCCGGCCGGTCCCGGGGTGTTCAGTTGGGCCGCCGCCCCCGTGGTGCGGCGGCCCAACGGTCCTGCTACGCCTGAGCGTTGACCAGTACGGCCATGTTCCCGGCGGGGTGCTCGTTGTCGTGGATCAGCTGGTGCGCCTTGCCGATCTCGTCGAAGCCGAGCGTGAGGGAGAGACACGGGTCGATCAGACCCTGGTCGATGAGCCGGGTCACCTCGCGCGCCTCGCGGGCGTTGGAGACATGGGAGCCCTGAAGGCGCTTCTGGCGCATCCACAGGAACCGCAGGTCCACATCGCCGTTGTAGCCGGTGGTGCCGCCGCAGATGACGACCATGCCCGCGTTGTCGCAGAGATACATCGAGGTCGGGATGGTGTCGGCGCCCGAGTGCTCCAGGACGATCCTGGGTGCCCGGCGCTCGCCCAGCACCTCCCAGAAGCGCCGCCCGAAGGCGCGGGCGCCCTTGAGCCACTTGGCCATGGCCTCGTCGTCCGAGGTGTGCGGCAGCCGCCCCCAGTGGTCGAACTCGCGCCGGTTGATATAGCCCTTGGCGCCCAGGCTCACGCAGTACTCACCGCGCTCGTCGCTGGAGACGACCGCGACGGGGATGCCGCCGTACTGCCGTACCAGCTGGATCGCCATACAGCCCAGACCGCCCGCACCGCCCCAGATCAGGACCGGGTCGCCGGGGCGCACGGTGTGCGGCTCCCAGCCGAGGAGCTGGCGGTAGGCGGTGGCGGCGGTGGCCATGTAGCAGGCGGCCTCCGCCCACGACAGACGCTTCGGCTTGGGGTGGCACTGGTACTCGTCGACCACCGCGAACTGGGCGAACGAGCCGAAGTTCTCCTCGTACCCCCACACCCGCTGCGACGCCGAGGTGCTGGGGTCGGCGCCGAGCCGGATGTCCTCGGCGCTCTCGTCCCACACCGAGGCGAGCAGCACGATCTCGTCGCCGGGCTTGAGCCGTACGCCCTCGCCCACCGCCCAGACGATGCCGGAGGCGTCGGAGCCGCCGATGTGGAAGTCCTCGACGGCGCCCAGCTTCTGCCGGGCGGCTATCACGTCGACCGGGTCGCCGAGCGAGGCCCAGACGTTGTTGTAGTTGACGCCGGCCGCCATCACCTTGATGAGGACCTGGCCGGGCCCCACCGGGGGCACGTCCACGACCTCGGTGCGGAAGGCGTCGATCGGCTGGCCGTAGCGTTCGGGCCGGATGAGGGAGGCGTACATGCGCTTGGGCGCTTCGCCCAGCGGGGGCGCGTCGCCGAGTTCATAGAGGTCCTGGGTCACAGGTGGCTCCTGACGGTGCGGGTGCGGGTGTGCGGGTGTGGGTGATCGGGGCTCATCCGGTGGACGGGCGCAGCGCGGCCGCCAGGGCCGCGCCGATCTGTGCCGTCGGCTCCGGCTCGGTCATCTCGTAGTGGCCGCAGGGCACGGCGTGGTCGGTGAAGACGCCGTCGACATACGGACGCCAGGAGTCGGCCTTGCCCGTGGCGAGGGACAGGTCGGCCGGGTCCGCCGGGACGTCGGCGTCCTCGGCGGCGCTGAAGAACAGCACGTCGCCGTGGAACTTCTCGGGGCTGAACTGATGGGCGATGGTGAGGTTGTTGCGCATCACGTGGGCGATCGCCACCGCCTCCTCCTGGGTGATCGGCGCGGGCCCGGAGCTCTCGCCGATCAGGCGGATCACCTCGTCGACGTCGTGCGCGCCGCCGTCGGGCATGTCGAGACCCGCGACCCGCACGAGCAGGGACGCCACCTGGCGGTCGGTCGCCGCCGGGTCGGCGGGCGCGTCCTGGGTGAGGGGGGCGTCCAGCATGGCCAGCAACTCGACCTGCTCGCCCTGGCGTTGCAGGGCCACGGCCATCGCGTGGGCGACGAAACCGCCGTAGGACCAGCCGAGCAGGCGGTACGGGCCCTCGGGCTGCACCTCGCGCAGATGCGCCAGATAGCCCTCGACCATCTCCTTCGCGTCGGCGGCCGGTGCCCGGGTGCCGTCGAGGCCGTGCGCCTGGAGCCCGTACACCGGCTGCCGGGCGCCGAGATGGGGCAGCAGACCGGTGTAGCGCCAGGCGACGCCCGCGCCCGGGTGGACGCAGAACAGCGGGCGCTGATCCCCGTCGGCGCGTAGCGGCAGCAGCGGGGCGAACGCGTCCCGGCCGCTCGCACCGCCCCGCCCGGCGAGGGCGACGAGCCCGGCGACGGTGGGCGCCGAAAGGAACGCGGCGGCCGGTACGTCAAGCACCCTGTCCCCGCGCATCCGGCCCGCGAGCAGCACGGCGCGCATCGAGTCGCCGCCCAGGTCGAAGTAGTTGTCGTGGATCCCGATGCCGTCGATGCCGAGCGCTTCCTCCCAGTACCCGGCCACGGTCCGCTCCAGGTCGGTGCGGGGCTCGGCGTACTCGGTCGTCAGATAAGGGCGGGGCGCGCGGCTCGTCCGTCCTTGCGACTCCTCCGCCTCGTCCTCGGCGCGCGGCTTGGCACCCGGCGCGTCGATCCAGTGCCGCCGGCGGTCGAAGGCGTACCCCGGCAGCGGTACCCGGCGCGGCGCCTCCTCGGCGTCCCCGCCCGTGATGTCGACGGCCACGCCCGCGCTCCACAGCCGACCCAGAGCCTCCGCGAACACCTGCCCGTCGGGGGTCTCGGCCTTGGCATGGCGCATGGTGGGGACGGTGGTGAGGGGCGCGTCCGCGAGCCGGGCCCGGGCCAGCTTGGTGAGGCCGTCGCCGGGGCCGATCTCGACGAGGACGGGGTTGCCCCGCTGCCACAGGGCGGCGATGCCGTCGGTGAACCGGACGGTGTGCCGGGTGTGGTCGAGCCAGTGCGCCACACTCGTGGCCTGCTCGTCGGTGATCCAGGTGCCCGTCACATTGGTGACGTACGGGATGCGCGGCGGCCGCAGGGTCACCGTCCGCAGGACGTCCCCGAAGGCGCCGAGGATCGGATCCAGGACGTGGGAGTGCGCGGCCGCCGGCATCCGCAGCCGCCGGAACGCGACCGAGTCGGCGAGCAGCCGGGCCTCCAGGGCCGCGACCGCCTCCTCCCGGCCCCCGACCGTGCACGCCGCCGGGCCGTTGACGGCGGCGAGCGACAGCTCGTCGGTGAGGTAGCCGCGCAGGGCCTCCTCGCCGAGCGCGACCGAGACGGTCGCGCCGCCTGCCGACGAGATCAGCCGGATCCGCTCGGCGACCAGCGGCAGCATCTCCTCCAGGGACATCACCCCGGCCAGACAGGCCGCGGTGTACTCGCCGAGCGAGTGGCCGATGAACGCGGCGGGCCGTACCCCGTGCTCCATCAGCGCGGTGGCCAGGGCGTATTCGGTGACGACCAGGGCCAGGAAGGCGTCGACGCCGCCGGGTTCGGTGTGCTCGTACAGCGCCGTGCGCACATCGCGGCCGGTGGCCCGGAGCAGGATCTCGGCGCACCGGTCGACGGCGTCGCGGTAGACCGGGAGTTCGCGGTAGAGGTCGGCGCCCATGCCGATGTACTGGGTGCCGCCGCCGGGCAGCAGGAACGCGACCGGGGGCGCCTCCTCGCCGGGTACTTCGGCCGGTGCCTGGAGCGGGTGGAGCAGGATCCGCGCGGCCTGGCCGGTGTCGCGCGCGGCGACGGCGGCGCGATGGGGCATCGCGGGGCGGTCGGTGCGCAGGGAGTGGGCGACGTCGGCGAGGTCCAGATCGGGATGGCGGGTGAGGTGGCGGCCCAGGTTCTCGGCCTGTCCGCGCAGCGCGGCGGGCGTGCGGGCGGACAGCGGCAGGATGTGCCACCGGTCCGTCCGCCGCTGCCGGGAGGCCGCGGCAGGCGCGGGCGGGGCGGGCGGGGCCTCTTCCACGATCATGTGCGCGTTGGTGCCGCCCACCCCGAAGGCGCTGATGGCGGCCCGGCGCGGGGTCGCGCCGGACTCCCACTCCTCCAGCGAGGTGGGCACCCGGAAGGGGCCCGTGGCGAAGTCGATCAGCGGGTTGGGGCGGGTGAAGTGCAGCGTGGGCGGGATCTGCCGGTGCTCCAGGGCCAGTACGGCCTTGATGAAGCTCGCTATGCCGGCGGCGGCGCCGAGGTGGCCGATGTTGGACTTCACCGACCCCAGGGCGCAGTACCGCTCCCGGTCGCTGCTCTCGCGGAACGCCTTGGTCAGGGCGGCCACTTCGATGGGGTCGCCGATGCGGGTGGCGGTGCCGTGGGCCTCCACATAGCCGATCGAGTCCGCGTCGACACCCGCGGCGACCTGGGCCGCCAGGATCGCCTCGGTCTGGCCCTCGGTGCTGGGGGCGGTGAAACCGACCTTGCGGCGACCGTCGTTGTTGATGGCGGAGCCCCGGATCACGGCCCGGATACGGTCGCCGTCGGCGAGGGCGTCCTCCAGGCGCTTGAGGACGACCATGCCCACGCCGTCGCCCGACGAGGTGCCCGCCGCGTCGGCCGCGAAGGCCCGGCAGCGTCCGTCGGGTGAGAACGGCCCGTCGGGCACGTGCCGGTAGCCGAGCAGCGCCGCCGGGTTGAGGGAGACGGCCCCGGCGAGCGCGAGGTCGCACCGGTAGTCGATCAGGTCCTGGCACGCGGTGTGGATGGCGACGAGCGCGGTCGAACAGGCCGTCTGGAGGGACAGGCTGGGCCCGGTCAGCCCGAGCTCGTAACTGATCCGGGTGGCCAGGGTGCCCAGCGAGTTGCTGGTGGCCGCGTGGACCAGGGCGACCGACGCGCTCTGCCCGGCGAAGCGGGGGTGGACATGGGCCGGGTAGTACCGGCTGTCGCCCGCGCCCGCGTAGACGCCGACCTGCGCGTCGCCGTGCCCGCCCGCGTATCCGGCCTGCTCCAGTGCGTGGTAGGCGCACTCCAGGAGCAGCCGCTGCTGCGGGTCGACGACCTCGGCCTCCGCCGGGTTGTAGCCGAAGAAGGCGGAGTCGAAGCGGTCGATGCCCTCGATGACCGAGGCCATCCGCACCACGTCCGGGTCGGTCAGCGCGGCCGGGTCGCCGCCCGCCGCCAGGAACTCCTCGTCGGTGATGGGCCGGATCGACTCGCGCCCGGCGGCGAGGTTGTCCCAGAACTCCTCCACCGTGTCGGCGCCCGGGAAGCGGGCCGCCATCGCGACCACCGCGACGGCGGTGTCGTACCCGTCCTGCGGGGGTGCTGCCTCAGCCATCGTCGCGGGGCCCTTCGTGCTCGGTGTGCGGGGTGTGGGGGGAGGGGCGGCGGGACGCCCGCGCGGCGCGCTGGCGTTCGGCCCGCTGGCGGGCGCGGTCGAGCCCGGACGGCGGGGCACTGTCGGCAGGTGTGGCCTCTACGGGGTCGGTCTCGCCGGGGACGGCGCCGGTCTCGGTGAGGTGGCGGGCCAGGGCCCGTACGCTCGGGTGGCTGAACAGGTCCACCACGCTCACCTCGCAGCCCAGTTCCTCGTTGACCGCGCCCTGCGCGCGGACCAGCAGCAGTGAGTGGCCGCCGAGGTCGAAGAAGTTCTCCTCGACGCCCACCTGGTCGCGCTCCAGGACCCGGCACCAGATGGCGCTCAGGATCTTCTCCAGGCGGCGTGTCCCCTCGGCGGCGACGTCCTCGGACGGCCCGGAGGCGTCGGCCGTCGACGAACCGGCCGCCCGCAGCACCCAGTTGCCGCCCGCCCCGGCCGCCTCCGCCGACGCGAGGGCGGCGGTGTGCAGGGCGCCGAGGTCCGCCCCGTCGTCGAGGACGACGCGTCCGGCGAGCCGGTGCACCGGGCGAGCCGGTGCCTGGACGTGGCCGCGCACCCAGGGCTTGGCGCGGTCGGTGCCGATGAGCACATGGGGTGCGTCCAGGGTGCGCGCCAGATCGAAGGAGCGCAGCGCGGACGCGGTGTCCAGGACGCGGTAACCACGCGCCTCGGTCAGCGACTTGAGGCCGTACCCCTCGCTCATGCCCAGCTCGTCCCACATGCTCCAGGCCAGGCTCCGCGCGTCGAGGCCGCCGCCGCGCTGATGCGTGGCCAGGGCGTCGAGGAACGCGTTCGCGGCGGCGTAGGAGGCGCTCATCGAGCCGCCGAAGTAGCCGTTGACGGAGGAGAACGAGAGGAACGAGGCGGCCGCGTACTCCTGGGCGAGCCGGTGCAGCACCCAGCCGCCGGTGACCTTCGCGGCCAGCGCCGCACGCCACTCGTCGAGGCCCAGGTCGGCCACGGCCCGCTGCTCGAAGCGGCCCGCTAGGTGGATCACCGAGGCGAGCGGCGCGGACCAGTGGGCGGATGCCTCGTCGAGCACCGCGCGCAGCCGCTCGGCGTCGGTGATGTCGGCGCTCGCGTACCGCACCTCGCCCAGCTCGCGCAGTCGGCGGTACGTCGCGATCCGGTGGGCCAGGGCGCCGCCCTCGGCGAGGTGCTTGTCCCAGCTGTCCTCGTCGGGCAGTCGGGTGCGCCCGACCAGCAGCAGCCGGGTGCCGGGTGTCTTGAGCAGATGCTCGGCGAGCGGCCCGGCCACTCCGCCGAGGCCGCCGCTGACCAGGTGGAACCCGTCGGCCGCGGGCATCGGGGTGCGCGGCAGCGGATCGGGCAGCGGGGCGAGGCGGCGGATCCGGCGTTCACCGTCGCGGAAGGCCACCTCGGCGTCGGCGGCCGGGGCCGCCAGCTCGCCGAGCAGCTGCCCGGCGGCCTCGTCGGGGGTGCCGTCGGGGGCGAGGTCCACATGGACCGTGCGCAGCCAGGGCAGTTCCTCGCGCAGGCTCTTCAGGAGGCCGCCCGCGGCGCCGTGCGCGTACGAGGGCTGTTCGCCGTCGGTCACCGCCTGGCTCGCCGCGCTGACGAAGTGGAGAGCGATCCGTCGGCCCGCTGTCTGACGGGTTGTCAGCGCCTGGGTGAGGCAGAGCAGGGAGTCGGCGCCGTCGCGCTGGGCGTCCAGGAGCTCCGCGACGCTGCCCGGCTCGCCGGACGGTGCGCCGAGCGCGCCCAGATGGAGAACGGTGTCCACGGGCCGGTCGTCCGCCGCGAGGCGGTCGAGCAACCGGCCGTAGTCGTCGGCCGCGTCGATGCGCAGGGTGTAGCGGGCCGCGTCGGCGCGGGTGAACTCGCTACCCGCCGTGACGACCGTGCAGCGGGCGCCGTCCGTACGCAGCCGGGCCGCGACGGCGTCGGCGACCTCGGCGGCCCGGGCGTGCCGCCCGGCCAGGACCAGGGTGTGCCCGGCGGGTGCGGCCGGGCGGTGGACCGGCTCGGCGCGCTGCCACACGGGGCGCAGGAACCAGTCCGGCACGGTCGCGGTGCTGCCGAGCAGGATCTCCGACTCCTGCGCGATCCGGTCGAACTCGCCCGCCTCGAACCGCTTGCGCAGCTGCGTCCGCTGGATCTTGCCGATCTCCGTCTTCGGAATCGTCGCCGCCGCGACCGGCATCAGATGCGCGGGGCTGATGCCGATCTCACGGGTGACCTTGCCGCGGATCGCGCGCAGGGCCTGGGTGACGTCGGTGCCCTCGTCGAGGTGGAAGAAGAGCGCGAGCTCGTCGGTGCCCGCCGTGGGATCGGTGCGCACCGCGCAGGCGGCGGTGAAGCTCCGTACGACGAAGGGCAGTTCCTCGACGCAGGACTCGATCTCGTGGCTGTAGTGGTTGACGCCGTTGACGATGATGACGTCCTTGGCGCGGCCGGTGATGTAGAGCTCGCCCGCGCGCAGGAAGGCGAGGTCGCCGGTCTCGAACCAGCCCTCGGGCGTGAACGACTCGGCGTTCGCCTTCGCGTTGTCGTGGTAGCCGTGGGTCACCGTGGTGCCGCGCACCTGGAGCCGGCCCGCCGTGCCCTCGGCGACGATACGGTCCTGGTCGTCCACGATCCGCATGGCGAAGCCGGGATAGGGCAGCCCGCAGCTGACGAACGTCTCCTCGCCGGGCTGCGGCTCGGCCGCGAGCACGGTGTCGGTGACGACCGAGGAGGTCTCCGACATCCCCCAGCACGGGTGCATGACGTCCTGCGGCAGCCCGAAGGGCTTGAGCACATCGAGGAAGCGCCGGGCGGTCGCGGCGACGACCACCTCGCCCGCGTTCATCACCAGGCGCACCGTGGACAGGTCCCAGGCGCGCCCGGCCATCCGGTGCGCGTGCTCGCTCACCAGGCCGAAGGCGAAGTTGGGCGCCCAGGTGACACTGGCCCGGTGCCGGTGCACCAGCTCCGTCCAGCGCAGCGGGTCCTCCAGGATCCAGGAGGTCGGCGCGTGCACCTGCCGGCAGCCCAGATACACGTCCCGCAGATGGAACATCACCACACCGGTGACATGGTCCAGCGGGATCCAGTTGACCGAGACGTCGTGCTCGGTGAGGGAGTTGAGGGACGCGGTCGCCGCCGCCCGGGTCAGGACGTTGCGGTGGGTGAGCCGGACCGCCTTGGGGAGGCCGGTGCTGCCCGAGGTCAGCAGCATCAGCACCACGTCGTCGGGCTGTGCGGGGTGCCAGTCGCCGTCCTCGGGGCCGGCCCGCAGCGCGTCCGTGGTGGTGAGCCGCAGGCCCTCCCACTCGCGGCGCGCGGCGAGGTCGCGCAGCCCCGCCTCGCCGGACGCGGAGGTGATGATCCAGGGGCGGTGCAGCATCTGCCACACGCCCTCCAGCTTGGCCACCGGCGCCGACGCGGTCGCGTACGAGACGGGGACGGTGAGCGGGACGGTCACGAAGCCGCCCAGCATGCAGCCCCAGAGCGTGGCGAGGAAGTCCTCGGTGTCCTCGCACTGGAGGATCACCTGGTCGCCGGGGCGCAGCCCCAGCGCGCGCAGCCCGCCCAGGACCCGCGAGGCCTCCTCGACGAGCGAGGCGTAGCTGCGGCGGGTCTCGGTGCCGTCGGCGCGCACATGGACGACCTCGGCGTGCGGCCCGCCCTCGGCGGCCCGGCGCAGCGCCTGCGCCCAGTCGCCGACGGTCGGTTCGGGCAGCGGCGGCCCTTCGCTGAGCGCCGGGACGGCGTCGGCGGTCGCGGCGCCGCCGCTGTGCGCGGGCGCGTCGGTACGCGAGGACGACGAGCCGATGTAGAGCCGGCCCGTCGCTTCGACGACCTCCTCCAGGCTCACCGTCGCGGAACGCACCCCGGCGATCCCCGCCAGGCCCCGCTCCCACCGCTCGGCGGCCTCGGCGTCGATGACGGGCAGCTCGGCCAGGGCGGCGGTGTCCAGGGTGCCGTCCGGGTTCCTGGGCAGATCGGCGACGGCGGCGACGCGGGGGGCCTCGGCGGACCGCCGCAGGGCGCGCGCCGCCTGCTCGGTCGCGGCGGCCCGGGTGGGCACCGCGAACAGCGTGGGCCGCCCGTCCGGGCCGGACACCGCCACGGCGTCCCGGATGTCGCTCTGGGCGAGGAGTTCGCGCTCCAGCTCCGCCGGGTCGAAGGGGGTGTCCGCCGTGCTGTGCACCCGTGCGGTGGTGTCCGGGGCGGGCAGCTCGCCGAGCCGCACAGCGGAGTCGGCGGCCACGGCGGTGAGCAGGTCGTGCAGAGCCCGGGCCGCCCGCTCGACGGTGTCCCGGTCGAACAGGTCGGCGCTGTACTCGATGTGGCAGGCGAGACCGTCCGCGCCGCCGTCGGCGTCGCGGTTCTCCACCACGTCGACGAAGAGGTCGAACTTGGCGGTGCCGGTGGCGCTGGGCCGCAGCGGCGCCCGGTTGTCGCCGAGTCGCAGCACGGCCTCGGTGTTGTTCTGCAGGGCGAGCATCACCTGGAAGAGCGGGTGCCGGGCCGGGGTCCGGGCCGGGTTGAGCTCCTCCACCAACCGGTCGAAGGGCAGGTCCTGGTGGTCGTAGGCGGCCAGGTCGAACGACCGCACCCGGGCGAGCAGTTCGCGGAACTCCGGGTCGCCCGAGGTGTCGGTGCGCAGGACGAGGGAGGTGGCCATCAGCCCCACCAGGTCGTCCAGGGCTTCGTCGGCCCGCCCGGCCACCGGGGTGCCGATCGGAATGTCGGTGCCCGCGCCCCACCGGGTGAGCAGGGCGGCGAGCGCGCTCTGCAACACCATGAACAGGCTGGCGCCGTTCGCGTCCCCGAGGTCGAGGAGCGCGCGGTGCAGCGCGGGGGCGACGTCGAGGGTGAGGTGGGCGCCGCGCCGGGCGGGTGCCTGGGGACGCGGCCGGTCGGCGGGCAGCGGGATCTCCACCGGCAGCGCGGCCAGCGCCTCCTTCCAGAAGGTGAGCTGACGGTCCATCAGACCGTCGGGCCGGTCGAACAGGGTGCGCTGCCACAGCGCGTAATCGGCGTACTGGACCGGCAGTTCCTCCCACGCCGGGGCGTCGCCCGCGAGGCGGGCCGCGTACGCCGTGGAGAGGTCGTCGGCCAGCGGGCGCAGCGACCAGCCGTCGGCCGCGCTGTGGTGCAGCACGACCACCAGCGTCCGTGCGGCGCCGGTCCCGTACAGACCGGCCCACAGCGGCTGGTCCCGGGTCAGGTCGAAGCGGTGGCGGCGCGCCGCGTCGACATGCGCCGCGACCTCCTCGGCCGGGCAGTCGACCACGTGCAGCACGGGCCGCAGCGTGCCCGGCGTACGTATCTCCTGGCGGGGCACGCCGCCGGACTCCGGCAGCAGGGTGCGCAGGGTCTCGTGCCGGTCGGCGACATCGGCGAGCGCCGCCCGCAGCGCGTCCACGTCGAGGTCGCGGTCCACCGGGACGACCAGCGGGATGTTGTACGTCGCGGCCGCCCCGTCCAGCTGGTTGAGGAACCACATGCTCTGCTGGGTGAAGGAGAGCGGCACCGGGTCGGGGCGCTCGGCGCGCACCAGCGGCGGCCGGGCGGGGCCCGGGCCGGCCTGGCCGGGTGCGAGGTGGGTGGCGATGGCCGCCGGGGTGGGCAGCGCGAAGAACGTCGCCATCGAGACCTCGGCGCCGGTGGCCGTGCGCAGCCGGGTCATCAGCCGGGTGGCGAGCAGCGAATGCCCGCCGAGGTCGAAGAAGTTGTCGTCGGCGCCGACCGAGCCCTCCGGAAGCCGCAGCAGCTCCTCGTAGAGCCCGCACACCAGCGCCTGCGCCTCGGTGGCCGGTGCGCCCCCGCTCGCGGCGGCGCTGAAGTCGGGGTCGGGCAGGGCCTTGGTGTCGAGCTTGCCGTTGGCGGTCAGCGGCAGCGCGTCGAGCAGGACGCACGCGCTGGGCACCATGTGCTCGGGCAGCGACGCGGCCAGATGGGCGCGGAGTTCGGCCGGCTCCGGGCGGGTGCCCGGCGCGGGGACGGCGTAGGCGACCAGGATCCGGTCGGCGGCGCCGGCCGTCTGACGGGTCACCACGGCCGCGCGGGAGACGCCGGGGTGGGCGAGGAGCGCGGCCTCGATCTCGCCGGGCTCGATGCGGAAACCGCGGATCTTCACCTGCTGGTCGCAGCGGCCCGCGTACTCCAGGGTGCCGTCGGCCGAGCGCCGGGCCAGGTCGCCGGTGCGGTACATCCGCTCACCGGCCGGGCCGAAGGGATCGTCGACGAAGCGCTCGGCGGTGAGCTCGGGGCGGTGGAGATACCCCCGGGCGAGTCCGGGTCCCGCCACATACATCTCGCCCACCCGGCCGGGCGGAACCGGCTGGAGGCAGTGGTCCAGGACGTACACCCGAAGATCCGGCAGCGCGGTCCCGATGACACTGCGCGCGTCCGGGTCCTCGACGAGGGCGCGGGTCATGCGCTGATGGGTGACGTGCACGGTGGTCTCGGTGATGCCGTACATGTTGATCAGGGCGGGCGCCGCGTCGCCGTGCCGCCCGATCCACCCGCGCAGCTGCGCGGGCTCCAGCGCCTCGCCGCCGAACACGATGTAGCGCAGCGCGAGCGGGCGGCCGCCGTCGGGTGTCTCCTCGTCCGCCTGGGCGAGCTGCTGGAACGCGGAGGGCGTCTGGTTGAGGACGGTGACGCCTTCCGCGCGCAGCAGCTCCAGGAACTCGCGCGGCGAGCGGCTGGTCTCGTACGGCACGACGACGAGCCGCCCGCCGTGCAGCAGCGGCCCCCAGATCTCCCAGACGGAGAAGTCGAAGGCGTACGAGTGGAAGAGCGTCCACACGTCGTCGGCGCCGAAGTCGAAGTGGGCGGCGGACGTCTCGAAGAGCCGGACGACGTTGGAGTGCGGGATCACCACACCCTTGGGACGGCCGGTGGAGCCCGAGGTGTGGATGATGTACGCGGCGTCCTGCGGGGTGAGCGGCGTCGGGCGGTCGGCGTCGCCGAGGTCGGTGTCCGGCCGCGCGGCCAGGTCGCGCTCGACGGACGGGTCACCCAGGACGACCGGGGCCGCGCCGGTGTCCGGCAGCCCGGGCGCCGTCGGCGCGTCGGTCACGAGCAGCGCGGGCGCGGCGTCCTCGGCGACCGCGCGGATGCGCTCGGCCGGGTAGCCCGGGTCCAGCGGCAGATAGGCCGCACCGGACTTGAGTACCGCGAGCAGACCGACGACGAGCTCGGCCGAGCGGGGCAGCGCCAGGGCCACGATGTGCCCGGGGCCCGCGCCGCGCTCGACCAGGAGGCGGGCCAACCGGTTGGCGCGCGCGTTCAGCTCCGCGTACGTCAGGTGGGTGCCCTGGTGAGTGACGGCGACCGCGTCCGGGGTGCGGGCCGCCTGGGCCTCGAACCGGGTGGACAGCACGGCGTCGGGCGCGGTGTGCGCGCTCTCGGCGCTGCCGTACGACGGGTGCTCGTCGGGGTGCAGCAGGCTGGTGCGGGCGATCGGCAACTCGTCGTCGGCGTCGATGAGTTGGTCGAGCAGAAGCAGCAGGCGCCGCTGGTGGTCGGTGAGGTCGGCCTCGGTGTAGAGCGCCGGGTTGGCGTCGAAGGCGAGCCACAGCCCCTCACCGCCCGCCCCGGGCCGCACGCTGATCTGGAGGTCCTCGACCGCGCCGCCGGACAGATGGTGGGAGGTCGTGCGGTGGCCGCCGAAGGGCGGCTCCTCGTCGAACGGGACGAGGTTGACGACCGGACCGTACAACCGCCGGTCGCCGCCGATGAGTTTGAGGTCGCGGCGCAGATCCTCGGCCCGGTACTGCTGGTGGCGGCGGACGTCGCGTAATTCGGCGGCCGCCGATCGCACGAGCTCGCCGGCCGTGGTGGCGGGGGTGACGGCGAGGCGCAGCGGCAGGATGTTGGACGCGGTGCCGGGGGTGCGCAGGGCCGAGGAGCCCAGGCGGCTCATGGTGGGCAGGCCGAGCACGATGTCGCGCTGCCCGGTGACCCGGTACAGATAGGCGGCGACGGCCGCGACGAGAAGGTCGTTGCGCGCGGCGCCGAGGCGCGCGGCCGCGGCCGAGAGCCGTTCGGTGTCGGCGGCCGAGAGCAGGACGGTGCGGCGCAGGAAGGCCGGGGCGGGCGGCGCGCCGCCCTCGGTGAGGCCGACCGCGCCGGGGGCGTCGGCGAACCGGCCGGTCCAGTAGGCGCGATCGCGGGTGAAGCGCTGCGAACCGCGGTACGCCGTCTCCTCGTCGAGGAGCCGGCTCAGCGGGGCGAACGGGGTCGGGGGCACGTCCTGGCCGGCCGCGAGGGCCGCGTACACCTCGGACAGGCGCCGGGCGACGAGCTTGTAGCTGTAGCCGTCGAGCAGGATGTGGTGGGCCCGCAGGAACCAGAAGTAGCGGTCGGGCGCCACGGTGAACAGGGCGTGGGTGAACAGCGGCCCCTCGGCGAGGTCGGCCGCGGTGGCCATGTCGGCGCGAATCCATGCCTCGGCGGCGGCCCGCGGGTCCGGCTCACCGCTGACGTCCACGAGCCGCAGAGGCCAGTCGTCGCCCGCCGTCGGCGCACAACGGGGCCCGTCCGGGGTGTCGGTGAAGCGCAGGGCGAACGTCTGCGCCTCGCCGACGGTGCGCCGCAGCGCGGTCTCGAAGAGCGCGGTGTCGACGGCGCCGTGGATCTCCACGTACTCGGCGGTGTTGTAGGCGGCGTTCGCGGGGTCGAGCCGCTGGGCGAACCAGAGGCCCTGCTGGGCTCCGGACAGCGGGCTACTGGTGTCCTCCTGGACAGACATGGCACCAACCCTCATTAGGCGTAGGTAAATTCTCGGCACACGCGAAGTTCCCGTGGGCCGACGCGCGGGAAGCCGTCGGGCAGGCGTGCGCGGTCCGCTCACTGCGTCAGCGGAATTCCGATGTACAAGGACGGCACCGAAATGCGTCACCGAAATGCCGCTGTACAGGCGGGACGTCGGTGAGGCGGCATGGTGCCGTGGTGAGGTCAACCTTTCTCAGGCCAGTAACCCTGCATGAGGAGAACTCGGGTGGTCAAGGGGAGGATCTCCCGCGTGTGTCGTGGTCCGACGGCCTCAATCCCCTCTGATTACGGGGTTCATCGTGCCCGATGGCATGGGCGCGGCCGTATGAATCCGGCCAGCTTCGGACGTTCAGAGGGTGTTCACGAATCGGTCATGGCCGATTGACAATCGTGCTCCTGGCACGTGCCAGCCCATCAAAACCCCTGCGTACGGTGGGTGCTCAGGGCTGCACGGGCGACCATGTTCAGCCAAATGCGGTTGCGCGACGGAGATGATCGGCCCCGGCCGGTTAGCGCAGGGGTGGTCATGGGTATTGCCTCAGCGGCGGATGCGGAACGCGCCCAGTCGGTTCTGAGGGATAGGTCACTCGCAGAGGTGCCCTTTGGCCTCTTGCGACGGGACCGAATTCCCGCTTCACTGAAGCCGATTCGGGATCCCGGGCGTAGGCCAATACGGCCGTGCGGTAATGTGCCCAGGGTTTCCGGGTTTTCGCGTACCCGCTCCGCCGTGCCGCGTGAGCAGCCCTCGCCGGGCGGGAAAGACGCGGACGGGCGCGATGTGTGCCGCGCGGATGTAAAAGTTGAAAGGTATTCACATGCAGCGCAAGTTATGCCCGGTGGAAGCGATCTACGTGGCGCAGCGCAGCCGAGCCGTGCTCTCCTGCACGGTCCGGGGCGACGTCGACGAGAAGCTGCTCGCCGCCGCGTTCGCGGCCAAGGTCGCCGAGCATCCCTCGCTGCGCTGCCGGATCGCCGTCGAGGGCGGCACGGCCGTGCTGGAGCCGCTGGCCGAGGCCGATGTGCCGGCCCTGCTGGTACGGGACGGCGGGCCCGGCGCCGTCGTCGAGGAGTTCAATACCCCGCTGCCGGTGGGCGGTCCGCTGGTCCGCGCGGCGCTGCTGCGGGGTGCGGACGAGCACACCGTGATGCTGAGCGTGGACCACACCATCGCTGACGGACACAGCGGCATCGCCCTGCAGAACGCGCTGTGGGAGACGTATACGGCCCTCGCCGCGGGCACCTCCGCCGACACGGTGACCTCCGACGACTGGCCGGCCCCCGTCTCCGAGCTCCTCGCGCCCGCCTCCGAGCAGGAGACCGAGGACTACCTCGCGCGCCGCGTCGAGCGGGCCCGCAGCCACCCGGTGACCTCCCTGCCGTACGACGCGGCGGGCACGGAACCCGACCCCGGATCCCTTGAACTGGCCGTGGAGCGCGTGCTGTTGGGCCCCGGAGAGACCGAGCGGCTGCTGCGCTCCGCCAAGGCCGAGGGTGTGTCGGTGCACGGTTTCGTGGGCGCCGCGATGCTCAAGGCGGTGCGCCACCGGCTCGGCGGCGACCCCGGCCCGCGTTGGCTCGGCTGTATGTCACCGGTGGATCTGCGCTCCCGGATCACACCGCCGCTGGCCCGCGAGGTGATGGTCCCCGCGGTCACGTCCTGCCTGGACGTGCTGGAGGTGAGCCACGACGCCGATCCGCTGGCGCTGGCCCGGCAGATCACCGAGAACCTGCACACCTCCCTCGACCGGGGCGACTTCCTGCACGAGATGCGGCTCCTTCCCCGGGTGCCCGAGCACCCGGCGCTGCTCGCCACCAGCGTCATCGTCACCAACATGGGCCGCGTCGCGGGCCCGGTGACCCCGCCCGGCCTCGATGTCGTCGACGTACGGCTGGTCCCGGCGCGCGAGAACTACTTCCCGCAGGCCGGACGCGGCCCGCTGATGGGCTGCGTGACCAGCTTCGACGGCCGCCTCTGCGTCGAACTCCCGTACAGCAGGGCCTGTTTCACCCCCCGTCAGATGAGCGAGGTGCGCGACAGCCTGCACGCCACGCTGCTCGGCTTCTCGGCCCACCGCGGCGACGCCGAGGGCGCGGTGGCGGTCCCGGCGTGAGGCGGGCGTCCACCGACGCCCTCCCACGCGGTACGCACCATCCACGCACCCTGTATCAGCAGGCTGAGTCCAGGAGTAGTCCTGCGGTGATAACGACGAACGATTCGCGGGTCCCTGTCACCACCGCCCTGCTGCCCCGCGCACAGGCCGGGGACGACCGCGCCATGAACGAGATCCTTCTGCACATCTCGCCCTTCGTCGGCCGGCTCTGTCTGCCGATCGCGCGAAGCCACAGCTCGGACGCCGCGCAGGAGGCGCTGCTCGCCATCTTCCGGGGCATCCGGGGGCTGCGCGAGCCCGAGGCCTTCTACGGGTGGGTCCGCGCGGTGACCGTACGCGAGGCGGTGCGCACCTCGAAGAGGCTGAGCCAGGGGCCCACCGACGACCTGACCGACCGGGCTCTGGACGGCAACCCGCTGGACACCGTGCACATCACCGACGCGATGGACCGGTTGCCCGACCAGCACCGCCAGGTGCTCATGCTGCGGGCCGTGTACGGCATGAACGAGGAGGAGATGGCCGCCACCCTGGCGCTCCCGGTCGGCACCGTCCGCTCCCGGCTGCACCGGGCCCGGCGCAACTTCCAGGACGCCTGGCACCAGCAGGCGTCCTGACGACGGGGTGCGCCCGGTGATGTGAGCGGGTTCAGCCGACCGGGCGTCGGTCGACGGGGGTGACCGGCGTACGGATGGCCACGGAGGTGCGGCGCGGGCCGGACCAGGGGGCGGGCACGGCGTCGATGTCCCGCGCGAGCCAGTACGCCAACTGCTCGTAGTTGACCCGCCAGCCACGGAAGTGCGGCCACGCCTCCTGGGGCGTGCGCTCCATCGGATACCCCTGGTCGGCCATGCGCGCCACACCGTGCAGGAAGTCCTCGTAGGTGAGCTGGACGGGGTCGTCCGGATGCGGGTCGCGGTCGTACGGGATGCCGCGCATATCGGCGATGTCGCGCAGGCACACGAACCCGGCCCGCAGGGCCATCCGCACCTCGGGCTGCGGCTGCGAGGGGTTGAAGGCCAGGCGCAGCGCCGCCGCGTCCATCACCGACAGCAGGGCGATCAGCCAGTTGCGGCTCGCCTTGGGGGAGCGGAAGTGCAGCAGGACCGGGTAGGTGGTGTGGCTCTCGCTCACCTCGGCGCTCCACCGCTCCCAGTTGCGGAACAGCTCGGTGAGGCTGTGCAGCATCTCCACCTGGGCGTAGCGGGCCAGGATCTCCGGGCCCCACGGCGGGCTGCCCGCGCGGGCCTGAAGGAGCGTCACCTCGGTCTCGCGGCGCTGGTAGGCGCCGTAGAGGGTGGGCAGATACCCCACCTGGAGGCCGATCACCACGGGGCCGGTGGCGGCGGCGCAGAAGTCGATGACATTGAGCGTGACGCGGGTGCCGCTGGCGAAGCCGAGGGTGAAGAGCGAGGAGCCGGACTCGACCATCGCGTCCCTGACGGGAAGGTCGCTGACCGCCGCCTCAAGGAGCGCGTAACCCACCATGAAGCAGGCGAGCCAGCCCATCAGCGTCACGACGATGGACAGCGGCGCCACCGGGGCCAGTATGCGGTCCTTCGCCTCGGCATACGGCAGCCGGTCGGCGACGAGCTGGAACGGCCGGTGGACCAGGCGCTGCACGATGTGGGTGAAGCCGGAACGCGTCGGCCGGGGGATGACCAGCGTCCGCAGCACCGAGGAGAAGATACCCAGGACGATGACGGCACCCGTGATGCCCTGTAGTACACGCACCGCAGTTCTGTTCCTTCCCGGGGACTCGACGAGATCATTCAAGCGCACCGCCCGCCCGGGGACGGACACCGCGCGACAGCGCCGTAGCACGGGTGTTCAATGAAAGGTATGCATGCCGTACCGCGCATGCGACCGCGTCGCAGCCGTGCGCTCACCGTCTGCGCCCTGGCGGCCCTGCTGGCCGGGGCGAGCGGAACGGGCGCGGGCGCCGCGGGCCCCTCCGCGTCCGGCCCGCCGCCACCGGCTCCGCAGCTCACCGACGACGAGGTGAACAAGGCCGTCGGACAGCTCGACTCGGTCGTGTCAGCCGTCATGAAACGTACGGGAGTGCCGGGCGTCGCCGTCGCTGTGGTCCACAAGGACCGGGTCGTCCACCTCAAGGGCTTCGGCGACCGGCACGTCGGTGAGCGGGGCGCGGTGGACCCCGACACCGTCTTCGAGATCGCCTCGGTGTCGAAACCCGTCGCCTCCACGGTGATCGCCGGATCGGTGGGCGCGGACGGGAACGGCAAGACCGGCTGGGACACCCCGGTCGGTGGGCTGTTGCCGGGCTTCGCGCTGAAGGACCCCTGGGTGAGTTCGCACGTCACCGTCGCGGACCTCTTCGCGCACCGCAGCGGACTGCCGGACCACGCGGGCGATCTGCTGGAGGACCTGGGCTACGACCGCGCGTACATCCTGGACCATCTGCGGTTCGAGCCGCTGACGCCGTTCCGCGCGAGTTACGCGTACACCAACTTCGGCCTCACGGCGGCCGCGGAGGCCGTCGCCCGGGCCAAGGGCGTCAGCTGGGAGAAGCTGAGCGAGGACACGCTGTACAAGCCCGCCGGTATGAAGTCCACGAGCTCGCGCTTCGCCGACTTCGAGAAGGCCAAGAACAAGGCCGTCACCCACGTCAAGAACGCCGACGGCACCTGGAGCGCCCGGTTCGTCCGGGACGCCGATGCCCAGTCGCCGGCCGGTGGCGTCAACTCCACGGCCCGCGACATGTCCCGCTGGCTGCGCCTCCAGCTGGCGAACGGCAAGCTCGACGGAAAGCAGATCATCGACGCGGCGGGCCTGGCCCCGACGCACCTTCCGCAGATCGTCTCGCAGCCCCCGGCCGCGCCCACCGACCGCGCCGGTTTCTACGGCCTCGGCTGGAACGTCGGCTACGACGAGAGCGGCCGGCTGCGGCTCAGCCACTCCGGCGCCTTCGAGCTCGGCGCCGCGACCAGTGTGACCATGCTCCCCGCCGAACAACTCGGCATCGTGGTGCTCACCAACGCCGCGCCCATCGGTGTGCCGGAGACCGTGGCGCAGGACTTCTTCGACATCGCGCAGTTCGGCAAGCCGACACGGGACTGGCTGCCGCTCATCGGCGGAGTGCTTCACAAGCAGCTGAGCGAGGGCCGCTCCAGCACCGATTACGCCCATCCGCCGGCCGACGCGAAGCCCGCACGCACCGCCGGCGCGTACACCGGCGCCTATGACAACGCGTACTACGGCCGCCTCACCGTCACCGAGTCGGCCTCGGGCCTGGTCGCCGAACTCGGGCCGCGGCACATGCGGTTCCCGCTGACCCACTACAGCGGTGACGTCTTCAGCTTCGAGACCACCGGCGAGAACGCGGTGGGGCGCACCGGGGTCACCTTCAAGGACAACACGGTCCGGGTGGAATACCTCGACCGCACCGGCCTGGGCACTTTCACCAGGTCCGGCTAGGTGGCGGATCCGGGAGCGGTGCCCGCCGGTGAACTTCAGGAGCCATGGCAGCCGTTGGCGAAGTGATCAAGTGCCCGTAGAGGTCTGATAAATTTCATTTGGCCGCCATCTGAGTTGCGGCACGGTTCACCATCTTTTCGGGGGAGTTACCTAGATGAAGCGTACTTTGGCATGCCTCGGCGCGGTCGCCGCCGTCACCGTCGGCATGATCACGGTCAGCCCGGCGGCGCAGGCCTCCACCGGTTGCAGTGCCTCGACCAAGTACTACGACACGGCCGGTTACTACACCGACGTTCCGACCGCCGGCAACCGCGGCACCAACTTCTGCTCGCTGCGCCGCGGCGCGTCCAACGACGCCGTCTACGAGCTCCAGATCACCCTCAACCAGTGCTACGGCGAGAACACCGGCGGTTTCGACGGCCAGTTCGGCCCGAGCACCGAGTCCGCGCTGCGGCGGGTGCAGGGCAAGCTCGGCCTCGACGCCGACGGTGTCTACGGCCCGAACACCCGCGACGCGCTCAAGTGGGCCTGGCGCAACATGGCGGGCAACCACCGCTGCCTGCGCCTCACGGAGGCCCCGGGCCCGCTGCGCGACCAGTGATCTCGTAGTGAGACAAGCGACCCGCTCGTCCGACGGACGAGCGGGTCGCTTGCTGTTCGTGGGGGAGCGTCCTCGCGGAGGCTCAAGCCGCCTGGAGCGACTGGCGCTTGTGGGTGCTCGCCAGGTAGCCGATGAGCAGGGCGATCGGGACGATGAGCGCCAGGGTGACCGGACCGGTGCCCCAGCCGAGGCCGTGGCGGGTGGTGGGGACGCCCATCCAGTCGGCGAACGAGGCACCGAGCGGGCGGGTCAGGACGTACGCCCACCAGAACGCGGCCACCGCGTTGAGCCCGAGGAAGCGTCCGGCGAGGGCCGGGACCGCGATGAGGGCGGCGAACAGGACGCCGGACGGGAAGTAGCCCAGGTCAAGCGTGCCGGCGGTGAGGTCGCCCACCGCCGTGCCGAGCGCGAAGGTGGTCAGGACGGTCGCCCAGTAGAACGTCTCGCGGCGGGACGTGCGGATGCTGTGGATGGACAGCGTGCCCTCGCTGACGTACCAGGCGGTCAGGATCGCGGCCAGCGCGAGCGAGAAGGCCACCGCCGACACCGCGTAGGGGATACCGGCCACGACGTGGATGACGTCGGCGGCCATGGTGCCGAACACGCTGACCATCACGATCGCCGACCAGTAGGTCCACGGCCGGTACCGCGTCGCGCGGAACTGCAGGGTGAGCAGGGCCACCAGGCCGCCGAGGCCCAGGGCGCCCGCGGGTATGGGGCCCAGTGTGCGGCCCAGGTAGTCGGACGCGGTCTCGCCCACGCCCGTGGTGAGCACCTTCACCACCCAGAACAGGGCGGTGACCTCCGGAACCTTGCTCAGAGCCGGGCCGGCGCCCGGGCCGGGCACCGCTCCCCGGTGCCGTCCTTCTCGTACCGGCCTGGTCGCCGCGCCGCCCGGCTGTGTCATGCTCGTTCCCGCCCTTCCGGCGCCGCTGCGCCGATGTCCGCAACTGTGCGTCGTCCGGGCATGGTTGAGCCCGCCCGGCCCGGGCAGGCGCGACCGACCGGGCCAACGTCTACATGACTGTAGACGATCGAGCTGTGAGCGTTGCGGCGGGCGGGCGGGGGCAGGGGCCGGGCCCCGGGGTGCGTGCCCCCGTCGGTCACTCGCCGGCGTAGAGCAGATCCATGTTCCGCTCGGCCCAGTTCCGCATCTGCGCCAGCGGCTCGGCGGCGCTCTGGCCCAGCTCGGTGAGGGCGTATTCGACGTGCGGCGGGACGGCGGGGTAGACCGTACGGGACACCAGCCCGGCCTCTTCGAGGCGCCGCAGCGTCTGCGTGAGCACCTTGGGGCTGACGCCCTCAAGGACCCGCTGGAGCGCTCCGAAGCGCACCGGGCCGTCCTCCATCGCGCCGATCGCGAGGGCGCTCCACTTGTTGGCCAACAGGTCGAGCACGTTCCGGCACGGACACAGGGCCGCGTAGACGTCGTGCTTGTCGTGGCTGCCGGTGTCGCAGGTCCTGCCCATACGGGAACATCCTCGGTCGGAGTCGGTGGCCGGTCACGGGTTCGTGAGCTGTGATGCTACCCAAAAGATAGTAGGTGCCCTTGCAGGTTACTACTATCCGGAACGTAGCTTTGCGGCACAGATCACGGCGGGGTCAGCGTCCGCCGGAGCCATCGAGGAGTCACCTGTGTCCGCCGTCACACCCACCACACCCACCATGCGCGCCGTCACCCAGCAGACCTTCGGCGGACCCGAGGTCCTGCATCTCACCGAGGTGCCGCGCCCCGTGCCGCTGCCCACCGAGGTGCTGGTCCGCGTCGTGTCCGCCGGGGTCAACCCGGTCGATGTGAAGACGCGCGGCGGCGGCGCCATGGCGGGGGTCCTCGGGGAGCCGCCGTTCGTCCTCGGGTGGGACGTCTCCGGGGTCGTCGAGGAGGTCGGCTTCGGTGTGCACACCCTGGCCGTCGGCGACGAGGTGTACGGGATGCCGTGGTTTCCCCGCGCGGCCGGCGGCTACGCCGAGTACGTCACGGCCCCGGCCCGCCAGTTCGCCCGCAAGCCCGCCACGCTGACTCACGACGAGGCCGCCGCCGTCCCGCTCGCGGCTCTCACCGCCTGGCAGATCCTGGTGGACACCGCCGACGTGCGCCCCGGCGACCGCGTCCTGGTCCACGCCGCGGCCGGTGGCGTCGGGCACTTCGCCGTCCAGATCGCCAAGCACCTCGGCGCGTACGTCATCGCCACCGCCAGCGCCGCCAAGCACGCGTGGCTGCGCGAGCTGGGGGCGGACGAGGTCGTCGACTACACCGCCACCCGCTTCGAGGAGGAGCTCTCCGGCGTGGACGTGGTGGTCGACCTCGTCGGCGACGAGATCGACGCCACCAGCACGCGCTCCCTCGCGGTGCTGCGCCCGGGAGGACTGCTGGTCGCGGTCCCGTCCGGAGTGTCGGACGACCTCGCCGAGAAGGCGGCCGCGGCGGGAGTACGGGCCCGGCCCTACCTGGTGGAGCCGGACGGCACCGCCCTGACCACGCTCGCCGGACTCGTCGACGCCGGTGCGATCAAGGTCGAGGTGGCCGACGTGCTCCCGCTGGAGCGGGCCGCCGAGGCGCACGTCCGGGTGGCCGGGGGCCGCACCCGGGGCAAGATCGTCCTGCGGGTCGCCGAGTAGTCTCACAAGTAGTCCCACAGACGACTCTCTGAGTGGTCGTCAGCACTCGTACCCCATACGCCCCGCAGACCGTCGCCGAGCGCCGGGACTGTTCTTGGCCAACGTGTCGAGCCTGCCGTTCAGCGGCTCCGAGTCTCGCTACGCTGCCGGTCCGGGAGTGGTCCCAGGAGACGAGGCGCTATGGGGTGGCCCCTGCGGTGGGTGCGTGGTGCGGTGACCGTGGTCGCCGCGGCGGGGATGGTGGTCGGTACCGGCGTGCTCGCGCCCGGGGCGGCCCAGAGCGCCCCCGCCGTGGCGTACGGCCGTACGGTGCCGATCGGCCCCGGTGTGTTCTACCGGAGCTTCACCGTCACGGCGTCCCACGGGGCGACCCACGGACACCTGGTCGTGGTCGATCTGCGCAACCCCCGGGTCAGGGTGGACCTGCTGACCCCGGGCGCGGTGGCCGCGCGGGCCCGGGTGTCCGCCATGGCCGACGCGCGGGACGCGGTCGCGGCCGTCAACGGGGACTTCTTCGACATAAGCGAGGCCCAGCATCCCGGTGTCGAGGTCACCGGCGCCTCGGTGGGTCCCGCCATCGCCTCGGGCCGCGAACTCAAGGCCGCCGTGCCCGACGGCCAGCGCTTCGGCCCCTCCCTGCCGCCCGGCACCAGCGCCCGGGACGTCCTCGGCATCACCACCGGGCGGACCGCGTACGTGGACCAGCTCCGCCTCCTGGGAAGTGTCGAGACCGACCAGGGCGAGCTGAGGCTGGACGGGTTCAACCAGTACGCCCTGCCGGTGGGCGGAGTGGGCGCCTTCACCACGAAGTGGGGATCCGCTTCCCGGGCGCGCGCCGCCTGCGGTACGGACAGCGCGCGGGGTGCGCCGTGCACCGACGACACCTACGAGGTGACCGTGCGTCGGGGCAAGGTCGTCAAGACGTCGACCACGCTGGGGCGGGGACCGATTCCGGCCGACACGTTCGTTCTGGTGGGGCGCGAGAAGGGCGCGCGTGCTCTGCGCGCGCTGGGCAGCCACGCGCGCGTGGGCCTCGCACACCAGCTGCGCGGCCGCAGAGGGCCGTTGACGTTCGCGGTGGGCGGTCTGCCGGTGCTGCGGGGGCGCAGCCCCCTGGACGGGCTCGACGACGCCACGGCCGCCACGCGCACCGGCGCGGGCATCGGCGCCCAGGGCAAACGCCTCTACCTCCTCGCCCTGAACGGCGCGGCCGAGAACGACGCGGGCCTGACCCTCGCCGAACTCGCCCGCCTCATGCGGGACATCGGCGCCGAGGACGCGGTCAACCTGGACGGCGGCGGCTCGTCCACCCTGGCCACCCGTGTTCCGGGCGGGCGGCACGTCGTCGTACGCAATCGGCCGCCGGGAAGTTTCGAGCGTTCTGTGGCCAACGGGATCGGTGTGTTCGCCCGGCCCTGAACCCCGGCTCGTCGCACGGTGGTGTCGCTCGTACGGGATCGGGGCCCGCGGACGTTGAACGGTCGGTCGATGCCCGACGTAACAACGCGGTAGGGGTCGAGGAGCAGGGAGCCGGGATCCAACGGCAGTTGATCCGAGGCGTCCCTGACCCGGTCGATCCCGATCACTTGTCGACGAGAAGGGAATCTTCTTGTGAACTGGCGAGAGCGTGCGGCCTGCAGCACGGCGGATCCGGAGTTGTTCTTCCCCACCTACAGCAGGCGGCTCGCGGAGCAGCAGCTCGCGGACGCCAAGGCGGTCTGCCGACAGTGCCCGGTCACCCGGGCCTGCCTGCACTGGGCGTTGACGAACGGCGAGAAGCGCGGGGTGTGGGGCGGGCTCAGCGAGTACGAACTGCGCAGCCTGAGAAGGCGGATGGGCGGGGTGGAGGTGGCGTGAGGCGGCAGCCGTTCCGGAATCTTTTGCAACGGCAATGAACGCAACACCCATCACATGCGTACCTAGAGGCGCACACCTTCGGTCGGTTTCGATCGGCTACGTAACTCATCCCAGGAGGCGGCGAGTTGACTCACAGGCGGATACCCAAGCGGCGGGTCGCGTTGGCGGGAGCCGGGGCCGCGGGCCTCATCGCGGCGGCCGTACTGATCCCGCACGCGAACGCGTCCCAGGCCCAGGCCGAACCCCCGCCCGACGCCGGGGCCGCGGCCGCGCCCGCATCCGGCAAGGCGACCGCCGCGTCGGCGTCGGCGCTGGTCGACGGTCTGGCCAGGCAACTCGGCGACGCCTTCGCGGGGGCGTACTTCGACGCCGGTAGGCAACAGGTCGTCGTGAACGTCGTCGGCGGCGCCGACGACCGGGCGAACGCGCAGGTGAAGAAGGCCGGAGCGATACCGCGTGCGGTCCGCAACAGCGCGGCCGACCTGCGTTCCGCGGCGCACACCCTGGCCCGCACCGCGACCATCCCGGGCACCGCGTGGGCGGTGGACCCCCGGACCAACCGCATCGTCGTCTCGGCGGACCGGACGGTCAAGGGCGGGCAGTTGACCCGACTGGAGAAGGCCGTCAGAGCGCTCGGCGGTGACATGGCGCAGATCCGCAAATCCGGTGGGCGGTTCACACCCTTCGCCGCGGGCGGGGACGCCATTTTCGGTGGCGGGGCGCGGTGTTCGCTCGGCTTCAACGTCAAGACGCAGGACGGCCGTCCCGGTTTCCTGACAGCGGGCCACTGCGGTGTCGCGGCTCGGCAGTGGTCGCTGAGCGCGAACGGCGCACCCGCCGCGACCGTCCAGAAGGCCACCTTCCCCGGCAACGCGGACTTCTCCCTGCTCACTTACGACAACCCGGCCACGAAGGCACCCAGTACGGTCAACACGGGCGGGGGACG
This sequence comes from Streptomyces sp. NPDC048696, assembly GCF_043198895.1. Classification (NCBI taxonomy): domain Bacteria; kingdom Bacillati; phylum Actinomycetota; class Actinomycetes; order Kitasatosporales; family Streptomycetaceae; genus Streptomyces; species Streptomyces sp. NPDC048696. The sequence goes on along the minus strand of NZ_JBICVJ010000002.1, from coordinate 8,272 downwards.
GGCGGTGCAGATCAACCGTGCCGCCGACGCGTCGGTGGGACTGCGCGTCCTGCGCATGGGCAGCACCACCGGGCTCCACGACGGCACGGTCACCGGCCTCGACGCCACGGTCAACTACCCCGAAGGCACCGTCACCGGGCTCATCCAGACCAACGTCTGCGCCGAGCCGGGCGACAGCGGCGGCAGCCTCTTCACCGCCGACGGGAGCGCGGTCGGCCTGACGTCCGGCGGCAGCGGCGACTGCAAGGCGGGGGGTGAGACGTTCTTCCAGCCGGTCACCGCCGCGCTGGCCGCCACGGGAGCCACGATCGGCGGGGGCGGCGCGGGCGCCGGAGGCGGGGGAGGCGGCGCCGGTGACGCAGGTGGCGCGGGTGATGTAGGCGGTGGAGGCGCGGGCGACGGATCGGCCGCACCGACCTCGCCCTCGACCTCGGTCCCGGCGCCCAACGGTGGCGGCGGGCGGGGGTGAATCCGTCACCGGCGGGCGGGGTGACGGCAGTTGCGGTCGCCCCGCCCGCCGGTCGCGGTGTGTGGTGTCACGCCTCCACGGGAGCGGCCGCGGTGGTGTCGGCCTTGGCGCCGGGGGCAGGTGCCTGAGCCCGCTCGGTGACGGCGTCGCGCTGGGGCGCGGTGTAGAACACCGAACCCTGCCTGCGCTCCCGCTCCAGGTCGCCCTTGGCGACGAGCGCCTCCAGGGTGTTGCGCACGACCTGCGAGCTGGTGGTGCGGTCCGGGTGGGCCGTGGCCAGTTCGCCGACGATGTCCGCGACGGTGCGGGGCTCCTTGTGGTCCGCGAAGAGGCCGAGGACCAGCTCGCGCAGGGTGGGACCGCCGCTCTCCGCGCCGGAGCGGGCCGTGTCCTTGGCCGGCGCGGCCGTCTTCTTGACGCTCTTGGCGGCCTTGGTGCTCTTGGCCGTCTTGCCCGCCTTGGTATCCGCCTTCTGTTCCCGCGGCTTGGGCACGGCCGCCCGGGCGGGGGCGGGTGCGGCGGCCGATGCCGATGCGGCGGTGGCGGCGGCAGCCGGGGCGGGGGTGGCCGCGGTGGGCGTCTTCGCCGAGGCCTTCGCCGTCTTCGCCGGGGTCTTCGGCGCGGACTGCGCCGCCGTCTTCGCCGCACCCTGCTTACGAGGTGTCGCCGTCGTGGGTGCGGTGGTGGTGTCGCTGAGGGTGCTCCGCATGGTCTGCAGCAGACCGTGGTCCTGCTCCAGGTCCTGGAGTTGGGTCTGGAGTGTGTCGAGTTCCGCGCGGATGCGTGCCTGGTCCTGCTGGTTGGCTTCCAGGTCGGCGGCCACACGTGCCGCGTACTGGTCCTTGAGAGTGGTGGTGTCCGGCTCGTCCGCCATGAGAGTTCGCTTTCTTCGTGCTGGATGTTGCCGCCGGATGCTACCCATCTCTGCGGCAACAGCACAGGTGAGTGCGCATAAGTTTCACACGTTGGCGGGCCGATGTACCCCCGCCAACCCCCCGGACACACAACGCCGATCGTCGGTCCTGGTGTGTGCGGGACGCTGGGATGCGTACGAGGGTGTGGTGTGAACTCCGGTGAGTATGAAGGCAGTTGAGGGAATGATCGCCCCTCGCACGCCATCCCGTGTCGGTGTGCCGGAGTACTTCCTGTGCGTGTGAACCGGCCGATGCTCCTGGCGGCTTCGGTTTGCCAAGCCTCACCTTTCCGTTGGTGACTCTGGCCGGAACTGCTCCGGTGCTAAGTGCCTGGCCCGGGGGGTGTAGGCGTGGGGGCGCACGGGGCGCGCGCGTTGCCGGGGCACGCTCCGATGCGCCGCGTGCACCGGAAACGAGGGCGCGGGGCCCGTTCGTCTGAGAAGTACACCCGAATGGGGGCGGTCCGGGGAGGCCGCGGGGGGACGAGGGGGACGGCTGTGCGCATCAGGTTACGGATGAGGGGGCTGCCGGTCGTGGCGCTGGTGGTGGCGCTGCTGGTCTGTGCGTCGGGGCCGAGCCTGGCGATGGCGCCATCGCCCAGGCCACCGTCACCGGGTCCGGTACTGCCGCCGCCGCAGGCCAACCCGCACAAGTCGACCCGGCCGCCCCGCAATCCGGCGACGCCCATGCTGTCGGTGAGTCCGAAGACGGTGGAGCAGGGCAAGGACACGTATGTGACCGTTTCCGGAAGGTACTTCACCTGCTACGCCTGGGACGTGGGCACGGTCACACTGACCGGAGACGTACCCGCACCGATCTCGGTGGTGACCGACAACTCCAGCGGGTTCTCACAGCAGGTCAAGGTGGCGAAGGATGCCGCTCCGGGCGTTCACACAGTGATCGCGACCTGCAACGGGAGCCCTGACATCACCAAGGAAGCGACCTACGAGGTGGTGGCCCCGAATCCGCCACACGTGGATCCCGCCTTCGCCCTGAACCCCGACCGCGGTGAGCCGAAAACACCGGTGGGAGTGTCGGGCAAGGGATTCCTGTGCGCCGGCGCGGCCCGTGTTTCGTGGGACGGGACGACGCTGCCGGACGCCGAAGCCACTCCCGCCGCCGACGGCACGCTCACCACGTCGTTCACCGTGCCGCCCGATACGACAGCCGGGACCCACCAGGTGACGGTGAGCTGTGCGGCAGCCGCGCCGGGTACTCGTTCCGTGGCGGCGGCAGGCATCGCGGTGGCGCGGACGTTCACCGTGACCCAGCCACCCGTCGTTCCACCTCCCGTCTCCCCACCTCCCGTCTCCCCACCACCTGTTTCCCCACCACCTGTTTCTCCGCCGCCAGTTTCTCCACCACCCGTCTCACCGCCCCCCGTCAACCCGCCGCCCGGTGGCTCGGCGGGGTCCCCGCCGCAGGGAGGCGGCACCGGCTTCCTGCCCAACCCCTTCATCCCCGGGGTCACCGCTCCCGGGGTCATACCGACCCCGCCCGCCTTCACCAGGCCGGATCCCTCTCACCCCGCTGCGTCGGATCCCTCTCCCACCGCCTCGGACAACCATGCGATTCCGCCGCCCGGGGACCCTTCGCGCACACCCGGACCCGACAAGGGCAACGGCAAGGGCGACGGCAACGGCACCGGCGGCGGTACGAAACCGCGTCCCGATGTCCGGCACGACCGCCCGGCCGGGCTGGTGGGGAGCGTGCGGACGCCTGCCGAGATCTCCTGGGCGCTGCGGGATGTGGCGGGGTCGGTGGGCATGGCCCTGTGGTTCCTGCTGCTCGTGCTGCTGCTGGAGAAGGCGTTCCCCGCGCAGCTGGCGGAGAACGCGGTGGGCCGATGGTGGCGTCAGCGCCGGAGGCGACGCCAGGTGCGGGACAGGGCGGCCCGGTTGCCCGGCTGGGTGCGGATGGGCGCCTTCGCCGCCCTCGGCGGGGTCCTCGTCGTCTGGGCCGACGCGACGGCTCACTGGGGCGTGTCCACCCTGACCAAGGCACTGGGAGCGGCGGTGGGCACGCTGCTGATCCTCGTGACGTACGAGAAGACCAAGGACTCCCTGCTGCGGCCCGGCCGGGGCGGAGTGCCGGCCGAGCTGCGGGTGGTTCCGGCGGGCCTCGTCCTGGCGGTGCTGATGGCCGCGCTCTCCCGTGGCCTGGCGTTCCCGGTGCCGTACGTCTACGGCCTGGTGGCGGTCTACATGGTGCTCGGCGCCGTGCCGCCGGGGCACCGCCCGTACCACGCCATGCCCAAGGGGCAGGCGGTGATGATCGGCGGGATCTGCGTCCTCAGCGCGGCACTGCTCGTGTGGGCCGTGGGCGCGCCACTGATCGAGCGCGGACGCACCGCCGCGCCCGGAACCGCGCCGTACCTCCTGGCGTACACGGTCTGCCTGATAGTCGTCGGCGGTATCGAGGTCGTGGTCTTCGGGATGCTCCCGCTGGCCGGCATGGACGGACACGCGCTCAAGCGCTGGAGCAGGCCCGCCTGGTACGGCCTGTATCTGATCGCCCTGACCCTGTTCTTCCACGTCCTGCTGCACTCCGCGCACCCCGGGTTCGGCCCCGGCTTCGTGGTCTCGAACGATCTGCGCTGGTGCACCCTGGCCATCGCGACGGGGCTGTTCGTGGCGGCCTGGGCCTTCTCGCTGGGGCTGCGCGGCTATGTGGCCCGACTGGAACGCCGGACGGCGGCGGTGGGCTGAGCGGGTACGGATGCGGCCCGGGGCGGCGGCGTGCGATGCGCCGGGGCGGAGTCGATGATGGGAGGCCCGTGCCGGGTGCGCACCCGCCCGTGCCGGTCACGCATCCCAGAGACAGGACCAGACGATGCCGCAGGAACGAGCAGGTGAGCGGTCCTTCCCCGAGCCGGGCCGGGCCTGGGCGGGACACGACGGCGCCGAGGCGTTCGCGGCGGTGGACGCGGCGAGCGACTGGCTGCTCGGCTACCCGTTCGTGTTCCGTGCGGTGGCGCGGGGGAGCCGTGAGGGCGGTGTTCTGCTGGACTTCGGCTGTGGGCCGGGGCAGGTGGCCGATGAGGCGGCGCGGGCGCTCGGCATGCGCATCATCGGTGTGGACGCCTCCCCGGACATGCTCATCCTGGCCCGCGATCAGGGCACGCCCGACGCCGAGTACCACCTGGTGGCCGACGGCCGGGTGGGTGAGCTGCCGGACGCGTGCGCGGACGCGGCGATGTGCAACCACGTGCTGGCGTCGCTGCCCGACGAGGCGACCCTCCTGGAGGTGTTCGGCGAGATCCACCGGCTGCTGCGCCCCGGGGCCCCGCTCGCGCTGCTCTCCACCGACCCGTCCTGCGCCGGCATCGAGTACGCCTCGTTGAAGGTGGGGGAGCCGGGCGTCACCTACCGGCCGGGCGAGCCGCTGACCGTGCGGCTGCGCCGCACCGACGGGACCTGGCAGTCCGTACGCAACTACGCGTGGCCCGTCGGGGTGTTCCCGCCGCTCCTCGAACGGGTCGGCTTCACCGAGGTGGGGCAGCACCACCCGACGCCCGACGAGGCGGTGGGCGTGGCCGATCCCGGCCATGTGCGCAGCCGTGACTGGGCCGCCGAGCGGTCGCGGCCGCCGCTGGTGGTGACCACGGCAGTCAAGGCGTGACACCGTTCAAGGCGTGACACGTTCGATGCGTGACGCGTTGCGCTGTCGCCGGGGTCGCGTCGTTACAGAAGGTCCGTCGCGGTGCGGGCCGCTCGGGGAGCCCGAGGGCCGTGTTTTCCGTACGGAAGGTGCATCTTCAGGTTGATTCCCGGCATAAGCAAGAGTTACGGAAATGTCCTGAATCTGTAAAGCGGGTCGGTTCAACGCCGTCGACGGCTCGGCGGCGGGCGAGAGTGTGGTCCTCGGCACCAGCCGGGAACCTGGCCCGCCCCATCACCCGGCCCGAACAGGGTCGTTGGGGGCTTGTCCTTGAGAAGGCACGCACATGTCTGTTTCGCGCACCAGCCGCCGCATCATCGCCACCCTCGTCGCCTCCGGCACCCTGGTCGGGGCCGCGGCGCTGCCGGCCGTCGCCGCCGGCCCCCACCGGCACGCCCCGCGCTCGGCCGTGGTGATCGGCAAGGTGCAGTACAACAGCCCCGGCCGTGACGACCGTTCCAACCGGAGCCTCAACGGCGAGTGGGTGGAGGTGAAGAACACCGGCCACCGCGCGGTCCAGCTGCGCGGCTTCACGCTCACCGCGAGCGACGGCACCCGCTACCGCTTCCACGGTCTGCTCCTCCAGGGCCACTCCGCCGTCAAGGTCCACAGCGGCGTCGGCCGCGACTCGCGTCACGACGTCTACCAGGACCGTCACCACTACGTCTGGGGCAACAACCACGACACCGCCACCCTGCGCAACGACCGCGGCCGGATCCTGGACACCGCGTCCTGGAACCTCGGTGGCCACCACCTGCGTCACCACCACCGCTGATCCCGCCCGGCGTGCCCGCGGCCCACAGAGGCCGCGGGCACGCCGCGTTTCCTGCAACTCGCAGACCACTCAACGGTGGTGCGCGGTGTGACGGTGGTGGTGGATCCGACGGTGAGCGACGCGGTGCCCGCGCCCGGGCTCAGCGCAGTCGTTCGATCGCCACCATCGCCGCGTCGTCGCCGAGTCTGCGGCCCGCCGCATGGGCGATCAGGTCGTCGCGGAGGTGGCGCAGCAGCGACGCGGGGCTCGTGCCCGACCAGGCGGCAAGGCGCTCCGGCAGGGGGTAGAACGCGCCGGTCCCGTCCCGCGCCTCGATGACGCCGTCGGTGTAGAGGAGCATGATGTCGCCCGGCTCGAAGGCGAACCTCTCCGCGACGAGGGCGGGTTCCGCCAGGCCCGCGAGGCCCAGCGGTGGCGCCGGCTGGGTCACGTCCAAGGAGATGACGCGGCCGTCGCGCAGGAGCAGCGGCGGGGGATGGCCGCAGTTGATGAGGCGGAGTACCGGTTCGCGATCGGGGATGTCGAGCACGGCGGCGGTGATGAACGCCTCGGCCCGGTCGTCGACTTCGTCGCCGTGCGGGCCGGTGTCGGCCAGGTCCGGGCAGACGGCGCCCTCCAGATAGGAGACCAGGCCGGACAGCTCCGCTTCTTGATGGGCGGCGGCCCGGAACGTGCCGAGCACGACGGCGGCGTCCCCCACGGCCTCCATCCCCTTGCCGCGTACGTCGCCGATGATCAGCCGGGTGCTCAGCGTCGTACGCGCGGCGGCGTACAGATCGCCGCCGATCTGCGCCTCCGCCTCGGCGGACAGATACATGGACGCCATGCGCAACGGGCCGATCCGTTCGCGCAGCGGGCGCAGCACCACCTGCTGTGCCGCCTCGGCCACGTAACGCAGCTGGATCATCTGCCGCTCGTGCACCTCGCGCAGATGGGCGAAGAGCGTCACGAAGACCGAGATCAGGATCAGCGAGACGATCTGGATCGAGTGGTTGAGATCGGTGACGCTGCCGCGCGCCATCGCGACCACCACCTGGGCCAGGACGGCGACCGCACCGACGAGGCCGGTGGTGCGGGGACCGGCGAACGACGCGGTGATGGCCGGGGCGGTCGCCAGGAACGGCCCCAGATGGACATCGGGCGGCGCGAGGACGTCCACCACCGATACCAGAGCGATCAACGCGAACGGTGCCACCAGCAACGCATGGCGCAGCGGGTGGTAAGGGTGCTGATCCGTGCGCACTGCCCGAAGATCCATGACTCCTGGATACACCGCACTCCGGTCCGGAGCCCCCACGCCCGGCCGACGGACACACGAAGTCCCCTGCCGACCGGGCCGGCGCACGGGTCCCGGCGCACGGACGCCGCGCGTGGCGGCACCGCCCGCCGCCTCGCCCCTCAGTTCCCCGCCAGCACCTGCCGCAGCACCTCGGCGAACTCCTTCGGCCGGCCGACGAAGCCCCCGTGGTCGCCGGGAAACTCGACCGGCGGCGTGCCGATGAGCTCGGCCAGCGCGATGGAGGTCCGATACGTGACCAGGGCACGGGAGTCGGCGCCGATGCCGACGACGACCCGGGCCGGGCCCGCGGTCAGCGCGGCGATGTCCGGCAGATGGCGGGTGGTGCCGCGCAGTTCATGGGCGAAGAAGTGGGCGCCGTTGGCGATGTCCTGCGGCGTGGGCTCGAACGGGGGTGTGGCGGGGGCGCCGTCGTCTCCGGTGACATCTCCGCCGGAGTCGAATCCCGCACTGGCCATGAACCGCATCCACGCCGCCGCCTGCCCCTCACGGTGGAAGGTCGCCACGATGTCGTCGGTCTCGGCGCGCCGCACAGCGGCGTCGGGCAGCAGTTCGAGCAGGGGAGGCTCGTGTGCGACGAGGGTGCGGACCCGTCCGGGATGCCGGGCGACGAGCGCGAGGCCCGTCACCGCGCCGCCGCTGCTGCCGAACACATCGGCGCTCTCGGCGCCGAGAGCGTCCAGGAGGGCTGCGACGTCGTCGGCCCGCAGCTCGGGCGTGGAGTCCTGCTCGGGATCGGTGAGGGTGCTGCCCGAGATGCCCCGGGGGTCGTGGGTGACGACCATGTGGTCGTCCGCGAGCGCCTCGGCCAGCGGCGCGAACGCCGCCGCGTCCATCGGCGCCCCCATGACCAGCAGCAGCGGTCCCGAGCCGCGCACTTCGTAGTGCAGGCGTGCGCCGGGCACGTCTATGCGATGGGTGGTCCTGCCCGTGGTGCTCATTCCCGGGGGTCCTTCCGTAGCCGGTCGTCCGCGATCGCGGTCACGAAGGAAGGACTTCGCCCGGTGCGAAAACTCATCGCTGCGGCGGGGGGCCGGGGGGGGGGGGAGCCCCCCCCGCCCCCCCCCGGGGCCCCCGGGGGGGGGGGGGGCCCGCGGGCCCGGGGGGGGGGGGCCGCCGGGGGGGGGGGGCCCCCCGGGCGGGGCGGCCCCCGGCGG